>NZ_CABPTY010000002.1:95532-121526 GCF_902460415.1 Campylobacter concisus
TAAACAACGTTTTGTTTAGTGAGCTAATTTTTAAATACCCCAAGGTTTATCCATTGGGGTATCTCTTTTCTATCATTAAATTTTTATAATTGTTTATTTTTTTAACTAGCATCAAATCTACAAAATTTTAGTTATTTAATCAGTAAGTCTGGATGATAAACAAAGACTGAAAATGGATTAAAATTTGGCGGTAAATGTAGATAAAATTACCGCCGTAAGGATAAATTATTTTCCAGTTGGGTCTAAGCCATTTAAGATGTAATTTACTTCATCATCACTTAGCTCATAGTGTAAAAATTCTTTATAAAATTTCTTCGTCTCCGCACGTAAATCCAAATCCTCAAAAAGCTCGGGATGCAAGGTCTTAGCCGCCCATAAAATTTGCAATGCTCCCTCGGCGCCGTATCTATCCCAGCTAAAAACGCCGGTAGGATTTACGTAAACTCTTTTATTTTTGACGGCTTTGGTGCCCGCGTAAATAGGATTTTCGTATATCTTTTGTAAAATTTCGGGAGCTTTGGCTCTGCCTACGATGATTACGTCGGGATCTGCGTTAGGTATCTCTTCGGCATTTATTTCAAGCATATTTCCTACTTTTTGAACCGCGTTTTGGCCGCCTGCTACCCTTATCCACTCGTCTATGATCGTATTTACGCCGTCAACCTTAAATAAATTCTTGCCGTCTGCTATGTGAAGTACTTTAGGTCTATCTGACGCAGCGATCTTATCCGTTTTGCTTAGCGCTTTTTTAAGGTTGCCGTCAAAATACTCGTTAAATTTCTCCGCGATCTTTGGCGCTTCGCCTCCTATGACCTCAGCCATTATAGATACGCTTTTTTTCATATCCGCATGATTGGTAAATGACGGATAAAGCACGGTAAAGCCGTTTTTGGTTAGCTCTTCTTTGTTCTTTTTATCGGCGGCTATGACGACGTCTGGGCTTAGTTTGATTAGCTCTTCTACCTGTAAATCTTTGCCGTTTACGCCGTTTGGGATGCTTGAAATTCTAGGATAAATATGCGCAAACCATTTGTTGTTTTTGATTAGATCGGTAGTCGCTACTATCTTGTCCGCGCCGCCTAGCATTAATATGATTTGATTGTTCGCATACCAAAGCGTAGCGATTTTTTCTACTTTTGTGGGAACTTTTATGACGTCGCCAGTGATGTCCTTGACATCTCTAAACTCAGCTGCATTAAGCAAAAGGCTTGCAAACAGCACCATTAAAGCCATGAAAAATTTTTTCATTTTTTCTCCTTATGTTAAATATATATTTTTATATATAAGTGCTAATACTATATGTTATCGCCTTAATAAACAATATCTTTACAATATAAATTTCTAATTTAGAGCTTTAAAATTCATGAGTAAATGTGGATTTTTATCTGTTATTGATAGATTAAATTTATAGCAAGGACTCCCCTTCTTGCACTTGGCAAAAAAGGGAGAAAAGAGAGATTATTTCTCGAAAGCTTTTTGCAAGCTAAATGGAAACGCTTGATAGCCCATAGCATTTGTCATCTTTATCTCGATGCTAGGCTCTTTTGCGCCCCACTCAAACTCATCGATGTGTGGGCTAGGAAGTCCTACTGGGCGACCTTTGGCGATGTCAAACTGCATGCCAGCAACGGCTGAGTAGACCATCACGCTATCAAGGTCATCTTGATACTGCGTAAGGCTAGTAACCGAGCTATACCACTCTTTGCCACGCTCTTTGCCGTACTCCCAAATTTGCTCAGCAGTCTTTTTCTTTTCATCTATCTTATAAACGACTGCGCGAGAGTATTTCATGCCAGCGATGGCTGGTTGCTCCATGCCCCTTGTGTCGCCGTTATCAAAGACGCTTAGATAAATTTCGCCTTTTTTAGACTTACTATCTATCCTAAATGCCGTGTGCTGAGTCCATTGCCAGTCAAAGCCACCTTTGTCGCTCTCGTATCCTGGGCATTTTGAGTACTCATCTTCGCAGACGATCTTGTTGCCTTTGCTATCAACTGGCTGAAGGAGTTTATCTTTAAATTTATCGCTCCAGCCCTTGTGAGCACCCATGATCCATTTTACTTGTTTGTCACGGCCGATCTTGATAACTGCGTCTTGGTGGCGGCTTGAGATGATGATACTATCGTCGCTTGGGTCGTAATCCACGCTATTTACGTGCGCCCAGTTGCGTCCTGGACCAGCGCCAACTATGTCGCCCCATTTATCGTGTGTATCCATAGACTGAAGCTCATCAGAGCTTGCAGTGTGACCTGCTTTTTTAGCGTCTATGTTTAAGCAAACTGCGCCTTGATCAAGCGTTTTTAGCACGATGTCGCGGTAAGGATCGAGGATTTCATATAGTCTAAAGTCATCAACTACGTTGCCATCTCTGTCAAGCTCAACGATGACGTCGCGCACTGTTCTTACATTTTTGCCATCAGCCCTTTTGTAGTCGGCATTTGCCACGCGCAAGAAGTAGTGTCCGTTTTGTGCTACGTCCATCGAGTGAGAGAAGTCATTGTAGCTAGCTGGTAGCTCGCGGTTGAAAATTTCTCTACCCATGATGTCGTATTTTGCGTATCTTTGACCATATCCCCAAGTCATAGCGCCGTCGTCATTTTGCTTAAAGCCCATCATAACGCCAGCGTGAAATGGCTGTTTTAGGTCGTAAATTTTGCTTGGCTCCAGGTACCATCTAACCTCGCCTTTTGTATCAAGGATGAAGTTATTTGGGCTGTAGTTCCACTCGATCGCACCGCCAGCTGGGTTGTTCCAAACGACTTTTGTGCCCTTGCCTGTTTTATTTACAAAGTTATTTACGTAGTAGAGGCGGTTTGCAAATTTAGCGCTTGCTGGCTTAGTAACCTCGATCTTGTCAAATAGCGCACCCTTTTGATTTGGCGTGCCAGCGCTCTCTAAGTAGATAGCTGGAGCGTAAATTTTATAGCTCTCTTTTATATGCTCAGTTTTGCCCTTGTAGCTCTTGTCGTACTCGACTTCAACGGTGTTTTGATAGTCAGGATACATGCCAAAAACTGGGATGCCACCATGTGTGCGAAGATGCTTGTCAGCCACTTTGTAGCTTATCACCTGACCGCCTTGTTTTGGCACGATAGTGACCTTAGCGTTGCTTAGTGTGTAGCCGCCATTTTTGATGACTGCTGTAAGTGGGGCAGTATCGTATGGATTTACCACTACTTCGCCGATCTGCCCAGTGATAGCGTAGTCAAGTTTAGCCCCGCTTGGACCGCCTATCGCAAAAGCGCTCGAGCAAAGCACAGAGGCTAGTGCAACACAACTCAAAGTCTTTTTCATAACATCTCCTTTAGATAAATTTTATAAACTCTACTCATAAAGCTTATAAAATTTAGAAAAAGCCTTGGCAAAAACCAAGGCCTCAATCAGTAAAAGGAATAACAAAAATGATTTGCTTTGTGTGTAATTGTAGTAAATCTTTATAACATAAATTTCACGCTAAAGTTAATACTAGCTTAAAATTTAAAAATATATTTAAAATTTTTGTCTTTTTGGATCTTAAGCTAGCATTTACGCTTTAGCACTTATAATCAGTCCCAAACAATGGAGTAAAACTTATGACACTAACTTACAATGCAAAGAAAATTTATGAAATTTGGTTTGAATCAAAAAGTAAGCTTGAAGAGAGCAATGCTAGCTTTTTAGAGGATTATTTAAATTTTTTAGGCGATATTAGTGAAGTGATAAATATTGATGAAAAAACAAGGCTTTCGGCTATCATCGCCTCTCTTTGCGTGAGCAAAGGTGCGAAAAGCTCATTTAAAAGCTTTGTTAGAGCTGCTTTAAATGTAGGCATATCAGCAGGAGATATCAAAGAAATTTTATATCAAGCAGTCCCTTATGCTGGGCTTGGCAGAGTAGAAGATCAGATATTTTTAGCTGATGAGATTTTTAATGAGCGTTGCATAAAGCTCGAAAATATGCCTAAAAAATCAAGAGAAGGCAGAGGCGAACGAGGCCTTGAGATACAAAGAAAACTCTTCACAGCAGTTGATAAATTTATCGCCTCAACACCAAATGACCAAAGGCATATAATGGAATTTTTATCGCAAAACTGCTTTGGCGATTTTTATGCAAGAGATGGGCTTAGTTTAGAGCTTAGAGAGCTTTTGACATTTGTCTATATCACGACTCTTGGCTTTGCAAAACCACAGCTTTTAGGGCACATTGCTGCAAATTTTGGCATCGGCAACGATAGAGCTAAACTAATAAGCGTTGTTACAACACTTATACCATTTATAGGCTATCCAAGTGCTTTAAACGCATTATCAGCAATAAATGAGATAAGTTCTAGTAAAAATTAAATTTTTAATCAATGCGATATCTTATAAATTTCAGCCAAAATTTATTCTAGCGTTAAAAGTGCGGTTGAGCTTGGTTGTAGAATAACTCAAAATAAATCATCTAAAGGAGATTATCATGAGTTTTCTATCTAAATTTAGCAAGGCTATCTTTGCTGTTGCAGTTGCTGGTGCGATTAGTGCTAGTGCATTTAGTGAGGGCGAGGACTACGTCAAGCTTGAAAAGCCACTAAGTGTGGGACAAAATACGCTAGTTAAAATTTTTAGCTATGCTTGCCCATTTTGCTACAAGTACGACAAGAGCGTCACTCCAAAGGTAGTTGAGAAAATCCCTGGACTAAAATACGAGCCATTTCACCTAAAGACAAAGGGCGATTATGGCGAGGTTGCGAGCAAGGTTTTTGCTGTGCTTATCGTCATGGACGAGGCAAAAGGTGTTAGCTTATTTGATGAAAATTCGCTATTTAAAAAGGCTAAATTTGCCTACTACAAGGCTTATCACGATAAAAAAGAGCGCTGGAGCGATGGCAAAGATGCTGAGGGCTTTTTAAAGATCGGACTTGATGCAGCTGGCGTTAGTAAAGCAGACTACGAAAAAGAGCTAGCTAATCCAAAAGTGACTGAGCTGCTTAAAAAGTGGGATGAGAGCTATGACGTGGCTAAAATTCAAGGCGTGCCAGCATTTGTTGTAAATGGCAAATACCTCATCATGACAAAATCAATCAGCTCGCTTGACGGTATGGCAGCACTCATCGAAGAGCTTCTTAAAAAATAAGGCGTCACATGAGCTTTTTTAAAAAAATGGCTAAATTTCAAGACTCACGCATCTCTTGGGCGATCTTGGTCTTTGTAAGCGTTGCACTTGTCGTTATCGCGCACTCGCTCTTTCAAAACTACGCCTATATGCCTCCTTGCGAGCAGTGCGTCTATATACGTTTTGCATTTTTATGCATGGCGCTTGGCGGCGTGATCGCTATGATAAATCCAAAAAATTTGCTCTTTGCTCTAGTTGGCTACGTCTTTGCCTTTTGGGGAGCGGTACAGGGCATAATGTATAGCGTAAAGCTAGCTAAAATCCACGATGCGGTGCATGGTGATGATCCTTTTGGTGTGCAGGGCTGCTCTACTGAGCCACACTATCCATTTGGCTTGCCGCTTGAAAAGTGGGCGCCTGACTGGTTTATGCCAACGGGAGACTGCGGATATGACAGTCCTATGGTGCCTGATGGCGTGGTGCTAAGTGATTTGCAAAAGAGCATAGTTGATCTTTATGTCGACGGCTGGTATCTTGTGCCTTCATCTAAATTTATGTCGATGGCTGATTGCACGCTGCTTGGATTTGGTGTTTGTTTTGTAGTGCTTGCACTTATGCTTGTTTCAAAGCTTTTATCCTTTTTAAAATGAATTTAGTTAGCCCAAATTTGGGCTAACTTAGGATATACTGCGCGTATGGGTATTAATTTAAAATCACAAAATATTAAAATCTACGCCATCATCTTGCTTGCTAGCCTTTTTGTAATACTTCTTGGGCTAAATATTTATAGCAATGCAAAAGAGAAAATCATAGAGCTATCTGATAAAAATAACATAGCAGTTAGCAAAAATATCGTAAATAACTTTCAAATTTGGCTTGATGAACGTATAAATTCACTCATTCGTGCGTCAAAATTTATACAAAATGCAGGCATCGTAGATGACGATGAAAAGATAGCTGGCTTTATAAAGCTCTTTAAACAAAACGCAAAAGAATTTGATCTAATGCAGCTTTTAAGGGATGATGGAGAAATTTTTGTAGATGGAGAAAAAATTTTAGAAGAAGTTATGCCAAAGAGCGAAAGAGCAGGGCTTATCTGGTATGTTGAGACAAAAAATACAAATGCCCCAAGCGTAAATTTCATGCAAAAACATAAAATTTTAAAAGGCTCAACTCTAAATTTATGCGTTCCAGTCACAAAACAAGCGAAATTTAAAGCAGCACTTTGTGGCGTCGTGCGTATAGAAAATATCTTTAACAGCATTAAAAATTTTAGCCTTGCGCCAAATTCTTACTCATTTTTAGTGACTCATAGCGGTGAAATTTTAACATCGATACCTGATCTTGCTTTAAAAAAAGAGATCGAGGAGAAATTTAAAGAGTTGTTTTTAAAAGATGAAGACATTACAAGCTTAAAAATAGGACAAAATTTAATCCAAGTAGCTGAGATACCAACGATAAATTGGTTCATAGGAGCTGGCACAAATAATGAAGAGGAAATTTCAGCTTTAACAAAAGAAGCTTTAAAAAATGCTCTAAGCTTGCTCTTTGCCTTCGTTGCGCTCACATTTTTGGCAAATATCCTTCATAATTTTATGTATAACAAGATAAAAAAGATACAAGATGAGTATGAAACTTTGCTAACTCATAGAGCTAAAATGAGTGAGGCTGGCGAGCTAATAAGTGGTATCAATCATCAATTCATTCAGCCAGTAAATTCGCTAAAACTAATGCTAAGTTCGTGCATAATGTTAAAAAAAGAAGGTAAATTAAGCGATGAGGAGCTAATAAATTTACTTGAAAAAGGACAAAGCTCGGTCAAACTTCTTTCAAGTACTATTGAAATTTTTAGAAATTTTTACAAAAGCGCTGAAAATGTGAGCGAATTTGAGGTGCAAACAAGCGTTAAAAATCTAATAACTCTCATGCACACAGAGCTAAGCCGTGCAAATGTTAGTGTAAAATTTAGCGGCTTTAACGAACAAAAAGTTCGTCAGATAGAAAATATAATCCAACAAATTTTACTAATCCTAATACACAACGCAAAAGACTCACTTGTCGAAAGCTACAAAAATGAGCCACTAAAACGTATCATTGAAATAAAATTTAGAAGCTTTGAAAATAAGTGCTACATCGGAGTTTATGACAATGGGAATGGCGTAAGCGAGCAAATGAGCGAGAAAATTTTTACTTGGCTAAATACCACCAAAAAGCAAGGAAATGGCATAGGGCTTTATTTTGCTAAAAAGCTAGCACAAGAAAAGCTAAATGGTGATGTAAGGCTCGTAAATAACGCAAAGCCAACGGTGTTTGAGCTAAGTTTTGATATAAATTTAAAGGACTAAAATGCAAGAAGTCTTAGAAATTTTAAAAAAGACGTCCGTCTTGGTAGTCGAAGATGACGATATAGCAAGAGAGCTTATTATTAGCGGGCTTAAACCTTATTGCGAGCAGGTAATTGGTGCTTGCAATGGACAAGATGGCGTGGAGAAATTTAAAAAGCAAGGTTTTGATATCGTGATGAGCGATATTCACATGCCTGTGCTTAATGGCTTTGAGATGATGAATGAGATGAAGCGCACAAAACCGCACCAAAAATTTATCGTCTTTACCTCTTATGATAGCGATGAAAATTTGATAAAAAGCATGGAAGAAGGGGCGATGCTCTTTTTAAAAAAGCCTATTGATATGAAGGATCTTAGAGCAATGCTTATTAGTTTAAGTTTTGAACGAGATGAAAAGCTAGTCTATTTAAGCGATGAGGTGAGTATAAATTTAAAAAGAGAGAAAATTTATAAAAACGGCATTGAAATTTATCTTAGCTTCTTGCAAAATAAGATATTTTGGCTCTTTGCTTATAATCTAAATAAGCTAGTTACTTATGAGATGATAGAAGAATTTGTCTATGAAAGCGATGTTAGCAAGGCGGCTATCCAAAATGTGATACTTCGCCTAAAACGCGAGCTTGGCGTGAAATTTAAAAATATCAGCGAGAGTGGATATATTTTAATCACAAAATCTGAATGATTTGGAATTATCGCCACCTTGTACCATAGTACAATATACAAAAGTAATTAAATATACTAAAATACGGACAAATAAAAATAAGGAATAAAGATGGCAGCAGTAGCTGGTATAGTTAAAAGTGTTTCATCTGATGTTATAGCGATAGACCAAAATGATCATGTAAGAGTTTTAGACGTAAATGATAAAGTATATATCGGAGAGGCTATAAAGGGCGAGAGCGAAAGTGCAAGCATTACAATCACTGCAAATGATGGACAAGATATATCAATAAACGGATACGATACTCTTTGGCTAGATAGTAGCGTAGTAAGTGATGATATTGGTGAGTCTAGCATAGATACTGACGCATTGTTTAAAGCACTTCTTGGCAATGATTATGTATCGATTTTAGATCATATAAATGAAAAAGTAGATGATATCCTTAGCGCAACCAATTTAGAGCAAGAAGAGCTAAGTGATGAGGCTAGCGTAAATATTAGTTTTAATGAAATAGATCCAAATTTAGCAAATGAGCATGGATTAAGAGAAGATGATCTTTTGACTAAAATAAACGAACATAAAGAGAGCGATAAGCAGATAGATCCTAGCTTTGAGCATACAAATCTTAATGCAACTACGATATATATAGATATCGATAACGACTTAAATAAACTTTCATAAATTTGAGCTTTTTGCTCAAATTTCTTCTGTTTTAAAAAACTCAAATTTATCTAATATCCTCTATAATAAGCCAAAAATTTCAAAGGAAAACGATGAAAAAAATTCTAATCATCGCAGGCTCTTGCAATAGTGGCACAGCTGGACTTCAAGCAGATATAAAAACATGTGCTAGGCTTAATTGTTATAGTGCAACAGCGGTAACTTCTTTGGTCGCTGAGACTACGGATGCTGTAAAGAGTGTAGTTTGCTTAGAACCTAGCTTTGTCAAAGATCAGCTAAATACGCTTGCGGAAGAATTTAGCTTTGATGCGATTAAGATAGGCATGTTATTTAGTGAAGAGATTATGGAAGTGGTGCGTGAGTTTTTACTGGCTCAAAATACCAAAGTAGTGCTTGATCCAGTTTGCGTCTCAAAAAGTGGACACAAGCTTATAAAAGATAGTGCGGTGGCAAAACTAAAAGAGCTAATGAGCTTAGCTACAGTAACTACTCCAAATTTAGATGAGGCAAATGTGCTTTTTGGTGATGATTATAAAGATTTGCCTTGTGATGTTATCGTAAAAAAACATATCAGCGAAGATAGCAGTATAGACACGCTTTATAAAAAAGATGGTTCGCTAAGAAATTTTAAGACCCCACTTGTTAATCCGCTTGTAATGAGTGGAACTGGTTGTAGCTTCTCAACTGCACTTGCTTGTTTTTTAGCAAAGGGCAAGAGCCTAGAGGAGTCCATACAACTTTCAAAAGAGTATATTTGCTCTATCATAAAAGAGAGCATCGATACAAAACTTGGTAAAAATCGCCTACTTTGGCATGGAGCGAAGTAAAATTTATCCCTCTGATCTTTGCACAGCAGCTGATTGAGTGATGATGTCGTGCAGATTTAGTTTATCTTTTCTAAAGAAACAAAGGCAAAGCCCAAGTATGCTAAAGCCAGCAAAAGCAAAGCAAATTTGGCGCAAGATGGTGTGAAAAAAGCTTAGTTTTCTGCCAGTTTTTAGATTTATCAGATAAATTTCTTGTGCTTTATAGCCCGGAGTTTGTGCTTTTATGCTAAAAAAAAGGCACATTATAAGCGAAATCAGGCTATTTGCACCAAAAATGGCAATTTGGTTATGCAAAAATGCCTCTTTGCCATCAAGCACAAGATATGTTGTCGCATAAAATATCGGCATACCGATGATAAAAAGATCGATAATAAAGGCCTTCGCTCTAGCCCAAATAGGTGCGATTTTCGCCTTTTGCTTTGCCAACTCAATTTCCTGTATTTATGTAGATACGGCTAAATTTCTCCCAGTCGTATAGATAGACTAGGTTGTCACTCTCACCGCTATCATGCGTGACGCAGAGCATAGTAGAGGCGCGTGAGACCTTGCACCAGTGACTATAGAGATCAAGTTTTTTGATATCGCTTTCTAGTACACCAAAACAGCCTATATACTCATAAATGCTAAGATTAAAAAAGCTCTTATTTTCGGTCTTTAGCAGGCGTTTTTTGCTATTTTCTTGCATTAAATTAGCTCTACACCTTTGCCATTTACTACTTCACCGATCACGTAGCCATCGCTGCTAGCTAGGACAGCATCGACGTTTTCTTTAGGCACAACTAGGATCATGCCAACGCCCATGTTAAAGGTTCTCATCATCTCTCTATCTTCTACTTTTTGAGCGATGATTTTAAAAATTTCAGGCGTTTTTATAGCGTTTTTTTGTACTTTTGCACCAAGCCCAGCAGGAAAGACGCGAGGTAAGTTTTCAACTATACCACCACCGGTGATGTGAGCCATTGCTGTAATCTTATCTTTTAATCTTAAAAAGTCGCTAACGTAAATTCTAGTTGGCTCAAGAAGCACGTCGATGAGCTTTTTATCGCCTACTTTTTCATCAAATTTTAGTCCAAGCTCGCTTACCACTTTTCTTGCAAGAGAGAAGCCATTTGAGTGTAGACCACTGCTTGGAAGCGCGACTAAAACGTCACCAGCTTTTACAAATTTGCTTCTGTCGATCTCATCAGCCTCGGCGATACCAACGGCAAATCCAGCAAGATCGAAGTCGCCTTTTTCATACATCGATGGCATCTCGGCTGTCTCACCGCCGATAAGCGCACATTGTGCCTTTTTGCAGCCATTTGCGATGCTTTTTACCACCTCTTTGGCACTCTCTATCTCAAGCTTTGCAGTCGCGTAGTAGTCGAGGAAAAAGAGTGGTGTGGCGAAGTTGCAGATGAGATCATTCACGCACATTGCGACTAGATCCTCGCCCACGCCGTCAAATTTCTTAGCGTCGATAGCTAGGCGAAGCTTCGTGCCAACGCCATCAGTCGCACCTAAAATGGCTGGATTTTTATATCCGCTTGGTAGTCTGACCGCTCCTGAAAATGACCCAATGCCACCTATGACGTTTGGTGTTTGTGTAGATTTTACGAAAGGCTTTATCGCCTCAACAA
The DNA here is from genome assembly GCF_902460415.1 of Campylobacter concisus. Lineage (GTDB taxonomy): Bacteria > Campylobacterota > Campylobacteria > Campylobacterales > Campylobacteraceae > Campylobacter_A > Campylobacter_A concisus_Y. Next base: position 106,736 of record NZ_CABPTY010000002.1, read on the forward strand.
AGCTATTTCCAGCATCTATATCCACTCCAGCATCTTTATAGCTTATCATCTTTGCCCTTTTTTGTAATTTTTTAAAACTTTAGCCAAAAGTTGCTAAAATTGTTATCAATTTTCAAAAATGGAGCAAGTTTGCAGAAATTTCCAAATGCCTACATCATTACAGGCTCTATTGCTAGCGGTAAAAGCACGGCTATAAATTTGCTAAAAGAACGAGGTTTTAGCGTGATTGATGCTGACGTGATCGCTCATGAGCAGCTTGAAATTTGTAAATGTGAGATAGTGGAAGTTTTTGGAGAGCAAATTTTAGGTGAGACTGGCAAAATCGATCGGCAAAAACTTGGCACCATTGTTTTTAATGATCCAAAAAAGTTAAAAATTTTAGAGCAAATTTTGTATCCAAAGATAAAAGCTGAAATTTTATCTCGTGCTGCAAAGCTTGAGTGTTTGGGGCAGGTTTATTTTGTGGATATCCCTTTATTTTTCGAAAAGCAAGATCGATACACCGAGTTTAAAAATGTAGCTGTGATCTATGCACCAAAAGAGCTACTAATAAGCCGTCTAATAAGCCGAAATGGTCTAAATTTAGAAGCAGCAAAAGCTAGAGTGGATCTTCAGATGGATATAGAGCAAAAGCGAGAAAAAGCAAATTTTGTTATAGACAACAGCGGTGATAAAGAAAATTTAGAGCAGGAACTAGAGAAATTTCTAGGGCAAATTTGCGGCTGAGTTTATATAAACTCGGCAAAACAGGTAGAGCAATTTTAAAGGAAAGATAATGCAGGTTTCAAAGTACAATGCTAGTGGTAATGATTTTGTCATATTTCACACATTTTTAAGTAAAGATAGAAGCGAGCTAGCAAGACAAATTTGCAGCAGGACGAACGGCGTGGGAGCTGATGGGCTCATCGTGCTTTTGCCTTACGAAAAGGGTGTGAAATGGGAGTTTTACAACAGCGACGGAAGCTACGCTGCGATGTGTGGCAACGGCTCGCGCGCGGCTGCTAGATATGCCTATCTAAATGGTCTTGTTAGTTCAAACGAATTTGTCTTGCTAACTGGTAGCGGCGAGGTGATGGCAAATGTGAAAGGTGAGTGCGTCGAGGTCGTGCTAACAAGTCCAAAGATTTTAAGCGAGCCATTAAATGAAAACGGCAAAACTTGGTATTTTTACGATACTGGCGTGCCACATCTTGTAAATTTCACACAAAATTTAGATGAATTTGACGTCAAAGAGTGCAGGTCGCTTCGTCAAAAATACAATGCAAATGTAAATTTAGCCAAATTTGATGGCGAAGTTTTAAAGGTGAGAACCTACGAAAGGGGCGTGGAGGACGAGACGCTAGCTTGTGGCACTGGCATGGCGGCTTGCTTTTACGGCGCTACTTTAAATTTAAACGCACCGCAAAGCCTAAAAGTCTATCCAAAAAGCGGCGAAGAGCTTGGACTTAGGCTTGAAAACGGCAAAATCTTATTTAGCGGAGCGGTGAAACACTGCTTTGATACGAGTATCGAAATTTAGCTTTTAGAGCGAGTTTTTGTGCTTGCTTCGGGTTAGTCAGAGCAAGCAAATTTTCAAATTTATATCATTAAATTTGCAGCGGTGCTGATTAAAATTTAAATACAAACCATTTAAGAGTTTAGCTACTTAAATATCTCAAGAATAAATTTATATGAAATTTGTTGGGGTGTAAAAATCTCCGCCGAAATTTTATTTACTGAAGCTTTGAAATACTGCTTTGATATGAGTATTGAAATTTAGCTATTTTGGCTGCTAGTAGTTAAATTTGGCTAGTAGTTTGTAAAAGTCGTAGGTAGTAAATTAAAACAAAGAGTTTTATAAAGTTTTTGTTATTAAATTTTAAACTGTATAAAAAAGAAGATCTCCGCCGAAGCGGAGAAAAGGTGTTATTTCAAAGCATCTTTTGCTTGTTTTGCAAGTGCCGCAAATGCCTTCGCGTCATTCATAGCTAGATCAGCTAAAATTTTTCTATCAAGTTCGATCTTAGCTTTGTTTAAGCCGTTGATAAATCTTGAATAGCTAATGTCGTTTAGTCTGCAAGCTGCGTTGATACGAACGATCCATAAACGTCTGAAATCACGTTTTTTCTGGCGTCTGTCGCGATATGCATAAACTAAACTTCTCTCTAGTTGCTCTTTAGCTTTTCTAAAGTGTTTATGTCTAGCACTGAAAAAGCCACGTGCTAGCTTTAAAACTTTCTTATGGCGTCTTCTTCTAACTACGCCTGTTTTTACTCTTGCCATATTTATCCTTTTACAAATTGGCGCTCACAAGGTGAGTCTTGCCCCTAAATTTGGGGGAGTTTGAATGACTTTTTGTCAAAAACTTAAATCTACGCTGCTTATACGCCGAGCATTTTGCGAACGGCTGGGACATTTGTGCTGTCCACGTATTTTGGGCCACGCAAATCTCTCATACGCTTAGTAGGTTTTTTTGTTAAGATGTGGCTTCTAAAAGCAGAGCCTCTTTTTATCTTATTTTTACCTACTTTAAAGCGCTTAGCAGCACCGCGAACGGTTTTCATCTTTGGCATGCTAATCCTTTTTGAAATTTTATACGCAAGTGCGTAAGATTTGGATTATAGCGAAAAATCCTTTAGAAAATTTAAATTTCACTTAGACAAAATTTGCAATAAATTTACATTTAACTTAAAAAAGTTTTAAAATTTAGAATTAAATTATTAAATTTGGCATATAATCACATATAAGAAATTTATTTTACTAAAGGAGTAAAAATGAAAGGGAAAATTCTTGCATCAATCGTCGCTATGAGTGCGATTTTAGGCACAAGTAGCTTGGCATGCACTACCATTTTAGTAGGAGATAAAGCCTCAAACGACGGCTCTATGTTAGTGGCTAGAAGCGCAGACAGCAAGGCCATAAAGGCTCAAGTTTTTTTGATACATCCAGCTACGAAAAACCAAACTGGCATGCACAGCTCAAAGGCGCATGACGGCGCAAATGACTTTACATATCCGCTTCCAAAAGATGGCATGAGATACACAACTATCGCAAATTCACACACAAAACTTCACGGAGCAGTCGGCTACAACGAGGCTGGCGTTGGACTTAGTGGCACTGAGACCATCTACGCAAAAGATGAGCTTTTAAAAGTTGATCCATACAACGAAGAGACCGGTATCACAGAAGATGACATCCCAGACGTGCTTTTGCCACGTATCAAAAGCGCAAAAGAGGGCGTTAAGCTTCTTGGCGAGATAGTTGAGACAAAAGGCGCTGGCGAGGGCTTTGGCGTGGTATTTGTCGATGCAAATGAGCTTTGGTACTTTGAAACTGGCACAGGCCACAAATGGATCGCCACAAAGATCGCTCCAGATGAGTATTTCGTTACTGCGAACCAAGGCCGCCTTCAAAACTATAAAGAGAATGACCCAAATTTCATGGGAGCAAAAGATGTCATCAAATTTGCGATCGATAACAAGACCTATGACCCTGCAAAAGACGGAGAATTTAACTTTACAAAGGCCTATACAAGGGACGATGAGAGAGATGTGACTTACAACTACCCACGTGTTTGCTGGGTACAAAGCATGTTTAACCCAAGTCTAAAACAAGACTTCGCTGACGGTCAGAAATTTCCAGTATTTTTAAAACCAGAGAAAAAACTAAGTGTAGAAGATCTAAAAGCTGCGATGAGAGCCCACTACGACGGCACTGCGTTTGATAACTACGCTAGTAAAGACGAAGATAAGAAAAACATCTACCGCGCTATAAGCGTCTTTAGAACATACGAGTCTCACGTCATGCAGGTGCGCCCGTGGTTACCAAAAGAGATCGGCCGCGTGACCTACGTCGCTCTTGGCATGGCTGATCTTAGCGTTTATTTGCCGTATTACGAGGGGCTTGATGGCTTTATAAAAGGCTACTCTGATGGCTCATATGACGCTGATAACACTTCGATTTACTGGGTTTATAGAAAGCTTCAAACCCTTGTGATGACTGATTATGAGAAGTATTCTCCAGTGGTTAAAGAGGCATACGCTAAATTTGAAAAAGAGTTGGCGGTAAAACAGGCTAAATTTGAAGATGAGTACGTAAAGCTTTATAAAAAAGATAAGAAAAAAGCAGACAAACTCCTAAATGAATTTAGCCAAAAGACTATGCAAGAGGCTAAAGATCTAACACAGGAGCTTACAAATAAGGTCTTTACTATGCTTACAGCTGATATGGATGCTAAGCTAAAATCCCTAAATAAAGGCAAAAAAGACTAAAAACTCTGGGCGTGAAATTTAGTAGCGCCCAAACTTTAAACAAAAATTTGGCAAAGAGCGTTTATAATGCGACAAAAATTCACTACAAAGGAAAAACGCTGATGCCTTGTCCCATGCGTAAAGCTCATTAATCTCGGCAAAAAACATATCAGCGATTTTCAAAAAATACGCAAATTTTTAAACAATTTCACATTTTTTTACATTGAAATAAATCCATTTTTGCTAGCAGGTCCGTTGCATTGTAACTGCATTTTTAATAGCAAAGCTAAGCAGTGTTTGAAATTTGGCAAGGATCTTTTTAGCAGGGTTTTTTATAAATTTTACTTCAGCTTAAGAAGAAGTGGGTGTCATCCACCACGTGTGAGGTGACACAGACTTGTGCGCAGCGTAACAACATCGAACGTGCTGGGGGTTTGGGTCGCAGGGATAAGGGGGCGGTTTTGTAATTCTAGCCCTCTTGTACCTGCATAAAAATATTCAAGGTTGCTGTGCTTTGCACAGTTTTATAGTAGTCTGCAGAGCGAATTTTCGTCTGCAAATTTAAATTTAAAAAGGATAAAAATGATAAAAAGTTATGTTTTAGGTTTTCCAAGAATCGGAGAGAAAAGAGAGTTAAAGCGCGCGTTAGAGGGCTTTTGGGCTGGTAAAGAGGGCTTTAGTGAAGAGAATTTGCAAGAGACTGCAAAGATGCTTCGCCAAAGACACTGGAAATATCAACAAGACGCTGGCATTTCGGCAATTAGTGTCAATGATTTTTCATTTTATGACTTAATGCTTGATAACATCATCGCTTTTGGCGCTACACCTCCAAGATTTGCAAATTTAAGCGGCTTGGAGCAATATTTTGCTTGCTCAAGAGGCAACAAAAACGGCGTTGCGATGGAGATGACAAAGTGGTTTAACACAAACTACCACTACATCGTGCCAGAGCTTAGCAGCGAGAGTAAATTTAGCCTAAAAGCGGACAAAATTTTAAATGAATACAAAGAGGCGAAGGCTAACGGCGTAAAAGGCAAGGTAAATTTGATCGGCCCTATCACATTTTTGGCTCTTTCAAAGACGACTGACGGCAGCTGCCCATTTAAGCACCTTGACGCACTTGTGGGCGAGTACAAAAAGCTACTTGAGCAAATTTCTAAGCTAGATGATGAAATTTTAGTGCAGTTTGACGAGCCGATCTTTGTAACTGACAAAAACGAAAGCGATCTTTTGCCACTTATCACTAAGGTTTATAACGAGCTAACAGGCGTTGCTAGCAACATCAAGATCGTATTTGCGACATATTTTGAGCATGCGATCAAGGCAGTTAGCGAAGTGGCTAAAACTAAAATTTATGGTATCGCACTTGACTTCATCCATGGCAAGAGAAATTTCGAAGCACTTGAGACTATCAAAAAGAGCCATTTGACGCTATTTGCTGGCGTTATAGACGGCAGAAATATCTGGAAAAGCAATATAGATGATAAGGTAAAACTTGTTCGTAAAATTTCAGAAAAAATAGGCGGCAAAGACTTTTACATCGGCACTTCATGCTCACTTCTTCACGTGCCATACACTCTAAAATATGAAGAAAATTTAAACCCTGAGATCAAAAGCTGGCTAAGTTTTGCGGTTGAGAAGCTTGATGAGATCAAGATCATCACAAAACTAGCAAACGATGAGAAGCTTGATGAGAGTGAAACAAAAATTTATGAAGAGAATAAAAATGCAGTTAAAACTCGCGCCACTTCAAAGCTCATCCACTCAGATAGCGTTCAAAACCGCATCAAAAATTTAAGCAAATTTGAGCGTGATGAGAAATTTGAAGACCGCATAAAAATCCAGCGTGAAACGCTAAAATACGGTATCTTGCCTACAACGACAATAGGCAGCTTCCCTCAAACGGTTGATCTTCGTGTACTTCGCCAAAATTTCAAAAAAGGCGAGATCGATGCGGCTGCTTATGAAGCTGGTATCAAAAAATACATCGATGAGTGTGTGAAATTCCAAGAAGATATCGGCCTAGACGTGCTAGTACACGGCGAGCCAGAGAGAAACGACATGGTCGAGTACTTTGGCGAGCAGATCAGCGGATATGCATTTAGCCAAAATGGCTGGGTGCAAAGCTACGGCAGCCGCTGCGTCAAGCCGCCACTTCTCTTTGGTGACGTGAGCCGCCCAGAGCCGATGACTGTTAAGTGGATGAAGTACGCTCAAAGCATCACAAAACACGTAATGAAGGGCATGCTAACTGGACCTGTAACGATGCTAAACTGGAGCTTTGTGCGTGATGACTTGCCAAGAAGCGAAGTAGCAAAACAGCTTGCGCTTTGTATCTATGACGAGATCGCAGACCTTCAAAATGCGGGCATCAGAGTGATCCAAGTCGATGAGGCAGCGTTTAAAGAGGGCTATCCACTAAGGGCTGAAAATATCCCAGCTTATGAGAAATTTGCGGTTGATTGCTTTAAGCTTTCAGTGAGCTCAGCCGAGGCAAAAACTCAGATCCACACACATATGTGCTACTCTGAATTTAACGACATCATCAAGACTATCGAAGCTATGGACGCCGATGTTATCAGTATCGAGACCGCAAGAAGTGGCAACGAGCTACTTAAAATTTTCAAAGCTGTTGGCTACAAACAAGAGGTCGGACCTGGCGTTTACGACATCCACAGCCCACGTGTGCCAAGTGTCGAAGAGATCGTCGCTCAGATCAAAGCTCTGCTTGAAGTCTTGCCAAAAGAGCAACTCTGGATCAACCCTGACTGCGGCCTAAAAACCAGAAAATGGGAAGAGGTCGAGCCAAGCCTTAAAAACATGGTAGAAGCTGTCAAGATCGTAAGAGGTCTATAATCCAAATTTTAGCGTCTAGCAAGCCTAGGCGCTAAACTCCGTTTAAATTTCAAAAAAGTTAGAAAATGTTAAAAGATAAGATCATAAACAATGAAAGTGGCATAGTGCTTTATGGCTTAACGCCTCCAAAGGCTGAATTTGACGAGGCAAAGCTTAAAGAGATCGCTGCAAAATGGGACAAGAGGATCACGGATGTGCAGGCTGATGGCTTGGTGCTTTACGAGATCCAAGATGAAAGCAGCCGCATAAAAAGCGAGCGAACTTTTGAATTTAGCGATACATTAAGCCCTGAAATTTACTACTCAAAATACCTAAATTTAAAGACGTCAAGCATCTTTTATAGGGTCGCAAATAAATATAACGAGAGTGAGTTTAGAGCAAATTTAGCCAAAAGTAGTAGCGATATAAATGTTTTTGTTGGCGTTGCTTCTGGCAAAGTAGAGCCTAAAATGAGCCTAGAGCGTGCTTATGAGATCGCTAGAGATGAGTTTAAAGAGCTTGTAGTGGGTGGTGTTTGCATAGCTGAGAGGCACGCTAAAAATGGCGATGAAGAGCAAAGGATGAGTCAAAAGGCCAAAATGGGGGCAAAATTTTTTATCTCACAGGCGGTTTTTGATATAAATTTGGCTAAAAATTTACTAACAAGCGTGGCAAAAAGTGGGTTAAATTTGCCTATAATTTTGACTTTTACGACTTGCGGCACGCCAAAAACGCTAGAGTTTATCAAGTGGCTTGGTATAAGTGTTGATGAAAAGAGCGAAAAAAGGATGCTTGAGAGTGATGATTTTTTAGCCACGGCATCACAAATTTGCCTTGAAAATTTCGCAGAGCTTTATGAATTTGCCAAAAAGCTTGGTATAAACGTCGGCGTCAATGTTGAAAGTGTAATGGCAAAAAGAGCCGAGATAGAAGCGAGCTTGGAGCTAACACATAAGATGAGAGATGTGTTTTGACCTATTAAGAGCTGTTAAAGTTTAACTGGCTTAAAGTCCCGCTATATCTTATATCCAGTGTCTTGCATGTTTTAGATAGATAGTAGAAATTTTTGCTCTTATCTCTCACGAGTGATCTTATGCGTTCTTGTTTTTGTGTTGATCTAAAATTCTCTAGTGTATTAATTCTCTTAAAAATACCAGGGCGTTTTTGCTGCGCAAAAACATAATGAGGGAGATATTTTGACTATTTCTTATAAATTTAACTAGTTAGAGGTTTAATTTTTCATATCTATTATTACTCTTAAAGATGCCGATAACCTCGTTAACTCTTTTTAGCTGGATCATCCTAAACCCTAGTAGTAAAGCGATCTATTTTAGGATAACATTTTGCTCAAGGTTACTTGAGAGTAGCGAGACCTTTTTTATCAATCTACCAGTCCACCAACAGTTTTTTGTATTGTTCTTATTAGCCTTTTTTTAAAAAAATTCTCTCCCTCTTTTGTAGGTTTATATTTATCTTTGAAGATTTTTTTTCTTACTCTTTGACCTTTTGCTCTAGCATATTCTTCTCATAAATTTTTATATATCGGCTTTTAGTATTCAAGATAATTTCCAAAGCTAGCACCATGTCCTACATCATAGTGGTAGCTTACACATTTTAGCTCTTTATCGCTATCAAGCAGTTACTGATATTTTATTGCTATCTATCACACTTGTATGGTAGCTAGTGCAACCATTGTCAAATTCGAAATGCTCGCGATTTTTTTATATTCTTATGCCAATCAATCGTATCAAGATCGCCAAAGAAATATACCCAGCCCTCTAAGATGCTATTTTTGCCTTTGTTGGAGTGTATTTTGCGATATTATTATATTTTTTGATATTTTCATCTTTACTGATAACTGTGAAACAAGCGTTAGCCAATTCTAAATTTATCCATTACATTTACTGCTTGTAAATAAATTTAATTACTAAAGAATTAAGCTAAATAAAATAGAAAATAAAATATAATCCCAAATCTTTGGTCCCGTAGCTCAGTTGGTAGAGCACTACCTTGACATGGTAGTGGTCGATGGTTCGAGTCCATTCGGGGCCACCACTTCTAATAAAACATCCTAAGCAAGAGATTTAAAAATTAATTATTAGTAAATTTTCTAAAGATGTGGTAAAGATTTATTTCAAATAATCTTTCACATCATACTCTTTGCCAGCATCGTGATCTTTTAAAAGCTTTGCCACGATAGGGCTTAAAATGATGATGGCAATTAAATTTGGTACGACCATCAAGCCATTAAACATATCTGCTAGGCTCCAGACAAAATCAACCTTTTGCAAGCTTCCCAAAAATACAAAAACGACTACTAAAATTTGAAAAGCTCTGACCGCTTTTGCCCCAAGAAGGTATCTTACGTTGATTTCAGCAAAATAGTACCATCCAAGAATCGTTGTAAATGCAAAGAAAAATAGGCAAACAGCTACGAAACTATATCCGCCAACCTTACCAAAGATATGCGATGAGAAAGCCTCTTGTACCAAGGTTATGCCTGTAAAGACTGCTTTGCCATTTTCAAAGCTAATAACATTTGCAGTAAGCACTACAAAAACGGTGATATTTAAAACGATAAAAGTATCTACAAATACGCTCATTATGCCAAGTACTGCTTGATCGACCGGGTGTTTGACATTAGCTGCGGCGTGTGCGTGCGGAGTTGAGCCCATGCCAGCTTCATTGCTAAAAAGCCCTCTTGCTATGCCGTATCTCATCGCAGCTGCTATGCTAGCTCCAGTAGCTCCACCCCACGCAGCTGAAGGATCAAATGCTGCTTTGTAGATAAGCAAAACTGCATCTGGAATTTCGTGAAAATTTAAAGCGATAATGATTAGTCCAACACCTACATAAAGTAAAGCCATTAAAGGCACGATCTTTTCAGCCACTCTTGCGATCGCCTTTACGCCACCTATAAAGATGACTGCGCAGACGATTGCTAAAAAAGCTCCAGTTATCCACTGAGGTATACCAAAGGCTCCTTTAAAGCCATCTGAGATCGAGTTTGCTTGAACCATGTTGCCGATAAAGCCAAGTGCGATAATGATAGCGATAGCGAAAAATCCAGCTAAAATTTTTGCCCATTTTCCCTTTAATCCACGACTTATATAAAATGCCGGACCGCCTATCGTGTGCCCGCTATCGTCTTTTGTGCGGTAAATTTGAGCTAGGCAAATTTCAGCAAAATTTGTAGCCATGCCTAAAAACGCAGCGCACCACATCCAAAATATCGCTCCAGGACCACCCATGATAAGAGCTGTTGTCGCACCTACTAGATTACCAGTGCCAACTTGTGCGGCGATTGCGGTTGCAACTGCTTGAAACTGGCTCATACCGGCCTTGCCAGCAGCTTCGCCGTGAAGCGAGAAATTCCCAAAAAGCTCTTTTAAGCCCATTTTAAACTTAAAAATTTGAACAAACCCAAGCCTAATAGTAAAAAATAGTCCAGTGCCGCAAAGTAGGGCGATAAGGAAGTATGGACCCCAAAGAAATGAATTTATACTTTCAACACAATTATTTAAAATTTCAGCAAAATTTGTAGGCATTTTCTTGACTTTCATTGGTGTAGTTTAGAGAGCGAGTATATTTAAAAAAATATAAAATTAGAATAAATAAGAAAAATTTTTTAGCTTGGATTAAAATTTTGCGCTAGTTTCGGCTTACTCGTAGTGAACTTGTTTTTACTAGCAAGATTTTGCGACCAATATTTTTGTGCTCTAAGGCGTTTTTTGATTGATAATTTCTAAATTTATCCCACAATGAAGGTTTAGAATGGTTCTTGGTTTTTAGATTTTAAAATTAGGTTTTTGCGTGTTTTAGGAGGCTTTTACACGAAATTTGCAATCTTTATTGCGCGGATATAACTTGGCAAAACATATTTGGCTCTTAGTTTGCTAAAAATTTTATAAAGCACGTTACAAGTAGCTTTGGCGTTAAATTTTGCTTCATTGTTATTTGCTGGATTTGCCATATTTTGTCCGCTGCTTGGCCTACCGATAGCCACGCTCTGCGCCAAATTTTTCTAGCCGATCGCTGCCCAAAGTTATTTAAAAATTTCTGGAAATTAGCTTGCTCTGCCGTAAGTTGTAATTAATCTACTCCAAGGCACGTCTTCTATCTTTCAATTTAAAAGAGCCCTTTCAAATTGAAAGAGTAAAGCCTAAATTTAGCCCTTGGATTTTATTTTCTCTAGCCATTCATTTAGTGTTTTTTCAAAGCCTATGCCCTTGCTTTTGTAAAAAACGAGCGGTTTTTCTAGGTATTTTTGATCGACCCAGCCGCCAAAATCATGCGGATAAAGGTAGTCTTTGCTCTCTTTTGTGTGATTTTTTAGATATGGCGGGATCTTTAAAATTTCTTCGCTTTGCACGTATCTTAGAGCGGCATTTATCGCGTTGTAGCTGGAGTTTGACTTTGGCGAGCTAGCTAGATAGATGGCGCACTGAGCCAGTATGATCCTAGCCTCTGGAAAGCCTATCTCTTTTACCGCGCTTAGCGTGCTTGCGGCCAAATTTAGCGCATTTGGGTTTGCATTGCCGATGTCTTCGCTGGCAAATATCGCCATCCTTCTAGCGATGAAGTCCGCACTCTCGCCAGAGTCTATGAGCCTTGCAAGGTAGTATATGACGGCATTTTCGTCGCTGCCACGCAGGCTTTTTATAAAAGCGCTTGCTAGCTCGTAGTGCGTGTCGTCCTCTTTCGCCCCCTCTTTTAGGGCGTTTTGGCGAAGTGTTTTTAAATTTTCTAGGCTCACATTTTCATCAAGCGTGACAGCAAATTCGAGTAAATTTAACATAGCTCTTGCGTCGCCGCCGCTACTTTTAAAAAGATATTCCTTCGCCTCCTCGTCAATGCTAAATGAAATTTGCTCTCTTATCTTGCCAAGAAGCTCCTCAAAATCGCCACTGCTAAGTGGCCTAAACTCAAAGAGCATCGAGCGGCTTCTGATGCCTGAGCTTAGCGTGAAAAAGGGATTTTCCGTGCTAGCGCCGATAACTAGGGCTTTGTAGTTTTCCATGGGGATGAGTAGCGCTTCTTGCTGGGTTTTGCTAAGCCTGTGGATCTCGTCTATGAAAAAGAGTGGCTTGTTTAGGGCGTTTTCATAGTTTTTTAAAATTTTGCGAAAGTCATCTATCTTTAAATTTCCGCCATCAAATTCGTAAAAGTCGTAGTTTGCGCCGCTTGCTACTGCCCTTGCAAAGCTCGTCTTGCCACAGCCCGCTGGACCATAAAATATGGAGTGCGGTATCTTGCCGGTGGCTATAAATTTTAAAAAGGCCGCTTTAACCGCTTTTTGACCGCAAATTTCGTCCAAGCTTTTTGGTCTAAACATCAGTGCAAGTGAGCTCAAATTTACTCCTTTACCGCTTTTGGTAAAATTTTGGCCTTTGCGCTAAGGCTCTCTATCTTTAGCTCATAAATTTTCATGATCTTTAGCCCATACTCGGCCGCCACGTCAAAGGTGCTCATCGCGTAGGCGGTGTATTTTTGGCTGAGAATTTTTAAAATTTCATATCTTTTGGCTTCATCTGTCACTTCGTAGGCTCTTGTTTTTGCGATGGCGCTTTTGTACTCAGTCGTAAAGACCTTACCGCCAAGCGCCTTGCCGTCGTCCTTTATCGCCTCTAGCTCACTATCATTTAGGTGTGGGACTTTGTTGAAGCTAACGCAGACAAACTCCACTTTTCGCCCATTTTGAAGCAGTTTTGCCTTGCTGCCAGCGCTCGCTCCGTGGATAAAAATGCTCCCATCAACTCTAACAGGCGAGATAGGCACGCTAAAAATTTCTCCCTCATCATCCACGCATGAGATCACACCGTATTCGCAGTTATCGATAATCTCAAGCGCCTCGTCTTGGCTAAGCTCTCTATCTTTTCGCCTCATTTTTTATCCTTTTTTTGCAAAATATTTTAAAATTTAAGTGCTTAAAGGCTAGTATAACGCAAAAATTTCAAGGAAAAATATGAAAAAATCTCTAATTTTTGCCCTTTTTCTGGGCGTAAATTTATTTGGTGCAAGCGAGGTTTGCAAGGAGTATGTCAAGCAAAGTAGGCTCTATCTTGACGAGCTTTACGCCAAAGAGAGCAAACGACTTGCAAATGATGAGAAGGCGTTAAGACTTTTTGAGCTTAAATTTGATGAGTTTAAACAAAGACAAAGCGGCCAAGAAGCCATAATTTTGCAAAACAAAGATGAGAAATTTTGCAAAAGAAAGCTTGAAGAGACAAACAAACTTTTAAATGATCTAAAAAAATAGATCAAATTTTTACGTTTAGATCCCAGTCTATTGGCGTTTTGCCATGGTTTGCTAGATAGATATTTGCTTTTGAGAAGTGACGGCAGCCAAAAAATGCGCCACGAGCCAGTGGGCTTGGATGTGCTGCCTCTAAGATGAGGTGCTTGCTGGCGTCTATAAGTGGTGCTTTTGCCTTGGCTGGGTTGCCCCAAAGCATAAAAACTACGTTTTGTAAATTTTCGCTTATCTTTTTTATGACGGCGTCTGTAAAGCCCTGCCAGCCAAAGCTTGCGTGAGAATTTGCAACTCCAGCGCTAACGCTTAAAGTTGAGTTTAGTAGTAGCACGCCTTGCTTTGCCCACTTTGTGAGATCGCCGCTATTTGGCTCTTTTATGCCAAGATCGGCGTAAATTTCTTTGTAGATATTTACAAGACTTGGCGGGACTTTTACGCCACTAGGCACTGAAAAGCTTAGTCCCATGGCTTGATTTGCGCCATGGTATGGATCTTGGCCTAGGATGACGACTTTGACATCGTGAAATGGCGTTAGGTTAAATGCATTAAATATAAGCGCACTTGGTGGATAGACGGTGCCAGCGCTCTTTGCTTTTAAGAAATTTTCTTTGATACGCGCGAAATTTTCACTCAAAAACTCATCTTTTAACATTTCTTTCCAACTTGGCTCAATCTTTATATCATCTAAATTTATCTGCATTTTCCTGCCCTTTATAAGTTTTAGCGGTATAATTTTAACTAAAATTTATCTAAAGGAAAGAGTTGTGTCTGAGCAAATTTTTAATAAGATATATGAGCTTCTTAGCAAGAATGAAGCCAAATTTAAAGTCCTAAATCATGAGAGTGCGACCACTTCAGAAGAGGTGGCAAAACTTAGGGGAACAAAGATGAGTCAAGGCGCAAAGGCTCTGGTTTGCTCTATAAAAGGGGTGGATGAGGAGAAATTTAGGCAAATTTTTAAAGATGAAAATGTGCTAAATGATTATTTGCTAAGTGATGAAAAGCCAGCGATGAAGGCTGGTAAAATTTATATTTTGGCTATTTTGACAGCCGATATGCAAGCAAATCTTTATAGCTTGACACAAAAATTTGAAGGCAAAAGAGCGAGCCTTGCTAGCCCAGATGAAGTTTTGGCATTGACAGATTGTGTTTTTGGTTCAGTGCCGCCATTTAGCTTTCATAAAAATTTACACATTGTAGTTGATGAAAGGTTGCTACAAAGAAACGATGAGATCGCATTTAATGCAGGACTACTTGATAGATCGATCATTTTAAATACAAAAGATTATACGAAGATAGTACGACCAACGCTAATAAATTTTGCAGAATAAAAAAGTGCTAGGCTAACCACTTCCTAGCACTAAATATTGTCGGGAGAAAAATGAATTTAAATAATGCAAAGACGAGAAATTGCTAAATTCATTTCAAGAACAAATATTATCAGGCATAATCTTAAAATATAATAAATTATATA
>NZ_CABPTY010000002.1:121599-188608 GCF_902460415.1 Campylobacter concisus
TAGGGATTTACATATTTAAATATAAATATATATATTTTATAAATAAATTTATAGATCAAAGCTTGTAGATTTAAAAAGAATTTATAAAAATTTGCTTAGTAAATATTAAGTTTAGCTTAAAGCCCATTTAGATAAAATCCTTAATCGTTCTTTTATCGTAAAAAAGACAATTTGATATAAGGAAAAACAATGAGCGATATCATCGCATACAAACTAAATGGCGAAATAGTCGATACTCAAAGTATCGCAGGGCGAGAAAGTAGTGCTGAGCCTATCTATTTTGACAACTCAAAAGAAGCACTACACGTTATCAGACACTCCTGTGCACACCTCATGGCACAAGCTATCAAATCACTCTATCCAAAGGCGAAATTCTTTGTCGGACCAAATGTAGAAGATGGATTTTATTATGATTTTAGAGTTGATGATGAGGGTACGAAACTAGGCGAGAGCGATCTAGCTGCGATTGAAGAAAAAATGAAAGAGCTTGCTGAGAAGAAATTTGACATCGTCAAAACCTGCTCAACTAAAGCTAATATGAGCGATAAATTTAAAGATGACGACCTAAAGCAAGAGGTCTTAAAAAGAATTCCAGATGGTGAAGTGAGCAGCTACTCGCAAGGTGATTTTGAAGATCTTTGCCGTGGACCACATGTGCCAAATACTAAATTTTTAAAATTTTTCAAGCTTACACGCGTGGCCGGAGCTTATCTTGGAGGCGATGAGAGCCGTGAGATGCTAACTAGAATTTACGGCACAGCTTATGCAGATAAAGAGAGTTTAAAAGAGCACATCCGAATCATCGAAGAGGCCAAAAAGCGTGACCACAGAAAGCTTGGCGTTGAGATGAAGTTATTTACTTTTGATGAAGAAGTGGGTGGCGGCTTGCCGATATGGTTACCAAATGGTGGACGCTTGCGCTCTAAGTTAGAGCAAATTTTATACAAAGCTCACCGCGAACGTGGCTACGAGCCAGTGCGAGGACCTGAGCTTTTAAAGGCTGACGTGTGGAGAAGAAGCGGCCACTACGCAAACTATAAAGAAAATATGTACTTTACGACGATTGACGACGCGGAGTATGGCATAAAGCCGATGAACTGCGTTGGTCACATCAAAGTTTATCAAAGCGACATCCGCTCATACCGCGATTTGCCACTTAAATTTTTCGAATACGGCGTAGTGCATCGCCATGAAAAAAGCGGCGTTTTACATGGACTTTTTAGAGTTCGCGAATTTGCCCAGGACGACTCGCACATCTTTTGTATGCCAAGTCAAATCAAAGAAAATATCCTAGAAATTTTGAAATTTGCTGGCAAAATAATGGAAAATTTTGGTTTCCACTACGAGATGGAAATTTCAACCAAGCCTGCAAAAGCGATCGGCGGAGATGAAATTTGGGAAACGGCGACCAAAGCGCTAAAAGAAGCTCTTGATGAAAATGGCTTTAAATACGGTATCGATGAGGGCGGCGGCGCATTCTACGGTCCAAAAATCGACATTAAGATCACTGATGCGCTTAAGAGAAAGTGGCAGTGCGGCACGATACAAGTTGATTTTAACTTGCCAGAGCGCTTTGATCTAGGATACATCGATGCAAACAACGAAAGACAACGCCCCGTAATGCTTCACAGAGCACTGCTTGGCAGTTTTGAGAGATTCATAGGAATTTTACTTGAGCATACTGCTGGTGAGCTACCATTTTTTATCGCTCCTACGCAAGTCGTCATTGTACCTATTAGCGACGCACATTTAGACTATGCAAAAGAAATTTCACGCGAGCTAAGAAAGATCAACGTCGATAGCGAGATCGCAAGTAAAAATGAGAGTTTAAATAAGAGAATAAGAACGGCAGAAAAACAAAGGGTGCCTATGATAGTCGTGCTAGGAGACAACGAAGTAGCGAACAAGAGCGTTGCGCTACGCGACAGACAGGCTAGGACGCAGAGCGATATGAGCTTGGCGGAATTTATAAATTTAACGAAGGAGAAACTTAGTGAGGTACATTTTTGAGTAAGGAAAATGAAGTATTGCTCAATGAGGACATAAGGGCGAGAGAGGTAAGATGTGTAGGGGATGATGGCACAGCATACGGTGTCATCTCAAGAGAAGAGGCTTTAGAGATCTCAAATAAGCTTGGTCTTGATCTAGTTCTTATAGCGCCAGATGCGAAGCCACCAGTTTGCAAGATAATGGACTATGGTAAATTCCGTTATCAGCAAGAGAAAAAGCAAAAAGAAGCTAAAAAAAAGCAAAAAACCATCGAGATAAAAGAGATAAAACTCTCTGTCAAGATCGCCCAAAACGATATAAACTACAAGGTTAAACACGCAAGCGAGTTTTTGCAAGATGGCAAACACGTTAAATTTCGTGTCTTTTTAAAGGGTCGCGAGATGAGCACGCCAGAAGCTGGCGTAGCTATGCTTGAGAAGGTCTGGGAAATGATAAAAAATGAAGCTGATCGCGATAAAGAACCTATGATAGAAGGTCGTTATGTAAATATGCTTGTAACTCCAAAAAAGGGTTAAATTTTCACAAAGAGCAGGCTAGGGTTTGCTCTTTGTTACATTAAATTTTTAATACAAAAACTCACAAATAACTATTTTCCAAAATCCTATCATTTTTGTATGTGTTAAATTTACGCAAAGGCGTTTGCAGGGTTGATATACCTTATGGTTAAATTTGATAGGCAAAATTTGGATGTGGTTTAAATTTAGTAAATTTTGGTCTTTACTTGCTGGAATTTACCCGCTTTGTTATCGCTCGTATGGATGTTGTGTTGAAAATATTTCTTGTGAGCTTACAAAATTTTAGTGCTTGCGTGAGTATTTTTAAGCTAAATTTTGCCTAATATCTAGCTAAATTTGGCAATGGGATATCGCTTTAATAATACTTTTTTACAAAAAGCTTTGACTACTCTTGGTTTTATGTGGCGACCAAATTTGACGATAAATTTGCTTGTTCGTGGATTAAATGGAGCAAATTTTAATTTTTGCTTACTAGAATTTGCTTCATCCTTTTTCTGCAAACCATTACATGGACCGCTTTGCTGAAATTTGGCTAGGTAAGGGTAATCTGTTAGAGTAAATTTGATAACTTCTTGTGAATTTGTAAGTTTATGGTACTTATGCTTAGCATTTTAAGCTAAATTTCGCCTAGTAGCTGTATAAATTTGCTAAAAAATTCGCTTGTTTGTAGTTTAAATTTATAAAAGAGAATTTAGGCTGGGTGAGCATCAATTTACTAAATTTTATAAGCCATTTCTTGGCAAAAATCAAATGCCCTATAATCTGCTTGGATAAAATTTAGTGTTTGCTCATTCTCTGTCAGGACTTCTTCATTTTGCCTTGCTATATCGATGCAAGCTAACACTATAAAAATTTCTCGCTCGCAACGCGCCTACTAAAAATTTCAGCCACACATAAACATACCGCTCGTGCAATCAAGCAAAAGCATCAATGGCAAAAACTTTCAAATTTATTGCACAAACCTCGCCACTCCACCATTTGCCACCACGCCAGCTTTTTTGACAATTTTCTATTAAATGCTCTAAAAATAGTGATCTGCTCGCCAACTTAGTGTAAATACTTTAAATTTAGGCGAGCTTCAAATCCACATATATCACACCACCGCGAATTTGTCAAAACGAACGCTGCATAAAATACTTCAAATTAGCGTAAATTTTAATAGTTTGTCAGTAAAATTTGCCATACGAAAGGCAAATTCTTTTTTAACTAAAAGCCTAAAACTATTCCATATTGATTTACGTCCAAATTTAACTTGGACGTAAATTTATAGAGCTAAGAGCAAAATCAGCCCTACACATATCCCTGATCTATCATAGCATCGGCCACTTTTCTAAAGCCAGCGATATTTGAGCCAAGCACCAAGTTGCCCTCATTGCCAAACTCTTTACTCGTTTCGTAGCTTAGCTCAAAGATGTGGTTCATGATGCCATGAAGTCTGCGATCGACCTCCTCGAAGCTCCACGAAGTCATGCCGGCGTTTTGCATCATCTCAAGGCCACTTGTGCCCACGCCGCCTGCGTTTGCCGCCTTTGCCGGAGCGAAGTAAAAATCCTTTTGTGCTAGCATGAAATTTATCGCATCAAGCGTGCTTGGCATATTTGCGCCCTCAGCCACGAAGCGGCAGCCGTTAGCGTAGAGTGTCTTTATGTCAGCTAGATGTAGCTCGTTTTGCGTCGCGCACGGAAATGCCCCGTCGCACGGCACGTCCCACACGCCGTTTCTGCCCTCTTTGTACTCGCTCACGCTTACGTATTTTGCGTTCGGTCTAAATTTGATGTATTCGCTAAGGCGCGCGCGTTTTACTTCTTTTATCTCTTTAAGGACGGCTAGATCGATGCCCTCGGCGTCGTAAACGTATCCGTTTGAATCAGAAACCGTGATAGGCAGCGCGCCTACTTGATAGAGCTTTTCTACCGTGTAGATGGCGACGTTTCCGCTACCGCTTATGCTGCATTTTTTGCCCTCTAGCCCAAGGCCCGCTTTTTGCAGCATGTTTTGCGTGAAGTATACCAGCCCGTATCCGGTCGCCTCCGTGCGCGCTAAGCTACCGCCCCAGTTTAGGCCCTTGCCCGTTAGTATGCCGTCAAATCTGCCCGTGAGTTTTTTATATTGCCCAAACATATAGCCGATCTCGCGCGCGCCCACGCCGATATCGCCTGCGGGCACGTCCACGGTGTTGCCGATGTGGCGGTATAGCTCGCTCATAAACGCTTGGCAAAAGCGCATTATCTCGCCCTCGCTCTTGCCTTTTGGGTCAAAGGTACTGCCGCCTTTTGCGCCGCCGATATTTACGCCCGTGAGCGAGTTTTTAAAAATTTGCTCAAATCCTAGAAATTTTAGCACGCCAAGATCCACGCTAGGGTGGAGCCTTAGACCGCCCTTGTATGGGCCCACGGCTGAGTTAAACTGCACGCGGTAGCCGTTATTTACCTGCGGTCTGCCGTCATCGCCCGTGTACGTGACGCGAAAGATCACCGTGCGCTCAGGGATGACGATACGCTCTAGGATCGCGTGTTTTTGGTACTTGCTCTCTTTTTTTATAAGCGGCTCTAGGCTGTTTAAAACCTCAGTCGCAGCTTGGACAAAGACGCCTTGACCTGGGTTGGTCTTCTTTATCCACTCCATCGTTTGTTCGATGTACTCGCTCATTTTTGCTCCTTTTTCCTTTTTTTGTAGTTAAATATTAGCTCGGCTAGAAAAAATTTTTATTTAAATTTATTTTTATATTTTTATTTTAGGCGATGAGCGTTACATATCGAAACTAAATTTATAAAAAGTGGTTTTTGTTTCGATCACTAGGATAAATTTATAAAAGAGATTTTAGGCTAAGAAGCCTAATTTTGCTAAATTTCATATGCTATCTCTTGCCAGAAAAGAAGGGCTCTACCATCTGCTTGGACAAATTTTAGGATTTGCTCGGTTGATGGTAGGGTTTCTTCATTTAGCCTTGCTATATCGATGCTAGCAAGTGCTATGAAAAATTTCTCAAAGTCGCTTGCGATGCATCTACCGCAAAGCTCCTCATCTCCAAAGAGCCATGCATAGACCGCGCCACTCGTGCAATCAAGCAAAAATATCCACGGATCACCCATGGCAAAGACTATCAAATTTAAAGGGCGAGCCTCGCCACTCCACCATTTGCCACCAAACTCATCTACGCTATTTAGTCGTACTATATCGCTTGCATAGTCACCTCTGGAGCCAAATTTGACATTGCAAATTTCAAAATTTCCAAGGTCAAATTTGCTTAAAAGCTTTGTAAATTTAGCTGGGAAATTTACGCCAAGAGCCTTTTGTGCATTTTTAAGTGCTTGTGTGGTAGCTTTAACATCATTTTGAAGCAAGAGTCTCATGCCAGTCATACCCTCTTGCTCTAGCGGTAAGAAAATTTGATCTAACTTTTGAGCTATCTGGTTTAACTTTAAAAACATATCAGTCCTTTAATCTGCTAAATTTTGGCAAATTTTATCAAATTTAACTCGGTGCGCTTTTAATTTTGACCCATTTGCCGCCAAACTTAGACTACGATCTTCATAAATTTAAAAAGCTAGCATAGATAACTAAAAAAACTAGCAATCACTAAATGCGAGATGTTAAGGAGGGCGAATGCTTTACTTTGGCACCGCTAGCAATGGCGGACATCTCTATGCCGTGGATGCAAAAATAGCGAGGTGATATTTAAATTTAAACAAGTGGCGCGGAGTACTTTGCTTGGGTTAATGGTCAAATTTTGCTTGCAAACCGCAAAATAAGCCAGCTTTGATAAGCGCTAAAAATGGCTTGCTACTAAAAGAGATAGAGTTTGAGAAATTTAGACTTAGCACAGATCAGATCATACTAGTAAGCGGTGGCAAGCTCTACGCTATGGCAAATGATAAAGCCAAGACGCATACAGTTTGCGTGGAAATTTAGCTTTGGCGAAATTTGTCGCCAAAGCCATAATGAGATAAATTTATCTCTTCTTTTTATATCTTTTTATCGCCTCTACGATGACTTCTTCTAGGTCGTCGTTTGGCTCTTTGTTCATGTCATCATAGGTGTTTTCAAGGATAGTTTTTAAGTTTTTCTCAACGTAGCTAGTATCGAAAAATCCTCGTCTAAACTCCTTGCTTTTGCTAATCGTTAGCAAAAATGGGATGATCGTTCGCACGCCTTCGATGGTAAATTCTTCAAGTGCTCTTTCAAGCTTATTTACCGCTAGGTCGTAATCGGTTGCCTTTACGATCAGCTTTGCGATCAAAGAGTCATAAAATGGTGGTATGGTGTAGTCTTTATAGACGTGGCTATCGACACGTACAGATGGGCCAAGAGCTGGGTAGTAGCCCTCGATCGTGCCTGGTGCTGGGATGAAATTCTCCCAGACATTTTCAGCCGTGATCCTCGCCTCTATCGCGTAGCCGCGTGGCTTTATATCACTTTGCTCGATTTCTAAAATCTCGCCAGCTGCGATCCTTATCTGTCTAACAACTAGGTCGTGGCCGGTGATCTCTTCGGTGATGCCATGCTCCACTTGGATACGAGTGTTCATCTCCATGAAGTAAAAGTTGTTGTAGTCATCTAGTAAAAACTCGATCGTTCCTACATTTGAGTAGCCCACAGCCTTTGCAGCGGCCACTGCGGTCACGCCCATTATCTTTCTTAAATTTTCGCTAATTGATGGGCAAGGTGCGATCTCAATGATCTTTTGGTGGCGCCTTTGGATAGAGCAGTCACGCTCGCAAAGGTGGATGATATTGCCGTAGTTGTCACCTAAAATTTGAAACTCGATGTGACGAGGATTAACGACAAGCTTCTCCATGAAAACCTCATCGTTGTTAAAGTAGGTCTTTGCTTCTCTGGTGCACGACTCAAAGGCATCTTGCATATCTTCTTCTTGCCAAACTTCTCTGATGCCACGTCCGCCTCCGCCTCCACTTGCTTTTAAGATGACTGGGTAGCCGATGCGTCTAGCGTGCTCTTTTATGGCGTCCATGCTCTCGTCATTTAGCTTTTCTGTGCCTGGAACGATTGGTATGCCGTTTCTCTTCATCAGGTATCTTGCGATATTTTTATCACCCATTTTTCTGATCACTTCAGCCTTTGGACCGATAAAGATAAGTCCAGCGTCCTCGACCGCCTTTGCAAATTCGTAGTTTTCGCTTAAAAAGCCGTATCCTGGGTGTATCGCGTCAGCTCCGCACTCTTTAGCAAGCTTTACGATAGCTTTGGCGTCAAGATAACCTTTGATCGGATCTTCGCCCACTTGATAGGCCTCATCAGCGATCCTTACATGCAAGCACTCGCTATCTGGCGCTGTGTAAATTCCTACGCTTTGGATGTGTAAATCCCTACAAGCTCTGACTATCCTAACTGCGATCTCACCACGATTTGCAATAAGAATTTTATGTATCATAGGCTATCCTTTTTGAGTTTTTCCTATCATATAACTATTCGTTTTATTTTTAGATAAATTTATTAAGTCTGGTTTTAAAATTTGAGTGCAAAGGCTAAATTTACACTCAAGTTTTTCTATCTATTGATGATTTGTGGAAAAGGTGTGGCTAGGGCTTTTTTGCTAAAATCTTGCGACTCGATCGTGAAATTTGCAGCAAATCTTTGAATGCCCTCTTTTTTATAAGCGCGCCTTTGGATGGTGAAAAGGACTAAATTTCCGCCTTGTTTGGTGTAGCGATATATCGAGTGCTCGGCTGTTGGCACGCCATTTAGGTTTGAAAATATCGTGATATCAAGATAAATTTCATTTGCTAGTGAGCCCTTTTTATAAGCCACTTTTAGCCCTTTTGCTTTTAGCTCTTTTAGATCATTTATCTTTTGCTCGACTGCTTGCTCGACTGTAGCGTCAAATTTAAGCGTATTTAGCGAGAGCATGTAGCTAAAACTATCTAGCTTCTCACCAGGGAGCAAGTACTCCTGTGTGAATAAATTTGGCACAGGCTTGGCTGAATATGCCAATGAGTAGAGTCTGTTGTCAAATTTTATCTGCACCGGCTCAAAGTACTGAGTAGCTGCGAGCAAGAGTGCCGGCAAAGCAATAAATGCTAAAAATTTCTTCATCAAATTCCCTTAAAATGGATTTACTATCATGACCCATATGATGATAAGCATCGCGATAGTTGGCACTTCGTTGTAAGCTCTAAAGAAGATGCCACTTTTGTTACAGCGCTTTTCTTTGAGCTGCTTCATGTAACGTCCAAGGTCTAGGTGATAGATAGCCATCAAGATGACAACTAAAATTTTGACATGGATGTGACCAGTTTTTATAAGATCAGGCATCGCGATAAGTATCAATATACCAGTGACAAATGAGCCAATCAGCGCGACCCAACCAATGTAGTGATACATCTTGTACTCCATCACTTCGACCACTTTGACAAAGTCTGGCTTGTCCATATTTTCTACGTGATAAACGTAGAGTCTTGGCTGATAAAACAGCACTGCCATCCACGAGATGAAGAACAAATAGTGGAGGTATTTTAAGTAAAGATAATATTCTGCCATAACGTCTCCTTATCTAAAAAGTATCTCTTTTCTAGCTTCAAATTCAGCCTTGCTGATCGCACCACTCTCAAAAAGCTCGTAAAGCCTTTTTAAGTCATCTTCTTTGTCTTTTAGTTTTAGTCTCTCTTTTAGTTCGACTTTTTGTAAATTTTTCTCGACATAAGCACCAACTAAAAATGCATCGATAAGCCACCAAATGCCCCAGATAGCTAAGAATGGTATGCCTATAATGAAATAAAACGTAGAGTAGCCAACAAAAAATAGTCCCATCATCAAAAAGCCAGTGATAAATTTACCAAGGTAAATTCTATGCGCTCCAAGCCAGCCAGTAAGTAGCCAAAGCGCGTATGCGACGTAGATATTATTTCCCACTCTCTCTCCTTTTTCTAAAACTTTGCCAAAGTATCATCACAACGCAAAGATCGATCATCACATCAGCGAAGTTAAAGACCGCAAAGTTAAACCATTTGTGCCAAAAGACATAATCCACAACGCCGCCATGGATAAATCTATCTGTGATATTTGAGCTGCCAGCTCCTAGCAAAGCTCCAAGCCAAATGGCATGCGAGTAAAGCAGCTTTTTTTCAACGACTAGATAGACAAAAACGCCTAAAATGAGGGCGATCTGGATAAATTTAAGCCACTCATCTAAAAAGGCAAACATCGAAAATGCAACGCCCTTATTATATGTAAGAACTAGCGAGAAAAACTCACCCTCCCACGAAAAGCCATCTATAAATATCATTTTTATCGCTTGATCAACGATAAAAATGAGAAAAAACGCTATGAAAAATTTAACTAAGCTTTTACGCATTTAGGGCTTTTACAAAAAATTTCTCAACTTCATCCATGCGTTTTTCAACTAAAGTTTGATTTTTGCCCTCAAGCAAAAGTCTGATCAAATTTTCAGTGCCAGAGTATCTAAAGAGCGATCTTATGCCCTCTTTTGCAAGGCTAGCCTCAAGCTCTTTTAGCCCCTCTATCTTATCAAGTGGCTTTTTCTCTGTGATCTTTAAATTTAGTAAAATTTGTGGATATGGCTTTAGCTCACCAAAAATTTCGCTAGCTTTTTTACCTTTTTTAAGCATCATCGCAACAACTTGCATTGAGGTAACAAGGCCGTCGCCAGTCTTAGCGTAGTCGTTAAATATCACGTGACCGCTTTGCTCGCCACCAAAATTTATGCCATTTTCTTTCATCATCTCAAGCACGTATTTATCGCCTACGTTTGAGCGAAGTAGTTTGATCTTATGAGCTTTTAGATAGTCATCAAGTGCAGCATTACTCATTACCGTAGCTACGATGGCTCCGCCTTTTAGAGCCTTTTGCTCATTTAAAAATGCAGCCAACGCACCAAGTATCGCATCGCCATGCACAACTTCGCCGTTTTCGTCAACTACTACAAGCCTATCAGCATCGCCGTCAAATGCAAAGCCGATGTCGGCACGAAGCCTTTTTACTTCGCTTGCTAGATCTTCTGGATGAAGCGCGCCACAATTTTGGTTGATGTTGCTACCATTTGGCTCGTCGTTTATGACGATGACATCAGCTCCAAGCTCGCTAAATACAGTTGGCGCGACCTTGTAAGCAGCTCCGTTTGCCACATCTAAAACTACTCGTAAATTCTTTAAATTTAGCTCTTTTGGGAATGAATTTTTGATCTGCACGATATATCTGCCGATAACATCGTCGATCCTCTTGTTTGCACCGATCTCTGTCATCGTCTTTTGGGCGTTTGCGATGAGCTCGTCGTCGTAGAAAATTTTCTCTATCTCAGCCTCTATCGTCTCATCAAGTTTGTTGCCAAAGCTATCAAAAAATTTGATGCCGTTATCGTAGTATGGGTTGTGTGAGGCGCTTATCATTATGCCAGCGTCACAGCGCATATTTTCTGTTAAAAATGCGATCGCAGGTGTTGGCATAGGGCCTATTTGAAGGACGTTGTAGCCAACTGCAGTTAGCCCTGCAACGATGGCAGTCTCTATCATATAGCCGCTTTTTCTTGTATCTTTTCCAACTAAAATCACATTTGTCGCTGAGGTCTTTCTAAAATAAATTCCAGCTGCCATTGCAAGACGCATAGATGTTTGAGCTGAAAGCTTCTCACCAGCTTTTCCACGAACTCCATCCGTTCCAAATAGTTTCATAAATTTATCCTTTTTATTATAAAATTGTGCTATTTTATCAGAATTTACCTAATTTAAAATCTAAAATTTTACTTTCATTAAGGATGACTTAAATTAAGGTTAAATTTATTATATCTTTAATATAATCACCGACTAAAATTATTCAAAAAGGTATATTATGGCAAACCATAAATCTGCTGAAAAAAGAGCTAGACAAACTATAAAAAGAACTGAGAGAAATAGATTTTACCGCACTAGACTTAAAAACATCACAAAAGCAGTGCGTGTAGCTGTAGAAGCTAAAGATCTAAATGCTGCAAATGAAGCTTTAAAAGTTGCTAACAAAAGCATCCACAGCTTCGTAAGTAGGGGTTTTTTGAAGAAACAAACTGCTGCTCGCCGTGTTAGTCGTCTTGCACAATTAGTAAATACTCTAAAAGCTGCTTAATCTATAAAATTTAATGTTTGCTGATAAACTTCATCCATTTTTGGATCGCTATAATGAAATTTCTACGCTTCTTAGCGATTCAAATATAGCAAACGATATCGAAAAGATGACAAAGCTCTCAAAAGAGCAATCATCTATCGAGCCAGTCGCAACTGCTGCAACAAAATATCTAGAAATTTTAAAAGACATCGATGAAAATAAAGCCCTACTTGAGGACTCTGAGCTCGGAGAGCTAGCAAAAGAAGAACTTAAAAATTTAGAGATTTCAAGAGAAAAGCTTGAAGAAGAGATAAAAATTTTACTTCTTCCAAAAGATCCAAACGATGATAAAAATATATTTTTAGAAATTCGTGCAGGTACTGGTGGTGATGAGGCTGCGCTGTTTGTTGGAGATCTTTTTAATGCTTACATTAGATATGCGGAGCTTCGAGGATATAAATTTGAGATCGTTAGCCAAAGTGAGGGTAACACTGGCGGCTTTAAAGAGATCATCGTGCTTATAAAAGGCAAAGGTGCTTACTCAAGGCTAAAATTTGAAGGTGGTACACACAGAGTTCAGCGTGTACCAGAGACTGAGAGCCAGGGCAGGGTGCATACTTCAGCTGTGACTGTGGCTATCATGCCAGAGGTTGAGGATAGTGAGATCGAGATCAATCCAAATGATATAAGAGTCGATGTGATGAGAAGCTCAGGCCATGGCGGTCAGTCAGTAAATACAACTGATAGTGCCGTTAGGATCACGCACATACCAACTGGACTTGTTGTCACAAACCAAGATGGCAAGAGTCAGCACAAAAATAAAGAAGCTGCGATGAAGGTGCTAAAAGCTAGACTTTACGAGATGCAAGAGCAAGAGAGACTTGCAAAAGAAACTAGTGAGCGAAAGAGTCAGGTCGGCACTGGAGACCGCTCAGGCAGGATAAGAACTTATAACTATCCGCAAAACCGCATAAGCGATCACCGTATAAATTTAACACTTTACCGCCTTGATGCGATTATGGCTGCTGGATTATTTGACGAGATCATCGAGCCACTTATTACGCATTATCAAGCAGAAGCTATGCTAGAAGCTGGCATTTAAACTTTCAAATTTCTATTTCAAATTTTATAATTTATTTCTTTACCTAAAAATACTTTTAAATTTACCAAGCTTTAAAGTCAAATTTACAAGAATTTTATAAAAATAGATATTTAGAAGTAGTAGCTAGTAATATTTTTTCTCATTTTTTTCAAAATAATATAAATTAAATTTTTAGATTTTATTTCTCAAATAGCGATTTATAGGGCATTTAAAAGTATAAAATTTTTATTTTTGATATTATAATTTTGTATAAATAGCTTTTAAGTTTTGCTTAATAATTCTACCTTACAATTTCACCATAATTTAATTCAAAACAAGGATACAAAATGTCAATAAGTGCAAGAAATCAACTAAATGTTGAGATCACAGAGGTAAGAACAGGTGCGGTAAATTCGCTAATATCTGGCAAACTAGCAGGTGGCGAGGTGCTAAAAGCAACTGTTACAGTTGATAGTGAAAAAGGTCTTGATCTTAAAGTTGGCAAAAAAGCTATCTTTTTATTCAAAGCTTCAAGCGTTATCGTTTCAAAAGACGACAGCATCAAACTTAGCGCTACAAACCAAATCAAAGGTGTTGTTAGCGAGATAAAAGACGGAGCTGTAAATACTGAAGTTATTATCGATGTAAATGGCAGCAAAATTTCTGCTATCATCACAAGAGAGTCAGTTAGTAGTCTAGCTTTAAAAGCAGGAGATAAAGTAACTTCAATTATCAAAGCAACTCAAATCATAGTTGGTGTTAAATAATTTACGGAGCAATTTTGCTCCGTTCTCCTAACTAAATCCCATTCTTAAACTAAGATCTAAAATACTATAAAATTTATCAACGAAATTATAAATTTAAATAAGTCGTAGTGAATATTTTTTAGAAAATTTATAACTAAAATTTATATTATTTTTTTACTTTTATAGCCTATCTGCCATTTTAAGCAGAGCATGGCACGCCAAAAGTTCACCACACAATGGGCGGGTTAAATATCAACACAAAAGCCCAAGTCATAAGCTCTCAAACGGCTATGCCTATACCAAATTTATATGCATCTGGCGAGAATGTAGGTGTCGTTCATGAGACATTCGTCTAGGCCCAGTCGTGATAACTGACCGCTTGACATTTAGCATGATCACTACTGAGAGTATCAGTTAAAAAGATGTGGCAGGCGTTTGCTCGCCACTATAAATTTTTAAATCTATAAACTCCATTTTTCACTCTCTCAAAAATTTTCTTCTCTTCAAGCAGCTTAAAGGTATTTATTACGGTTGGTTTGCTCACATCTAGCTTTTCACAAATTTCTGAAATTTTTACTACAATAAAGCCATTTTTATCGCAGCTTTTAACTAGCAAATTTATAATTTCTACCTTTTTCTCGCCAATGATTGCCTTATAAATTTCTTCATTCATGCTAGCTCCAAATTTTATATCCTATCGCCACGCACCAAAGCGCGCCACATAAGAAATTTGCGATCATCACAGCCGCACTTCCTGCATCTTTTGCTGCCTTTGCTAGGGCGTGATAGTCTGGGCTTGCAAGATCAGTTACTCGCTCTAAACCTGAGTTTAGGCACTCGCAAACTAGCACAAATGCCATGCTAAAAATCAAAAATAGATTAAAAACAAGGTCAAAATTCCAAAAAAATAGCGATAGTGCTGCTAATAAAAATATGCAAATTTCTATACGAAAGCTCTTTTCATTTTTAAAAATTTCAGCCAAACCCTCTCTTGCATAGCCAAAATTTTTAAAAAATTTATACTCTGGCTGGTTTCTCATAATTTTCCTTTTTGTGATTTTTGGCATAATTATAATTAAAAAAAGGATGAAATTTGAAACTTATTAGCTGGAATGTAAATGGCCTTAGAGCACTTGTAACAAAGGATGGTTTCGCGTGGCTTACGGAGCAAAAGCCTGATTTTTTAGCGCTTCAAGAGATTAAAGTCAAAGAAAGTGACGTGCCAAAGGAAATTTACAACCTTGGCTTTAAAGATATACGCGTAAACTCAGGCGAGAGGGCCGGATACTCTGGCGTGATGAGCCTAGCAAATTTTGACATTTCTACACAAAAGGCAGCCTTTTTTGATGACACGGAGGGGCGTGTTTTGGAACATAGATTTGACGATATTATACTTTTTAATATCTATTTTCCAAACGGACAAAAGGATGACGAGCGCCTAGCCTATAAAATGGACTTTTACGAGAAATTTCTAGCTTACTGCAAAGAACTTGTAAAAAGCGGCAAAGAGGTGATATTTTGTGGCGATGTAAATACTGCTCACCGTGAGATCGACCTTAAAAATCCAAAGGCAAATGCCAAAACTTCTGGCTTTTTGCCTATCGAGCGAGCATGGATCGATGAGGTGCTAAAAAGTGGCTTTATCGATACCTTTAGAGCCGTAAATGGCGACGTAGCGGACGCTTACTCGTGGTGGAACTACCGCTTTAATGCAAGGGCTAAAAATGTCGGCTGGAGAATTGATTATTTCTTTATTTCACAAGGATTAAAAGATAGGCTAAAAGACGCATTTATCTTGCCAGAGATCACAGGTAGCGATCACTGCCCAGTTGGGATAGATATAGAAATTTAGCCACTATTCCATTCTGCGAGGCTTGCCCAGCAAGAAACCTTGTGCGTAAGGTATTCCAAAATTTTTGATTTGGTTTAAAATTTCTTCTGAGCTTGCGAACTCGGCTACTATTTTGTAGCCTTGTTTTTTTGCAAAGCTTACGATGGTTTCTACTAGAACTCTAGCATTTTCGTCAAATGGAAGCTTTTTGATTATCGAGCCATCTATCTTTATGGTGTCTATATCAAGCTCCAAAATTCGGTAGTAGTTTGAGTATCCTGAGCCAAAGTCATCAATTGAAATTTTACATCCATAGCCCTTGACGCGTTTTATAAAAGAATTTACCGCAACATAGTCGCTAAGCTCTTCGCTCTCTAGCATTTCAAAGCAAATTTTATTAGGATCTTTGCACTCGATTAGTTTATTTTCTATAAGCTCTCTCATACTAGCGTCGGCTATGTCTGTATTAGATAAATTTATGGAGAATGTATAGTCTGGATATTTTTTGGCTAAATCAAACGCAAGACTTATCACCTTTTTGGTTATTTGCGGATATAGTTGCGTTTTCATGGCAATATCTAAAAATTCGCCCGGATAATGAATCTTGCCATTTTGATCAATTATACGAACTAAAACTTCATAATATTTTGCTTCAGTTTCATTTTCTTCTAAGTTAAAGATGCCTTGTGCTTCTACGATGACTCTATCGTTTTCTAACGCATCTTCGATTAGCTGGACTGCTAGCTGGTTTTTGTGATATTTCATCTCAATGGCGTCATTTTCTAGATAGTAGTAAATATTGCTACCATTTTCTATTGCGAGCTGATTTGCAAGGACTGATTGCATTAGGCGGTTAGTTTGTGGGGTATCATTTGGTAATGAAACACCAAACACCATCTTTATGCCTGGTAAATTTTCAAATTTTTCATCAATAGCGACATTTATCCTATTTGAGCCAAAATATTCTCTAATATATTCAATATCTCTTACGATATTATTGCCTTCATACCATATATAAAATGCGTCATCTTGAAATCTAAATAGCTTTGCTTTTATCTCAGAAGTATCTATGCAAAGCTTTAGTGTATCAGCAACTGCTTTTAGCATTGCATCGATAATCTTAGTTTGATAAAAGAATCTTAAAATTTTAAAATTTTTAATGCTTAAGCAAATGAGCACTCCATCTTTTTGCGCGTCTAAAATTTCAGTTAAAGCAAAGTAGTTACCAAAGCCTGTTAGCTTATCGATTGAAGATTGTATTTTTATTTGTTCATTTTTTTGAGTTAGTTCATTTAGTATTAGCGTCTCTTTAGTCCTATCAAGTTTTACCGCTATATAGCCCTCAAATTTATTTTTAAAGAAAAATGGTGAAAATTTTACCTTTTCATATAAAAAATTACCGTTTTTTGTTCTGCTTATAAGCTCATCGCTCTCCCAAGGTAGAGATTTTTGCACAGCCTCTTTTATGGATTCATAAAAGCTTTGCGGGTGCATATATGATTTTAGTATTCTAGGGTTTTTGCCTATTACTTCTTTTAGCTTGTAGCCAGTTTTTTCTTCAAAGGTTTTATTTACGTATGAAATTCTATTGTATTTATCGCAATAGATAATAGAGCTATGATCGTTTTCGACTGTCGTTCTTAGGAGTTTTATCTGTCTTAAACGCTCTGAGGCCATTTTAATTTGATAGAGACCAAATGAACAAAATATTATAAATGTAAGCAAGCAAATTCTCTGAGCTATTTTTGCCTTATTCACCTCATCAGAGTGAAATTCTAGGATTTTGTTTCTAAAATTTTCTATTAGATTATCAAGATGTAGCTCTTTTACACTATTTGAGATTGTACGTAATGTTTTTGTAGCTTGAGCTGCATAAAGTATCTTGTCTAATACATTTTGAGCTTTTTGGTTATCTTTATACTCGTTTTTATACATTTTTATTTGCTTTGAAATATCATCTATTGCTTCAGGACTAAGCATCAAAGCACCTTTTATCGCATAAAATATAGGCTCAAGCTTATTTGAAAGTGCGAGATTTTGTATTTCATATTGACTTATTTGGATATAAGAATCTATAGATGAGTTTACATAAGCTGATCTTTGTAAAAAAAATACTTTTTTACTAAATACATCTCTTATGTTTTGTAGGTCTTTTTTTATTTCATTTTGATGAAATAACAACATCTCATCACTAATCATTGAAAGGTTACTCAAATTTGTATCAAAAGAATTTATGTCAGCATTGAGTTTGTCGTAGTTTGAGATATCATAAATATTATTCAAAGAAAAAGTTATCTCATTGTCTATAAATTTTAGATTTAAAATCCCGTCATCAAATTTATGAGCTGCACCAATAGCTATATTTGCTTTATATATAAAAAATGCACTAATGAAAAATATAGCTGTTAAGACGCTAAGTATGGTTTTTATTCGCTTAGTACTCATTTAGTATCCTAGGCTTTTTACCATTTAGTGTCAGAAAAAAAGAGTATAAAGCATCAATTTCATCTTTGCTAAGAACGTATCCTAACTGGTAGTTACCAATAAAGCTTATAGCCTCTTTTAGATCATTTATCTCTCCATGGGATAAATATGGAGCAGTTTTTGTAATATTTCTTAGTGATGGCACTCTTCTTAATCTTTTGCTTGTATCTAAGGCAGAAATTCTTTCTCGGCCAATATCTTGTGTCAAATTTCCTCCCAAATTTCTACCATTATGACAAGCAGCACAGCCTATATTATTAAATATCTCAAATCCTTTCTTTGCGCTATCATCTATGGCATTGTTATCACCTGATATAAAACGATCAAATGGCGAATCAACACTTAAGACAGCCTTTTCAAACTCAGCTATTGCATCTGCAATATTATCAAAATTAATGCCGTCATTATAAATTTTTTTAAATAAAATTTTGTACTCAGAGATGTTATTTACAGAATCCACTATCTTGTCGTTATCCGAGTTTAGTTCTATTCTAGAAGTTATGGACTCTTTTACTTGATCTTTTAAATTGCTAATCCTTGCGTCGCTATAAAATAGATAGTTTGCTGCAGCATTTAATATTGTTGGAGGATTTAAAGTGCCTTTTTCCATGCTATCTTGGTTGCTTCCACTTAAATTCCAATACAGGTTGTGACAAGTTTGACAAGAGTAGTTTTCATTTGGGCTTAGTCTTTTGTCAAAAAAGAGTTTTTTACCAAGCAGAGCCTTTTCTTCATTATATTTTACTACCGTGAGAGGTTTATAAGATTCATATTTACAAAATGAAATCGTGATGATAAATAGACAAAGTATAACGCCCTTCATAACGCCCCTAAATTTTAATTTTCTTTTTTATATCGGCAAATTTTTGATTTTTTATATAGTACATTATTTCATTGTTTTTTTGAAATTTATGATACAATTCGCTCGATTTAGAAAATATTTATATTTCAGGGAGGAGAAGTCATGAAAAAAGGCTTTACGATGATTGAGTTGATCTTCGTGATCGTTATATTGGGCATATTAGCTGCGGTTGCTATACCAAAATTAGCTGCAACAAGGGATGATGCAGAGATAGCAAAAACTGCTACAAATATACAAACACTTATTTCGGACTTGGGTTCTTACTACACTTCACAAGGCGAATTTGCTAGTAATTCGGATATTAAAGAAGCTGTTAAAAAAATGTCAAATGTAAAAATACCAGTAAAAGCAAAAAATGATGAGTGTTTAGAAGTACGTCCTGGAAATAACACTAGTGGTGAAATAGGCATTACTATAAAAACAGGTGGTCTTTGTGAACAAGTTTGGGGATTGCCAGGACTAGTAGATGTTAAAGCTCTAATCGAAAGTAGCGATAATAAGACAGCTAATACGCTTAAATTTGGTGGCATGGGCATAAAATATAAATAAAAATTTAGCAAGGTATCTTTCCTTGCTTTTTTTATGATATTTGGCCTACTAAATTTCTAATATAACAAAGACTAATAGAAATACAAATTTTTTACACAAATAATTTATATACATAAAAATAAGCTTTCTAAGTTTTAATGCGTTGCCAAAAGATATCAAATCTTAACTATGCTAATGAGTAATGGCCTTTTATTAAATTTAATTGATTTTTATTCTTTACAAATTTTAAAGATAAAAAACGTAAAATCAAACCATGGATTTACTAAAAGACCCGTTAAACAAGCTCATCATCTCGCTCTCACTTCCAGCTGGCACCGCAATGATGTTTAATACTCTTTATAACGTCACCGGCACATTTTTTGCAGCAAAAATTTCTACCCTTGCCGTAGCTGGTATGGCTATGAGCTTTTTGCTTTATCTAAGTATCGTAGGCATTGGGCTTGGTTTTGGCTCAGCACTAACTGCGCTAATAGGCAATAGCCTTGGAGCAGGAAAGATAAAAATGGCTAAATTCTATGCGGCAAATGGAATTATCTTTGTGCTGGTATTTGCTATTTTTATGGGGTTTTGTGGCTATTTTTTAGCACCAAACTTGCTCACTTTTTTAGGAGCTGATCATCACTATTTAAAAGAAGCGCTTGATTACGCGGGTGTTATCTTTCTTGCTGCACCATTTTTCTTGATTATCAAATCTCTAAACGGAGTGCTTGTGGCACTTGGAGATACAAAAAGTTACCGCGATTGGCTATTTTATGGCCTTTTTATCAATGCATTTTTTTGCTACTTTTTTGCATTTATTTTGGATCTTGGTGTAAAAGGACTTGCTCTAGCAACAGCGAGTGTTCAGCTTTTAGGCATGATCTATCTTTTTGTAAAAGTTAAAAAGGCTAAGATGATCGAGCCAAGAAATTTAAGCTATTTTGTGCCAAATTTTAGCATTTGGGCAAAGATTACAAAGCAAGCTCTACCAGCTTGTTTAAACTATCTATCGATGTCGCTTGGCTCACTTGTGCTTTTAAAATTTATAAGCTACTATGGCGTAAATGCCGTAGCAGGATATGGCATAGCTTTAAGGATAGAGCAAATTTTGGTATTGCCGACCATTGGTATGGCTGCAGCAGTTTTAAGTATCGTTTCAAGAAACTATGGTGCTAAAAATTTTAAAAGAGCTAAGCAATGTTATAAAATTTCGCTTCTTTTTTTACTTATTTATTGTGTATTTGCTTGTGTTTTTATTAGATTTTTTGGTGAAGATATGATAAGAATTTTTGATGATACGCCGATGGTTTTGGAGATAGCAGGGCTTTATCTTGGTATAAATTCTCTTGCTTACGTAGCTTATGGCACGATAAATGTCTCAGGCAGCACTCTTCAGGCCGTAAAACGCCCAGTGGCCATCTTTTTGCTAAATGGATTTAGGCAATTTGTACTTCAAGGATCACTTTTTTACGCAGTAGTTTTTTATTTTGGTCTTGAGATAAAATTTATATGGCTGGCTCTATTTTTTAGTGTCTATCTCACAGCTATTTGCTTCGTCTTTTGGACGCTTTATCAGTTAAGAAGAGCTACTGGCGTAAGCTTTTAAATTTAAAACAAAAAGCAAAAAAGCAAAGTGAAGCAACTAAGATTATGCTAGCTCCGCCTGTTAGGTTAAAATAAAAGCTAATAAATAGACCGCTAAAGCAAAAAACGACTGAAAAGATAGTGGAGATTAGCATCATCAGCCCCAGTCTTTTGGCAAAAATTTGTGCTAAATATGGCGGTATAGTAAGAAGAGCGATGACTAAAATCAGCCCCACAACACGGATCGTAGCTACTACACAAAGTGCCATCATGCACACTAATAAATAGTGAAAAAATGTTGTATTTACGCCGCGTAGCTTTGCAAACTCTGCATCAAAGCTAATAGCTACAAATTGACGATAAAAAAGGGCAATGAGCGCCAAAAATAAGATATCTAAAATACTCATAAATGTTATATCTTGCCCACTCACTGCTAAGATAGAGCCAAAAAGATAGCTCATGAGATCGGCATTGTATCCCGGAGTTAAATCGATAAAAATGATACCAATAGCCATACCAAATGCCCAAATAGCACCGATAACTGAGTCGATGTTGGTTTTGTCTTTTAGCGTGATAGTGGCGATTATAAGGGCTAAAAAGAGTGAGAATATACTAGCTCCAAGAAGTGGTTCAAGTGAGAAGAAAAAGGCAAGTCCGATGCCGCCATACGCTCCGTGCGCGATACCGCCAGCGATAAAAGTCATTTTATTTATAACAACGAGTGAGCCTATGAGCCCACAAATAATACTAACTAAAATGCCAGCAATAAAGGCATTTTGCATAAAATTTAACTCTAAAATTTCACTCATTTTATCTCTTTAGCTTAAAAACATTACTTTTGATTTTGCACTCACATTCGCCAAGCGCGATCTCGACATCGCAAAAATGGCTATGAGATTTTGCTAAATGCTCTATAAATTCTCTTTTTGCGGTATCTTCATGAGTTTTATGAATATGTAAATTTTTACTCACATAGGCGATTTTTGTAGCATAATTTAGCACGATATTTAGATCGTGACTTACCAAAACTACGCCAACACCACTTGCATTTATATTTTTTAAAATTTCATAAATTTCAGCCTGGCCCTTTGTATCGATACTGGCTGTTGGCTCGTCTAAAACGAGGACCTTTGCATTTGCACAAAGCGCTCTTGCGATATATACACGCTGTCTTTGACCACCGCTTAGCTCACCAATTCTAGCGCTTGCAAATTCTTTCATGCCAACTTTCTCAAGGGCTGCAAGAGCCATTTGTTTCTCAGCTTGCGAGTAAAAACCAAAAATTTTTTTATCGATTAGCCCCATTAAAACTACTTCTAAAACCATCATCGGAAAGCTTTGATTCGAGAGAAAATTTTGAGGCACATAACCTATAAATTTACTGACTTCGCTTGGCTCTTTCCCAAAGAGCTTTATCTCACCACTTTGAGGTTTAAGTAGCCCTAAGATAAGCTTTAAAAGCGTACTTTTACCGCCACCATTTGGACCGATAATAGCTAAAAACTCATCGCTACTATAATCTAAATTGATACCTTCTAAAACCACTTGCTTATCGTAGCTAAAGTTTAAATTTCTAATTTTTATAATTTCTTTCAAAACAGACTCTTTTGCGTAAATGTCGTAGTAAAAATAAAAAGTCCAAGCCAAAGCATAACGCTAAGAGCCATAAATTCGGCATAGATTTTAAACTTTTTTAGCTTAATGTTTGTGCTCTCATTTATCTTGGCTCCAAAAATAGCCGCTAAAAATATCACTGCACTCATGCCAAGTGCCATAAATACGCCACTTATAACGCCCGCAAAGTAGCTGCCTAGCTCATTTGCTAGCACAAAGACAAGTATCGTGCCAGGACAAGGAATAAGTGCCGCAGCAGCCGCAACCAGCCATTCTTCTTTGCTTTTTGGTTTTTTTGTAGTACAGATATTACAGCCACAGTCGCTAGTAAATTTTGTATTTTTACTCAAATTTTGGCTCAAACTTGAGCTAAAAATATAAAATTTATTTAACTCTTTTTTGCTTGAAAGATAAATTTTGACCTTTTTATAAAGCATAAAAATCGCTACAAAAAAGATAATAACGCCAGAAAATGCTGTCGTAACGCTTGCTGTATCTTTTGTCAGATCGCTACTGATCTCACGTAGTATCATAAAACTAGCAAGCACAAAAATAAACGCACCCACAACATGTAAAAATCCGATCTTTAAAGAGAAGAAAAAGGCTTTGGCGTAGCTTCCACCAGTTGCGGCAAAATAAGAGCTTGTGAGCACCTTGCCATGCCCCGCAGATGCAGCGTGCAAAAAGCCATAACCAAATGATATGAGCGCTAAAAATAGCAGAGTTAGCGGACTTTTTTGATCAAAATTTCTTAGAATTTGCTTTAATCTATCAAGCATGCTTAGACTTGTTTTTGAAACAAGATCAAACTTAGCCTCATCGATCTTATCGATCTGGCTTAAATTTTCATCTTCAAAATTTACTGAGTTTGGCTCTTTTAGAAGCTCTTTTAATGCAGGTTTTTTGTTATGAGCTTTGGCTGCAGCCTTACTTGAAAATGTAAAAAATATTAAATTTGCATTTGGATTTGGTATCGTCCAAAACTGATCTGATACTAAAAATGCGTTGTTTTGTGTAAATTTAAAATTAAAATATCCCTCTTTATCGTCCATTTCAACAGACACCACAAAGCCATCTTTGATAAGCAAATTTGTCTTAAAACTAACATCAAATTTTAATCTGCCCTCATCAAAATAAAGTTTATACTTTTTTAAATTTAGCTCAAGCTTTGTAGCATTTTCATCCTTATAAAAGTACTCAATATTCGTTAAATAATGCCTTGGCACAAGATAATCAAGTAAATTTAAGCGGATCTTTTTGATCTCGCTTTCATCTATCTTTTCATCCTGATTTAGGTCAAAATTTTGCCTCATAAGCTCTGAGAAATTTTGCGAAAATGTCCATGAAAAAGCAATTGTAGAGATATTGTTTTCGTTTGAGTCAAATTTTACGCTCACGTGAGCGGTCGGGCTATAAAGCGAGCAAAGAGCACACCCGAAGGCATTTATAGCAAACAAGCAAATGACAATCAGGCGTGCTAACATTTTTTATAGACTCTTAGCAAAAATTTCTGCTGTTTTTTTCATCTCATCTAGCCAATTTTCTGGGAGCTGATCAATGCTTATGACCTTTGAGCCAGTCTCTTTTGCTACTAAATTTGCAGCCTTTGTTGGAAACTGCGGAGCCACGAAAATAACCTTTACACCGTGCTCTTTAGCCTCTTCGATGAGCTCTTTTAACTCAGCCGGCTTTGGCTCTTTGCCCTCTATCTCGATGGCAATTTGCTCTAAGTTATAGCGTTTTGCAAAATATCCCCAAGATGGGTGATATACGATAAATTCGCGAGTTTTAACATCTTTTAGAGTATTTTTAATAAAGCTATCAAGCTCGTCAAGGCTGGCTTTAAATTTAGCTAAATTTTCCTCATAAAGCTTTGCATTTTGTGGAAATTTCTCTATTAATGCTTTAGCAATATTGTCAGCTTGAGTTTTTACTAAAATCGGATCAAGCCAAATGTGCGGATCAAGGCCATCATGATGATGGTGATGATGTTCGCCAGCTTCGTGGTCATGGTCATGATGCTCGTGATGCTCATGTTTATGCTCACCCTCATGCTTGTGCTCGTGATGTTCATGGTGTTCATGATGTTCGTGTTCATCACTCATAGCTATCTTTTCGATGCCTTCTTGTGTTTTTACAATATGTAAATTTTTAAAAGATTTTGAAAAACGCTCTAGCCAAGTATCTTCAAACTCAATGCCAATAGCAAAGTAAAGCTCACTCTTTTCAAGCTCCTTCATCTGTTTTGGCTTTGGCTCATAAGTGTGTGGATCAGCACCTTTGCCAACCATTGTATTTACGCTTAGTGTATCACCAGCGATTTGCTCAACAAAAAATTTTGTAGGCAATATACTAGTCGTAACAACTGGCTTTGCAAAAAGCGACAAAGCGCAAACTGCTAAAAAAACAAAAATCTTTCTCACCATCTCTCCTTTGTTTGAAAAAATATTGCGGAAGTTTAGCAGATTGCAACTTGGTTGCAACTTAAAGAACGAAAGCCTAAATATAGTGCTTTTTAAATGAAATTTAAAACTTTTAGCGTTAATATACAAAAAATAAAAAGGGCAAGGATGAATGCAAGAAATTTCTTAGAAGAGCATAGTATCAAGGCAACTATTTTTCGCATAAAGCTCGTTGAAATTTTGCAAAATGCCAAAACTCCATTAAGCTATGATGAAATTTTAGAAAGCCTTAATGCAAATAAAACTACTTTTTATAGAAGCATAGAAATTTTTGAAAAAAAAGGTCTTGTTATAAAAACTGAAAATAATCATAAAAGCTACTACGAACTGGCAAATGAGGCAAAAGCGTACTTTATCTGCGATGTCTGTCATAAAGTCACAAACATCGATATGCCCCATCTAAACGTCGCTAAAAATATAAAAAGCGCCGTGATAAAAGGCGTTTGTGATGAGTGTGATCACGAGTAAAGTGCGATGATCTCAGCTGGAATGGCTTTTGGACGATTTGTTTTTAGATCAACGTAAACAAACTCGGTCTTGCCGGTTGCTATTAGCTCGCCATCTTTTTTAAACTCAAAATATCTACACGAAGTCGCCTTGCCTTCAGCTTGTGTGTAAGTGTGAATTTCTACCTCATCCATTAATTTTACGCTTTTTATATATTTGGCTTCATTTTTTCTAATGAGCCAGATCTCGCCTCTTTTATACTGCGCCTCGACCGTGTCGCCAACCGCTGCAGAGTGTGCGAATGCAGCCTCTTGCATAAGAGTAAAATAATAGACATTATTCATGTGTCCATGCATATCAATGGCTTGTGGTGGGATTATTGCTTTGTAGATAAAATCTTTCATTTCTAGCCTTTTTTGCTAGAATTATAACCAAAAATAAGGAGCTAAAATGCAAAATTTATGGGATAAAAAGGCGTCAAATTATCAAAGGTTTGATGGCAAAGTAAGTGCTATTCAGCAACAAATTTTTGCTAAAGCTTTGTGCTGGGGAGTTGATTTTAGCGGTAGAGAAATTCTTGATATAGGCTGTGGTACCGGTGTTTGGACGATATTTTTGTCAAAAACTGCAAAAAATATAACAGGTATCGATAGCTCAAAAAATATGATAGAAATTTTAAATGAAGATGCCAAAAGATTTGGCGTGACAAATTTAACCAGCGAGGTTTGTTCGTGGAGAGAATTTAAGCCAGCAAAGCGCTTTGATATCGCTATTTGCACGATGAGTCCAGCGATTGCTAGCGATGAAGATTTTGTTAAATTTCATAGTATCGCAAAACAAAAACTCTATCTTGGCTGGGACAAGCCTAGAAGCTCTGATCTTCTGGAGCCATTTTTTGAAAAATTTGGCCGCACGCTCTCTCAAAAAAACGTTGTAAATAGGCTTGAAGCGTGGCTAAATGAGCAGAGTATTGCTTATAAGAGTGAAATTTTAAATGAGACAAGGATCGCTAGACGAAGCGTGCAGGAAGCTGCTGAGAATATCTGCTGGCACCTTGAGATAAACGGAGCTAAAAGCTACGATGAAAAGGTGGTTTTAGCGATGTTAAAAGAGAGATTTGACGGCGAGTTTATAGACGAGAAAATTGACTCTCAAATGAAGCTTTTTGTCTTTTAGAGCTTAAATTTAGAGCAAATTTGCTTGCCAAATTCGCTAAAAATGACGCCAAAGATAATAAGCGCTGCTCCAAAAATTTGCCAGATGCTAAGTATCTCGCCAGCTATGAAGTAGCCTATTAGCCCAGCAGAGACTGGCTCTAGGCAGAAAAATAATGCCGCCTTGCTAGCGGTCGTGTATTTTTGAGCGATGGTTTGCACAAAGTAGCAAAAGATGGTACCAATAAATGCAGTGATAAAAATTGCTATAAAAAATTCCCTATCGTAATTTGGCACCACACCACCTTCAATAAACGCAAAGACAAATGAGAGTAAAGAGACGGTGAGAAATACCATAAATACAAGCAAATAAAGCTCACACTTTCTTACAAAGTGGCCATTTAAGCTTGTGTAAAGTGCATAAAATATGGCACAAAGTAGGGCAAGTGCCTCGCCGCTCCCAAGTGCTAGTGTAGCGCCACTTAAGAGCCAAAGTCCAAAAATAGCAATAAATGCACCAAAAATAGCAAAAATAGTTATTTTATTTTTAAAAATAAGTGCTGTCATAAAAGGCACGATCACACACTCAAGCCCTGTAATAAAGGCAACACTTGAGCTAAAAGTAAGCTTTAGAGCGTAAGTTTGCGTGGCAAATGACAAAAATAGCACCGCGCCAAGGATAATGCCGTAGATGACGCTTTTTGTGTCAAATTTCTTAGTAAATTTAAGTGCAACAAAACCCATAAATATAGCTGAGAGAAAAAACCGGCAAAAGAGCATGACAAAGACGCCATTTGTCTTTAGCGCGTTTGCCATAGGTAAAAACGTAGCGCCCCAAACGATAGCAACTACGATAAGAGCGATGTCGGCTCTGTTTTGAGCGCTTAAATTTCTCATTTAAAGATCGAGTCTAGCACCTTTTTGTCGCTATCTAGGCTAAAGCCACTTCTTAGCCCCTTTTCCTTTTCACTCATCACGTTAAATAGCCCATCTAGCGTCTTTCTAGTGATATATGCGTTTAGATCCTCGCCGTCATCTGGCACATATTCGCTTGCGCCTAAATTTTTAGCTAGGCTCTTTACTGATTTTATCGTTTCGTTGTTTTTTGCTGAGCCGCCGATGAAAGAATTTAGCCCATTATAGGCGGTCGCAAAGTTATTATCACTCATCATTTTTTCAATTATCGGCGCAAATGCTGCCTTTAGCTTTTGGCTGGAGCTTTGCTGTAAATACTTCGTAACGCTGTCGCTACCACCATTAAAGAGCTTTTTGACATCTGCCTCGCTCATATTTTTTATGCTCTCGCTAAAAATTTCAGCAGCCTTTGGCACGGCCGTAGTTGCGGCGTTATTTATCGACTTGCTAAGATCCTGCGCCCACTTCTCGCCGCCTACTTTTTTGGCTAAATTTGATGCCATTTCAAGGCTTTTTGGGAGTGGGATTTTAGCTGTGGCATTGTTTATAAAGCCCTCTTTTGAAAGCTCGCTAACAGCGGCATTTAGCGCCTCGCTAACTAGGCTTTTATAGTCGCCACTTGATGCGTGAGTGGCGATTTTGACGCCTTTATTTATCATATCGTCCATGCTTGCGGCTTGTAAATTTAAAGCAAGTGCGCCACAAAGAATAACAAGAGATCTTTTCATCTTCTCTCCTTTTTAAAATTTAAAGCAAAATCATACAAAAAATATCTAAACACTTAAAATAAATTTAATCTTTTTGCACTAGAATTCACCCTTTTTTTAAAGGGAGATTATGCAACTT
Organism: Campylobacter concisus; assembly: GCF_902460415.1. Classification (GTDB taxonomy): domain Bacteria; phylum Campylobacterota; class Campylobacteria; order Campylobacterales; family Campylobacteraceae; genus Campylobacter_A; species Campylobacter_A concisus_Y. The sequence continues at coordinate 149,730 of NZ_CABPTY010000002.1, forward strand.
TTACTTCTTAGCTTCGCTCTTAGTATGGATAGTGCAGCACTAAATATGGCAAATGGTGCAAGATATAAAAATTTAGCTCTTAATAAAATTTTATTTATCGCTTTTATGCTTGGCTTTTTTCAGTTTCTTATGCCACTTCTTGGCTATCTTTTAGGTGTTAGTTTTGCAAAATTTATAAGCTCGGTTGATCATTTTATTGCATTTTTTATACTCTATTTTCTTGGTTTTAGAATGTTTGAAGAGGCCTGTAGCAAAGAGGAGTGCGAGTATCTTAAGATAGGCTTTAAGACTATTTTGTATGGAGCATTTGCTACTAGTATAGACGCTCTTGCCGTTGGCGTCACACTTAGCTTTGAAGAGATAAATATCTTTCAAAGCTCGCTCATAATCGGTGTAGTCTGCTTTGCATTAAGTTTGATTGCTTTTTATATAGGTAAATTTATGGGTAAAATTTTAGAGAAAAAGGCGCTCTTTCTGGGAGGAGCGATATTAATTTTTCTAGGTTTTAAAATTTTAATAACGCATTTAATTGGAAGCGGCGCGGTTCAATAAAAATTTAAAATAACAATTAAAAATAATATTTAAGATTAACTATATTTTAAAGCTTATATGGATAAGATTTTGATTTTTAGAAGTGGTGACCCATACGAGACTCGAACTCGTGTTACCGCCGTGAAAGGGCGATGTCCTAACCGCTAGACGAATGGGCCACATGTCGGTTATGAAGTTGGGATTATATTTCTTTTATACTTAATTTTAGTTTAATAAGGAAAAATTTTTGAAAAAAATTTTATTTACTTTGTTATCTGTTTTTATTTTTACAGGTTGCGTAGCTACCAAAACGCCGCAAAATTCACAAGCTTTTCAAGTTACTTTATTTTCTCCGATGATCAAGATAAATGACGTTGGATTTTTCCATAAATATAAAAATGAGCTAAATTTGCAAATTTATAGCTCTGGCGTAAACACCGCAAACGTAAGCATAAGAGATAAAATTTGCATAAATAATGCTTGCTTTAACAAGACTGAGTTTAATGAGAAATTTTTTCTAGCTCCGCATTATGAGAGCCTTTTTGAAGAAATTTTGCAAAAAGAAAAGATTTATGATGGCAAAGGATTGGTGAATACGGAGTGTGGTTTTAGTCAAGATCTAAGTTCATATTTTATAAAATACGAGGTTTGCGATAACTACGTCAAATTTATAGACAGCAAAAACAAAATAAGAGTGATAATAAAAGAGTTAAAATGAGATATATCGGAGCTCACGTAAGTGCTGCTGGAGGCGTGTTTAATGCACCTTTAAATGCTGCAAAAATAGGAGCAAATGCCTTTGCGCTTTTTACAAAAAATCAACGCCAGTGGAATGCAAAAGAGCTAAGTGCTAGTGAAATAGAGCAGTTTAAAGAAAACCTAAAAATTTCTGGCATAAGCACAAAGCATGTTTTGCCACACAGTAGCTACTTGATAAATTTAGGCCATCCAGATGAGGAGGCAAGAGCAAAGTCGCTTGAAGCCTTTATAGATGAGATAGATCGCGCCAGTAAGCTTGGACTAGAGCTTTTAAATTTTCATCCAGGCTCACATCTAAAACAAATAAGCGAAAAAGAGTGCTTAGATAATATCGTAAGCTGCATGAACGTGGCACTTAAGCGCACAAGCGGTGTAAAGCTAGTCATCGAAAATACAGCTGCACAAGGCTCAAATTTAGGCTTTAGTTTTAAGCAGATTGCTTATTTGATAGAGCGAGTAGACGATGAGAGTAGGGTTGGTGTTTGCTTTGATACCTGTCACGCATTTGCTGCTGGATATGATCTAAGAAGCAAAGAGGCCTACGCTAAAACGATGGGGGAATTTGATGCGATCATTGGCTATAAATTTTTATCTGGCATGCATTTAAATGATGCAAAATTCGGGCTTGGCTCTAAAAAAGATAGACACGAGAGTCTTGGCAAGGGTGAGCTTGGATTTAGTGCTTTTAAAAATATAATAAATGATGATAAAATAGGCGAAATTCCTTTAATATTAGAGACGATTGACGAGAGTATTTGGGAAGAAGAGATAAAAATTCTAAGAAATTTCGAAAAGGAAAAACTATGAAAAAAGCGCTATTAAGCATTATTATGGCATCTACTTTGCTAAATGCTGGAGGTTATAAGGTTCCTGAGCAAAGCGCTGATTCTTTAGGCCTTGCTGCTAGTAACGTGGCCTTTAGTTTTGGAGCTGATGCGGCATATTTTAATCCTGCAAATATGATGTTTTTAGATGGACGTCATCACATAGAAAGTACCCTTGGCTGGTTTCATATAAATAAGCTCGAGTTTAAAAGTGATAGTGGCAAAAGCTATAGGTCAGAAAAATTTGACTCGCTAGCTGGTACATTTAGTTTTGTAACGCCAGAAATTTATGAAAACTGGAAATTCGGTTTAGCTCTTGCCGTTCCTGCTGCTGTTGGTGTATCATGGGAGGATCCAGCTACTGCATTTACCGCTAAAAGGTTTAAGCTGCAAGTTGTTGAGTTAAATCCAACTGTGGCTTACCGCATAAACGATAAGCTCGCCGTTGCTCTTGGTGCTAGAGGTGTTTATGCCAAGGGTAAGATAGCAAGTGACTTTGGACGAATAGGCTACAGAGAGATAAAAGGTGATGGTATGGGCTATGGCTATAATGTTGCACTTACTTATAGGCCTATTGAGGATTTAAGCTTTGCCGTTACTTACCGCTCAAATGTAAATTTAGAACTTAAAGGCCATACAGATGCTGATTTTAACGGAGCGCTATCTCCTATAAGCTACCATGGCAAAACAAAAGTCGAGATCCCACTTCCTGCTCAGCTTGTACTTGCAACTGGATATAAATTTAGCGACTTTACCATTTTGCTAGCTTTTGAGAGGACGTATTGGTCTAAATTTAAAGGCTATGACTTTGAATACATGGATAAAGGTCCAGCTCACTCGCATCCAGCTTTTGCAAGATTCATGGATGATCCAGTTATCAAAAATGCAAAAGATACAAATACGTATAGACTAGGTCTTGCCTATGATGTAAATGAAAAATTTAGACTAATGGCTGGCTTTGCCTATGATGAAGACATTACAAGTAGTAAACATACTGGATTAGAGCTTCCAAATACTACGTCTAAGGTATATTCTTTTGGAGTAAATTATAAATTTACACCAAATCTTGAAATGGCACTTGGATATGTTTATCAACACCGTGATAAGAAGCGTGCGACAGGCATTTCATCAGATACTGGAAAAATGTCAGGGGAATTTGATACTGGTACGATCCAAATCCTTGGTACGACTTTTAAATATACATTTTAGTTAGGGTCAATAATGCGATACTCTTATAATAATTTTTATGAAATTTTAACCAAAGTAGCAAAGGAAAATCCAAATCAAGTAGCTCTTTTTGAAGAAAAAGAGAAGCTAAAATATCGCGAATTAAAGCAAAATGTCGATAAAGTGGCAGCTTATTTGCAACTTGCTGGAGTAAAATTTGGCGATAAAGTAGCTATGGCGGTTACAAACTCAAAAGAATTTATCATCTCATACCTTGCGACAACCGCAATAGGCGGTATCGCAGTGCCTATGAATACTTTTTTAAAAGCAAACGAGTTTGAATATATCATAAATGATTGCGGTGCAAAGGTACTTTTTGCGTCTAGCTCGCTTGCAAAAGAGTTAATCGCATTAAATGAGCTTGAAATTTTAAGAAAGATAATCTGGATCGGAGCAATACCAAAGAAACTTCAAAGTGCTTCAAAAGATGAATATATAGACACTGACGAAGAGTATGGCGAGAGCGCGTATCTTACTTCAACACCTCAAATTTCAAAAGAGGACATGAGTAAGAGCTATGAAAATAATGGCCTTGTTAAAAATGTAAATTTTACAGAAACTCTAAATCACAAATACGCTCTTAGTATCACAAAGTATCCGGCAATAGATGATTTAATGCATATAATTTACACTTCAGGCACTACCGGCAAGCCAAAAGGTGCGATGATAAGCTATAAAAATATCTTTTCAAATTTAATTGGAGCTCATGATCGTTTTATAGTGAAAAAAAGCGATCGTTTCATAGTCTTTTTACCGATGTTTCATAGTTTTACGCTAACTGCAATGGTGTTGCTTCCGATATTTGCGAGTGCTTCGATGGTTCTTGTAAAATCAGTATTTCCATTTTCAAATGTACTAAAACAAACTTTGCTAAAGCGTGTAACTGTATTTTTAGGAATCCCAGCCATCTATACAGCTATCGGTAAGGCAAAAATTCCTTGGTATTTTAGATGGTTTAACCGCATTAGATTATTTGTAAGTGGTGCAGCTCCGCTTGCAAAGCAGACGATTGATGACTTTAGAGTGAAATTTCCACGCGCAACACTTGTCGAGGGATATGGTCTTAGCGAATGCTCGCCAGTCGTAGCTGCAAATTTATATGATAAACAAAAGCTTTTAAGTGTAGGGCCTGTGCTTGATGGCTATGAGGTAAAGATCGTAAATGATGAGATGATGGAGCTTCCAGTTAGCCAGATCGGCGAGATTATCATTAAGGGCGACTGCGTCATGCAAGGCTACTATGGTATGCCAAGCATAACTGATGAGACTATCATAAACGGCTGGTTAAAGACCGGAGATCTTGGCAAAGTCGATGAAGAGGGCTTTATCTATATTGTTGATCGTAAAAAAGACCTTATAATATCAAAGGGCATTAATATCTATCCACGCGAGATCGAAGAGGTTATTTACAAACTTGAAGCAGTCGAAGCAACAGCGGTAATTGGCGTAAAAGACGTACATGCCGATGAAGAGGTTGTGGCGTTTATTCAGGTAAAAGAGGGTATGGATCTTGATGAAAAAACAGTAAGAGAGCATTTGAAGAAAAATTTAGCGAATTTCAAGATACCAAAGAGTATCTATTTTGCCGAAGAGTTGCCTAGAAATGCCACTGGTAAGGTGCTAAAACGTGTATTAAAAGAGCAAATAGAGCAGATGAAGGATAAATTTTAGTGAAATACTTGCTTGATTTTTTAAACCAGGACCTCAAAAAAAGCAAAATTTACGAGCTCATAAAGTGTGGTGACGAAGAGGGAGAAATCCTAAAATATCTAAGCAGAGCTTACGTGCAAGGAACAGCTAGTATGAGCGTTTATGAGCTACTTGGAGCTGTTTTTGGTACGCAAAACGAAAAGCAGCTTTTGTACTTAAAATTTATAAAAAATTTGCTTGATAGTGGCTGGATAGTGCAAAACTACAGCCTCTTTAAAATGCCAGAGAGCTCACAAAAAAACTCAAGTCAAGGGCTGCTTTCGCTGCTTCATTCAGAAATTTCTCTCTCAGCTACATTTTTAAAAATTCTTGAAGATGGCAACGCCGACATAAGCCTACCAGAGCACACAGCTTATGAAGATCATTTGGAGTATTTAAAAGATCAATTTTTAAAAATAGAACTTTACTCAAAGGCTGCCATTTTTGGCGATGGCTCAAATGATGCTAAAAAGCGCATAAATGAGCAAATTTCTGAGCTTACAAAGCGCATAAATGAGCGCATAAAACTAAGTAAAATTAGCCTAAAAATAGAGCAAATTTTTAAAGAAAATTCGCTTGACGAAAAAGAGCAGATTATATTTTTAGCCCTTTTAAAAGAGGAGTACGCAGGGGACTTTGAAAATGGACGCGATCTAAACACGTTAGTCGGACTAATAAGCAAAGATGAGCTTGAACGCATCAAAAATCGCACACTTTTAGAGGACGGCTCAAGGCTCATAGAGAGCGCTCTCATTGACTACGACGAGGTTTTAAACGCTTACGGCAATGTAAGCAAGAGCTTTTTTATAAATGAAGAGATCTTGCAAAGCATAATGCACCCAAAAAATGACAAAAATAGCAAAAAAATCAAGATCGAAAGCCTGGTAAAAGAGCAAGAAATTTTTGAGCTCATCGAGCCAGTAACTAGCCTAGAAGACGTCGTGCTAAACGAAAAGACAAAGCAGCTTTTAAGCACGATCCTAAAGCAAGTCGATAAAAAAGTCCTCGCCAGACTTAGTAGCTGGGGTATAAAAACTAGGAAAAACATAGATGCTAAGATCATCTTTTATGGCGAGCCTGGCACTGGCAAGACGATGAGTGCCGTTGGGCTTGCGAAGAGCCTAAAGAAGCAAATTCTAAGCTTTGATTGCTCAAAAATTTTAAGCAAATATGTCGGCGAGAGCGAGCAAAATGTAAGAAAAATTTTTGATACTTACAAAGAAATTTGCAAAAAAAGTGGCAGCGAGCCGGTGCTTTTACTAAATGAGGCCGATCAGTTCTTAAGCACAAGAGTAGAGAGCTCGAGCGGGGCTGAGAAGATGCATAATCAAATGCAAAATATCTTTTTAGAGCAGATCGAGCGCTTTGAGGGCGTGCTGATCGCTACGACAAATTTCTTGCAAAGCCTTGATGTGGCGTTTTCTAGAAGGTTTGATTATAAGATCGAGTTTAAAAAGCCTGATTTTAACGGCAGGCTTGCCATTTGGCGTAAAATTTTGCCTGAAAATGCGAGCTTTGAAGATGGCTTTAGCGTAGAAAGGCTGGCTGAGTTTAACCTAAGTGGCGCGCAGATCGTCCTTGCGCTAAAAAACACCGCTTTAAAAGTGGCGATAAAAGATGATGGGATTTTTACCTTTGAGGACTTCAAAACCACAATAGAGCGCGAGCTAAACTCAAGCTTTGGCGAGGATAAAAAGATGGGATTTGGCTCTTAAGCCTTCTCTCTTGATTTTATTGTTTGTATAAATTTAAACAAATATAAATAAACAAGAGCCTCTGACATTGGCGAGAAACCTGCTTTTGTCTAATTAGAATTTGCACGATTGTTGTCGCCAAAAATTATAGAAAGCGTTAGCTAAACTCAAGCTTTGATGAGAAAAAATAGGTTTTGACTCTTAAGCTCTTCCAAATTTTACTATCTCATGTAGCATATGCTTTTTGTTGCGAGGCGAAGTTTAAAGTGCCAGGATTACTGATCTAAACGTGGAATTTTGCTTTCATAGTTAAATTTACGTCATGATTGCCACGAAAATTTACAGCAAGCCAGATATCAGCGCATAATCACTTAGTATAAATTTATCTTGCTCGCCTGTTTCAAATTTACTACCGTAGATTTTGTAAATGAGTAAGTTTTTGTAAAACCCAAATTTTGAAATTTGCCCACTTTGTGATCGCTGTTTGGAATGCGTATGGTGCTTAGAAAGAGTTTTACTAAAACTTTGTCATTTTGTGCAATACAAAAATAGCCGTCTCACGAAGTCTAAAATAAAAAGTCCCATAAATTTCAAATTCTCTTTCATGATATTTGTAGCAGCGCTTTTTGAAATTAAAAAAGAGATGAGAAAATAGAAATTTACAGGTCTTTGAGCGCAATTCTTACACCAAAAACAAAGAATTAGTGCATGATCACTTTGATAATTAATATAAAAATTTTTGATTATATTTTTAGTAGCTAAATTTTGTAAAAAGGATTATAAATTTTAGAAATTTACTGATTGATCTTCTCAAGCAGCTCTTCGACCTCTTCAAGCGCAAAGGCCTCTTCTGAACTTTGCTTTAAAAAATTTTCCATAAATTCTTTTTTCGAGATCGCAAGGTCAAGCTCCTTGTCGCTACCCTTTTGATAAGCACCGATGCGAAGTAAGACCTCATTTTCTTTTAAAAGCGAGTAAAGGCGCTTAAATTTCATCGCATTTAGCTTATGCTCTTTACTGATCACATCTCCCATGACACGCGAGGCTGAGTTTTGGATATTGATAGGTGGATAAATTCCAAAATCCGTTAGCTCACGACTTAGCACGATGTGCCCGTCTAGGATAGAGCGGCTTTGGTCGGCTATCGGGTCGCTCATATCATCGCCCTCGACTAGCACGGTGAAAAATGCCGTGATACTGCCCTTACCCTCCTCTTTGCCGGCGCGCTCCATTAGCTGTGGCAGGAGTGTGAGCGAGCTTGGTGGATAGCCTTTTGAGGTCGGTGGCTCGCCAAGTGCAAGGCCGATCTCGCGCTGTGCCATCGCAAAACGCGTAACGCTATCCATAATGAAAAGCACGTCATTTCCCTGCTGTTTGAAGTACTCAGCCACGCTCATCGCACAAAATGCACCGTACTTTCGCATGAGCGAGCTATCATCGCTGGTCGCTACGATTATGACCGTGCCCTCTAAGTCACCACCTAGGTTTTTTTCGATAAATTCAGGCACCTCACGGCCACGCTCGCCTATTAGTGCGACTACTTTTATGGGAGCTAGCGTATTTTTTACGATCATACCCATGAGGGTTGATTTGCCCACGCCTGAACCTGCAAAAATTCCCAGCTTTTGCCCCTTGCCACAAGTAAGCAGTCCATCTATAGTCTTTATACCAACACTAAATGGCTCATTTATAAGCCCTCTTTTCATCGCATCTATCGGTGCTCTCATGATCGGCATATATTCAGTCGTCTCGATCGCTCCTTTACCATCAATGGGCTTCATAAATGGATCGACCACGCGGCCTAGCAAATTTGGCCCCACTGGTATATTCATACCTTGATCACTTTCGTAGACAAAGTCGCCTATCCTAAATCCCTCAACAAAGCCAAACGGGCTGATATAAGCTCCATCTGTCTTTATCTGCGTAACCATGCCAAGACTATTTTTGCTCTTATCTTTTGCAACTATACGCACGATGTCGCCGATGCTTGGACGAAGCCCAGTGATCTCGATAGTTGTAGCTGTGATTTTAGTTATGATGCCAAAGGTGTTTGAGAGTTTCACACCCTCTTTAAGCTTTAAATTTATATGCTCTAAGCTCAAAAATGCGTTTCCCTAGGAGAGTTTATAAGCGAGAAAAATTCTCGTCTTGTGTCTGCGTTTTTGATAAAGCAGCCTCTAAGTGCCGAGGTCGTAGTGGTTGAGTTTATCTTTTGCACACCCCTCATCTCAACGCACATATGCCTAGCCTCAACAACTACTCCAACACCTTTTGGAGCGATAACGTCCTCGAGTGCCTTTGCGATCTGCTCGGTCATCTGCTCTTGGATTTGAAGGCGTCTTGCGTATATATTTACCATGCGAGGAATTTTACTAAGGCCAACGACCTTGCCATTTGGGATGTACGCTACATGTACTCGGCCAATAATAGGCAACAAATGGTGCTCGCAAAGACTGTAAAACTCAATATTTCGCATGAGAACCATTTCATTATTTGAGCTAGTAAATAGCGCGTCACCAAGGACTTCTTTGGGATCTTGCTCGTATCCGCTGGTGAGAAATTTAAAAGCTTTGTAAACACGCTCTGGAGTTTTTAAAAGCCCCTCTCTATTTGGGTCTTCGCCAACAATTGTTAATATATTTTTGATCGAATTTTCAAAACTCTCTTGCATAAATTTTTCTCCGTAATTTTATTGCTAGATTCTACGTTAAAACGCCTTTTATATCTATAAAAATTTACAAATTTACAATGAAATAAGGAAAATTCTGCTATATTTTGAGCTAAAAATTTGTATTCATAAAGGAATTAGATGGAAATCAAAACAAAAGCTCTAGATAGCGTAAATACCTTAGCAAGCACGACTATAAGTGCAGATGCTATAAAATCTAGCGTAGAAAAACTAGCAAAAAAAGCAGCAAAAACTATGAAAGTAGATGGCTTTAGACAAGGCCATGTGCCAGTTGCTATTGTGCTAAAACGCTATGAGAAAGAGCTAACAAACGATGCTGAACAAGATGTCTTAAGAGATGTTGTTGATGAGGCTATAAAACAAGCAGGCAAGAAAAATGATGATCTTATCGGCGAGCCTATCGTTTCAAAATTTGACAGAAAAGATGGTAAGATCGACGTTGAGCTAACAGTTTCATTTAAGCCAAACGTCGATGTGAGCGGCTATGAGAGCTTGCTACCTGAGTTTTCAAACCCACGCGTTTTGAAAAAAGATATAGATGAGAAGAAAACTGAGCTTTTAAAAATGATAGCTCCACTTGAAAAAATTGATGGCAAAAGAGGTCTAAAAGTTGGCGATTTTGCTAAATTTGACTTTGAAGGCTTTGTTGATGGCGTTGCATTTGATGGTGGCAAGGCTGAAAACTACGTACTTGAGATCGGCTCAAATCAATTTATCCCAGGCTTTGAAGATGGTATGGTAGGCATAAAAGCTGGTGGTGAAAAAGATATCGAGGTTAAATTCCCAGAAAACTATGGTGCTGCACATTTAGCTGGCAAAGACGCTATCTTTAAAATAAAACTTCATGAAATTCAAGAGAGAAAAATTCCTGAAAAACTAGATGAAGAGATACTAAAAACTTTACTTCCAAATGAAGAAAAACCAACTGAAGAGTTACTTGATGAGCGCATAAAAGAGCAAATCCGTCAAGAGAAAATTTATAAACTTATAAATGATGAGCTTAAGCCAAAATTTGCTGAGGCTGCAGTTGAGAAATTTAAATTTGATGTGCCAAAAAATATTGTCGAGCAAGAGATCGATATGCAGTTTAGAAACGCATGGAGCTCATTTACCCCAGACGATATGAAGAAATTTAGAGAAGACAAAGATGCTCTAGCTAAAAAACGTGACGAGTATAGAAAAGATGCTGAAAATAGCGTTCGCCTAACTTTCATCATCGATGAGCTAGCTCGCGTAAGAGGCGTGAAAGTGAGCGATCAAGAGGTCGTTCAAGCGATCTATTTTGAGGCATATAGAAGCGGCCAAGATCCAAAAGCGCACCTTGAGATGTACCGCAACCAAGGCATGCTTCCAGCTATAAAGATGTCAATGATCGAAGAGAAGCTATTTAGCGAGCTTTTCAACAAAGAAAAAGACGAGAAAAAAGCAAGCAAAAAAGAGAAGGCTGAGTAATGAGCTATTACGTTCCTGTCGTAGTTGAAAGAACTAGTAGAGGTGAGCGAAGCTATGATATATACTCCCGTCTTTTAAAAGACAGGATCGTTATGCTAAGTGGCGAGATAGAGGACGGCATGGCTGCTTCTATCGTCGCTCAGCTGCTATTTTTAGAGGCCGAAGATCCAGATAAAGATATCTACCTTTATATAAACTCACCAGGCGGCGTGATAACAAGTGGCTTTAGCATATATGACACGATGAACTACATAAAGCCAGATGTTTGCACGATCTGCATAGGTCAGGCTGCAAGTATGGGTGCATTTTTACTAAGCTGCGGCACGCCTGGAAAGAGATATGCACTGCCAAATTCTCGTATCATGATACACCAACCACTTGGCGGCGCTAGAGGTCAAGCGACTGATATCGAGATACAAGCTCGTGAAATTTTGCGTATGAAAGAGATTTTAAATGGAATTTTGGCAAAAAATACAGGTCAAAAGCTAAGTAAGATCGTAAAAGATACTGAACGTGACTTCTTTATGAGTTCGGCCGAAGCCAAAGAGTACGGACTTGTTGATAAAATTTTGGAGAAAAGTTTTAAATAAGGCCCAAAGTGATAAAGATAGATAATGCACCAGACCCTAAGAAAAAAGCGGTTGAGGTAAAACATATTCTAGAAAAAGAAAAGGTAGATATCTACAGATTTTCAGAAAATGTTTTGCATGAATTAAGTGACGATAATGTTCCATCTACGCCAAATAATTACTCTATTTATTTTGAGAAAATGCTTGATGGACAGCCTGATGAATTTAGAAAAGAGATCGGCGATATGATAGTCATAAATTCCGAGATCTCAGTACCATCGGGCAGCAATATCTCTATTGAAAAAGAGATAAAGCAAGGATTTATCCAGATAAAAAGCATGCTTCAAGCCGTGGTGCTAATCTATAAAAATTTAGGCATCATGAGAGGCCTAGTACAAAAGCGCATGGATGCACTCAAAAATAATACAAATATCCTAGCTCTTCAAAATGTTTTAAGCGCATTTAATCATGACCTAATAAAATTAAACAGCCTTATGGATAAGCATCTTGATGTCATTAAAGTAAGCTATGACGAAGTAGCTAAGATGCTTAAATCTATTGAAGAGCAGTCGATTTATGATACGACATATGACGTTTATAATAAAAAATTTCTAGTAGCCACAGTACAAAGTGAAGTAGAAGCCGTTAAAAGATATGGTTATAACGCATCGTTTTTACTAGTAAGAGCAAAAGATAGATTTACAAATCGTGTTAAAAATTTAAAAGAGCGAAACAATATGTATAAAGCTATATCACAGCTTCTTTTAAGAACTTCTAGAAGGAGCGATATAGTAGCTCATTACGGTGATGGCTGTTTTGCTATGGTTATGAAATATACTGACGAAAATGGTACAAAACAAGCTGGTAGCAGAATTTTAAATATGCTTTCATCTATACCTTGGAAGATAGATGGTGAAGAGTGCAAGCTTGATATCCAAGTGGTTTCAAGCATGATAACAAAAACAAGAAGTGCTGAAGAACTAATCTCTTACTCGTTAGATCAACTAATACTAACACAAGATGATGAGCAGCCTATATTTTTGGGTGAATAAGTAGGAGTTTGAGCTTGATCTTAGAGGTTTTATCTTATCCAAATAAAAAGCTTTATGAAGTCTCAAAAGAGGTTAAAATTTTTGATGAGGAACTTCACAAACTACTTGATGATATGTATGATACGATGATTGCAAAAGAGGGCATCGGCCTTGCTGCTATTCAGATAGGTGTCGCAAAAAGAATTTTTATTATAAATCTAGCCAATGACGAGGGCGTGCAAGATAAAGAAAATTTAATCGAAATCATAAACCCAAAATTTGAACTACGTGAGGGTGAGTGTGTCTATCAAGAGGGCTGCCTTAGTGTACCCGGATATTATGAAGATGTAAAAAGAAATGAGGTTGTGGCTATCAAATATCAAGACCGCTTTGGCAAAGAGCAAAGCTTAAAGGCTGATGGGCTTTTAGCTATCGCTATCCAGCATGAAAATGATCATTTAGATGGACATCTTTTTATAGAAAAAATCGGCTTTAATAAACGTAAAAAATTTGATAAGGAATACAAAAAGCAAAAAAAAGAAAAAGCTTCATGAAGTCTTTAAGATGTGCTACTTACGGCGATGGACTAAAGATAATTGACGTTGAGTCTATCTTCTCTCGCGGGCTTCCTGGTTTTAGCATCGTTGGGCTTGCAAGCACAAGTATAAAAGAGAGCACAGAACGCGTAAAAGCAGCACTTCTAGCACTTGATTTTTCCTTTCCAGCACAAAAGATAACCATAAATTTATCCCCTTCAGATCTGCCAAAAAGTGGCTCACATTTTGACCTAGCTATCGCTCTTCTTATAGCTCTTCAAAAAGCAAAAAGCTTAGAGAAAATTTTTGTCTTTGGCGAGCTTGGGCTTGATGGAAGCGTAAAAAGCACAGCAAATTTATTCTCGATCCTTCTTTTTTTAAGCACGCAGGTAAAAAACGTAAAAGTCTTAGTGCCAAAAGAGATAGCACAAAAAGCTTCTATGATCCCAAATTTAGAGATTTATGCGGTTAGTACTCTAGAGGAAGCGATTAGATTTTTTAGTGACGCAGAATTTGCAAAAAGTATACGTTTTAACGCTACGCATGAGCTATTTTTAAACGTGATAGAAATTTCTGGCAAAAGATATGTTCCAAATTTAAACTTCGAGCTTGATTTTAAGGACGTTTTGGGTCAAGAAAGAGCCAAAAGAGCCTGCGTTATCGCAGCCGTTGGCATGCACAATATTTTATTTGAAGGCAGCCCGGGTAGCGGCAAAAGCATGTGTGCAAAACGCCTCGTTTACATTATGGCGCCACAAAGCCTAGAAGAGGTACTAAAGTCTGCCGCTTACCGCTCTTTAAACCTTCAAGATAGTGAATTTACAAGCACTAGAGCTTTTCGCTCACCACATCATACCTCGACAAAAAGTTCAATATTTGGTGGTGGCTCAAATGTCGCAAAGATCGGCGAAATCGCACTTGCAAATGGTGGAGTGCTATTTTTTGACGAATTTCCACACTTTTCTAAACAAGTGATCGAGAGCCTCAGAGAGCCACTAGAGGACAACCAAATCCACATCGCAAGAGTGAATTCAAAAGTGACTTATGAGACTAAATTTATCTTCGTAGCAGCTCAAAATCCATGCCCTTGCGGAAATTTATTCTCTCGCAACCTAAATTGCAAATGCAGCGAAAATGAGATAAAAAACTACAAATCAAGAATTTCAGCTCCAGTGCTTGACCGCATTGATTTAAAAGTTGCTATGGACGAGAGCTCGCCAAGCGACAAGGCTAGTTTGAGCTCACAGCAGATGAGTGATATGGTCTTAAAAGCCTTTATATTTCAAAAAAAACGCAATCAAGATGAGCTAAACGGCAAGCTAAATGACGCACAAGTAGAAAAATTTTGTCTACTGGATAATGAAGCAAGAGAAATTTTACAAAAGGCAGCCTCGAGGTACAATCTTTCTCAAAGAGGCATAAAAAGAACACTTAGAGTGGCTAGAAGTATCGCTGACCTTGATGAGAGCGAGCAAATTTTAAAGCCCCACATCTTAGAGGCACTTAGTTTTAGGGCATAGAATGAAAAATTTATATTTAGACACGAGAGTTTTAGACGAGAGGGCAGGCGAGAAATTTGGACTTAGCGAAGAAATTTTAATGGAAAACGCTGCCGCTGGCATAGCAAATTTCATCCGTAAGAAATTTAAAAAAGGCGAGAGGGTGCTTGGCATTTGCGGTGGTGGAAATAATGGCGCAGACGTGCTTTGTGCTTTAAGGATGTTAGAGGGCGAGTTTGAATGCGAATTTATCTTAGCTAGTCAGAATTTAAAGCCACTAGCCATTAAGCAGCTTGAGAGAGCTAAATCTGCTGGCATGCGTGAGTGTAAAGATGTAGAAAATGGCTTAAATGGTGCAAAATGCGTCATAGACGGACTTTTTGGCTCTGGCTTAAATAGAAATTTAGACAAAAAGCACATAGAGCTCATCTCAAAAATAAACGCCAGCCTCGCTTACATCATCGCTTGTGATGTACCAAGCGGGCTAAGTAGCGATGGCAAGTTGCTTGGCTCTTGCGTAAAAGCGGACATCACGATCACGATGGGAGCTAGAAAGCTTGGGCTTTATAGCGACGCTGCAAAAGACTTTGTTGGCAAGGTAAAGCTCGCTACTCTTGGCATAAGCGCTCAAAACTATGAGTGCGAAAGCGACTATCACTTGCTTGAAAAACGCGACCTTGTGCTTCCAAATAGAAAAAATCAGTGCGTAAATAAGGGCGACTTTGGCCACGCATTTATCATATCTGGCGAGCGCATAGGAGCTAGCATGCTTTGCGCAAAGGCAGCATTTGCCTTTGGGGCTGGACTAGTTAGCGTCATAGGCGAGCAGGACTTAAATTTACCAACGCAGATCATGCAAGCAAGTAAGATAAGCGATAAAATGAACGCTGGAGCCCTTGGCATGGGGCTTGGCAAAAAGGGCATAGAAGAGCTTGATACGCAAATTTTAAAGAGCAAAAAGCTAGTGCTTGACGCTGATATCTTTTACAGCGCAAAAGTGCTTGATCTACTAAATGAAAACTGTGTTTTAACGCCCCATCCAAAGGAATTTTGCTCACTTTTAAAGCTTTGTAATATAGCAGATATCGACGTAAAAACATTACAAGAAAATAGATTTACTTATGCTAAATCTTGGAGCGAGAAATTTAAGGCTGTGCTAGTACTTAAAGGCGCAAATACGATAATCGCTAAAGACGGACAAATTTATATCATGCCTTATGGTAAAAATATACTTGCAAAAGGTGGCAGTGGTGACGTGCTAAGCGGACTTGTGCTTGCTCTTTTAGCTCAAGGCTACGAGCCACTGGATGCTGCTATCTCGGCTACACTAGCTCATGCACTAAGCCTTAAAAATTTCAAAAAAAATAGCTATGCGCTTAGCCCAACAGACATTATAAAAGGAGTAAAATGCTTACGAAAAAGATAGCCGTACTTTTTAGTGGTAGTGGCTCAAATTTAGAGGCGATACTTAAAAAAGTTCATAATCAAATTTTTAATGGTATAAAAATCGAAGTTTGTCTTTGTATCTGCAACAAGCCAGGCGCATATGGCATAGAGCGCGCTAAGAAATTTGGGCTTGAGACGACGATAATAGAGAGTGCCAAATTTGCAAATAGAGAAGAATTTGACGCAGCAGTTGTGGAGCAAATTTTAAAAAGCGGCGCTGAACTAACGGTGCTTGCTGGGTTTATGAGGATATTAACTCCTGTTTTTACATCACAGATAAAAGCTATAAATTTACACCCTTCCATATTGCCACTTTTTAAAGGCGCTCATGCGATAAAAGAGAGCTTTGCGAGCGATATGATGCTCGGCGGAGTTAGCGTGCACTACGTGAGCGAGGAGCTTGACGGAGGTAAACTCATCGCACAAAGAGCGTTTGAAAGAGAAGATGGTATGAGCT
Source organism: Campylobacter concisus (assembly GCF_902460415.1). Lineage (GTDB taxonomy): Bacteria > Campylobacterota > Campylobacteria > Campylobacterales > Campylobacteraceae > Campylobacter_A > Campylobacter_A concisus_Y. Next base: position 166,133 of record NZ_CABPTY010000002.1, read on the forward strand.
TGGAGGACTGGGAGAGTAAAATTCATGCGATAGAGCATAAAATTTTGCCTGAGAGCATAATAAAAATTATAACAAAGGAAACAAATGTTTGAATGGATGACTTCGCCAGAAGCGTGGATATCACTACTTACGTTAACTGGCTTAGAGATAGTTTTAGGCATAGATAATATTATATTTATCGCTATTTTGGTGGGCAAACTACCGCCAGAGCAGCGCGGCAGTGGTAGGATTGTTGGCCTAGGGCTAGCTATGGTGACTAGAATTTTACTTTTACTTTCATTGTTTTGGATTATGAAGCTTACGAAGCCGCTCTTTACTATCGCAGAATTTAGCATAAGTGGCAGGGATTTGGTGCTTATACTGGGAGGTCTATTTTTACTTGTAAAATCAACCCTTGAAATACATTCTAGTGTTTCTGGCGAAAGCGAAGAGCATCAAAAAAGTAAAAAATCACATGCAAATTTTTTGGTCATTGTAAGTGAGATAGCTGTTTTGGATATTGTTTTTTCTCTTGATAGTGTTATCACGGCTGTTGGTATGGCTGAGCATATAGAGATAATGATCATAGCTGTTATTTTAGCAGTTGGTGTAATGATGGTAGCGTCAAAAGGTATTTCTAATTTTGTGGACAATAATCCAACAATAAAAATTTTAGCACTTGCATTTTTGGTGCTTGTGGGTATGACACTAGTTGCTGAAGGATTAGGTTTTCATATTCCAAAGGGATATATCTATTTTGCTATGGCGTTTTCATTGGCAGTGGAAAGTATAAATATCTATGCTAAAAAGAAAATGTTAGCTAAATAATATTTTTACGCCGATGAAAAGCTAATGATAGGATAGATAAAATGTCAATCAAAAAATTCTAGCCCGAAAAGATAAATCTGTTTAAATTTGAAGGTAAAATTTTGATAAGCATGAAAGGTGTAATAGAAAATAGATCAATGTTTATTTAGTTGTATATTAGTTAAAATATTCATGTCAAGCTACTTAAAAATCAGTAAAATAAAGGTCAGGTTTTATAGTTAGGTAGTAAAATAGAGAAGCATAAAAAGTTGGCTTGTATAAAAAATTATGTATTTTGTGAAGTATTAATTAATATTTTGATCGAATTATTTTTTATATATAATTTCTATTAATTTAAGTGTTTTTTAATTGACTTTATAAAAAAAACAAGTTAAAATACGACTTTTTAATGAGGTAGTGGCATAAACTTACAAACACGACTCAGGCGGGGTGTAGCGCAGTCTGGTTAGCGCATCTGGTTTGGGACCAGAGGGCCGAAGGTTCGAATCCTTTCACCCCGACCATGTTAAATGGTGAGTGTAGCTCAGTCGGTTAGAGCATCAGATTGTGGTCCTGAGGGTCGTGGGTTCGATTCCCATCACTCACCCCATTTTGGGCGCTCGTAGCTCAATTGGATAGAGCGACAGACTTCGGATCTGTAGGTTATGGGTTCGACTCCTATCGGGCGCGCCACTTAAAATACTTTATGCGCTCATAGCTCAGCTGGATAGAGCAACGGCCTTCTAAGCCGTAGGCCTCAGGTTCGAATCCTGATGGGCGTACCACTTTATTATTGTTGTGCGGATGTGGTGAAATTGGCAGACACGCCAGACTTAGGATCTGGTGCCCCACGGCGTGAAGGTTCAAGTCCTTTCATCCGCACCATTCTTTTTTATAATTTGAGATAAACTTATATTATTAAAAATTAAAGTTAGCCTTTATTGTAAAGCACTGGATACTTTTTCTTGTTTCTTGACATGTAATAATGTTTTTTGTATAATCTCAATTCTTTTTTAAGCAAATGTCTTGCTAGCTCAGTCGGTAGAGCATCTCACTTTTAATGAGGGGGCCGTTGGTTCGAATCCAACGCAGGACACCATTTTTGGGTTTATGACCCTTTCGTCTAGTGGCTCAGGACTCTACTTTCTCTGTGTAGAAACAGAGGTTCAAATCCTCTAAGGGTCGCCAGATATTTTTTAAATTTTAGGTCGCTTAGCTCAGTTGGTAGAGCGCCACCCTTACAAGGTGGATGTCATAAGTTCGAGTCTTATAGCGACCACCATTTTAGGTGCAGCGGTAGTTCAGTTGGTTAGAATGCCGCCCTGTCACGGCGGAGGTCGCGGGTTCGAGCCCCGTCCGCTGCGCCATCTATTAAACCTTAGGTTAAGGTCATGTCTCATAAAGCACCCATTATTGAGTGTCAAATTAAATTTTAAGATTATAAGTTCTAAGATAACACTTTAAGATTTATTATTACTATTTAATCTTGCCTCGTTAGCTCAGTTGGTAGAGCATATCACTCTTAATGATGGGGTCGTAGGTTCGAGACCTACACGGGGCACCATCCATTTTGGCCCATTCGTCTAGCGGTTAGGACACCAGCCTCTCACGTTGGTAACACGAGTTCGAGTCTCGTATGGGTCACCATTTCTCTAATCCTTGTTATTTTTCAATTTATTACACGGAAATTTTTATAGAAAATTTCTTAAAAATGTATACTTATTTGCTTAGTAAATTGCTATTAAAAAAAGTAAAAATTAATTTTTATATTGTTGTTTAATTAGTGTGTAGTAAGTGATAAATTTTAGAAGATAATTTGCAATAAGCTAAAAATTTCTATAAATACAATAAAACACATCATATAAATATAATTACAAGCGTTACAAGTTGTTTTTTGCTTTGATCTATTGGACAAAACTCATTAAGCATTTTTAATTTTTAAGCTTATAAAACGCAAAGCAGCCTACATTTATTAATAAAGAAAGGTACTTAAAATTTAAAGATCATACCAGCCAGGATTCATGCGTAAAAATATATTAGGGCTTACGATAAAATATAGTTCTTTTTATAATATAAAGAGTATTTGGTGGCAATGTAAAAAAATATTAAATGCATAATTAAAGAAAGCTTAACTTAAATAGTAAAAATAAAGGCTATTAAAATTTTTAAACCTAAATATAAAACTAGCAAGCAAACCATTTCTTTGCTTTTAGCTTTTGCCTATCATACCAAGCTTGGCTTTGCAAGCATCTTTATACGGGCTTACAAAATTTGAGTCAGAACACTCATTTAAATAAGGCCTAGCTAACTTAAACTGCTTTTGCCTTATATAAATTTCGCTTATCAAATTTAAAGCATGTAAGCGGTCTTCTGGCTCAAGCTTCATGTTCAGTATAAATTTCGCCTCATCAAGTGCCTCACCTAGGTTATCTGTCTTTAGTAATGCTTCTGAGTAGTTAAAATTTATCTTTGGCGAAAATGTATTTATTTTGGCTTTTGTTTGTAGCTCAAGAGCTTTTTTAGTATACGTTGTAGCGATAGCGTAGTCATTACTTTTCATCGCATAGTCACTTATAGCTGTATATGCTTCGATGATCTTAAAGTCTTGGCCTCTTAGCTGCTCGATAGCGCTAATGGTTGAGATCGCCTCCGTAAAGCGTTTTAACGCAAGCAATGAGTAAAACCTGTCAAAAAGAGATGGTGTTGGATCTGAGTATTCGACTGATGAGCCAAGTGAAAGCGCGTCATTTGCGGCAATAATCGCATGCTCGTAGTCTTTGTTTCTATATAAAATTTTACTCAAATTTACCAGCCACTCGACCCTATCTTCTAAATTTTCATCTTTTGCATGAGCTTTTGCGAGCTCAAGTGCATCGTTATAGCGGGCCGTTCTGTAATAGCAGTTAAAAAGCTTAAATTGTGGTAATGAGATTTTATTTATATCGTAGTTTTCAAGTAAATTTATAACAGCCGTGCAATCATCTTTTATAAAATACTCTTTTGTAAGCTCTAGCGCAGCTTCATTTATCAGCTCCATTGCCTTGCTTAAATTTCCATCTTTTGCCATGGTTTTGTAAGATAGTGCATCGGAGAATTTACGCTCTTTAATATCCAGCTCAAGCTCGCTTATTAGAGCCGTTTGGCTAATATTTGTCCCAGCATATTTTTCAATTAGCTCTTTATATCTAGCATGAAGTGCAGTAGCATTTTTATCTTTTTCTTCAAAAAATAACCCATCTTTTGCTTTAGTCACCTCATCGATATAATCACCATATTTAAACTCTGTCTCATATCTATTTAAGTATTCGTATGCTTTTTTCTCATCTTTTGTTTTGGCTAGATTTAGTGCTAAATTTTTTAAAGCAACTTCATAAAAATCTTTCGTTCTATCGCTATTATTTATCAAGATTTCATAAATTTTAGCAGCCACATCAGGCATATCTTTACTTGCAAATGTAGTTGCAAGATTCATCGACTTTGTTGGGTTGTTCATAAAAAATTTTTCATTCGCATTTGCGATTTTTAGTATAAATTTCTTTGCTTCATCAAATTTTTCTTTATCAATATTTGCATCAGCTAGGCTTAGTGCCGCTCTACTTGCAAGGTCGATGTCGTTCGTGGAGTAAAGCACTTTTTCATAGTCTTTTAGCGCCTCTTTTTGTCTGCCTATTTTGTAGAGATAATCAGCATAATCAAGCGCTGCAAGTTTCGTAAATTTTGAGTTTGTATGCTCTTCATTTAAGATATCAAGCATATATTTTGCATCACTTGCAATGCTATCTTTTAGGTAGGCTCTAGCGATTAGATATAGCACTTCTGGATAGTTTTCATCAGATGGGAATTTTCTAATCCAAGCCCTACCTTCGCTTACGATATCTTTTGGCTCGATCTCTTCAAACTCATTTTTTGTCTCAAAAATTTTATCAAGAGCCCTTAGGCGAAATAGTAAAAATTCACTTGAAAAAAGGCTATTTGGATGCCTTTTTATCGCTGTTTGAGTATCTTTTACTACATTTTCATAAGCGCCCTTTTCATAAGCTCTTTTTATGCTTATGTATATATCAATGTCATTACTATCAAGCCCAGCAATAGGAGCTTTATTAAGATCAAGCGCTCCGATACTAGGATTTAGCATATCTTTAAAATCAGGTTTAAAATTTAGCCCAGACTTTCTCTTGCTATTTTCACTAAGCGAAGTATCTATGATTATGCTAAAGTGTTTTGAAATGGTTGTTTTTGGGCTATCTTGTACGTTTTGACTGCTATAAAGCTCAGTTTTTATATTTAGTAGTTTTGACGGAGCTTTTGGCATTATGACGATAAAAAGCTTGCCATCTTGCTTTTTATATTTTATATCCATTAATGGCAGTGTCGTATCTTCAATTTTTGGCAAAATTTCATCATCAAGCATGCAGACATAGCGTTTGGTATCGTAAGCTAAAATTTGCTCCACGCATTCAAATTCTTGCTCATCGCTTAGCTGAAGAACGCTATAAGGTTTATCGCCATTTGCGCCGCTGTTTAGGCTAAGATTAAAAGCGGTTAGATAAAGCGGAAAAAATAAAATAATTAAGAGCTTTTTCATGCCGCAATTATAGTTAAATTTTCTAAAATCCTGAAGCAAAGACAAAATGCTCAATAAATTCCAAAATCGCTCCAGAAAATAAAAATGAAAAGGCTGTTCCAGCTACCGCAATGCCAACAATTACTTTTAGTGCCATAGAGATATTTGCAGTGTAGAGATTTTTATCTTTTACGATCGGATTCTTTAGGAACATAAAGACTATTAGCTTTAAATAGTAATAAATCGCAATGGCAGAATTTATCATGATTATAACGCCAAGCACGACGTAATCAGACTTTATGAGCGATGAGATAAGCACCATCTTACCCCAAAATACGCTAAAAGGCGGAATGCCAGCAAGGGCGATCATGAAAATTCCCATTATCACAGCGTAGCTTGGTAAAATTTTTATAAGCCCTGAAAATTTCTCAAATGGATGCTTAAAGCGCTTGTCCCAGCAGACGACATCGTCGCACCTTGCCACCCAGAGCATAGAAAATGCACCCAAATTTGCAAACAAAAACATGATCCAGTAGAAAAACAAGGCGACATTTGCCTCGTGAGAATTTGCCACAAGCGCGCAAAGCACGACACCAGCGTGAGCTATGGAGCTAAAGGCGAGCATTCTTTTTACGTCTTTTTGTACTAGAGCCATGATATTTGCAAGGCTCATCGTAAGTACGGCGATGATGTAAAGCAGATCTTTTATCCACGAAATTTGCGAGGCTTCAAGCATGGCAAAGACACGAAGTGCGACGATAAATGCCGCTACCTTTGGCACGATCGACATATAGCCTGCTAGCGGGGCATTTGAGCCCTCATAAACGTCTGGTATCCATGTGTGAAATGGTATGAGCGAGAGTTTAAAGCCAATGGCTGAGGCAATGAAAACACAGCCAAGCAAGATGATTAAATTTTGATTTAGGCTAAGCTCTTTTATCACTACGCCAATTCGCGTGATATCGATAGAATTTGTTGCCAAGTAAAATATCGCTATCGCCATCGCAAAAAAGCCAGCTGAGAGCGAGCCCATAGCGAAGTATTTAATAGCAGCTTCTACGCTTTTTGTCTTGTTGTGAAGGGCTATTAGGGTGTAGAGGCAAAGCGAGCTGATCTCAAGGCCTAAAAAGATGATGAGTAGGTTATTTGAGCTCACCATAAACAAAAATCCAGCAATCATAAATAAAAATAGCGCGTAATACTCATAAATTTTGTACTCAAAATACTCTTTTGTGCTAAGTGCGAGCGGGATAAAAAGGGCTGAGGCGATTAGGATGATGACTTGAGAGATGACCGAAACGCCATCAACTAAAAGCATATCCCAAAAGCTAAGGCTAAGACCGTTAAAATCAAGTATAAGACCCAAATTTACAAATATGGCTATGATGCAAAAAATACAGTAGAAATTTCTTGAGAGATCTTTTTTTATAGTTCCAACAATTAATATAAAAAATGCAAAAACCAGCATGCTAAGCATCGGAGCAATTGACGATAGTGATATCTCTTTTAAGTCTAAAAGGGCTATTTCATTCATAGTTTGCTCCTCTCATTTAGGGATAAAATTTTATCCTTTGTGCCGCTATCTATTGACCTGCTTTGCATTTTGTTTATGATATTTTGCACGCTTGGCTCAAGTGGCTTTAGGATCAAATTTGGTGCGATACCAAGGGCGATGATAAGTAAGCAAAGTGGTAAAAGAGCGGCTAACTCTTTAAAATTTAGATCTCTTAGGCTCAAATTTTTCTCTTTGCATTCGCCAAAAAAGACCCTTTTATAAAGTACCAGCATATAAACAGCGCCCACGATGATACTAAAGCCACCAAGTAGCGCAAAGAGCTTATTTAGCTTAAAGATGCCAAGCAGACTCAAAAACTCGCCCACAAAGCCAATGGTTAGCGGCAGACCGATACTTGCAAGCGTTGCTATAAAAAATATAAGCGCATACTTTGGCGTCACCTTAGCAAGGCCGCCAAATTCGCAAATTTCTTTTGTGTGAGCCCTCTCATATATGACACCAACTAACAAAAATAGCGCGCCACTAACGATGCCGTGGCTTATCATTAAAAATATTGAGCCACCAAGGCCTATTAAATTTAGTGAAAAAATGCCAAGCATGATGACGCCCATGTGTGAAATGGAGCTATAAGCGATCACTTGTTTCATGTCGCTTTGTACGTAGGCAACGAGAGCTGCGTAGATGATCATAATGATAGCTATGACGCAGACAAAGCCACTTAAAAGTAGGCTCGCATCTGGAAAAAGTGGAAGTGAAAATCTCACAAAGCCGTAAGTGCCCATCTTTAAAAGCACGCTAGCAAGTAGCACAGAGCCGATAGTTGGAGCCTGTCCATGCGCGTAAGGTAGCCACGTATGAAATGGAAATAGTGGAGTTTTCACACCAAAGGCAAAGAAAAACGCTAAAAATAGCCAAATTTGAGCACTTTGCCCAATACCAAGCTTGTACCAGTCAAGCAGGCTAAAGCTAAAGACGCCACTTTTTTGATAGCACAGATAGCCGATAAAGATGATCGCTACTAGCATAAAGACAGAGCCTAAAAATGTATAGATGAAAAATTTAATCGCAGCATAAATTCTATTTTTACTGCCAAATGCGCCGATGATGTAAAGAAGCGGTATGAGGCTAAGCTCCCAAAAGCTGTAAAACAAGATCATATCAAGCGCGCTAAAGACGCCCATCATCGTGCTCTCTAAAAATAGCACGCTAATAATTAGGTGCTTTAAATTTCCATCATCGCTAAGTGCCACGATAGAGATGAAACTCATAAATGCACTAAGTACGATAAGTGCTAGCGAAATGGTATCGATGCCGACAAAATAGCTGATATTTAGGCTTGGTATGAGTGAGACTTGATGCATTAAAACAAAGTCATAACCATGAAAATCGACATTTACGCAGATAAAAATGGCTAGCAAAAGCTCTATGAGAGCGATGCTTGCTCCATAAAATTTGATGCTTTTATTTTCTATTAAAAAGCCAAGTATAGCGCTTATTGCGGGGAAAAATATGATTACACTTAGCATTATTTGGCTCCGTTTAATAAAAATATAAAGCTTAAAAGCAAGGCAAATCCTGCAACCATAAACCTAAGCATGATGCTTAAGTCGCCGCTTTGCATTTTGTTTGCTAAATATGCAAATTTAGTTACTATAAGCGCGATAAGATCGACACTTCTATCAATTATCATCTCATCAAATTTCTTACAAATTTGTGAAACTAGCGTATAGCCATTTATGAAAAATTTCTCGTAAAATTTTGGAATAAAGTAGGCATTTTGTAAAATTTTATAAATTCTACTCTCACAAACACTCTCTTTAAAAATTTCTTTTTTATAGGCAAATACTGCAAAGCCAGCGCTTGCTAGCACTAGACTAAGTGTTAAAACGAGCAAGAAAATTTCGCTACCGTGAGATAAATTTAGTGAAAAATCTTTTAAGCTTTTTTCTAAAAACTCACTAAAGTTGCTCCAAAAAAAGCCACTTATGACTGAGAGAATTCCAAGTACGCCCATGCCAGCTAGCATATAGTTTTTAGCTTCATGCACGTGTTTCTCGCTCTTTGGCCTTGCAAAAAATACTAGCATGACAAGTCTAAAGCTATAAAATGCCGTAAGCACCGCGCCAAAGAGCAAGACGGCCCACAAAATTTGATCTTCACTAAAGGCGACCTCTAAAATTTTATCTTTTGAAAAAAAGCCAGCAAATGGGTAAAATCCAGCCAGCGCGCAGCTTGCGATGATAGAAAGAAGTGCGGTTGGCTTCATAAATTTATAAAGTCCGCCCATTTTTTTGATATTTAGCTCATCATTCATCGCGTGCATAACGTTGCCAGCGCATAAAAAGAGAAGTGACTTAAAAAATGCATGCGTGACAAGGTGAAAAAGTGCAATCTTATAAGCCCCAAGTCCAGCAGCTACGAACATATAGCCAAGCTGTGAAAGCGTCGAGTAGGCGACTATTTTTTTAAGGTCGTTATGCACAAGTGCAATGCTTGCTGCAAAAACCGCTACAAATGCGCCAAGGCAGGCGATAAAGTGCGAAACTTCAGGTACGTTTGTAAAGATAAAATTTGCGCGTATGACTAGATAGACGCCAGCTGTTACCATGGTCGCAGCGTGGATGAGTGCAGAAACTGGCGTTGGTCCCTCCATGGCGTTTGCAAGCCAGGTGTGAAATGGAAACTGTGCACTTTTACCCATGGCGCCTATAAAAAGAAGTGTGGCGATGATACCTAAATTTAGCCCAGAAAAGTCGCTTCTAGCGTTAAAAACCTCGCTAAATTTAAGTGAGCCAAAGCTATAAAATATATAAAAAATGCCAACAAGCATGGCTAGATCAGCGACTCTATTCATTATAAAGGCTTCGTTTGCAGCGACGTTTGCGCTAGGCTTTTTATACCAAAAGCCAATGAGTAGCCACGAGCAAAGTCCAACGCCCTCCCAGCCAATAAATAGCCCTATAAAGTTATCGCTTGATACAAGGACATTCATGCAAAATACAAAAAGCCCCAAGTAGCTAAAAAAGCGGTTAAAGCTTGCGTCATCTTTCATGTAGCCAATGGAGTAGATATGCACTACGCTAGCTACCACACCCACAGTGCTAAGCATAACAAGGCTAATGGCGTCAAGATAGAAGCCAAAATTTAAATCCAGACCGCCAAAATTTATAAACTCTTTTAGTGATAAATTTAGCGGTTCATCTATGCCAAGACTGGCTGCTAGCATGAGTGAGGCGGTTGTGCTAATTATCATTAAAAGTGAGCAAAAGATACCAAGTAAAAAATTTTTACTGCTATGTGAAAAAAGTCCAGAAACGATAAAGCTAAGAAGTGGGAAAAATAGTGAAATGCAAAATAAAGTCATCTCTTAGCCTTTCATATTTGTCATCGAATCTAGACTAATGCTACCAGTCTTTTTATACCAAAGCACGAGCAGGCCAAGCCCCACGGCGACTTCGCTAGCAGCGATGGCAACTATAAAAAATGCAACTATTTGTCCAGTTAGATCAAAGTGGTATTTTGAGATAGCCGCGAGTGCGATATTTGCCGAGTTTAGTAAAATTTCACTTGAGAAAAATAGCATAATCAAATTTCTTCTTCGCATTATGCCAATTAGCCCTATGACAAAGACCAGACTTACAAGGATGAGGTAGTGAGTAAGTCCTATCATAGCATCTCCTCTAGCGTATTTTTAGTATTTAGATCTTTATGTATTAAGATAATGCCAGCAACCATTGCCACAAGAAGCATTACAGCACACATCTCAAAAGCGATCAAATACTTGCTAAAAAGTAAAATTCCAATAGCCTCGATATTGCCAAGCTCGCTAGCAATGGGACTTAATCCATCAAATTTTGCACCATAAATAGGAGCTAAAAATATAAATATCAAAAGAAGCGCTATAAAGCTACTTAAAAGATAGATGGTGATCTTTGCTTTTTTGTTACTTTTTGGCTCACACTCTTTGCTACTATCAAAAAACATCATCGCAAATGCATATAAAACGACCACAGCACCTGTGTAGACTATTATCTGCACTACGCCTAGAAATTCCGCTCCAAGTAAGAAAAATATAGCCGAGATAAAGACCATGCCAGCAGCTAGCGCAGAGACTGCATTTAGTGCGTTTTTACAAAATACGCTAAAAGAAAAACTAACTAAAACCAAGGCGCTAAAAAGATAAAATGCAAAGCTCTCATACATCTTTTGCCCTTTTAAAATTTATACTACTCATCACTTTTTGTCTCATTTTCATTTTCGTTTATAAATGCATTTGGCGTCTTTTTGATTAAGCTATCAGCATTTTTAGGAAGCGCTCCGTATCCTTCAAACTCGCTTTGATCTTTTAAAAATTTATCCTTTGTCAAAAACTCATCTTTTGTTCCAAATATGATCCTGCTCTCGCTAGCAACTTCGTACTCTTGTCCGCAGACTATCGCAAGCTCAGGGCAAACATCAGCGCAAAATCCACAATATACGCATCTGCTTAAATTTATTGAGTAGCTTGCGACCTTTTTACGGCCATCTTCGCCAAGTGAAGTCTTCATCGAAATACAGTTGCTAACGCAAATTTTCTCACATAACCCACACCCAATGCAACGTTCATTTTCACTTTCAACAAATTTTAAAAGCTTGTGAATGCCCCTATATCTAGCGTTTAGCTCCATCTTTTGCATAGGGTATTTTAAAGTATGTGACTTGCTAAAGAGCATCTGCTTTATCGTGACTTTTAGTCCGATCAAAAGATCAGGCTTAAATGTGGCAGCAATGAAGTGCTTAAATTTATCAAACGTGCTCTTTGGCTTTAACTTTTCATCTATTAAAATATATTTTTTCTCACTCATTTTTCGCCTTAGATTAGTAGCATAAAGCCAGTGATTACGATATTTAAAATTCCAAGCGGAAGTAAAATTTTCCAGCAAAATGCACTTAACTGATCAACTCTTAAATGTGCCCATGAAGCCCTCACCCAAAGAAAAAAGAAAAAGACAATGCTTGATTTTAAGATGATCATTAAAGCGCCTGGGATAAATAAAAATTCGTTAAATCCACCTAAAAATAAAATCGTAATGATGATGCTAGCAGCGATCATATTTGTGTATTCGCCGATGAAAAACATCGCCCATCTCATGCCGCTATACTCGGTGCCATAGCCTGCTACTATCTCTGTTTCGTTTTCTGTTAAGCAAAATGGCGTTCTATTGCACTCTACGAAGCTTGCTATTAAAAAGAGTAAAAAGGCAAGTGGCTGCTTAAATATAAGCCAGCCAAAAATTCCTTTTTGATAGTTGTTTATATCCACAAGTGAGAGTGAGCTAGTTACCATTACGACGCTTAAAAGAGCCATGCCAGCGACTATTTCGAAACTAAGAAGTGAGACTACTGCGCGAGCTGCGCTAATTAGTGCAAATTTATTATAGCTTGCAAGACCTGCTGCAAGTGGAGAGAAGACGCAAACTGAAGCAACACCAGCGATGTATAAAATACCAACATTAATATCTGAGAGAATCGGACGTAATGTATGTCCAAAAATTTCAAACTCAGGCAAAAACGGCACAGGTGCAAGCGCTGCAAACGCGGCAATAGCTGATATTAGTGGAGCTATTAAAAAGATAAATTTATTCGTATTTGCTGGCACGATATCCTCTTTTGTAAAGAGTTTTATCATGTCAGCTACTATCTGTAAAATTCCAGCTGGCCCTACCATATCAGGCCCAACGCGGCGCTGCATGTAGGCTAATACTTTTCTTTCAGCATAGGTTGCAAGCCCTGCAAGGCTTGCCATGACGGCTAAAATGACCACAGCTTTAATGATAGTGCTTAGCACAAAAAATAGTGTTTCACTCATCTTTTGCCTTTATGATTTTAACTGCGGCGTAGCTTTTGCCATTAAATATAACGCCCACATCAAGTTTGTCGTCATAATCGCCTAAATACACAGCGACTCCGCCAAGCTCGCTATCAAGCTCCACGCAAATGGCAAGCTTGTGCCCATCTTTTTCTAAAATAATCGCTTCATTTTGTGAAATTTCAAATTTAGCCATAAATTCGCTACTTGCATAAAGCTTCGCTCTTTTAGCTGTTTGAGTGGCATAGTTTGCAAAAAATGATGGCAAATTTATAGGATTTGCAAGACTTATAAGCGCCTCGTCATCTTTTAAATTTATGCTCTTGGTATCTTTTAAAAGCAGCTCTATATCATCATTTGGTGTGAAATTTGAAATTTCTAGTTTATAGCCTCTGTGGCTTGTGCCGTTGTTTGCGTAAAAATTTTCTAAATCATCAAATTTAATGCCTTTGTAACCCTTTTCTTTTGGTAAATTTGGCGTGTAATCAATCGTATCTTTAGCCATTAGTCCAAGCGCATTTGCAATATCGTTTAGAAAATAACCTTTGTGCGGTATCGCCACATTTGTTGGCACTAAGGCGTTATTTATGCTTGTAAATGTACCTTCTTGCTGATTTAGCGCACTAGCATCGATGTCACCTTCAAAAATGCTAAATTTATAATCACCATTTTCGTTATAGCCAAGCGTCTTGCCAGGCTTTTTCTCGCTTGTAAGAGTGCAAATTTTAGCAACGCCAAGTGAGTTTGTGCGTGGTGGTATTAGCATCACACGAAAAGGCGTAGCTCTTGCGATCACTCCAGTAAGTGCGGCTAGTAAATTCGCATTTTCATCCGTGTAAAAATCGCTTCCTAAAATGAGCGTGAATTTGCTTTTGCCCTCGCTTAAAGCTGGTACATCTAAGCCAAAATTTTCATCAAAATTTTCAAGCTTTGATGTAAGTGCGCTAGGTAAATTTTCACCCCAGTTTTTAAGTATAAAAAGTAAAATTTGCTCTAATTTTCCAGCTTCATGCGTTACATAGATAAAATTTTTAGAATATTTTTTAACGATCTCATCGGCTATGTGATGAAAGTAAATTCCAGCTGCTTTATTCATTTTTAAAGCGTTATTTAACTTAAAGCTTGTCACTGGGCTTTCGTGTCTTAAGAAACTGCCAGCAGTGATGATAAAATCGCTTTTTTTAATATCTTCATAGTCTGCGTTATACGAGCTAAGCCCACTAAATTCGCTAAATTTATTTAAAAATTTTTGATAATTTAGCGCTTCATTGTTTATTAGATTTAGATCAAATTTCTCTCTTAAACGCTCTAAAATAAGGGCCTCTTCGTTCGTGATAAAGCTATTAAATTTTATATTTTTGATCGCACCATTTTTAATATTTAAAACAATCTCTTCAAATTTCTCTTCATTCTTACAGGCAAGCTCGTTGTGAAAGTCATAGCCAAACCTAGCTGCTCCACTTATTTCGCCAAATGTAAAATCATTGCTGACGCGGTAAATTTGCTTACTTCTATCGCTGGTGCTCTTTTCTTTTACGTCATAGTAAATTAGCTCACAGTCGCTTTGATGTGGATTTGCTGCTGGGATAGGGTTTAGCTCCCAGATATTTGTGCTATATTGAAAATGCGAACTAATAAGCGCTCCAGTAGGGCAAACGCTGATACACTCGCCACAAAATGAGCAGTCTAAACTCTCGCCCACGCTTGGGCCTATTAAGCTTTTTTGCATCTTGCTAAAAACAGCATAGGCATCTTTTGGCATACTCTCTTTTAGCTCTTTTGGCACTTCAACGCCCCTTGGTACGGTCTTTAGTGCACTCTCTCCGATCCTGTCCTTACAAACAGTGACACATCTTTCGCAGACTATGCAAAGAGCTGGATCGTAGTTGATTAGCCCCCATTTTTTATGTGGTTTGTGCGTATCGGCGATGGCAAATTTTTGTTCATTTACTTTTAAATGTGTGGTTAAATTTTGTAGTTCACATTCGCCGCTTTTATCACAAACGCCACATTGAATTGGATGATTTACGCAGTAAGTCTGCATGATCGCATTTCGCTCGGCAGCGATTTCTGGCGTGTTTGTATAAATTTGCATATCCTCTTTTGCTTTGGCATTGCAGCTATAAACTACTTTGCCATTTGCCTCGACCATGCAAAGCCTACAAGCAAGAGTTGGTGAGCAGCCGCTAAGATAGCAAAGAGCTGGGATATAAATTCCATTTGCTCTTGCGATATTTAGGATGCTCTCGCCTTCATCTGCTTCTAAAATTTGATCATTTATGCTTATTTTCATTTACTAACTACTACTTGTTTAAATGCGTATCCATCAAACTCTTTTGCACCAAATATCGCAACTGTGCCTTTTAGCGAATAGTCTAGTTTAAATTTTGCCCTCACGCTAAAATCTTTTGCTTTAAGCTCTAGCATATCGCCATCTTTTGCCTTTGCTACGATGCCAAACTGCACGCCGCCCACGATCTCATCGCTTGCGTTTTTGTTTAGATAAACGACCGCTCCGTCAAAATTTTCAAGCTCTTTTAGCTCGTCTATTTTGTGATAATCATTAAATTCTTTCCTGCAACCACCAGCTAAAACGACATTTTTGCCTAAAATTTCAAGTAGCCAAAAGATCGCATCTTTGTCTGGATGAGTAAAAAATGAATCATCAATAACGATGTTTTTAACATCCTTTATCCACTCGCCTAGCTCTTCAAATTCCTCTTCACCAACATTGCACTCGCCGCTTATCAGCCCATCATCAAGCTCGCTAAAAAACTCATCGCAAGATAAATTTGCGTATTTGCAAAGAAGAGCTAAGACGTAGCTTATTGAGCCTATTTCGCAGCGGATTAAATTTTCGCCGCCAAGCTCGCTATCTTCGATGCAAGAGATGTACTTAAACTCGTGCTCTTTTATCTTTTTTGCTAAATTTTTATCGCTCAAGCTTAGCAAATTTGCGATAGTTAAGCTTTTGCCTGCTATTAAATCATTAAATTTCATATCTTGCCCTTTTTTATAGTTAATACCCAATCAACTTGGTTAAATTTAAGCGAGTTCATCACTTCGCAGTTTAGATTATAGGCTAAATTTACAGCCTTTGTCACACCACTAAAATCGCCTATCTCAAATAAAAATATAATCACTTCGCCAGGCTCGCCAGCCTTTATCTGCTGTCCAAGAGCGCTCAAAAACTCACTCTTTAAGTGCCTAAGATCGACCCTTCTCATCTATCGACCTCGCCTAAGATGATATTTGTGCTACCAATTATTGTAGCGACGTCAGCAACGTACTGGCCTACCAATAAATCTTCATAAATAGCGCAGTGCCAAAAGCTTGGTGTGCGAATTTTTAGGCGGTATGGGCTTGCACTGCCGTCCGAGTTTATATAAATTCCAAGCTCGCCCTTTGGCGACTCACTAGCGAAGTAAATTTCGCCCTTTGGTGGCTTTAGACCCTGAGTTATCAGAACAAAATGCTGCATTAATGAGTAGTTTTGGCTCATTATCTGCTCTTTTGAAGCGCTCACGTAATCTGGCGCATCGGCGATGATAGCGGGGCTGCTTGTTTGATACTTGCTAACGCACTGCTTTAAAATTTTCACGCACTCATGCATCTCTTTCATGTAAAGCAGATACCTTGCGTAGCAGTCGCCGTGTGTCGCATAAGGCACGTCAAATTCTAGCTCATCATAGATGAGATATGGCTCTTCTTTTCTTATATCACGCGCCACACCGCTTGCTCTTAGCATGACGCCAGAGCAGCCGCTACTAAGGGCTAGCTCTTTGCTAATTACGCCCACATCAACAAGTCTTGCTTGCCAAATTCTATTTTCACTTAGCAGATCTTCGTAAAGCGTGATGTCACTTGGAAATTTTTCACAAAATTTAAGCAGCTCCTCGCACCAGCCATCAGGCAGATCAAGCGGCACGCCACCGATCCTTATGGAGCTATGCGTTAGCCTTGCGCCGCAGTATTTTTCTATGAGATCAAGGACATATTCGCGCTCTCTAAATGCATATAAAAAGACGCTCATAGCCCCCACGTCAAGGGCGTGCGTAGCTAAAAATAAAAGGTGCGAGCTGATGCGGTTTAGCTCCAAAAGCATCACTCTAATGATCTGCGCACGGCGAGGCACTTCTATGGCACAAAGCTTCTCCACGGCCGCGCAAAATGCATAGTTATTGGCGCTTGAGGCGATGTAATCCACCCTGTCAGTCACTGGGATAAATTCCTGATAGGTCATATTTTCAGCCATCTTTTCAACGCCTCGGTGCATGAAGCCAACCTCTGGCATAGCACGCACGACCTTTTCGCCATCAAGCTCAAGCACAAGCTTTAACTGACCATGAGCACTTGGGTGTTGTGGGCCAAAATTTAGTATCATCTTGCCGTCATTTTGCTCAAATTCTAAATTTTCAAAAAATGGTTTTAAGCGGTTTGGTGACTGGCTCAAGGTCTTTCCTTTACTATCTGGCTCTGGCTAAATTTAGCCTTTTTGACAAATTTTACGCCGCCATCTTCTTGATACTCGTACTCCTCGCTAAATACTCTTGAAAATCCAAAGGTATCTTTCTCTTCAATATAAGCTGGATCGCGGTTCTCTTCGCCAACTTGCTCTCTAAACTCACGCCCAAAAATTTTATCTACCTCGTACCATTTGGCAGCCTCGTCGCCAACTAGCGGATAGCTCTTTAAGAGTGGGTGTGAGTGCCAGTCATCAGGCATGATGAGGCGCTTTAAATTTGGATGATCTTTAATGAGAACGCCACTTAGATCATACATCTCGCGTTCAGCCCAGTTCGCACTTTTATAAAGCTCACAAACGCTTTTTAGCATTTCATCCTTTTTTACAAAGCATTTTACACGAGCGCGTCTATTTTTACTGATACTAAGCAATTGATAAAAAACTTCATATCCACTTTTTTGACTTATGAAATCGACCGCAGCAAGCTCGCAAAGTTGCTCGTAGCCAAAGTTTTTTAACACCTCAAGTGTTTTGTAGTTTTCACTAGAATTTACATATATAACAAGCTGGTCAAACTCTATATAGCTAGATAGAATTTCTACACCGCCTTGTTCTAAAATTTCTATTTCACTTTCAAAATTACTACCACTTGCTTTGTTCTTTAAACTCTCTTGCGGAATGAAAAATTTTTCTTTATAGTATTGCTTTTTTTGCAGGTCGTTTTTTGGCTTATACTCTCTCATATCTCAAGCTTTCTTGGCTTTTGCGCCCTAAATGCACTTTGCTTTCTTATCTTTTTTTGAAGCATCATAAGTGCGTATTGAAGCGTCTCTGGACGCGGGGCACAGCCTGGGATGTAGATATCAACTGGTATTATCCTATCTACGCCTTGAACGGTTGAATAGGTGTTAAACATGCCACCAGTATTTGCGCAGCTACCCATTGAGATGACCCATTTTGGCTCAGGCATCTGATCATAAAGACGCCTTGTAAATTCAGCGTGTTTTTTAGTTAGCGTGCCAGCTATAATCATCACCTCTGAGTGTCTTGGGCTAGCGCGAAATATTGTGCCAAATCTATCAAAGTCATATCTGCTAGCGCCACTTGCCATCATCTCGATCGCACAGCAAGCAAGCCCGTAGCTAAGTGCCCAAAGTGAGTTGCTCCTGCCCCATTGAACTAGCTTGTCAACGGTTGTTAAAACTACTGGCAAGCCGCCATTTGCAGCGTAGTTTATCTGATGCTTTGCCATTTAAAGACTCCTTTTTGCCAAGCATAAGCAAAGCCGATAAGTAAAATCGCCACGAAAAGCAACATTTCGATTAGTCCAAAAATTCCAAGTAGCCTAAAATCCACCGCCCACGGATACATAAAGATGACTTCAACATCAAATAAAATAAATAAAATTCCATAAAAAAAGTAGTGGATATTTATCTTATTTGGCTGTTTTACGGTGGTTGGACCACACTCATAAAAGCCAAGTTTTAAACGCTGGGTATTGCGGTTGGCTAATTTTTTACTTATTTTTGAAGATAAGAATGTTATTAAACAAAATGAACAAGTCGCTAGTAAAAGTATGATAAATGCGCCAAAATAGGTGCTTTCAAGCTCTGAATGTGACATACTTTGCCTTTTTTAATTTTTAAGATTCTACTAAATTTAAATTTATTTGAGCTTGAAACGGCTTAAGAGTAGGGTGAGTATTGTGCTTTTGTGTAAAAATTACTCCTATTTTATCTTCTCAACTGCATCTTTTGCAGCACTTATTCGCTCGCTCTCATCTAGCTCACGCACAAAGCCATCTTTTACCAAAATGATCCTAGTTGCTACATCAAAATAGCTATCATCGTGGCTAACAGCAATTATACTTATGCCCTTACTTTGTAAAAACGGCAAAATTTCTTTGTAAAATTTTCGTTTAAAGAGCGGATCTTGATCGGCTGCCCATTCATCTAGGATAAGGATAGAGCGGTGCTCTAAGATGGCTATTAAAAGACTTAGACGCTTTCGCTGGCCGGTTGAGAGTTGCGTGGTGCTAAGCTTATTATCTATGACACTTACTTTTTTGTCGATCTCAAGCAAGGCTAAAAGCTCGTCTATTTCGCTTTGGCTGGCAAAGCCATTATGAGAGAGCGTTTGTGAAAATAGATAAAAATCAGCAAAAATAGCGCTAATCTTTGCCTGGTAGCTTTGTAAATTTGCCTCATCTATCTTTGTGCTATCAAGGTAAATTTCGCCACTACTTGGGCGTATTAGCCCGCAAAGTAAATTTATAAGCGTACTTTTACCACTACCATTTTTACCAATGATAAATGTTATCTCACCGCGTTTGATCTCTAAATTTACGTCTTTTAGGCAAAATTTGCCGTGAGTGTAGTTGAAATTTATATCTTTTAGTTTTATGTTTTGCCAATTATCGCTTAGGCTGTCATCAAATTTAAAGCCTTCCTTAAATTTATTTAGATTTAAACTCATGATCTTTTCTAAACTCACTTTTGCGCTAAGTGCGGCTGGTATGGAGCCAACCATGCTCATAAATGAGCCTCTTAAAAATAGTATCGTTAAGCTAATGCTTAGTGCCGTTTGCAGGCTCGCCCAGTCAAATGCCACGCACAAAAATACACAAAGTCCTACTGAGCCAAGCAGCATAATGTTTGTAAAATTATCGCTTAATGCGTGATAAATATCGGCCTTTACCATATTTTGGCGTTTTTTATCGCCTGTAAAATTTAACTCATCAAAGCAGACACTTGCCCTTGCCCTGTTTAAACTAAGCTCTCTATGCCCCTCTACGATATCGTCGTAGTGCTTTTGCAATGCGTCATCTTGAACTCTAGAATACTTAAAATAAAGATGAATTTTTTTCATAAAAAGTGTATTTATAAAAAGAGTCGCACCGATCCAAATGGACAAAAAGATAAAAATTTTTGGAGCGATTACACAAAGATAGATGCTGGCACAGATGATAAAAACCAAGCTTTGTATAAAGCCAGTAGCGCTCATAAAAGCAAATGTGATCGTTTTTATGTCATTATTTAGGCTAGCTATGATCTTTGCCTTGCCGATCTCGTTTATCACGCTATTTGGCGTATCTAAAATTTGCTTTACACTTTGATATCTTAGCTCGTAGATAAATTTATGCCCAAAATTTGTAAGCGATATATTTGCTGCGATGGCGCTTGCAAAAAATAAGAGCAAAACCACTATAAATTTAACCGCTAAAAAGGTGTCAAATTCTTTTAAGCTTACAAGCTCATTATTTATAAATGAAAGGGTCCAGACGCCAAGCCCGCTAAATACGAGTGTTAATAATACTATTTTAGAAATTTGATAGATGTTTTTTTTAATTAAATTTGCAAGCATTACATCGCAGTTCGTGGCTGAATGATATTTGGCTCATACTTTTGTTCAGTATTTTCGCTCATTATACGAAGCACCTTGCTTCGTTTTATCTTAGCGTCATCCTTAAATATCGCACGAACTTTGTCCATACCAGCGTAAAAATCACGCATAAGCACGATGCAGATATATTTGCCAAAAAATGTCGGCTTAATAATGCCATTTTCTTCATATACTGCATTTACAAGCTTAAGCAAGCTAAGCTCTATAAATAAGGCTTTGTTGATGTTTGTGTTATTTTCATCGTTATATCTTTTAATATCAACTCCGCCATCAAAAAGCCTTGTTAAAAACGCGTATTTAAGTCGCTCTTTCTTACTAAAACCACATTTTGCGATGACTGGGCTTTGCCTATTTTTTATCCTTTTGCCGTATTCAAGTAGATTAAACGCATTTATTACAAGCTCACCGTTAAGAAAACTAAATGCTCCGCTACCAACGCCAAGATACTCTAAATTTGAGCCAACATATTCGTCACGAAGGTCAGCACTTTTTTCATTTGAAAATGCCCAAGCGTTGCTTTGTTTGTAGTTACTTTTGCTAAATTCTTCAGTGATTATCTCATAAAATTCACGCTCGTTATCTACGTTTGAAACACCAAGCGAGCGAGCTATATTCTCTCTTGTTAGCTCTGATTTCATGAGTGGATAGAAGGTGATTTGTTGTGGAGAGATCGATTTTGCAGTATTTATGTCGTTTATGAGCTGCTCTTTTGTTTGATTTGGCAGGTTAAAGATGAGATCGAGGCTAATGACTGGGATCTTTCCAAGAGCAAGCTCAAGTTTTCTTTTTATCTCCTTGGCTGAGCCAAATTTTTCATATCTGCCAACTCTCTTTAACGTTTCATCATCAAAGCTTTGTACGCCAACGCTTAGTCGATCAATTAATCCATCAAATCTGGCTAAACTCTCGGGTGAAATGTGATTTGGATCGCTTTCTGCTGAAATTTCATCTATACTAAAAAGCTCTTTTGCAAGCTTAAGTGTCTTCTCAAGCTCTGGCTCATTTATAAGCGTCGTGCCACCGCCAACATAAAGTGAATCAAAGTCAAATCCAGCCTCTTTAACCTGCCTCATCTCCTCACGTAAATTTTCAAAGTAAATTTTTGCAAGCTCTTGCTCATAGTGGTACTTATGAAACGAGCAATATGGACAGAATGTGTGACAAAATGGCACATGTGCGTAGAGCATATACTTTTTGTCTTTTTTTGGAGTTTTGGTGTAGGTTGTGGTTAAAATGTCTATATTAAATTCATTATATAGTGATCTTTGAATAGAATTATGAGCGTAATTTACGGCAAAATTCTCGACAATATTTTTAAAGATCATAACTAATCGCCTTAAATAAGTTTGGTTTTAAATTGATGTGTTAGGATAGCTAACTTTTAATAAATTTAGCCTTGTGCTAAAGAAAATTTTAGCTTAGTCAGATAAATTTGGCCTATAAATTTTAATTTTTTAAATCTGCAAATTTCACGTATCGATCAAATTTTAGCCCCAAAGCTTAAGGAAGTTACTCTTTGACTCTTGAGATGATTTTGCTTGCATCAAGCTCAAATTTTACTCCATCTTTTGTCTGCAGATAATAAAATTTACCAAGAGTTGATAGGGCTTTTACATTATAAAGTTTTATAACTCCGTTTGTTTCGTTTTCATCATAATAAGTTTTACTATCATCACAATATATGCCATTTTTGCAAATTTTTTCTGGCAAAGCACCTGTTATACTTTTTTCAATAGATAAATATTTATATTTAATGTTAGTGATTTCAAATTTCTTTGCGATGTCATCCACTAGATAAAAGAATATAACTATTGGACATAAAAACATTAAAATAAGTGAAATTTCCTTGTGCGTACCATCCTTATAAATACCTTCACAAAAACACAAAACACCTA
>NZ_CABPTY010000002.1:189037-216622 GCF_902460415.1 Campylobacter concisus
CAAAATAGAAATTAGATTAGTTTGAAAATTCGACAAAAATATTAAAATAAAAATATAAGCGAGCCACATTATCATACAAAGAGCAAATACTCTTTCCAATATTTTTCCCTTGATCCATATTGTAATACACGATAACAAATATGATAATGCTAAAAAAACCATAAAAGTAAATAGTACGCCTTTTGCATCTATATAGAAAGCTATACTTATAATAAAAGTAGTTAATAGTGCTAGAGGAAATGATAAAGATAATAAAAAAAGTGAAAAATATTCACCATTTTTATATCTGAGGGAGTATCTTATATGTCCAGGATAAAGCATTATGGGCAATATAATAAAAATAGTAAAAATAGCTACAACAAAAAACAATAATGCTCCGACATGAAAAATATCAGAATTACTTAAAACTGGAAAATATCCAATAAAGAGACTAAAATATACAAAATAACAAATCATACTAGCTAAACTAACACCAGTTAGTATCAGTGGATGAAATTTTAAAAGAATTTCAATATGGCTTTTTTTGATAAGTCTTACTAGCCCGCCTTTTTCTTTCATCTAAAATATCTTGATAACTCAATTTAAATCCTAAAATTTTATAAAAACTTGCTATTTAAGTACATTTTCGATTTCGCTCCAGCCCAAAATCTTAGCAAAATCAGCTGCCGTTTTGCCACTTTTTGTGCGGGTATTTTTATCAGCGCCGTTTTCTAGCAAGAGATTTACAAGATTTAAATTTCCAGCGATCGCCTCGTTGTGAAGCTGCGTATAGCCAAACTCATCAGCGTTCGTGACCATATTTGGGTGTTCTTTTATATATTGCTTTACTTGCTCATATGTATTTTTACTCATTGGATGCTCTATCAAATTCTCAGGGTGTTCTTTTTGCTCGTAAACTACCAAGATATCGTTAAAATCGCCAAAATCAAGCCCCCACTCTTTATCGTGCTCTTTTAGCTCTTTCTTTTGCATGCGTGAGCGCATCGCCTGCACGCTAAATCCGCCGTATGCACGTCCATCTATCGCAAAGAGCCAGTCGCTCATCTCATCTATCTTCGCGCTTACTTGATCGCCTACTTTCACGTTTCGCACGGCGTCAGGCTCGTTTACTAGCGTGCCATATATCGTTTCGCCGTCAAATTCCACATCGTCTATCCACATGTGTTCTCCGACTTCTTCGCCATTTACGACATCTAAAAAGCAAATTTTTACCATTGCATAGTCAAGTGCTGGTACGATCCTGCGGCGCTCCCAGTAAACCTCACGCCAAAAATATCTAAAGCTCTCTCTGGCCTGCTCAAACGCACGCTGCATATAGTCTTCGTCGCTACTTACAAAATAGATTGGCATTTGCTTGCCAAGATCGATTTGTTTGCCGAGAATTTTCTTAAAAAAGCTCATTTTTTGTCCTTATTTTTCATTTTAGATAGATCAAATTTGAATGCAAAATGATAAGATAAATTTCACTCATAAATTAGACAAATTTTAGATACAAAATCATACGAAATTTCGCAAATCTAGCCCAAAATCCTACAAAATTTTAAATATAAAAGTCGCGCAGTCATTTCGTAAAATTAGGCGAGGCGATTTCAAAAATTTAGCCTACCAACTTCAAATTTAAACAAAAATATCGTGAGATGGATTTAAATGTTGCGACGAAAAACTAAGCGTGCGCTAGGCATATAGCCTGCGGAGCGAGATTTTTTCTAGCTCATTTAAAGGCGCTCACGAGGGGTCATTATTTTAGATTTTTAAAGCTTATTGGAAGTTCTAAATTTAACCCCCTAACCAGCTTTATACACTCCTGTAAGTCATCTATGCTTTTGCTTGTCACTCTGATCTCTTCGCCCCTGATCTGCGCGCTCACCTTGATCTTTGAGTCTTTGATCGCTTTGGTGATCTTTTTTGAGTTTTCACCATCAAGTGTGTCATTTAGCTTTAGTGTCGCCTTTAAATTTCCACCACTCGCTGGCTCTCTTTTTGTCTCTGTGATCGCTACTGGTGGGATGTTGCGCTTGATGAGCTTTGAGATCACGATGTCTTTTAATGCATCGATCTTGTTGTCACTTGAGCTAAGAAGCGTGATAAATTTCTCTTTTTCATTTAGCTCTACCTCAGTCGCAAGCCCCTTAAAGTCATATCTCGCCGCGATCTCTTTTTTTGCCGTCTCAAGAGCGTTTTTAACCTCCATCATATCGACCTCAGCACTTATATCAAAGCTATGTTCGGTTGCCATTTTTATCCTTTCAAATTTATTTAAATAGCCCTTTGATCTTCTCAAAAATCGACTTTTTGCCAGTCTCTTCTTGCTCTACTGCCTCTCCAATCTGTTGCACAGCGGTCTGTGCGTAGATGATAGCCCCATTTGGATCGCAGTTAAAGAGATTTGAATATGAGCTTGATTTGTTTAGATCAAGTGGATTTGGCTCCACGACCTCAGTGGCCTCGAGCAGGCCTATTTCTAGCTCGTATGCGTAGTTTAGAGCATCTAAAAAGACAGGTAAATTTTGAGCGTAAAAGCCATCAATCGCATCTTTTATCTCACCACCTGCTTCATAGTCAGCCTTTAGTTTAGCTACGTTTTTAGCGTTTACATAAGCGCCACAACAGTAGTTTTCGGTGATCTCATTATAAATTTCGCCACTAAATTTATCCAAAAAATCGCTTGGTAAAATTTCTCGCCAGTTGCTGATGTAGTTTTTAAATTTCTCGTTTTGCTGCGCCAAAGAGCTTAGCGCTGTGCCCCGAGTGTAGAAATACTTTCTAAAAAATCCTTGCGTGACGGCGATACAAAAGCCGTGAGTTTTGTTAAAAATTTCATCGTCTTTATACTGTAACGCAGCGCTTAGCGTATCTTTGTACTTTTGCGCGTAAAATTCCTCTACACCAGCCTTGCTAGCAAGTGCTAAAACCTCGTCAAATTTATCAGTCTTTGCAAGCTCAAGTGCCTCAAAATACCACTTTGAAATTTCATCTTCGCTAATGGCGTGATAGCTTATATCATAGCCCATTATCTGCTCTCATTGATGAAATTTTCGATGTTTGCGACGATCTTTGCGATGAGCGTCTTTCTAGCCTCCAAGCTACCCCATGCCACGTGCGGTGTGATGAGTAGATTTTCTTTATTTTTTACATTTAAAAATGGGCTATTTTCGCTCATTGGCTCACTTTCTAAAACGTCGGTGCCAAAGCGTAAATTTCTCTCATCTATCGCTCTTGCCAACGCTACTTCGTCTACTATGCCGCCGCGTCCTAAATTTAGCACTATCGCATCATCTTTTAGCAAATTTATCTCGTTTGCGCCCAGTAAATTTCTAGTTTTTTCATTTAGCGGTGCATGGATGCTGATGATGTCGCTGTTTCTTAGTAGCTCATCTAAGCTTTTTTGCTTAAATTCACTATTTTTATTTGCTCCACTTGTCGAGTAATAGCTCACATTTGCGCCAAATGCACGCGCCACTACCGCCACGCCACGACCTATCTCGCCAAGTCCGATGATGCCAAATTCTTTGCCAGCGATCTCGCTGATATCTGCGCCAAGATAGGTAAAAATTTCACTCTTCACCCACTCTCCGCTTTTAACGTATTCGTCATAAAATTTGATGTGATTTGTTAGCTCAAAAAGCATCGCAAACGTGTGTTGCACGACGCTTGCGGTTGAGTAGCCAGCGACGTTTTTAACAGCTATATTTTTAACTTTTGCATGCTCTAGATCGACATTATTCATGCCAGTTGCGCTTATACAAATGAGCTTTAAATTTGTCGCCTCCATCACGGCTTTGTCGATGATGACCTTGTTTGTGATGACCACATCAACGCCCTTTAGACGAGGCACGATCTCTTCGCTTTTTGTTTTTTGATAGCTGATAAACTCGCCAAATTTCTTAAAAACACTAAGATCTACGTTCTCTCCCAGCGTGGCCGCGTCTAAACAAACGATTTTCATCTTTAGTCCTTAATGAAATGTCCTACAAATTTAGAGTAGTTATCTAAAATTTTGCCGCCCTTTCTATATCCAAGCGCACACGCTTCATAAGCGTAAAATACGCCTGCTTGGTAGTTATCGCCTCTCTCGTCTTGATTAAACTCGTAAAATTCTTGATAAATGGCTTTATTTGAGTCGTATTCGCCCTCGTTACTTGCTATTTGCGCACCGTTTTCATCGTGTATTGAGACGTTAGCTCCTTCTCTGCCAAATACCGGCTTTTTCACATATTTTTTGCCTTTTAGTGGCTCGTTTGAGGTTTCTAGCAAGAGCGGGTGATTTGGATAAAGATCCCAAAGAATTTTTAAAATTCCCTTACTTTGGAAAAGTAGTGTGTAGGCTGGATTTATGATAATGGCTTTTTGGTTTTTGATGATATTTGAAAGTATGAGTGCTAGCTCGCCCTCATCGATCGCTATGCTCTCCCAAGGCACAAGCTTAAACCAGTACTCGAAATTTTCATCACCTTTAAAAATGCCCTCATCATCGTTAAAAACGACCTCATCAACGTAGGCAAAGTCGGTTTTAAAGCCGGCCTCTTTTGCGATGTATTGCAGTAATTTCACGGTTTGCTCATCCTCGATACTGCCAGCGATAGAGCTAAAGAGTATCCCCCAACCCTCGTAAACTTCCTCGAAATTTACATTATCGTCGCCAAGAGTGATAAGGCGTTTAAAATTTTGCTTTAGAGCTTCGTAAAGGTTATTAAATTGCTCTGCTTCATCCATGTGATTTAGCTTTAACATGGCCCACTGAATGATCGCTGTCTCAAAGATAGCTGTTGGCGTATCGGCGTTAAATTCTATCAGTTTTATCGGCTTGCCATCAAGCCCACCTGCTAGATCAAATCTGCCGTAAAGGTGCCAGTGAACGTCATTTTCCCAGCTATTTTTGATACTATCAACGAGGTTAAATGGTATGCCTATCTCGTGAAAAAGGTTATTGTCAATGACGTACTGAGCGGCATTTACATACATATCGTATAGCTCATTTGCCGCTTCGTAGTAAGCATCCGCCTCGCTTGCTTTCACCTGTACGATCTCATCTGCGATATATGAGCTGTTATCGTTATCTGTATGCCATGCAAAGCCGATTTTCTCCATAAATTCGTTGTTTAATGGGGTGATTTTTCTTAAATTTATCATTTTTCAGCCTCCAAAGCTTGATGAGCTAGAGCTTGATTTTGAGCCACCACCGAAAAATCCACTCTTGCCGCCACTGCTTCTTGCAGCAGAATTTGCTGCTTTTTGCTTATTAAAGCTATCAACGCTTCTTGTGTATGCGCTTGGATTTTTGTAAGAATTTTGACGAGTAGCTTGGAAATTTTGATTTCCAAAAAGCTTGCTACCTATCCAGCTACCAAGTATCGCACCGGCTGCTGAGGCAAGTATCGTCTCACCAAGGCTTAGACTGCCGCTACTTAGCTGTGCGTCACTCGTTTTTGTTAAATTTGAAGTGCCATTGTCGATATTTGCATTTGCTTGAGCTAGGAGCTTATCGATCTCGTCTTTGCTTAGCACACGCTCAGTGCCGTTGATATCTTTTAGCACAACTCTAGTTTCAGTACTTGGATACTCTTCTAAAATTTTATAAACACCAGGTGCGCTCTCTTCGATGATGACAAAGGCACCGTTTTTTTGCGCAACTTCATTTAGTGCATTTTCGTTACCGCTATCGTCGCTTCCGCAGCCAGCAAGACCAGCCATAATGATCGCACCAAAACCGCCCACCGCAGCATAAGTAGCTATTTTTTTAATGTGTTTCATATCTCTCCTATCAACTCTTTTAAATTTTTATTTTTTCTAACAAGTATCACGCCTCGTTTAAATTTTATAAATTTTGAGTGGTGTATCGCTTTTATTATCTTTTCACTGGCTTTTTTCGTTGCCTTTGGTTTTAGATTTAGCTCCTTTAAAAATTCACTTAAATTTATCCATTTTGACTCATTTTCTATCTCAGCCTCTATCGCTTCATTATTTGGCATATCATCATTTTTTTGTGCTAAAAGCGGCCTTTGCATGGCATTTAGAAACTGCATGAGTTTCTCATCTCTGTCCTTATAAATTTGCAAAATTTCATTTTTTCGCTCGATTAGCATCTGCTCTTTTTCTTTAAAAAGCCTATCTTTATCGGCTTGCAAGTTTAAATTTAAACTCTTTAACTCTCTTAACTCATTTAGCAAATAATTTACAAACTCATCATTTTGGGATTTGGTTTTTGTGCTTTTTGGAGCGGATTTTGCGGCTTTTTCGCTACTTGGTTTTTCATCAAGGATGACAAATTTTGTGCCATTTTCAATGACTGTATTTATCGAACCACGGCGGATTCTATTGTAGACTGCTTCTTTTGTTATGCCTAAAATTTCTGCAGCTTCGTTTATAGCTAGCTTTTGCATCGAATTTCCGTTTAAAATAAAATAAAAAATTTGCTTTGATTATAAAAAAATAAGGCTAAAAGAAGAGTTAAACAAAGAGAGCAAAGCCCTCTTTGTCTTGGTTTTAGAGTCTTGACTCGTAGCGTCTAAGCATATAAAGACGTTTAAGCATTTTCTTGCGAGCTGCAATTTTTTGTTTTTTGCGGATCTCAGTTTTAGGCTCAAAGAAGCGTCTAGCTCTTGCTTCAGTTACTACTAAGTTACGGTCAGTTTGTTTTTTAAACTTTCTGTAACCCTCGTCAAATGACTCGTTAGGATGTACCTTAATACCAGGCAACGTCCTCACCACCTTTCAGATTAAAATAAGCCGTGAGTATAGTTTAATTTTCATAAATTTAAGCTTTTAACTATTTTTTTTTAAAACTCTTTTAATGCCATAAGCTTTATAATCATAAAATTTCAAAAAAGGCTTATTATGTCAAAGGATTTTCATCTTAGCTACGCCAAGAGGCGTTACATTTTTTTTGCCTGTATTACGCTATTTGTCTTTGTTTTGCCATTTATCAGAGTAAATGATGCACAGCTATTTTTGCTAAGTTTTGATAAAAGTAGAGTTGATCTCTTTTTTACAAAATTTGATATGCAAGAGCTTTATTTGTTGCCATTTTTGTTTATCATTTTGTTCTTAAGCATATTTTTTCTAACGACACTTGCAGGGCGCGTTTGGTGCGGTTGGAGCTGTCCGCAAACTATTTTTAGAACGATATTTCGTGACCTTTTGCAAACTAAAATTTTAAAGATCAGAAAAAATATCCAAAATAAGCAAAATGAGCCAAAAGGACAAATTTTAAAGCGTGCTTTAGCAGTTGGAATTTGGTGTATTTTAGCTCTTATTATTTCGGCAAATTTTTTATGGTATTTTGTGCCACCGCTTGATTTTTTTGCTTATTTAAAAGA
Organism: Campylobacter concisus; assembly: GCF_902460415.1. Taxonomy (GTDB): domain Bacteria; phylum Campylobacterota; class Campylobacteria; order Campylobacterales; family Campylobacteraceae; genus Campylobacter_A; species Campylobacter_A concisus_Y. The sequence continues at coordinate 196,354 of NZ_CABPTY010000002.1, forward strand.
GCCAAGCGAACATGGAGTTTTGCTTGCATTTTGGCTTGTTATCGCTATTTGGTTAGTTTATGATGTCATTATTTTAAAAGAAAATTTTTGCATTTATGTCTGTCCTTACGCTAGGGTGCAATCAGTGATGTTTGATAACGACACTATCCAAGTTATTTACAATCAAAAAAGAGGCGGCGTAATCTATAACGGAAAAGAGAAATTTAAAAAGCCAAAAGAAGAGGGCGCACTGTGTACTGGCTGCGAGGCGTGCGTGAGGATATGCCCAACGCACATTGATATAAGAAAAGGTATGCAGCTTGAATGTATAAATTGTCTAGAGTGTAGCGATGCTTGCGCTAAGGTGATGAAGCATTTTGATGAAAGCTCGCTTATTGAGTGGAGAAGTATAAAATCTATAAAAGAGCAAAAAAGAGTCAAAATTTTACGCTTTAGAACGGTTGCTTATCTTGTCATTTTGGGCATTGTCTTAATAGCTGGGGTATTGATGAGTGGCAAAAAAGAAAGCATGCTTTTAAATATAAATAGAACAAGTGAGCTTTATAAAATTTTAGGTGAAAATGAAGTTGAAAATTCTTACGTATTTTTGGTGCAAAACACACAAAATAAAGAGCATGCCTTTTACTTTGAAGTAGATGATAAGAATATAGAAATTTCTCGCCCAAATAAGCCATTTACATTAAAAGCTGGCGCAAAACAACGAGTCATTGTCACGCTAAAATCAAAAAATGAAAATTTAAGCGATAAAGATCTTTTAAAACATATAAATATAAAAGCCTATGCCACTGACGAGCCAGCTATCAGCGTGCAAAGACAAAGTACTTTTATCTATCCTAAAAGATGATAAAATGGCAAAAATTTAACAGGAAATAAGATGGCGATCTCAGAAAAGGGTAAAAAAAGATACGAACTTATCGTAAAAACAGCACTTGAGCTATTTTTAGAAAAAGGATATGAAAAGACAAGCTTAAGTGACATCGTAGCGATAAGTGGCGGATCACTTTCTAGCATTTACACGTTTTTTGAGAACAAAGAGGGGCTTTTTGAGGCGATCGTTGAGCAAGAGATAGATAGGATAGCCTTATAAAAGAGATCGATGAGAGGATAGATCTTAAAATTTCTCATAGCTTGGAGGAGTTTTTAACCAAATTTGCAACCATAATATTTTCTATCGTTTGCAGCAAAAGGCATATCTCTCTTGGCAGGATAATGATGAGTGAGGGTTCTAAAAATGGTGGTAAACTTGGTAAGACGTTTTTGGATCAAATTTTAAAAAAGATCGATCTTGTGCTTATAAATTTCTTTGAAAGAGATGAGGTAAAAGCCAAGCTTGATTCAAAATTTTCAGCCAAATTTGCTGCGAAGTACTTTATACAAAGTGTGATTGGGGCTTATTACTACGATTCGCTTTTGATAAATGAAGAACCAAAGCTTAGTGAAAGAGAGCGTAAAAAGCATGTTGGCTTGTGTGTTGAGTTGTTTTTAAATGGAATTAGTAAAAAATAAAATTGACTTTTTATTTGTTTTCTAATAGAATCGAGAACTTTAAATTTTTGTAACAATTATTACAAAAACTAAATATGATATTAAAATTTAAAATTAAGAGAGGTTTTTATGGCAAATTTTAAAAGTGCTCTTGTGCTTTCGGTTGCAGTTTTATTTCTAAGTGGTTGTTTTGAAAATAAAGAGAATAAAGCGGCAACAGGTCAGCATATGCCGCTATCTCATGTGGATATTTTTACCGCACAAAAAACAGACATACCTATTAGTTTTGATTACACCGCAACGGTTGTAAGTAGTCAAGATGTTATTATCTATCCAAAAGTTGGCGGAACTATAATAAAGCAGTTTTTCAAGCCAGGAAGTAAAGTAAAAGCGGGCGATAAGTTATTTTTAATAGATCCAGAAAAATATCAAGCTAGCTTTGACTCACTTGATGCAGCTGTCGGCGTAGCAAATGCAAATTTAAAAAATGCTGAGACTGAGTTTAAAAGAATTTCTGCCCTTTATAAGAAAAGTGCAGTCTCTCAAAAAGACTATGACGCAGCAGTTGCAGCCTATGACATTGCAAATGCGAATTTAGTAAGCGCAAAAGCAAATTTAAAAAATGCAAAAATCGATCTTAGTTACACAACTATCACAGCACCATTTGACGGCGTAGTGGGCGATAATCAAGTAGATGTTGGCTCACTTGTCATAGCAAACCAAACAAAACTTGTAAGACTTACAAAAATAAATCCTATTGAAGCAGAATTTTATATCGCTGATGTGGATAATCTAACTAGAAAGACAAATTTGGATAACGGCTCATGGCAGCAGCTAAATAGTGATGCTGTGTTAAGTGTCAATGGCGAAAATTTTAATGGTAAAGTAAATTTTATAGATAACGTCGTAAATACTGCAACTGGTAGCGTTTTGGCAAAGGCTAGTTTTGATAATAGTGAAGGTAAAATTTTACCAGGTGCATTTGGTCATATAAAGATGAGCGGATTTGTTCAAAAAAATGCCTTTAACATCCCACAAGTTGCCCTTCAACAAAGCGCTACAAACTCTTATGTTTTAGTTGTAAAAGATGGCAAAGTAAGCCAAAAAAATGTAAAAACAGGATATCAAACAAAAAATATGGTAGCAGTCACTGAAGGTCTTGAAGAGGGTGATAAGATAATAATTAACAACTTCCTTAAAATTGGAGTTGGTGCACCAGTTGAAACTGATAAAGACCTAAGTGCGGAATTTATAAACAGCAAAGATGTAAATGCTACAAGTAGCAAGTAAAGGCAGATAGATGTTTTCAAGATTTTTCATAAACCGCCCGATATTTGCAACTGTTATATCTATCATCATAGTTATAGCAGGTCTTATGGGTATCAAGGGGCTTCCTATAGAGGAGTATCCAAGTCTTACACCGCCTACTGTCTCTGTAAGTGCGACATATAGCGGTGCTGATGCACAGACTATCGCTGATTCAGTCGCAAGTGCGATCGAAGATCAGATAAATGGCGTTGAAAATATGCTCTATATGCAAAGCACCTCAAGCTCTGCTGGTACTATGAACATAAGCGTATATTTTAAGATCGGCTCATCGTCAAAACAAGCTACGATCGATGTAAATAACCGCGTGCAAGCAGCTCTTTCAAGATTGCCCCAAGAAGTGCAAAATATGGGCGTAACGGTACGCGAAAGAAGTGGCTCGATCCTTCAAGTTGTTGGCTTTACAAATCCAAATATGGATTTGATCGAACTATATAACTATGTAAATTTAAATATTGCTGATGAGATAAAAAGGGTTAGTGGTATAGGCGATACAGTATTGATAGGCACTAAAGAGTATTCTATGAGAATTTGGCTAAAGCCAGATAGACTAGCTCATTTTAAACTAACTCCAAGCGACGTCATTTCTCAAGTAAAAATTCAAAACTCACAATACGCTGCTGGCAAGATAGGCGAACAGCCATCGGATGGTGGTAATCCTTATGTTTATTCTGTTCGTACCGATGGACGTCTTAAAAATGCAGCTCAGTTTGGCGATATAATAATTAAAAGTTCCGATGGATCAGTGTTGAAGCTAAAAGATGTAGCTACCATAGAGCTTGGAGCAGCTAGCTATGCTAACGACGCGATGTTAAACGGCAAACCAGCTATTCCTCTTTTGCTATTTTTGCAAAACGATGCGAATGCTCTTGCTACCGCAAATGCTGTAAAAGAAAAGCTTAACGAGCTAAAGAAAACTTATCCTGTTGGACTAGAGCACACCATAGCTTACAATCCAACAGAATTTATAGATGTTTCAATTGATGAGGTTATAAAAACTTTCATTGAAGCGATGATACTCGTCTTAATCGTAATGTACTTTTTCTTAAAAAGTTTTCGTGCGACTATCATTCCGATGCTTGCCGTGCCAGTATCTATCATAGGTACATTTGGCGGACTTTATGTGATGGATTTTAGTATAAATTTGATTACACTTTTTGCCTTAGTTCTTGCCATCGGTATCGTCGTAGATGACGCTATTATCGTCATAGAAAACGTCGAGAGAATTTTACATGAAGATAAAGACATAAGTGTAAAAGATGCAACATTTAAGGCGATGGAGGAGGTGCAAACCCCAGTTATCTCTATCGTACTCGTGCTTTGCGCAGTTTTCGTGCCAGTCTCTTTCATGGAGGGCTTTGTAGGCGTTATACAAAAGCAGTTTGCTCTAACACTTGTTGTTTCTGTTTGTATCTCAGGCTTTGTTGCTCTTACACTTACGCCAGCACTTTGTGCGGTTATGCTTAAAAAGCAAGAGAGCAAGCCATTTTGGATAGTTCAGAAATTTAACGACTTCTTTGACTTTAGCACCAGACTCTTTACGGCCGGAGTGGCTAAAATTTTAAGGCATATTATTATTAGCTTTATTGTAATTGGTATTTTAGGATTTGCCACTTATAAGCTATTTGATGCTATGCCAAAAGGGCTTGTGCCTTCAGAAGACAAGGGCGCTTTGATGGTTATCACTTCGCTTCCGCCTTCAACAAATATGCTAAAGACAAAAGAAGAAGTAGTCTCGATTAGCAACGCCATTTTAAGCAATCCAAATGTTGAGTTCACTATGGCTTTTGCGGGTTATGACATACTAGCTAGCTCGCTTAGGGAAAATTCAGCCGTTAGCTTTATAAAGCTAAAAGATTGGAGTGAGAGAAAAGGCGCTAACAATGGAGCTGATACATTAGCTGGCCAGTTTAATGGTATGCTTTGGGGCTCAAAAAACTCAATGACATTCGTTGTAAATTTACCACCTATCATGGGTCTTTCAATGACTGGTGGCTTTGAGATGTATCTACAAAATAAAAGCGGCAAGAGTTACAACGAGATAGAAGCAGACGCTAGAAAAGTATCAGCAATAGCTAATGCAAGGCCTGAACTAACAAATGTCAGAACTACGCTTGAGACAAATTATCGTCAGTTTAAGATAACAGTTGATAAAGAAAAAGCTAAATTATTTGGCGTAAGTGAGAGCGAAATTTTTAGCACGGTAGCAGCTACTTTTGGCTCTTACTATATAAATGACTTCAATCTTGCTGGTAAATCTTACCGAGTATATGCAAGAGCTGAGGAAAGTTTTAGAAATAATCCAGAGGATCTAAGAAAAATTTTTGTTCGCTCATATGATGGCGGCATGGTGCCACTAAATTCAGTAGCAACGCTTACAAGAACGATTGGACCTGATATTGTTGATAGATTTAACCTATTTCCATCAGCTAAGATCATGGGTGATCCAAAACCTGGCTACACGTCAGGCGATGCGATAAGAGCGATCCAAGAGGTCGTAAATGACACGCTAAGCAGTGAGGACTACGCTATAAGCTGGGCTGGAACGGCGTATCAAGAGGTAAATTCTCAAGGAACAGGCACGGTTGCTTTTATCTTTGGTATGATTTTTGTCTTTTTGATCCTTGCAGCTCAGTACGAAAGATGGCTCATTCCACTTGCGGTTATCACAGCCGTGCCATTTGCGGTATTTGGCTCATTGCTCGCAGTCTGGATAAGAGGGCTAACAAACGATATCTACTTTGAGATCGGGCTCTTGCTACTCATCGGTCTGGCGGCTAAAAACGCCATTTTGATCGTAGAATTTGCTATGCAAGAGCGTGATAGCGGAAAGAGTATATTTGACTCAGCGATAAATGCAGCTAGACTTCGTTTTAGACCTATCGTAATGACTTCGATAGCATTTACGCTTGGCGTATTTCCTATGGTTATAAGCACAGGTGCGGGCGCTGCATCTCGCCACTCATTAGGAACTGGCGTGGTTGGTGGTATGATCGCATCAACAACGATAGCGATATTTTTCGTGCCAATGTTTTACTATTTGCTTGAAAATTTAAATGAGAAATACTGGAAAAAGGGAGCAAAAAAAGATGAAAAATAAGGCGTTTATACTTATAACGGCGGCGTTTTTAGCTGGTTGCTCATTTCGTCCAGATATGCCAAATGTAGATACAAATTTCACATCTACTTATACTTATGAGGCAAGCGATATAAGGGATCTTTGGTGGAGAGAATTTAACGATGAAAATTTAAATTCTCTAGTCGAAAGCGCACTTGAGAAAAATACAAATTTACGTATTGCTTATTTAAATTTAGAGAAAGCAAAAGCAAGCCTTGGCGTAGCTGAGGCGGATTTGCTTCCTAGTATAAATTTAAATATAGGCTACGAAAAAGCAAAAAGTAGCGGTGAAACATATACTAAACAACCACAAGCTCGTTATAGAAAATCAGATATAAATTTAGGATTAAATTATGAGATCGATCTTTGGGGTAAGGTAAGAAATAATGTAGCAGCAGCTGAAGAAAGCCTAAATGCAACCAAATTTGACTACGATAGTGCGAGACTAAGTATCAGCTCAAGTGTTGCAAAAAGCTACTTTGCGTTAGTTTCGTTAAATATGCAAGAAGCTGTGCTAAGAGAGACTTTAAAAACCTATGAAGACACACTAGCACTTCGCAAAACACAGCTTGATCTTGGAAGTATAAATGAGATGACTTATTTGCAAAGTAAGACAGCAGTAGAAAGCGCTAAGACCAATCTTACTTCTATATTAAATGCAAAGTCAAAAGCTATTACCTCACTAGCCATCTTGACTGGTAAAAGTAATAATGAAATTTTAAGTGGAGCTATTGCTAGCTCGCAAAATTTACCAGCTTCTCCCGAGATAAGTGCTGGCATTAGCTCTGAAATTTTGCTAAGAAGAAGCGACGTGGCAAAAGTACTGGCTGATTTAAAAGCTACAAATGCTCTTGTTGGTGTTGCAAGGGCTGAGTATTTTCCAAGCATTTCACTAACTGGACTTTTTGGCTTTTCAAGTATTGATTTTGAAAATATCTTTGTTGGAAATGCCAATACGTGGAGCATAGGTGGCTCTTTAGCACAGAAAATTTTTGATTTTGGTAGGACAAAAAATAATGTCGCAGTGGCTAAAACAAATGAACAAATTGCTGCTGTTAATTATGAAGCCGCGGTAAAATCGGCTCTTGGCGAAGTAAGAGATGCGCTTGTTTCAAGGCAAAATGCAAAAATTTCTTTGGAACAAGTGAAAAATTTGCTAAAATCCCAACAAAGAATTTACTCGCTTGCCAAAGAGCAATATGACGCTGGCTACATTGGACATTTAGAGCTTCTTGATGCGGAGAGAAATTTACTTCAAGCAAAATTACAAGACGTCTCAGCAAAGCTTGATGAGGTCGATAGTGTAGTCGAAGTATATAGGGCTTTTGGTGGCGGTTTTAAGTTAGAAAAATAATTAAAAAGGAGAGAAATTGGGAACTAAGATATTAAATTTCTTGTTTTCTTGGGGATTTTTTGTTTTTGCTATCGCTCTTGGCGTAGCATTATGGTTTGCGATAAATTACGTTGATACATTTAGACTTGAGTCAAGCTTTTATGATATCGGTGAGATATTTATGATGGCAGCTGTTTTTTGTATTGCTTTTTATGTGATCGCAGCGATATTTGTTATTCCTATTAGAGCGATCAAAAAATCTTAATCTTTCATCTAAGGATAAAATCCTTAGATGAACTTCTTGACTTCATTATGTGAAATTCTTAGATTTTTGATTGTTTATTTTAAAAATTTATTTATGAAATTTACTGCATTTATATTACTACTTCTAACAAGTATATTTTTAATAGCTTGCTCAGCTAATCAAGCAAACAAAAAGATAAGTAACTCTGAACTAGAAAACTTAGCTAAACAATATGGTGGAGTATATATATTTGATGAGAAATTTGAGAAAGAGATAGAGAGACAAGAACAAATAAGAGATAGTAAAAGAAAAGAAATTTTAGAGAGAATAAAGACAATACCTAATAAAAATGAAAGAAATCAAAAAATGAGAGAAATTTTAAAAACAGAGTTTTATGATAATCCAAAAATGGATCAAACCCTCTCAAATGGTAAAAAATACTACACTCGTTGGATAGATTATGAAAACCAAATTGGTAAGAAAGCCAAAACTTCTGAAGTCTATATAAATAAAATAATTGAGTTTATAGGTTTAGAAAATTTTAACAAAGAAAAACCATATTTAGATTTAGGAAAATTATATGTAGATGATAATGGAGAAATAGTTCCTATAAGCATAGATGTTTGTTATGAAACATATAGCACTAAATATGGCTTATTTGGAGATGAAGGAATGGGAATAAGCTTTAGTAAAAAAAGTATAGTTCCAGTAAGTGGTGGAAACAAATTCATTCTAATAAATAATAAATTTATAAAAGCAAACAAGGACAAGTAAGTGCAAACTAAAAAATCAAATAAAGAGCTAATAAATTGCTTTAAAGACTATATTGATATAGCTGATGCAAGTTATGCAATGCTTCATAATGTATTTGAGAATGAAAGAAATGGACTTGATGAGCTTTATGATAAATGAACTAAGCTATAAAAATACTTGAAATAAATTTTTATCTGCATAATAAATTTTAATAAACCCCAAACAGCACATAATAAATTAATAATATTATAAATACAATAACAATAAAATATCCAAACTAAAATTTCAAACACAAAAGGATAATTAATGAAATTTCTAGCTATAACACTCTTACTTCTAACAAGTATATTCTTAATAGCTTGCTCAGCTAATCAAGCAAATAAAAAGATAAGTAACTCTGAACTAGAAAACTTAGCTAAACAATATGGTGGAGTATATATATTTAATCAAAAATTTGTTGATGAGATAGAGAGAAGAGAAAAAGAAAGAAGCGATTATATGGATGATTTCTTTAAAAATAATAAAAGGAATTTTAAAAGAGCTGACTTAGAAATCATGGATCAAAAATTCCCTCAAACCCTCTCAAATGGTAAAAAATATTATACTAGTTGGCTAGATTATGAAAGAGATACTGGTAAAAAAGCAGAAATCCCTGAAAAGTATATAAGTAAAATAAAAGAGCTTATGGGCAATGATAACTATAAAAAGTCACCAAATAGACCAATATTAGTAGGCTTCTATGAAGATAATAATCAAATAGTACCTATTGAATTATCAATGTCTTATACATACTATAAAACTAAATATGGACTATTTGGTGATGAGGGAATGGGAATTAGATTTAAAGATGAAGAGAGAATTTTTATACCAGGTGGAAACAAATTCATTCTAATAAATAATAAATTTATAAAAGCAAACAAGGACAAGTAAGTGCAAACTAAAAAATCAAATAAAGAGCTAATAAATTGCTTTAAAGACTATATTGATATAGCTGATGCAAGTTATGCAATGCTTCATAATGTATTTGAGAATGAAAGAAATGGACTTGATGAGCTTTATGATAAATTTGGTAAAGATAATGTCCCTGAAAATATCGTAAATTCTTATAGAGAAGACGAAAAGAAAAAGCCTATTTGGAGATATGCGGATGATATTACCAAGGGAGGCACAATAGAGGAGCTTTCTGAGAAAGCAAAGAACAACGGTAAAAAATTTGGTGAACCTACTGCTTATGCCCTTTGCATAGAAGCTAGATTTATGTCAGATAAATTTATAAAAGATCCCAATGGTGAAGAAAATGAAAAACCAAAAAAATTAGAAAATAATGTTAAAAGATTTATTACAACTCCAACTGATAAAAATGGTAATAAAGCTAATCCTAAAATTTTCTACGCCCCTGAATCCCTCTCTCCTCGCACAAAACTATTTGTCAATCGCTATGAGCTAGTAAAGCACATACCTAATCAAAAATCAGGTTTTAGCTCAACTATATTTTATGATACGCTTAAGTCAAACTATATAATAGGCTTTAGAGGAACAGAGATGAAAATAAATGATCTCTTAGATGATGCCTTTATGGCTATCACATCAAGAGCGCTTATGCAAATATCTGCCTTAAAATCACTTCAATCCTCTATGCAAGAAGCTATAAATTCTCATAGTCAAAACTTAAGTGGCTTAGATAACACCGCCAAAGACATCATCCTATCAGGTCACTCATTAGGAGGTCATCTGGCTCAAATATATGCAGTAACCTTTAAAGATAGCGGAGTAAAAGAACTTTATACTTATAACGCTCCAGGAATTTATGGTGGTATATTAGCTTCAGCTTTTACTTGGAGCTTAAGGCTTCTTAGCTTTGTAGCCAAAGCCATAGCAAAAGGTGCAAGATGGATAGCAAGAGTCATAGACAAAGATGGCTTTATAGGAAAGATGGTAGGCTCAGTCTTTAATAAGATAAAAGGGATGTTTGGCTTTAAAGATGATAAGAGCAGCGTAGATGAATACGTAGATGTAGTTAAAAATAATGAACAAGCTCAAAAGACTCTTGCAGATAAAAAAGTGAGCTCCAATATAAATAAGGCTAGCAAAGAAAAAGACATAGACATAGAGATACATCACGTAGAGAGCGTTAAGCAAAGTATAAATAGAGATGAAGATAGCTTTTCAAAAGATGTAGCTGTTTTGATAGAGCCTACCTTTTCAGTCATATCTGATCTAGGCTATAAGCTAGGCATAGATACAACTGGCGAAGTAAAGTATGAAAATACCGAGAATAGACACTTGGTGAATATATTAATTAGATCTCACTTTTTAAAAGAGAGTGTTTTGGTTTTATATATGTTGTGCTATCTCTTGGAAAACAAAGAAAATGAAGCCAAGATAGAAGGTAAAGATATAGCTGAAGCATTTGATTATCTAAATGAATATATCCAGTCGCTTAAATTTAAACTAAAATGCATAAGATCGAAGTTAAATTTGGATGTAAATATAGATGATATAAGTGATGCTTCTATGCTAGATACGCCTTTATATATCTTTTATGCTTATTTAAATCTCTTTTACGAATATGGCAAATTTAGTGATGAAAATTTCAAGCAAGATATGGTCGGGTATATAATAGAAAATTTAGGCAGCAACATAGATAAAAATAGCAACAAAGAAGCACATCTAGTAAAGATACTAGATATAGATGATCTAGATAAACTAGATGCGACAAAGATAGTAAGTGATGCTAGAGCCGATGATATAGATATGCTAGTGGCTATTTGTGCTTTGAATTTATTTGTATTTGAAAAAAAGATAGATGTAAATGAGCTTGGTAAATACTTCTCTTATAGCAAAAACATCTATAAAAATATAACGATACTACGAGATAATAGAGTGGATATAGCAGAGGCTAGCATCTTTGTAAAAGATAGAATAGATATGCTAAAGAGCATAATAAATCTAAAATATGCGGATCTAGCAAAGCTAAAAGAAAATGAAAATTTTTTAGCTAGCATAGACTCTAATGACATAAGCTCTAGCGATGAAGCCATAGTAATAGCCAATAATAAATCCGCTCAAAATAATGATGATGTGGCTTACAATAATAAAGTAGCAACCGATGATATAAAAGCTCTTATGAATGAGAGCGTGGGAAGTATCTTTTATAAAAATAACGATACTCTTAGTGTAAGTGCAGTAGATAAAAGTATAGTCGATGTTGAGGTATTAAAGGAGATATTTAAGCTAGATAGTAAAAATATGAATCAAAGAATATATCTAAACTCTGCTCTTTTGTCTAAAGCCAATGAAGAGGAGGATTATCCACTTTATTTTAAAGACGAAAAATATAATAGTGATGAGAATATACCTCTAAATTTTACTCATCAGCCAAGAGATGAGGATAAAGATATAGGAAGGCTAAATGTTGCTTATAGAAATTCTCAAGCAAATATATTAAATTATTCACTATTAAATAAGAGTCTAAATATCAATCTAAAACCAATGAGCAAAAAGACTAAAGAGGCTCTTTCAAATTTAAATCAAAGGCAAAATTTACAAAAAGATAATCAATCTAAAGAAATTTCATCTACTGCGACTTCATGCCCTGTCATAGAGGATGACACTATCATTTGCCCACATGGCGGTCATGTGATCTTAAAAAGTAGGGCAGGTAGGAGCATAAGATCAGACGAACAAGGCGTGATACTTGATGTTGATTTTATAAACTCGCCGATAGTAGGCTGCTCAGCTAGGATCCCATGCGTCGTAGTAGCTTATGTGCCAAGATCAGCACTTAGTCTAAAAAGTATGAATGATCACTACGCTGTAATGCAAGATCTAGTGCCAAACTGCCTAAGCAACACCGGCTCTTCACTAAGGTGCATAAAAAAAGAGAATAAACTTAAACTAGAGCATAGTTTAAGTAATCCTATGTTTGAGAATAATAACCTTGCCGTACAAAATCCAAATTTAAATAAGCCATTGATCAGACTTCATATAAAAGCTTTTGCTTCTCAAATAGATAATCTTTTGGTAACTACCTATTATCTATTTGATAAAAAATTTGAAGATAAAAATGGCTTTAGCAAGATCAAACTCAATTTAGATGAGGGAAGAGACGTAGAGGATAAGAATTTAAAGGCTCTTTTAGCGGATAATTATGACGATAAGCGTTATGACATCAAAGAATTTAAACTAAGATATGGAGTGGATAAACTGAATTTGATATTTGTAGTTCCAAAGAATTTTAGCTCTCTTGATAAAGAGAACTACAAAAAGGCAAATAGCCCGGAAAGTGGGGTAGGCTTTTTTGCCAGTTTAGATGAATTTAATAGTTCTAATATAGAAAAGAATAGACGTACTTACACTTATGTTTTTATGTCTCCAACTGGAGCTAAAAGCATAGAGCTTGAGATAGCTAAAGGGCTAGATAGTGGCTATACAAATGACATAAACACAACTAGCTTTGTAATGCTTGTTAGTTGATAAATTTAAAGAGAGGGATCGTTCTTGAGATTAGATAATACAAAAATTATTAGAAGCATAGAAGACTTGCTTGACGCATTTGATGTTTTTGCTGACAAATATCAAAACATAACATTTTATTGTCGCGATTTAAACCATTTTCATGATACCAATATATTAAATGGAGATGCTTTATATAACAAGACAATCGCTAGGCTATACAATCACAAGAAAGCCAATAAAAATGTGCTTATAAAAACATATAAGTATTTAGAAAAGTCAAATTTATTTAAAAGCGAAAAAGCTGTTAACACAACCAATAAGATAGCAATCAAAGATATTGATATAGATGTAGAGGTTCTTAGTAAAGAACAAGATGTAATAGCAGAATTCGTAAAAGAGCTAATAGAACTTGCAAATAATGGTAGAAGCAAAGACAATAAGATTAAAAATTTTGACGATGCATCTAGCCAGTTGGTATCTAACTATAAAAATATAGAGACAAATTTTGAGGCTATATTAGATAAGCTAAAAAATTCGCTAATCAACAAAACCAATACAATACTAAGTCGTGAAAATTTTGATAAAAGAGATGAAACCGTAAAGGCCATAGAAGAGAGCTTTAAAAATATAAAAGAAAATCTCAAAAAAGCTTCAGATGATGGCAATAAATATATTTTAAAAGAGATCACAAAATTTCTAATCAATCTTGTCGACATAAGCGATATAAAAGGATCGTTTAAGCCGCTAGCTTTATTGCTGGCAGCTCCAGAGGCGATAACTACTACTACAAATATAATTGACTTTTTAAACAAAAGGGGCTTTTACGCGTTTTCTGGTCCAGCCGCTAGCTTGCTAGCTACTAAATTTGGCTTTATACTAGGTCTATTAAACACAGTGTCATTTAATAATATATTGGTTTTTACAAATAACGATCAAAAAAGTGGAAAATTTATAGATTTTTCATGCTTTGATATAACAGCCACTAAAGCCAAGAGCAATTATGATGAGTATATTGGTATTTGTTCTGATTTTATTTTAGAGGGCGACGAGCAAAGCTTATTTGACGCTAGAGTAAGCAAAAATGAAAATGTAGACAAGTCTAAAAATATATCTATATGTAAAAACGACAAGAACAATAGCGAAGAGAGCTTACTTAAAAGGATAGAAGAGTGCGTGATCGCAAATAGAGCAAATTTTGTCTATATGCAATATCCATTTTTTAACTCTTTCAAATTTGCAAATCTCCTAAAAGACAAATCCCTAACAACAAAAGACGATACTCACAATACAAATAATAGTAGCGGCATCTCTAAAAACTATCTTGTCGTCTCAAACGCCCCCATGAAACTAAACGCAAAGCTAAACGAGCACCTTATACAAAACATCTTAAGCTATAAGATAGAAGATAGTATAAACAGAGTTAGCGGTAAAAAGATAGTTGATCCCAAAAATGTAGGCAATGTAAAAGACTATAGTCAGTACTCTATACAAATAGGTGCCAAAAACGATGAAGACCTTTATCTTTTAAGCTTAAGTCCTTTTACGAGAGTTATTAACTCTAGGCTTGCAAAATTTGAAAAGGATATAGAGGAGTATAACTCATATATGAAAGGTGTCAAAAATTTTCATGGAGGTGACGCAAAATCAGTAGAGGTTTTAAACACCACTTTTAACGCAAAATACAAAAAATTTAATGAGGCAAATTTATATCTAGGTCGCATAAATAGACACTTTAAAAACGCCAAAGATATGGAAGAGATAGTTAATAATGAAGAGGAATTTTTAAAAGCCAATATAAAGGAATTTGAAATTTTCTTTTCAGGCTTAAATTCAAACTTGAAACATGATAAAGTGGCTTATTTTTTAAACCAATACTTTAAAATGCCTAATGAAGGGATGGAGAGTTTTGAAGCAATAGCTGATGAATCTTACAATCAAGTTTCTATAAGGACACATTATTACTACCCTGCTACAAAAATATTTCTTCTAGTGATGGGCTATTATGTCATAAGGCAGATATTTGATAGCTCTATTATTGAGCAAAAAGGATTAAAATTTTCATATCTTTCATCAAACTATGAGACACTAGAGATATTTGGTGAAACACTTAATGTTCTTTACGAAAACACATATTATATACAAGAAAATAATGCTATTGTGCCTATTTACTTCTTCAAGCAAACAAAAGAAGCAAAAAAAGAACAAGATGCTATCTGTATAGAAGAGATAGTAGAAAAAATAGAGCAAAGCCATGTAAGAAATGGTGAAAATATACTAGACGATGACTCCTATAATGAGCTAAAAGAGCTTCTTAAAAATTCTACCGGCATAGACGGAGAAAGCATAGATGATAAGAATTTTGAAAAGTATATTAAACAGATAGATGATGATGAGTATAAATATACTATAGATATATCTTTAACATCAACATTAGATGATGCCCTATATGATATATTTCCATTTTATGGCTTTTTCATAGACAAGTCTGACGATATAATGAAAAAAGTAATTGACGCTGTGTTCTCAGGTGGTAAAGGCAATATCTTTAAGAATATTTTTATGGAGCTAATAGGAGAACTAAAAGTATTTAGTATGCTAGGCGAAGCGCCAGTTGCAAAACTAGTTCACGAAAACAATAAAAAAGCCTTGAAAAAAATCAAACAAACAGCATTTGCTGGAGTGGTCAAAGTAAAAGGCAACCAACTTCTCTATACATATGTAGATAACAAAAAAAAATCCAAACACAGCATAAAAAAAACAAAACAATGGATAGATGAATTTGAAGTAGGCATAAATGTAAAAAGACAAATAGCTATAAGTGCTGGTAAAAAATTTTTAAAAAATAGCTTAAAAACTTATGCAGAAACTTTAATACAAGCTGGATTTGGCTTTTTAGTAGATAGTTTTTTCATCAACACCTACGAACAACAAAAAAGATCTTATGAACTAATACTTCATAAGTATTTCACAAATAAATTTAATGATACCTATGCTGTTAAGAATATATCTTATGAACCTTATTCAAATAAAACAAGTGAATATACCTACTATCCTATAGAGATATACTCATCTTTTATAAATATAGATCTAAAAAGAACTATCATAGGAGGAAGACTATCTAGTGGAGGACTAGACTATCATAACTTCTTCTACTATGATATAAATACCACTACAAACAAACTAGACTCTAATCTATCTAAAGATATAAGCCTAGATACTATGATATCTTATCTATGTCTAGATGAGCTAAGAACAGATAATAAAACTGATGAAGAGTTCTTTAATAACCTTAACAAAAGAAATAAAAAACTAGCATATTCACCAAAAGAGCTTATGCTACAAGGAGTTAAAACATTGCTAACAATAAGTCCATCAAACTCAATAGATATAAAACAAAGAGATGAAATTTATGAGATGTATAAAGCAAATAAAAGTACCTCAAAACAAGCCCTGCCAATAGACAAATACAACGAAGCTATGGAGATACTAGAAGACTTTAAAAATGGAAATTTAAATACCAATGTATGTGAAGTAGATAATAAATCAAGAAGACTACTAAAGGCATTAGATGTGATAGGCAATAATAATGTAAAGGGTATGTATGTGGGGTGTAAGGATAATTATAATAATGGTAAATTTAACATTTCAAAACCTATAATCCCCCCACGCCTAATAGGTCGCCTAGCTACTACCATAATAATGGAAGATGGTCTATATATAGGATAAGCTATGAAGAAGATCATATTTATCATCATAGCTCTTTTAGCGGTCATAGTAGTAGCAGTAATAAGCAAAGGAAAATTACAAGATAAAGGAAATTTAATGGATAACAATAATACATATATAGTTATAGCTCCAAATGGAGACAAGATAGAATTTGACAAAAAAACAAATTTAATAGCTTCAAAAAATATTGCAAATGATGAAGCTTACCTAAAAGAAAAATCCCAAATGCTCCTAGACTCCCGCTCCATCCTAGACTCATCTCCATATAAAGACTATAAACCACTATACTATAATCCTAAACCAAATTCTCTAGGTCAAACAGACTATCTATCATTTAAGCCTTGGCTAGATATTAGCTATAAATCAAGTTCAAACAAGATAGCTCCTTGGACTAAATCAGAAAAAGCATATTATGAAAGTTTAAAAGATAAAAGAGATAGATATATCTATCTAGTAAAAAGAAGCAATCTAAAATGCACTATGATAGATATACCAGATGATGCTATAGGTAGAGTAGATAGCAATGGAAAACTAACAAAGCCTGAGTATGCTGAAATTTATGATGAAGTAGATAGAAATAAAAATACACTTAAATCAGAACTCTTTATAGGAGAGTGGGGAATTTGTGCTGGAGTATTAGGAGATAGTGAATCACTAGGCAATGGAAATGAAGGTGGATTTAAAGCAAGAGAATTTCAAGCAGTATTTTTAGCAGCCCAACTAGGAGAAGTAGAAGCATTACATGTATTAGCAGATTGCTTTAAATACTATACATATACAGTTGGAGTAAATAAAAATTTAGACACCTACACGAAAATTCTTAAACTATATAAAAATCCACCACTAGATGAATATGGCATGATGCCTTATCTTGATGAGATAGTAGGAAGCTATTTCGTGATGGATTTTAATAGGGACAATTTGGTAGTTATACCAAGTGGTGGTTTTCATGCTGGACTAAGGGAGATAGTAGAGGAAAAAGGTGAACTATTAGATCCTAGAGACATCGATGCAAATGAGACTACAAGAAATGAATTTGATAACTTTATAAAGAAAGTTCTAGATGACAATAAAGAGGATTTTAAAGGTGGGTTTCCTGCGGAGTGGGATGAAAGAAGACTATCTCTTTACATCGACTCCACCCTCCTAGAATCCAAAATAATGTCTCTAACTCCACCTGAAGGTTATCCTAATGCACCATACTATAACACACCAGAAGAGCTAATAAGACTATATGAGGCTGGTAAATTAGACAAAAAGCTAAATCCTCTAACGCCAGTAATGTATAGAGATAGTTTTCCTGAAGATTTGAGAGCCAAGATATTATCTTATGCTAAAGAGCATAATATAAAGGATTAGGAATAAATTTAACATCTATAGCTCTGCATAGAGCCTCCTATGAAAAACTAGAAGAAAACTACAACGAAATAATGCACACAAGATACACATATAAATTTAATGAAGCTTACGCACTAAATAATATCTCATATAAACCTATGTCTATAAAAGAAGCTTATGATAAAAATAGTACAAATAGCTATTGCTACTATCCAGTAATGATCTATCAAAACTATATAAGCCTAAATTTAAATAGACTATTTCTAGGAGCTAATATAAGTAGTGGAGGATTAGACTATAACTCATTTATCTACTATGATATAAACAATAAACAAAGCAAACTCTCACATAACCTTGCTTCAAAGCTAGCACTAAATAACCTTAGTACTTATCTATGTTTAGATGAACTAAGAGGAGCTGGTAATGAGATAGATGCAAACTACTTTAATTATGCAAGAAGTAGATATATTAACTCTGATGTAGAGATAAGAGGATTAAATTTAGATGTTAAAGAAGAGAAAGAAATTTATAGTGCCTATAACAAAGATGACAACCAAGATGGATATAGTTTCTCTTCTGCTATAAAAGCCTACCAAAAAGCTGTAGAGATAATAAACAAATTTAAAAAAGGAATCTTTAACACTAGCGATGAAAACAACCACTCTAATCTCTCAAGAGATCTGGTAGAGGCTCTTGATACTATTGGCAACAATAACATTAAGGGCGTGTATGTGGGGTGTAAAATAGAGCACGGAAAAAGAACAAAAGAGAATATTCCTCCTCGTCTAATCGGTCGTCTAGCTACCACCATAGTCATGGAAGATGGTCTTTACATAGGATAAAAGATGAAAAAGATTATATTTACAGCTTTAGCTATCTTAGTAATAGCTATATTACTAATAGTAGTAAATAAAAGAATGAATAAAGGAAATTTAATGGATAACAATAATACATATAT
Source organism: Campylobacter concisus (assembly GCF_902460415.1). GTDB lineage: Bacteria > Campylobacterota > Campylobacteria > Campylobacterales > Campylobacteraceae > Campylobacter_A > Campylobacter_A concisus_Y. The sequence goes on from NZ_CABPTY010000002.1 coordinate 215,093, forward strand.
AGTTATAGCTCCAAATGGAGAAGAGGTATTATTTGATAAAAAGACAAATTTGATTGTTTCTAAAACTAAAGATGACAATACAACAAAGTATTTTGAGGAAAAATCTAAAATGCTCCTTGAAGCTCGCTCCATCCTAGACTCATCTCCATATAAAAACTATAAACCACTATACTATAACCCTAAACCAAATTCTTTAGGTCAAACAGACTATCTATCATTTAAGCCATGGCTAGATATTAGCTATAAACCAAGCTCAACTAAACTATCACCTTGGACTAAATCAGAAAAAGCTTACTATGAAAGCTTAAAAGATAAAAGAGATAGATATATCTATTTAGTAAAAAGAAGTAATCTAAAATGCACTATGATAGATATTCCTGAAGATGCAATAGCTAGAGTAGATAGTAAAGGCAAACTAACTAAACCAGAATATGCTGAAATTTATGATGAAGTAAATGCTCACAAAGGCACATTAAAATCAATGCTCTTTTCTGCAGAGTGGGGAATATGTGCTGGGATACTTGGAAATCCTATGGGCTTTTCATATGGAAATGAAGCAGGCTTTAAAGCAAGAGATTATCAAAGAATTTTCTTGGCAGCTCAATTAGGAGTAGTAAAGGCTTTAGAATTTTTAGGTGATCTATTTGAATATCAAACTTACAATATAGGTTTAAACAAAAATTTACAAATGGCAGAAGAGTTTAGAAAACTATTTACTAATCCTCCACTAGATGAATATGGTATGATGCCTTATCTTGATGAAATAGTAGGTAATTACTTTGTGATGGATTTTAATAGGGGCGGGATAGTGATTAATCCTACAGGATCAATGCATAGAGTTTTAAGAGAACTTGTAGAAGACAAGGGCGAGCTATTAGACCCTAGAGACTTTGATGCCAATGAGACTACAAGAGAAAAATTTGTCTCTTATGTTAAAAAAGAACTGCCAGAATATGCAGAAATTTTTTCTGAAAAAGGCTATCCTGCTAATTATGAAGATAGAGACATAGGCCTTTACATCGACTCCACCATCCTAGAAGCCAAAATAATGTCCCTAACTCCACCTGAGGGCTATCCTAATGCACCATACTACAACACGCCAGAAGAGCTAATAAGACTATATGAAGCAGGTAAATTAGACAAAAAGCTAAATCCACTAACACCAGTAATGTATAGAGAAAGTTTTCCTGAAGATCTTAGAGCTAAGATACTAAGCTATGCCAAAGAGCATAATATAAATGATTAAAGAATAAATTTAATATCTATGGCTCCAAACGGAGCCAAATTCAAAGACATAGGCGTCTCTATGATAACCGGCCTAATAGAACTTTATAAAACCTCATATGAAAAACTAGAAGAAAACTTTCTCTATACATTACTGGTGTTAGTGGATTTAGCTTTTTGTCTAATTTACCTGCTTCATATAGTCTTATTAGCTCTTCTGGCGTGTTGTAGTATGGTGCATTAGGATAGCCCTCAGGTGGAGTTAGGGACATTATTTTGGCTTCTAGGATGGTGGAGTCGATGTAA
>NZ_CABPTY010000002.1:221035-254889 GCF_902460415.1 Campylobacter concisus
GTAAAAATTCAGATTTCTTTCGCTAAATTACAAATATGCAAAATTTAAAACAATATGTCAATGAAATTTTAAAAAGTCATAGTGACGGTAATGATCGTGTCTTTAGCTTTAAATTTGATGGACAAAAATTTTGGTTAAAACGTATTGAAAAAAACATTAAAGGTGGGTTTTTAACTAAAATTTTCAAGCCAAATCCTTATAAATCATTTGCCAACGAGATAAAAAAACTTGAAATTTTAAACGAAGCTAAAGCTCCTGCCCCAAAACTCATTCTAAAAAGTGCTGAGTTTTTCGTGATAGAAGATGTCGGTGAACCGATTTCTCAGCTTTTTAAGTATAGCAACGATGAAAAATTTAAACATGAAATTCTACTAAAAGCAGCCCGCGCACTAGCTGGGCTTCATGCACTAAATTTTGCGCACGGACGCCCGGCCCTTAGGGATATCGCCATAAAAAATGACGAGATAAAATTTTTAGACTTTGAGTCAAAATTTTTTAGCCATGACCTAGAGCTTCAAAAGTGTCGCGATCTGCTTGTTTTTATAGACGAGTTATTTCGTTTTAAAATTTCAGACGAGTTTGCAAGCGAAGTCATTAGTGAATATTTGATAGCTGGTGGGACTCAAATTTACGCGCGCTCACTACAGCTAATTATAAAATTTAAACCACTTTACTACTTGCTAAAACCATTTAAATCTCTAAATAAAAAGGATCTAAACGCAGTCATCAGAACCTTTGAGTATCTCTTACCGATCGCTCAAAATAAATAGCAAATTTCTTACCAAATTTATCTCCTCTTAACAAAAAATAAAATAATATTCGCTATTAAAATTTAAAGGAAAAAAATGTTTTTAAAAAGAGGAAAAATTATTTTCAACATCCATCTAATAATTGGACTAATCGCAGCTATTCCGCTAATATTCATGACTCTTTCAGCACCATTTGCGTCTTATAGAGAAGAGATCAAAAGTGCTATAAATAAAAATTTTATAAACTTAGTTCCTAGCGAAAAAGAAAATTTAAGCTTAAATGAACTCCTAGCTAAAGCAAAAAGTGAGATTCAATTTGATACGCTTGAAAGCTTACAAATAGGTGGAGCAAATGAAGCTTATCGTATAAGCATTACAAAGGATAAAAAACAATTAAATTTCTTCATAGATCCAAGAAGTGGCGAGGTGATCAGTGAGGATTGGGGTGAGAAATTTCGTATCATTATCTTAAGTCTTCATAGAAATTTAGGTCTTGCCCTGCTTGATAGCAAAGTCCCAGCCAACATCGGCAAGCAAATAGTCGCCATTAGCTCCATCATCATGGCGCTTCTTGCCATCAGCGGCCTCATCCTCTACGCCCCAGCGATCAAGCGAAATTTACTAAATTCGCTAAAGATCAAGCCAAACGCAAAGGGCTACGCCTGCTTTTATAACCTCCACACGAGCCTTGGTACCTACGTGGCGATCCTGCTTGTCGTGATGTCGCTTAGTGGGCTTTACTGGTCTTATGGCTGGGTCAGAAGCAGCGTAAATAGCATATTTTTTGACCTAAAGCCAAGCGAGATGAAAAAATCAGCACCGAAGCAAAATTTGATCCCGATAAGCGATGAGAAATTTAAAGAGATAGAGGCTGCGGAGCAAATTTTTAAAGAAAATGTCACGCTAGATCTAAAATCACTCACGATAAACGTGCCTGAAAACAACCAAAGCACCTACACCATAAACTACGAAACTAGCGAGAACCAAGTGGGCAAACTAAAGCTTGACGCGAGCGCTGGAAAGATCAAAGAAAACAAGCTTGTTAGCAAGGCTGAAAGTATCCCAGAAGCTAAAAAAGCAGGCCGAAAAGTGCTTAGCTTGCACACTGGAGAGATGTTTGGCGAGGTCGGTCAGATCGTCTTTGCCATCTCTTGCGTGATCGCAGTTTTACTGATCATAACTGGCTTTTTGATGACCATAAAAAGGACTAAGGCACTCTAAACAAAAGTAAATTTTTACCTTGCTTTGGGTAAGATTTTAAGAAATTTTTACCACAAACAAGAGAGAAATTTATGAACAGAAAACGCATCTACAACCCAAGTTCAAATGAAAATTTGACCGACAGAAGAGTCTTTAACGGCAACCCACACGGCATTTTAAATTTCACCAAAGCAAAATACGAGTGGGCGTTAAAGCTTTGGGACCTCATGGAGGCAAACACCTGGTTTCCAAAAGAGGTCGATACCACCGACGACGTGCGCGACTACGCCTACAACCTCACAGAGGCTGAAAAACGCATGTATGACCTCGTCTGGAGCCAGCTCATCTCGATGGATAGCTTTCAGACAAACAACCTAGCTGACAACATCAACCCTTACATCACCGCCCCAGAGATAAACGCCGTGCTAAGCCGCCAAGCCTACGAAGAGGCAAACCACAGCAAGTCTTACGCCGTCATGGTCGAGGCGATCTGTGACAACACCGACCTCATCTACGAGATGGAGAAGCACGACGACGTCTTGCGCGAGAAAAACGACTACATCTCAAGCGTCTATGAAGAGCTTGCAGGCGAAGTGACTGATGAGAAGCTACTTCTTGCGATGGTTGCCAATCAAATTTTAGAGGGCATCTACTTTTACAGCGGCTTTACAGCGATCTACGCTCTAGCTCGCGCTGGCAAGATGCTAGGCTCAGCGCAGATGATACGCTTTATCCAACGCGACGAGATCACTCACCTGCTTTTGTTTCAAAATATGATAAATTCAGTCCGCAAAGAAAGACCCGATCTCTTTACGCCTGAGACTGAGGCAAAAATTTATGATATGTTTGAAAAAGCTGGAAATTTAGAGATCAAATGGGGCAAATACATCACTCAAAACCAAATAATGGGCTTTACTGATGATATCATCGAGCAGTACATCCACTATCTCATCGACCAACGCCTAGTTGCGATCGGCCTAAAACGCAAATACAACGTAGCTCACCCTATCAAATGGGTCGATGACTTTGCTAAATTTAACGACCAAAAGTCAAATTTCTTTGAAGCAAAAGTGACAAACTACAGCAAGGGAAGTATAAGCTTTGATGACTTTTAAAAACGGCATCTTAGCCCTTGCTTGCGTGCTTTTTGTGGGGTGTGCGAGCAGCAATCAAAGGATAATTGATCAAGCAAATAAAAATAATCTCGAAAATTTCTACGCCTACAAGCTTGTCAAGGTAAAAGAGACAAGCCAAGCGGAAATCTATCAAGAGATGCCAAACGGTGAAATTGCACCAAGTTTCGCACCGCTAGGATCTGTGCTAGGAAATGACGTGATGCTTGGCATAAACAAACAGTGTGGCTTTGAAGCAAAAGATCTAAAAGAGGTAAGAATAGTTTCACATGATGAGGCTAGAGGTCTTGGTTTTGAGGTCTGGGTTTTTAATGATCCGCTCTCCCAGAGAGATGATAAAATCACAGCTATAAGCGTTATTTTAAAAGCTATACCAAACATCGGTGGCACGGATATAAACTGCAAAATTCCAAAAGACTGCCACGACGAAAAGCCTATGACATTTGTATTTGGAAAATAAATGAGCGAGAATTTAAACCTAATAGGCCTAACATTAAAGGCAAAAAATGCAACAGATCGCCTAGAAGAGCTTGCAAATTTAGTTGAGGCTGCGCCTGAAAATTCGCTCATTCTTGCAAGCGAGCTTTGCATAAGCGGCTATGACTTTGACGGCTTTTTTGCTGGGGCGAACAAAGCGATGCTTGGTGGCATGATAGGTAGCTTTGATGCGATGTTGCTTGAACGCTTGCAAGAGGCACTTAGTCCAGATAAATTTCTTGGTTTTACGCACCTTAGCAGCCTAAACAAAAGCGCAGGGCTCGCTAAAATTTCAAATCTAAATCCGCACCAGCCAAAAATTTATAACGAATTTTTGCTTCTTAACTCAAATAATGTCTTTCATTCACAATTTAAAGCCGAACTTTTTAGGCCAAATTTGGAGCATGAAATTTTTGCCGCTGGCGATGTGAGCGATATAAATGCCTTTGATTTTAGAGGGCTAAAGCTTGGGGTGCTAATATGCTTTGAGCTGCGTGATAGCAGGCTTTGGGCAAAGCTAAAAGGGTGTGACATCATCATGGTACCAGCCATGTGGGGCAAGGCAAGAGAGGATGCTTGTCTTAGTCTTTGCAAGGCTCTAGCTATCGCAAACAACTGCTACGTCATGATCTCAAGCTCACTTGCATTAGAAGTTGCTGGAGTATTCTTACCAAATGGTACGCTTGTTAAAGAGACGGTATTTGATGCAAATTTAATAAAAGAGATCAAAACAAATTTAGGGATTTTATAAATTTTAAGATAAGTTTTAAATCGTATAATAATGATTTAATTTTTATTTAGGATATAAATTTTGACTCAACTAGAAGCGATAAAATGCCAAAATTTGGCTAGCGATATAGCCGACGAGATCACGCTAAGCCCACTTTTGTTCGATGCGATAGCTACCACTGAGCGTGAAATTTTTGTACCAATTACTGCACATGCTTATAAACTTGACGCGCAGCCCATACTGGGCAATCAATGGATCAGCTCACCACTAACTGTGGCAAAGATGACAATGGCACTAGAGTGTGAAAATATGGATAACATCCTAGAGATAGGCTGCGGTAGTGGCTATCAAGCAGCTATTTTAAGCAAACTTGCACATAGAATTTTTAGTGTCGAGCGAATAGAGAAGCTAGCCATGGAGGCGAAAAAACGCTTCGAGGTACTAAAAATAAAAAACGTGCATGTAAGATATGACGATGGCAACAACGGCTGGCGAAGCTACGCACCATTTGATCGTATCTTGCTCTCGGCAGCTGCTGATGAGATCTCACCAAATTTATTTAAACAGCTTAAAAATGGTGGAATTTTAGTAGCTCCAATGAAAAAAGATGGCAAGCAATTTATCGCTAAATTTAAAAAAGACGAAAACGGAAATTTAGAAAAAGAGTATTTAGACGAATGCCTTTTTGTGCCACTTCTTGAAGGTAGGGCGTAAGCTAAGGAGAGGCAAAGCCTAAGCTTTGCCAAAAAATTAGAATTTGTAAGTATAGCCTGTATAAAGTCCTACACTTGTGTCTCTTAGTTGAGCGCCGCTATTTTTCTTATAAAAAGTTTTATCGGCTTTTAAACCAAATTCAATCGCATTGTGTGCATCAAATGAGTACTGACCACCCGCTTTTGCACCGACTAGCAAACCTTTGAAATTTTTCTTGCTCGTTTCATTTTCAAATCTCTCTCTAACACTTAAATAGCCAAGACCAGCGTATCCACCAAGCACGGCTTTAAAATTTTCAGTGATGCTTGGCGTATAATCAACGCCGCCTAAAAATTTATGCTTACTCCATTTTGCATCTGATTCACCAGCATTTTTCCTAGCTTTAAAGTCATAATAATAACCGCCATATGCTCTATAGCTGTCAAAATCATAACCGCCATAAAAGCCAAGGCCGTAGTGACCTTTTTTGAAGTTATTTCTCTCACTGTTTGCTATGTTTTTGTTTTTATTTTTGAATTAAACGAATAATCACCTTCACCGCCAACAAATGCACCTTGAGCTAGTGCTGCTGAGCTTACCAAAGCTAGAATCAAGCTTGATTTTACAAGTAAATTTTTCATACCTCTCCTTTAAAAAATTTCTGAGATTTTATATCTAAGCTTTTAATTTAGCTCAAATTTATTCGCAATAGTAAATGTAGCAAGCGTGAGTATTATTAAGAAGATAAGAGTAGAAATACTTAAATTTAGCACAGCTTTAGGGCAAATCCTAAGCCCACAGCCATGCCAAATTTATTAAGTTAAGCCCTAAAAATGCACCTTAAATTTTGCCCAAAAGCTTCTGCCCGGCTCATAAAGCCTCGTGCCGTTCGGGATAGTTTCGTAGCCTGCGATACCGCCACCGTAGCCGCCTTTTGAGTTATGATAGGAGTATTTGGCATCGTTTAAATTTTCCGCCGCTAGCAAGAATTGATAATTTTTATATTTGTAGCCCGCGCTTAGCCCCAGTGTCCAAAAGCTATCGCTCTTGCCCAGGTCCATGCCGCCTACGTCGCCGTAGCCTTTTTGCGCGCGGTTTTGCGACGCGTTAGCGTAGAAGTCAGCCTTGACGAACCAGTCTGGCTTTTCTAAACCGGCGCTTAGTTTAAACGTTAGAGGAGAAACCTTAGGCAGCGCGTCGCCGTCTTTTAGGCCGCCCGCGTTTTTAGTCACCTTGCCGTAGACGTAGGATACGCCCGCCCCCAACCTAAATATATCGGCTAGCAGCGTATCGCCCTCGATCTCGCCGCCGTATAATAAAGCATCGGTATTAAATACGTTTGAAGACATACCCATGGGGTTATACTTTATCATTATGTAATCATCCATCTTCGAGACGAAGAAATTCGCGTTTAGCTCGTAATTTTTATCTTTTAGCACGGCGCCAAAGTCTAGTTGAGTGTTTCTTTCTTTATTTAGCTTAAGATTATCGTCTTTACTCGTTTCCCAGTGATCCGGTAACCTTTGCGCGTGACCTAGTCCCGCATAAAGCGTTAAATTTTGTAGATATTTTTCGTATCTAAAAAAGCCGGAGAATAAATTTTCGCTCCTACTTTTATGCGTTAGTAGCTGCTTTCTCTCGCCGACGTCTAGCCTAAGACCGCCGAAAAGTCCGTAATCTTCCTCAAGAACGTATTCGTTTTGAGTGTATATCGTTTTATACGTTACCTTGCGCTCTTTTACGTGCGGCTTTGATACGGCGGCATCCATTTCGGCTTTAGACACGCCGGCTCCGCCCGTTCCGGCGCCTCGCCATTTAAAGGAGTCTTGCGAATAACCGGCGCCGATGAAGCTGGTTAGATTATCGAAATTTAACTCGCCTTCTAGCTTAAAGCCGTACATATCGCGTATCGGGTGACTGATGCTGTATCCCTTGCCGTGCCCCGTGCCCGGCACCACCGGACGCATGGTGAAGTTGTCCATTATGTGATCGATTTGATGATAGTACGAGCTTAGCCTGATCTTGTGCTCGCCGACGTCTTGTTCAAATTTGAGCCCGAAAGATTTACGGTCAAACTGTATGCCGTCCCTCATCCTATCGGCATACGCCGCTTCGCCCTCGCCCAGATCCGTGCTTAACTGCAAGGCTGTAGTATCTGTGGGCGTTAGCGTACCTACGAGCGAGACGCTGTTGCGTTTATAGTGCGTATGCATTTTCTGCCCGCCGCCGCTTTTATAATCGCCGCTCTCGTAGTGTCCGCCGGAAACCTCTATACTGCCCAGCTCGTTACCCGCCGCTACGTCCACGGTAGTTTCAAACCGCTTAAAACTGCCGCCCAGCACGCTTACGTTTCCTCCAAAGCTCGGTTTTGACAGCCTTGCTATCTCTCTATCGAAAAATATACCGCCGCTAATGAGCGCGCCGTATCTGACGTCTTGCGGGCCTTTTACGATGCGAACCGAGCTGTAGTTTTGCGCAGAGATGTAGGTGATGGGCGTATCCATGCGCATGCCGCAACCGCCGTTTAGCGTGCTACCGTCGATCATCACTGGCAGCCTAGCCGCCGTCTGCGAACGACAATAAACCTCGCTACCGCCTCCGCCCTTACGCTCCATCGTAAAGCCGTTCAAATTTGAAAGCGATTTGGCGATATCGCTATTTTCCAGTATCGCGCCCTTGCCGACTATTTGCACCTTTGTAGGTTCTTCAAGAACTGACTTTTCTATCTTTGCAGAAACGGTAACCGGAGCCAAATCTATAGTTTTTTCAGCACCAAGCATTAAATTTGGTACTAGAGCAAACGCCAAAACGTAAGAAATTTTCATGTTTAATTCTATGAAATTAATATTTAAAATTAAAATTAAAGCAAAAATGAACTTAAATGAAGTATAAATATTTATATAACATTAATTTTACAATACAGAAATTTGGCTCAAATAGTATTATTTTAGTCGGGCTACATTAAATATATAAAGAAATGATTTTGGTGAATTAAAACCGAAGTAATCTCGGTTTCATTAAAATTTTAGCATTATAAAACCGAGATAAAATTTATAAAATCTCTTTTATGAGTAGCTGCGGGGTAACAAGTCCGCGGAATGAATTTTTTGATATACAAAAGATAATATCTATCATCTCGCCAACTCTAGCGTGTTTTGTAAAGTTAAAAAATAGAGCCTCAAGCGTTTTATTATCCTTTTGCAAGATGAGCTTTAAGTGATTTTGATCTCTACCTATAAGTCTTTCGTTTTTAACAAGAGCATTTTTTATCTTAAATACTGGACGTGGATTTTTCTGTCCATATGGCTCATAAAATTCTAAAATTTCAAGCAGTTCAAAGTCTATCTCGCTTGGCATTATGTCACCAAGTAGCTCGTCCGAGCTTTTGCAATCTTGCATATTTAGGCATGAGCAGCTTTTATTTATCGCTTCTTTAAATTCCACCAAATTTTCAGGTGCAAGCGTAAGTCCAGCCGCTCCTTTGTGACCGCCGTAACTTATTAGCAGATCTTCGTGGCTTGCTATGAGAGATAAGATATCAAGCTTGCCAATGCTTCTAGCGCTGCCTTTTGCACGGCCTTTATCTATACTAAAGACGATAGCTGGCTTTGCAAAGTACTTTGCTAGGCGGCTAGCTACGATGCCTATCACACCCTCGTGCCACTGCTCACCCCAAGTGATGATGACTTCATCGTCTTCTTTTACGTCCTTTAGCGAGCATTCAAAGAGTTGGCGCTCTTCCTCTTTTCTGGAGTTGTTAAATTCGATAATGGTATCAAGGTAGTTGTAAGCCTCTTCTATGCTCTTTGCGCGCAAGAAGTTAAATGAATTCATCGCATCGTCCATGCGTCCGGCTGAATTTATAAGTGGGGCTATAAGAAAGCTAATATCATCGCACTCAAATTTTTCCTTACCATAAAACTCTTTTATAGCGTGAAATGCAGAACGCTTAGACGCATTTAGCTTACAAATGCCAAGGCGAACAAGCATTCTATTCATATCTCTTAGCTCCATCATGTCAGCGATTATCGCGATAGCTAAAAGCTCTAGAAATTTGCTCATATCGTAATTTAGCCCAAAGACATCCTTTAACGCTCCAACCAAATACCAAGCAACCTCAGCACCACAAATTTCAATATTTGGGAAGTTGCAGTCTTCTTGTTTTGGATTGATGATCGCATAAGCTTCTGGGAGAACAGCTGGAGGCATGTGATGATCAGTGATAATAAGATCGATGCCTTTTTCTTTACAGATAATGGCTGCATCGTTTGCAGAGATGCCGTTATCAACGGTTATAATCAAGCTTACATCAGCTGAGAGTTCATCTATTATCTCAGGATTTAGCCCATATCCATCTTTAAATCTATTTGGAATTTTTACTAGGTAGTCTTTCACGCCAAGATCATCAAAAAACTCAGCTAAAATCACGCTTGAAACAACACCATCAACATCATAATCGCCCACAATGGCTATGCGCTCGTTTTTCTCGATCGCTTCTTTTATGCGATTAGCGCCTTTATAGATATCTTTTAAGGCACTTGGTGTCGGAATTTCACTAATTTTTTTATGTATGTCGTTACAAAATCTATGCGCTAGTAAATTCCTTATATCCTCTTTATTTAGCATGGTTTTGGTAAGAATTTTTGAAGAACTTACCAACTTTATTTAATGCCACTTGTTCACTTAAATTTACACCCATATTGCCAAAAATTTGGCTATAAAAATACTTCTTTTTCATCGCAATCTTTCGTCTTTATTTTGAATGCTTGGATTATATCTTTTTGAAATTTAATTTCTTATAATTTTAAATGAAAGTAAGATTTTAGGGCTCATAGCAAGCTTAAAAGCTTTGTTAAATTGATAGTCTTTATAAATTAGCCATTGTAAATTTGAAGTAAAAAATGAGAGAAATTTTAAGTAAAAATAAGGGGTCATAAGACCCCAAAAATTAAAATTTATATGTGTAGCCTAGGTAAGCGCCGATATCTGTTGATTTAAGGTTATCAAGATCTTCATCAGTGCTATACCAAGATCTATCTGCTTTTATACCAAATTCAAGTGCATTATTTTTATCAAAGCTATACTCTGCACCAAGTCTTGTGCCAACTAACCAACCAGCCTTTGTTGTATCATAAGTCGCTTTAAGTGTATTTGTATAAAGTCTTGCTTTAAAATTTACAACTGAAATACCAGTGTATAAGCCTGCTATTAACTTAAAGTTATCTGTTATAGCTGGAGTATAGTCACCACCTACTACAAATTTATGTGTTGTCCATTTTATACTAACATCGTGTTTTACACCATCATCAGTATAGTTAAAGTTATCTTTTGCCTCTGTATGATAGAAGTATCCACCATAAACTCTAGCTACATCAAAGTCATAACCGCCTTTGATGCCAATGTTTGGTCTATTATCCTTAAAACTAAGACCATCATTGTCTTTTAGCTTTGAGCTAAAATCATAGCCGCCCTCAACTCCGACAAATCCACCTTCAGCCAATGCAAATGAGCTAGCAAGTGAAAGTACTAAAACACCTTTTAAAACACAATTTTTCATGTTAATCCTTTCAATAGTAATTGCACTACAATTTTATGTATCATATACTTTATCTTTACTTAAATGCTTTTTTGCAAATTTATCATTTTACGTGATTAGCCAAGCTCGCTTTTATAAAGCCTAGTATCACAGGGTTTGGTCTAGTTAAGCGGCTAGTAAATTCGGGGTGACACTGCACGCCTACAAACCACGGATGGCCTTTTAGCTCGATAGCCTCTATCAGCCCATCGCTCTCGCCACTTACTAAAAGACCATTTTTCTCAAAAATTTCTTTATATTTTGGATTTGCCTCGTAGCGGTGGCGGTGGCGCTCTTTTACGCTCTTTGCATTACCATAAATTTCAGCTAGAAGCGTCTTTGGTTTTATCTCACAGTTATATGCTCCAAGCCTCATCGTGCCACCAAGTGGGCTTGTGTGCGTTCTTATCTGTTTTTTGCCGTGAGCGTCGATAAAGCTATCGATTAGATAGATGATAGGGTTTTTACACTCTTTGTCAAATTCCATAGAATTAGCATCTTCTAAGCCCAAAACATCCCTTGCAAACTCAATGAGTGCTAGCTGCATACCAAGGCAAATTCCAAGATAAGGGATCTTATTTTCACGAGCAAATTTTATAGCTTGCATCTTGCCTAAAACGCCCCTTTCGCCAAAGCCACCGGCGACCAAGATGCCATCTACGTCCTTTAAAAGCTCATTTACGTTGTTTTCTTCTATCTTTTCGCTATCTACCCAACGTAAATTTACTCTAGCGTCTAAATTTGCTCCAGCGTGGATGATGCCCTCAGTTAGGCTCTTGTAGCTCTCTTTTAGATCGATGTATTTACCTACAAATGCTATTGTAGTTTCATTTGTTGGAGCGATTATCCTTTTTACTAGGCTATCCCACTTTGCCATGTCTGGTTTTAGCTCATTAAAGCCTAAATTTTCAGCGATTGGAGTTAGTATGTCTTGCTTTAAAAATGAAAGTGGAATTTGATAGATACTTGCGCTGTCTAAGCTCTCTATAACGCAGTTTTTCTCAACACCGCAGCTTGCTGCGATCTTATCTTTTAGCTCGCGGTTTAGTGGCATTTCAGATCTACAGATGATGATGTCTGGTGTTATGCCTATACGTCTTAGCTCGCCTACGCTATGCTGGGTTGGTTTTGTTTTTAGCTCGCCAGCTACTTTGATAAATGGTACAAGCGTTAGGTGGATATTTAGCGCTCTTTTTTTGCCAACTTCCACCCTTAGCGCTCTTATCGCCTCTAAAAATGGCAAGCCCTCGATGTCACCAACGGTTCCACCGATCTCAACTATGAGTACGTCTTTACCTTTGCCTGCTTTTTTGATGCGATCAACTATCTCGCCAACGATGTGAGGGATAACTTGAATAGTCTTTCCAAGATAGTCACCACGGCGCTCTTTTTCGATAACCGAGCTATAAACTCTGCCCGTTGTGAAGTTATTATCTTGACTTAGGCTCTCATCTAAAAATCTCTCATAATGCCCCAAATCCAAATCTGTCTCTGCACCATCGTCTGTGACAAAGACTTCTCCGTGCTCAAGCGGACTCATCGTGCCAGGATCTACGTTGATATATGGATCAGCTTTTAAAACGCTCACCTTTAAGCCAGAATTTTTAAGTAATGTCGCGATAGACGCAGCTGCGATGCCTTTTCCAAGTGAGCTTAAAACACCACCTGTAATAAAAATGTACTTCGTCTCTTTTGCCATCAAATTTCCTTAACTTTAGTTATTTTTTAATCTGCCGATTATACCCCTTAAATATTTAGTAAGGCATTAATCGTATAAATTTTAAAAATTATTCTTTAAGTCTTTTTGTTATAGACTTCAAAAATCATGATAAAAAACTGCTTAAAAAACATCGCCTCTTTATATGTAGACGGCTTTAAAAATATGAAAATAGGCAAGAAATTATGGCTTCTCATAATAATAAAGCTTATCATTATGTTTGGAATTTTAAAGGTCTTCATTTTTGACGAGACTCTTAATACCAAATTTCAAACCGACGAAGAAAAAAGCGAATTTGTAATTCGAAATTTAATAAAGGAATAAAATGTCTGAGATGGATTTTGTCGACTGGTCTAGGGCACAGTTTGCGCTAACCGCCATTTACCATTTTTTGTTTGTCCCACTTACTTTGGGACTAAGTTTTATCATCGCTATCATGGAGACGATATATGTCAAAACTGGCGATAAAGCATGGCTTGAGATAACGAAATTTTGGCTAAAGCTCTTTGGTATAAATTTCGCTATCGGTGTGGCTACTGGTATCATCATGGAGTTTGAGTTTGGTACAAACTGGGCGAATTACAGCTGGTTTGTCGGCGATATTTTCGGCGCTCCACTTGCGATCGAGGGCTTGCTCGCTTTTTTTATGGAGAGTACATTTTTTGCCATTATGTTTTTTGGTTGGGATAAGGTTAGCAAGAAATTTCACCTGCTTTCAACTTGGCTTGTCGCGATCGGTTCAAATTTAAGCGCGCTTTGGATCTTGATCGCAAATGGCTGGATGCAGTATCCAATAGGCATGAAATTTAACCCAGATACTGCAAGAATGGAGATGGAAAATTTCTTTGAAGTTGCGCTAAATCCTCTTGGAATTAGTAAATTTTTACACACAGTAACTAGCGGCTACACCATCTCAGCTATCTTTGTGATAGGAATTTCTGCTTGGTTTTTAATCAAAAAACGCCACATCTTGCTAGCTAAAAAAAGTATCGTGGTCGCTAGCGCATTTGGCCTTATCACTTCGGCATTTTTGTTACTTAGTGGCGATGAGAGCGCATATTTTGTAGCTCAAAAGCAGCCTATGAAGCTTGCAGCTATGGAGGGACTTTATAAAGGCGAGACTAACGCTGGTCTAGTTACTGCTGGTATTTTAAACCTAGCTAAAAAGCTTGGCGACGAGAGCGAGCCATTTTTGCTTGAGATAAAGGTGCCTTACGCACTTGGCATCATGGCAAACAGAGAGCTTGACTCATTTACACCAGGCATAAACGACCTACTTTACGGCAACAGCGAGCACAATCTAATAAGCGTTGAAGAGAAGATGGCAAAGGGCAAAGTAGCTATCGAGGCTCTTAAAAACTACAAAGAAGCCAAAAAAGCAAATGACGAGAGCCTAATGAAAACTTCTCTTTCAAATTTAGAGAGCAACCTAAATTTCTTAGGATATGGCTATCTTAAAGACGCAAAAGAAGCTGTGCCGCCAGTTGCGCTTACATTTTATAGCTTCCATATCATGGTTGTACTTGGCACTTACTTCATAGCTCTTTTTGCTATCACTCTTTATCTAAATCTCTCAAGAAAATATAAATTTGAAAACATAAGAGCGTTTTTGTGGATCTGCCTCTTTACCATACCGCTTGGCTATATAGCAGCTGAAGCTGGCTGGATAGTAGCAGAGGTCGGCCGTCAGCCATGGGTGATACAAGATCTCATGACCGTTGGCGTTGGGGCTACAAATTTATCTGACTCAAATGTCAAAATTTCATTTATATTATTTGCTGTTTTATTTACGGTCTTACTGATAGCTGAGATCAAGATCATGCTTAAGCAAATAAAGATAGGATTTAACGATCATGCATAGTTTAAGCTTAGAAAATTTACAAATTTATTGGTGGTTTATAGTTAGCCTTCTTGGCGGACTTTTGGTCTTTATGATGTTCGTTCAAGGCGGCCAGTCGCTCATCTTTAGCCTTGGCAAGGACGAGCTTAAAAAAGATATGCTCATAAATTCTATCGGTAGAAAATGGGAGCTTACATTTACGACGCTTGTTATGTTTGGTGGTGCGTGCTTTGCGGCATTTCCGCTATTTTACGCTACTAGCTTTGGTGGCGCTTACTGGGTTTGGCTGGCTATTTTGTTTTGCTTTATCATCCAAGCTGTAAGCTACGAGTACCGCAAAAAGCCTGATAACTTCTTGGGCGCTAGAACTTATGAAATTTTCCTTTTCATAAATGGCTCACTTGGTGTTATTCTTATTGGCATGGCCGTTAGTACATTTTTTAGCGGCAGTGACTTTGTGCTAAATGAGCACAACTTTGTCGAGTGGAAGACTCCGTTTCGTGGCCTTGAAGCATTGGCAAATCCTTACTTGTACTTGCTTGGCATAGCGATGTTTTTCCTATCTCGCGTAGGTGGCTGCTTATATCTTATGAATAACATCGCTGATGGCGAATTTATACAAAATGCTAGAAAACAGCTACTTATCAACACCGTACTATTCTTGCCATTTTTCCTAGGCTTTCTTGCTTGGGTGCTTACAAAAGATGGCTTTGCATACGACGCAAATGGCGTAGTTAGCCTTATGCCTTACAAATACGCTATAAATTTGATCGAGATGCCTATCGTTGGCGCGCTACTACTTGTTGGCGTTCTTTTGGTACTTGTTGGAATTTTCCAAGGAGTATTTACAAAAAGCATTCGTGGAATTTTTGCTTACGGCGTTGGTGTAACACTGGCCGTGACTGCACTATTTTTAATAACAGGACTAAATGGCACAGCATTTTACCCATCATTTGGCGACCTTGCTAGCTCGCTAACTATCAAAAATGCAAGCTCTAGCCACTACACACTTGGCGTTATGGCATATGTTAGCTTGCTAGTGCCTTTCGTGCTTGCCTACATCGTCATAGTTTGGAGAGCGATAGACAGCAAGAAGATCACGCAAGACGAGATCAAAAATGATCATCACGCATACTAAGGATTATAGATGTTAGAAGCAGGAATTTTTTTGATACTTTGGCCAGTGACATTGTTTGCTAGCTACAAATTTGTACTATTTGCTTTAAAGAAATTTGAAGCAAATAACTAAAATTTAGGGGCTTTTGCTCCTAAATTTATTAAATCATTCTATTAAACATATCTACTAAATTTTAGCCACACTTTAAGATTTAATCCTTTTTTTATTTACTGATATTAAAACCTAATTGAGCATATCTTTGAGCAAGCCTTAGTTTTTCTATTATTTTATAAAAATAAAATATTATAAATTTCTACAAAAGGAGCGAAAATGAGCAAGAATTTCTTAGGTTCTGTTGCCCTTGCGGCTGTTTTGGTAAGTGGTTTTAGTGTGAGCATGATACCACTTGAGGCTGGTGTCTTGGCTCATCACGTGAAGGTTCAAGGCGAACTTGGATCAGTCTTTATCAATCCTTACGACGTATCGCCGCTAACTGCGGTTATAGATAGGGCTGGCAAAGATATCAAAGATATCCACGTCAAAGTAAAAGGCAAACCAGATGGCGGTATCGACATCGACTACAACGTCTCAGAGCATGCCCTGCTAACACATGATGGTGTGCCTATATGGGGACTTTATCCTGACTATCTAAATGAAGTAGTCGTAAGCTACACGTTTAACGGAGTTAAAAAGGTAGAAACATATAAAATTTACACCCAGCCTATCGTCACATATAGCCGTGATTATAGGTTCTCACATATGCAAAAGACTCGCGTCAAAAAGGTTGATCCTGCATTTAAAAACAGGCTCTATCTCATAAACAACACGATCACAAGCGTCTATAAACCACTTGATTGGAAAAATGGCGGCGCTGCTAGCTGGAACGACTTTACCGAAAACTACATCATAGATACCAAAGACGAAGTCAGATGGTACCTTGACTATCAGAAATTTTACGACCGAAGCGAACGCAGGGTGATGGATGGCGGTATGATGATGGGCTTTCATCAGCTAAAAAACGGCGATATCAGCTTTGGCATGGCTCAAAGATATCTTAGATATGACCTCATGGGTAGGGAAATTTACAACCGCCCGCTTCCAAGAGGCTATATCGATCTAAGCCATGAAGTTATGCCACTAAAAGGCGACCACTCACTACTTAGAGTTGGCAAATACAACTACCACCATAAAGACGGCAGAATTTCTCACACCATAAGAGACCATATCATCGAGGTAGATAGCACCGGCAAAGTGGTCGAAGAGTGGGATCTAAATGAAATTTTTGGTAACAACGTCTACCGCAGCAACCTCATAAAAGCGCTTGATGCTAGAGCTGTTTGCCTAAATATCGATATGGACGCAAAAGAGATCAAGATAAGCGATGATCTACCGTTTGGCGACATTACCTCTACTGGTACAGGCAGAAACTGGGCTCACGTAAACTCTATCGCATACGATGAGAGCGATGATAGTATCATTCTCTCACTTCGCCACCAAGGCATCGTCAAAATCGGCCGCGATAAAAAGGTCAAGTGGATACTAGCTTCGCCTGAAGGCTGGAGTGAAGAATTTAAAGCTAAAGTGCTAACTCCAGTTGACAGTAAAGGCAACAAGATAAAATGCGAAAACTCAAAATGTGAGGGCGAATTTGACTGGTCATGGACTCAGCACACTGCATGGCTAACACCAAGATATGACAATAAAGGCAGCGTAAAACACCTAAGCGTCTTTGACAATGGCGACGGAAGAGGTATGGAGCAGCCAGCTTTCAAAGAGGATAAATACTCACGTGCAGTTGAGTACAAGATAGATGAGAAAAAGGGTACAGTCGAGCAAACTTGGCAGTTTGGCAAAGATCGTGGCTTTGACTTTTACAGCGCAGTCACCAGCAACGTCGAGTGGCAAAAAGATAAAAATACCTACTTTATCTCAAGCTCCAATGTAAATTTGCTTAAGCCAGATAAGACTATCAAAATGGTCTTGGTAGAGATCGATCCAAAGACAAATGAAGTCAAATTTGAGATGGATGTAGACTCTGCATCAAGAGATTATGTTGCTTATAGGGCGATGGTTATTGATCCTGAAGTGTTTAATTATTAGGAAGTATTTGGTGCGAGACCCTCTCGCACCCATTATGAGTTGTTATTTTGAAATTTATAGATTGCTTCTTTGATACTAGTTAGATTATAGTTTATCGCTCGCTCTAGCTCAGGCAAACTAAGATTTTCATTTGCATCAAATGCCGTTGTTATCTCATTTAGCTCTTTTGTCTCATCACTTATAAGTATTGTACTTTTAAAATCAGCATCATCTATCTGGCTAAATTTTAAAAAGATCGACTTAAGCTTATCTCTTAGAACTTCTTTATTTAGTTTTTTATTTTCTAAAGCTTTCTTTGTTCCACCATTTTTATTACAGGTTCTAAATATCGAATCTATTGTTTCATTCACTTCATCAATTAAAATTTCTGTTTTTTCACTTTGCATATAAAACTCTCTTAACTATAAATTAAATTTAAAATAAAAGCTAATCACTCTTGTTTTGGAGATTAGAAGTTGTTTTACTTCTTCGCGTAAAAAGGAAAAATTAAAGTTGTATTTGTGAAGTTATTTTCATAAAAGTTTGCACTAGAATTTAAAATTTTAGTTTGCATTGGCATCACTTTTATGCCCTCTATTTTTACGATCATTTTCTCATCCTTGTTAAAAAATTTTATCGCATTGTATAAATTTTCATAAGTCTTGTAAATTGTACCAAGGTACAATAAAGCCCTATAAATCAATATTTATAACACATTGATAATATTTTTACGTTATTATTTTGCATACTGTTTTGATTAAAATTACCGAAATTTCGTAGCTATTTAGCTCATCCTTTTTGGATAAATTTTAAAAATTTAATGTGTTATTTATGTAATAAAAAAATTTTTAAATTTGCAAAATTTTTTTAAAATCTTTGATACTTTATATGTGATAAAATCCTCTCAAATTTTAAAAAAGGATCAAATTTGAGAAGCGACATAATCAAAAAAGGCTACACAAGAGCCCCACACCGCTCACTTTTACGTGCGACTGGACTAAAAGACAATGACTTTGCTAAACCATTTATCGGCGTTGCAAACAGCTTTATAGAGATCATACCTGGCCACTTTTTCTTAAATAAATATGCACAAATTTTAAAAGATGAAATTCGCAAAAATGGCTGTATTCCATTTGAGTTTAACTGCATCGGCGTGGATGATGGCATCGCGATGGGGCATGGGGGCATGCTATATAGCTTGCCTAGCCGCGAGATCATCGCAAACTCGATCGAGACTGTGATGAACGCTCATGCACTTGATGCACTAGTTTGTATGCCAAACTGCGATAAGATCGTCCCTGGAATGGTTATGGGCGCTTTAAGGGTCAATGTCCCGACCGTGTTTGTAAGCGGTGGCCCAATGAAAAAGGGCTACACAAAAGATGGCAAGCCGATAGATCTTGCGACTGCGTTTGAGGCGGTTGGTAAATTTGAGACCAAAGAGATAGATGAGGCTGAGCTAAAAGATATCGAGTGCAATGCATGCCCAAGCGGTGGCAGCTGCAGCGGTATGTTTACGGCAAATTCCATGAATACGCTTTGTGAAGCAATGGGCATAGCACTTCCTGGCAACGGCACTATCCTAGCGCTAACTCCGGAGCGTGAGGAGCTTATTAGACAGGCTGCTCGCAGAATCTGTGAGATCGCACTTGATGAGAAATTTAAGATAAGAAACATACTAAATGAAAAAGCAATCCGCAACGCACTTGTCGTTGATATGGCGATGGGCGGCAGCAGCAACACCGTCCTTCATATGCTAGCCATATCAAGAGAGGCTGGCGTAAATTTAGATATTAAAGAGCTAAATAAGATCAGCCAAAATATCGCCCACATCGCTAAGATCAGCCCAAGCTTACCAAATGTGCATATGGAGGATATCGGCAGAGCTGGCGGCATGAATGCGGTGATAAAAGAAATTTCACGCAGAGATAACGGCATGCTAAACCTAGACAACATAACAGTTAGCGGCGAAACTTTGGGTGAGCGCGTAGAAGTAAGTGACATCAAAGATGAAAGCATCATTCACAAAGTAGAAAACGCCTATTCACAAGTTGGCGGACTTGCCATTTTATTTGGAAATTTGGCCGAGCAAGGCTGTGTCATCAAGACAGCTGGCATCGTTGGTGAGCGTAAATTTAGCGGCAAAGCTGTCTGCTTTAACTCACAAGATGAAGCAATAGCTGGCATCTCAAGTGGCAAAGTAGATAAAGGTGATGTCGTCGTCATCCGCTACGAAGGCCCACGCGGAGGCCCTGGCATGCAAGAGATGCTAAGCCCTACTTCACTCATCATGGGACGAGGACTTGGCGCAGACGTGGCTCTTATCACAGATGGTCGCTTTAGCGGAGCGACAAGGGGTCTAAGCATCGGTCACGTGAGCCCAGAGGCAGCTGAGGGTGGTATGATAGGCTTGCTACAAGATGGCGATATCATTGATATAGACGTCGATAAATACGAGATAAATGTTCGCTTAAGCGAAGCTGAGATCGCAAAGAGAAGAGCGGAATTTAAGCCAGTTGATAAACCGCTAACATCTCGCTGGCTAAGGCAATACCGCAAACTAGTCACAAACGCAAGCAACGGTGCAGTGCTAGAAGCATAAAAATTTACTATAAAAGCAAGGAGTGTCTCTTTGCTTTTATAAAAATATAAAAATTTCTTCATTTTTTAAGGATACTAAATGCAACAAGATTTCTATTTTTATGCTGCCATATTTTTAGGAGTACTATTTTTGATTGCGATATTTGTCATCT
Organism: Campylobacter concisus; assembly: GCF_902460415.1. GTDB lineage: Bacteria > Campylobacterota > Campylobacteria > Campylobacterales > Campylobacteraceae > Campylobacter_A > Campylobacter_A concisus_Y. The sequence goes on from NZ_CABPTY010000002.1 coordinate 241,099, forward strand.
ACTCATTTAATAGAGACAAACTTGAGCTAAAGAGAAATTTGGCACAGAAAGAGCAAGAAAATTTTGAAATTTCATCAAATCTAACAAATTTAGTATCTAAAAATAGTGAAAATCTGCAGCTAATTAGCGAGCAAAAAGCAAGACTTATGTCAAATCACGAGCGAATAGACGAGCTCATCAGTGAGATCGATGCTCTAAAAACCAAAATAGCACAAAAAGACGAAGCCGAAGACGCGATGGAGCGCGTGATAAACGAGCTTAAAGAGAGTATCGGTACAGCAAATGAAAGGGCCAAGAATAACGAGGCAAATTTCACTGCAACTCTAGCCGAGCTAAATCAAAATAAAAATGCTTTAACTGAAGCAAATGAGAGAGAAAATAGATTAAAACGTGATATGGCTGTGCTTAGAAATGAAATAGAAGCAAAAGAAAATAGCCTAAAAGAGCAAGAGGCAAATTTATTAAAAGTAAAAAATGAGTTAAATTTGGAATTTTCTAATCTTGCAAATAAAATATTTGAAGAAAAAAGTGCAAATTTCACACAAAATAGCCAAAATTCTTTAGATCTTTTACTAAAGCCACTAAAGGAGCAAATTTCAACCTTTCAAGAGCGCGTAAATGCAGTCCACGATGAGTCAGTTAAAGGTATGAGCGCGTTAGGAACGCAGATTAAGCACATAAGTGAAATTGGTATCTCAATGTCAAAAGAGGCAAACTCACTAGCCACTGCACTAAAAGGTAGCAATAAAACACTTGGAAACTGGGGTGAAATACAGCTTGAACGCACATTTGAGGCTTCTGGACTTGTTAAAGATGAGCACTACTTGACACAACAAAATTTCAAGAACGAAGAGGGCAAACGTCTTATTCCTGATTTTATAGTAAAGATACCAGATGGCAAGCATCTAATAGTTGATTCTAAAGTCTCACTTATAGCTTACGAAAAGGCTATCACAGCCAGCAATGAGGAAGAGCTAAATTTAGCATTGAAAGAGTATATTGCTTCTATGAAAAATCACATAGATAGCTTAAATAGCAAAAATTACAGTGAGATCGTACCTGATAGCCCTGATTTTGTATTGATGTTTATACCAATTGAACCAGCATATATCGAGGCTATGAAATTTGATAGTTCCCTTTTTGACTACGCATTTCAAAAGCGCGTAATACTAGTATCTCACACTACACTTATGCCTATTCTTCGCACAGTGGCAAATTTATGGCGCATAGAGCGTGGCAATGAAGAGGCCAAAAATATCGTAAAGAGTGCGATTAAAATTTATGATAAAGTCCGCAATGTGGCCGAGCATATGAATAGACTTAGCAATACACTAAATACTGCAAATAAACATTTTAACGCCCTTGCATCAAGTTTTAGTGGTAGAGATGGTCTTGTTAGTAGACTTGAAAATTTTAAACGCTTGTCTCCAGACGAGCAAAAAGATATAGAAGTAAAAGAGATCGGCGTAAATAACGAATTAGAAAAAGAGGATTAGGATATGGCTAGAAAAACTAGCCATAAAATTTATTTTAAAAGACCTTGTTTTTTCATTTGTTCCATTACTTGAGCAAACATCTCTTTAGCTTGTTTGCAAGTAGCGTCTTGTTGCTCTTTTGGAAGTGCAGCAAGTTGATCCATTGATTGCTTCTTTTGATCTTCATAAATTTTTACTTGTTGATCTTGACCAGCTTTTTTGTAAGCTTCAACCATCTTATCGATGTCTGAGAAGTATGATTTGCAAGTATCTGTAAGATCTGCAGCGTTTAGGCTTAGTGCAAAGCCAAGAGTAGCTAAAACTAAAAGTGATTTTTTCATCTCTTTCTCCTTGTGAAAATTTGAAAGGATTGTATCATTTTTATAATATTTTATGACTTAAATTAATAGCCAAGACAAGCGTCTTGGCTATTTTTGGCTTTTTAGCCTAGAAATTCACGTTTAAAATACTCTTTTGGAGCTTTGCAAAGTGGGCAAGCGCCTGGAGCTTTTTTGCCTCTGTGAACGTGTCCGCACACCTCACAAACCCAGATATCTTCCTCATCGCTCTCAAAAAAGCCCTCTTCATCAAGCATCTTTTTAAGCTCTAGATATTCTCTTTCATGCTCAACCTCAACCTTACCGATCGCATTAAATAGCCTTTCAACATCTCTTAGCTCTTCTTCTTTTGCGATCTTTGCAAAGTCTGGATACATAGTCGTATGCTCGTAGTTTTCGCCAGCTGCCGCGTCAAGTAAATTTTTATCCATCTTATCTATCGGATCGTTCATTAGCTCGTGATATTTTTTAAACTCAGCTCTTGCATGCCATTTTTCATTTTCAGCTGCCTCGTAAAAGTGTCTAGCTATCGCGTGATAGCCTGCTTCTTTGGCTAGATCGCCGTAAAGCTCGTACTTGTTTCTAGCTTGTGACTCGCCAGCAAATGCCTTCATCAAATTTACCGCTGTTAAATTTTCAGTTACACATTTCATCTCTTCGCCGCAACAGGTTAGTGTACCGCCGCCAACCTTTTGTACCTCGATCTCGTTGCCGCATTTTTCGCATCTGTATGTTTCGTATTGTCTCATTTTAACTCCTATTTTGATAAATTTTTGAGTGGATTATAACCAAATAATTAAAATAAGTAAATAATAATTTTTATTGATAACGTATATTATTATTTTATTTTTTACATAAAGTTTGTGTGAGTTTTGTTACAAATGGAGAGACTAGCAAAAGCACAGGATACGCCACTACAAAGGCTTTTACATAAGCAATTAGCCAAATTTTCACAAAGCCATCAATAAAACCAAGGTTTAAATATGTCAGCACAAATGACATAAAAAACGCCATAAATGCTGACATTATAAACGCAAAAACATATCTATAAAATTTCGCTGGTATCATGAAATTTTACCTATCAGCTCCTCTAGCCTCTTTGCATGATCAAGCGCCTTTTGCCTCATCAAAGCAAGCTTTGCCTCATCGTGCCTGCTCTGATATGATAGCCCTCCGCTATAAACATAGCCTGCAAACTCCATGCCACACATATTTGCTAACGCCTTAAGTGATGGCAAAAACTCCTCTATCTCATAGCGCTGAAGCGCCTCTTTTTTATAAAGCTCCTCAGGCGAGCCAGAAGTAAATGAAAGTACCAGCTTTTTACCCCGTAGCTTATCTCCGCTGCTGCCATGAGAGAAGCCATGAACTAGCACATCTTCAAACCACTTTTGTAAAAGCGATGGCACGCCGTACCAGAAAAATGGATAAACAAGCACGATCACATCAGCCTTTACTAGCTTTTCTTGCTCGGCTTTTACGTCGATAGCGTAGTTTTTATAAAGCTCGCTTAGTATGTCAAATTTAGCCTCTGGCAAGTGCTTTTTTAGCTCGCCTAATATGATCTTATTCGCAAAGGAATTTTCAAGGTCGGTGTGACCTGATACGACTAAAATTTCACTCATTTTTACCCCTTTAAATTTACTTTCTTAAATTTACTTGCAAACAAAGCTACTTGCCTTGCTCACGTCACCGCCCACGTATGTAGCCACCTTTGGATACGCACACACCAAAAATTCCTTGCCAGCATAGGTCTTGCTCTTAGCTAGCATGCTCTTTGGCGCTTCGCCCTTTTCATGCCACGCTTCAAGCGCACTAAGCGGATCGACGTCATCTATGCCGTTGCCGCCACCGCAATGGTTCATCCCAGGTAGCGCAAAAAATGCCGCGAAATTTTGGCTATTTTTATTATCAGCCTCTAGCTTTTTAAACCAATCCCTTTGATCTTTAGCTGAAAAAACTGGGTCTGAGACGCCAGTTACGATGATTAGCTTACCGCCATTTGCGCTAAATGTGCTAAGGCTTGTTGAGATGGCGTCATTTATCGCCGCAGTCTCGAAAGTCTTTGGCGTGTCTTTGTCAAAGTCAAAATTTATCGTGTCAAAATTTGGCTGTGCTGGCGTTAGAAAATAATAATTCACCGAGCCGCTTGAGAGCGTGATATTTCTAGCATTTGGCTTGGCGCTTTGTGAGTCGCCTAGCTTCCACTGTCTCCAGCCCTCGGCGCTCACGCCTGAGTCGTAAAACCAGCCACTATAAATTTGTTCACCCTTGCTGTTTCTGGCTCCGTTAAAGATTTTCTCTATCGCCTCTATCTTTTGCTTTACTAAATTTAGACTTTTTGGATCAAATTTGCACGCTTCCCACGCATTTATGATCCCATCTTTTAACCCGTCTAAGGCGTCACATTTTTCTAGCACAGCGTGGCTTAGCTTGTCAAGGTCGTCCTTAGTTAGTGCATTTGCAAAAATTTTCTCGCCTTTTTCATTTTTTGGAGCTATCTTCATAAGGGCTTGGTTGTCCCACTGCTGAGCGATCGCCGCGCGAGATAGCCTAAAGCCAGGGTTTGCAGCGATGACGCCATCAAATTCTAGCGGATAACGCTGGGCTGCGATTAGTGCTGCCCTGCCGCCATTTGAGCAGCCCATGAAGTAGCTATGCTTTGGCTTTTTGGCGTATGCGGCAGCTAAAATTTGCTTAGATGCGTCCGTGACCTTGCCGATCGCCTGATAGGCGTAGTCTAGCCTTGCTTGCTGATCTAGCCCAAACTCAGCCGTTGGCTTTGGGTGGCCTGAGTTTGTTGTAACTACCGCGTAACCTCTAAGAAGCGCTGGCGTGGCTGTGCTTGTTCGTATCGGCACTGCGCCAAGAGTAGGCGCTACAAAGCCGTCCATACCGCCCCCACCTTGAAACAAAAATTTCTCATTCCACTGCTCTGGCAGCCTTATCTCGTAATCAATCGCATACTCTTTGCCGTCACTTCCAGTGCGTTTATAGAGTTTGCCATGCACCACGCAGTGAGGCTTTGCTTTGATATTATTTTTGCTGCCGCCAGTTAGCGCAGACATCTTATCGGCTGATACTTCGCCACTCTCATTCCACACCGCATCTATCATCTCGTTGTTTAAAATTTTCGCGTCTTTTAAACTCTCACATCCTGCCTTATCAAGGGCAAAAGCCGTGCTGCCAATGAGTGCCAGTGCGCAAAAAAGTGAAATTTTCTTCATAACATCTCCTAAAATTTTACCTTGCTAAATGAGGTCTCATTATTAAGACCAAAGCCGTCAAATTCGTCTATTAGCCCTGCTCGCTCTTTGGCGTAAGCCTTGTAGTTTTCGCTGTGGCGGTAGCTCTCAAAGCTAGCTTCGTCTTTGTAAATTTCAACTAGCACCCACTTGTTTGGCGCATCCTTTTTACTAAAGGCAAACTGCGCATAAGCGCCCTCATCTACACTTTTTTGCATATATTGTTTGATGATCTTTTCAAATTTCGCATCGCTTTTTGCTAAAAGGCTTAAATTTGTGATGTGAAAGTAGGCATCTTTTAGCCTCTCCGGCGTTAAATTTTTAGAAAACGCAGCCCTCTTTTTTACACCAATAGCCTTTTTGCTAGCCAAAATTTCAGCACTTGCACTTGCAAATTTCTTAAAATGCGCCGAGCTTATATGCTTTTTATAAGCCGCCTCGTCCTTGTAAAACTCAAGCACGTAAAATAGCTCTGGCTTGCTCTTTGCGCTCGCAAAAAAGATCGCCTGCGTGCCTGGCTCGCTCTTTGAGCTTAGTATTTTTTCCCTGCCAAGCTGTCTAAGCAAGCTCTTGTTATTTGGCGTTGAAAGTAGCTCCTGTAAGCTCACTTTCGCCTCCGCCCCAAAGGCAAACGCCGCCAAAACCGCTAGTAAAAATAGCTTTTTAAACATCAAAACTCCTTAAATTTATCTTTGCTCCACTCTTTTCATCCAAGCAAAAAGCTCGTCTAGATCGTAATCACCACCATGTCCTTCTCCCCAGACCGCTTCAAAATCAACCTCTTTGCCAGCATTTTTAAGCGAAAGCGCGAGCATAGCAGGTACGGCAAGGGCTAAGTCGGTGTCGTTTGTACCCTGTCTTATGCGGTAAAATTTTGCCGAATTTTTATTTTTGACGTAGTTCATCGCATTCATCATCTTTATGACGCTAGCCTCCGCCATCTCGCCCTCGCTTCGGTCTTTTGCAAATTTAGTAAAGTGCTTTGCAGGCGTTTTGCTATCGCCAAAAAGGCCGTTTTCAGGATTTTCTAGCCCAAGGCCGTCAAAGGCAACCACCGCTTTGGCACGTTTTAACGAGGCGATGAAGTCCTCAAATTTGAATGTATATCCAAGCGAGCATCCCTGCGTGTCAAGAGTTATAAATTTAGGCGTGAGCGTGCTTTTGTCGCTGCTTTTTGTAGCAGTAAATGCCTTTGAAATAAGGGTGTTTATATACTCTTTGAAGCTGCCCTCGCCATTTTCATCAAGGCTTAGCGCATGACCTTTGGCGTCTTTTAAATTTAGCGAGTTTAGATAGGCTGGGAATTTACTCTTTAGCTCGCGTGAGAGCTCTTTTTGCGTGGCGTTTAGCTCGCCTGATATCATCTTTGGCTTTTTGCTTCTATCGTTAAAAGAGCTTGCATCAAGACTTGCAAAATCAATACTTTCAAATTTATCCAAATCCCCAAACATCCACTCGTAAGCCTCGTCCTCATGCTCTAAATTTGTCACAGGGCAGTAGGCTGAGACGGCATAAATTTGATCGTCCGCTTTCGCAGCGCCTAGCTCTTTAAGATATGGCTCATACTCTTTTGCATTTGCGCTAACGCCCAGAAGTGCCGACATCGCACCGCCTGCGCTAGTGCCGTTTGAGATGATCTTATTTGCGTCGCCTGGCATAAATTTGTCGTTAAATTTAAGATATCTAACGGCTGCTTTTAGATCGACTATCGCAGCTGGCGCTTTGCCGATAAATTTTTCGCCATCTTTTAGCGTCCTGCCTCTAGCGCCAACGCTCGCCACGACATAGCCTCTAAGAAGCGCTTCGAGGGTGGCATTTGGTTTTTCGTTTTGGATTTCTGGCTTTGGTGGCATTGCGCTCATATAGCCGCCAATAGCATTTGGCATAAAAATGGCCGTCTTTTGGTCGCTAAATTTATCCTCTGGCACGTAGAAATTTAGCACCTCGTAGTCGCTAACTGGCTTTGCCACATAGACTATGCCTTCATATGCTCTAAATTTAAGTGTCCTCTCGCCAACTTGCACGCTTTTTAGCTCAAACTTGCTCTCGTCAAATTTAAGTTCATTTCCAAAGCAAGCACCTACTAAACAAACCCCTAAAATAGCAACTCTAACGCATTTCATGATCTACCTTTTTATTTTGTCCTACTTTTTGCTTTACTAGCCTTGGCGTAGGCTACCAGGGCTTTAACGCCTAGTTATCTTTTGGCTCGTATTTGATCGCGTAGTAAAATTTTGGCTTGCTTAAGCTAAACTCAAAGCTATCTCTATCCACCGAGCCAACGCAGTAATGGCTATCATAAAGTCGCAGCAAAAACTCCGCCATCTGCTCGCTCGTGTGATACTTTTTAAACGCCTTGTCGTAGTCGTAGCTCTCTTTGCTAGTTGTCACCATGCCAAATTCTGTCTTTGTGGCAGCTGGTGCTAGCACTTTAGCCTCCATCTTTGCCTGCTTGTCCTGTGCTAGCTCGTGGTAAAGCCCCTCGCTAAAGGCACTTACGAAAAATTTACTAGCGCAGTACGTGACCGCGTTTGGCACGATCTTGTAGCCACCTATCGAAGAGATGTTTATAAGCTGTGTATCTTTGTCTTTGTATTTTTTAGTAAAGAGCGTTGAGAGTGTCACAAGTGAGATGATGTTTAAATTTATCATCTGTGTGATCTTGTCTAAATTTTGCTCGCCGACCTTGTTATAGTCGCCAAAGCCAGCATTGTTTATAAGCGCTTTTAGCTCATATTTTTCTAAATTTTGCCAAAGCAAGAGAGCATTTTCCTGCTTTGAGAGATCACAAATCTCTATGACGACATCAACACCCGAAAATTTAGCTATCTCACTTTTTAAATTTTCTAAAAGTTCGCCACGCCTTGCAATAAGGATCAAATTCTCCCCGCGCCTTGCAAATGCCTTTGCCGCGGCCGCTCCTATGCCTGAGCTTGCTCCAGTGATGGCGATGTATCTTTTCACTTCGCATACTCCATAGGGCTATAAATTTTGACACCTTCGCTGTGGTCATCTTGCGCTACTTGCATGATCACTTTAGCGATGTCAGCCGCCCTCATCGGACGATACTCGTCAAAAAAGCCTTTTGGGATAAATTTAAACGCCTTTATCGCCATGTACTCGCCAAGCCTAAATTCCTTTCTCTCAGCCTCAATAAGTGGCAGCCTAGCGATGTGAAATGAGCTATATCCAAGCTCTTTTATCTTTGCTTCTGCTTGACCTTTTGCCTTTAGGTAAAACGAGCCTGACTTTCTGCTAGCACCTGCAGCCGAGAGCAAGACAAAACGTTTTGCGCCGCACTCCAAGCCAAATTTCGCAAAATTTAGCGGATAGGTCACATCGACTTTGTAAAACTGCTCCTTGTGCTTTGCCACCTTCATCGTCGTGCCAAGCGCGCAAAAGACATCATCAGCGATAAATGGCACCTCATCTTTTAGCTCGTCAAAATTTACTATCTTTACTTCAAGCTTTTCGTGAGTAAATTCTAGCTCATGCCTAGCAAGGGCGATAACCTTGTTGTAGTACTCACTCTCGCATAAATTTTTTAAAATCTCACTTCCCACAGCACCGCTAGCTCCAGCTATAAGGGCGATCTTTTTCATATCTTTCCTTTGTAAAATTTAGATAAATTCTATCTCGCTAAGGCAAAAATTTCACTTATGGCCTCTTTTGTATAAATTTGCTCCAAGCCCCTGCCCTTTGCGTAGTCATAAACTAGCGTCATGATCTCGTCTAAATTTGACTCATCAACGCCGATCTCAATTAGGCTTGTAGGTGTACCGATCTTGCTAAACCACTCTTTTAATTTCTCTATGCCTGCGTCTGCGTCATCCACGCCAAAAATTTCTTTGCCAAAGCGCTTAAATGCCTCTAAATTTCTACTCTTATACCACTTCATCCAAGCTGGCATCACGACACTTAGCCCAGCTCCATGCGCACAATCAACCACCGCACCTATGGCGTGCTCAATCATGTGGTTTGGATATGAGTAGCCAGCCGTGCCAACGTAAGTTAGGCCATTTAGCGCCATCGTCGCAGCCCAAGCAAACTCGCCTCTAGCGTCATAGTTTTTTGGCTCTTTTAGTAAAATTTCAGTCGTTTTCATAACGGTTTTTATGTTTGCTTCGATGTATAAATTTATGATCTCAGGCTGAATGCTAGCCGTAAAATAGCCCTCGATGCTGTGAGCAATAATGTCTGAGGCCGAATACACCAAATACTCTTTGCTCACGCTTGCTTGAAGCACTGGGTTTATCACTGAAACTTTTGGGTAAAGACATGCTCCGTGCATAGCAAATTTCTGTTTTGTGGCTTCGTTTGTGACGACCGAGCCGCCGTTCATCTCTGAGCCAGTTGCTGCAAGCGTTATGATGTCAAATATCATAAGCGCTTCACTTGGATCTTTGCCGGTAAAAAAGTCCCAAACGTCGCCGTTATATTTAGTTCCAGCAGCCACAGCCTTTGCCGTGTCAAGTACTGAGCCGCCGCCTATGGCTAGCACGCTATCGACGCCTTGTTTTTTAGCTAAATTTATGGCCTCATTTACCTTGCTTAGAACTGGGTTTGATTTCACACCACCGATCTTGCAAAACTCAATACCATTTGCGCTTAGGCTCTTTGTCGCCACGTCAAAAAGGCCATTTTGCTTGATCCTTTCACTACCATAAATAATAAGTGTCTTCTTAGCGCCAAATTCTCTCATATATCTGCCGATGTTTTGCTCTTTGTCTTTGCCAAATTCTATTCTTGTGGGATTTAAAAAGCTGAAGTTTTGCATAGTTTCTCCTTACTAAATTTTAATGATTATAGTTTTGCAAAGCAAAAATTTTTGTTAAAAATAATGAGTAGAAATTTAAAAGTTTCTTAGTTTGATAGGAAGTTTTGAGATTATTTTTTTCGGATCAAAGCTACTTTTAGCATCAACCAAATTTCCAAAATTTTCACCTGTGCTAAGGAATTTTTGCAAATAATAATTGCCTCTATATCCAAGGTCATAAAGAATTTCAGACATCAAAGAAATATCTGTTTCATCTAAAAAATCTGCATGCACGGTTGTTCTTACTTCAAAATCAAAATTTATCTCAAGCAGATATTTTAGTGTACTAATAAATTTTTCATATAAATTTGAGCCAGTTACGCCAGCAAATTTCTCTTTTGGTGCTTTAAAATCAAGTGCAATATAGTCAATCAACCCTTCACCTATCGCCTCTTTTAAAATCTCAATATGAGAGCCATTTGTATCGACCTTTAGGCAAAAATTTCTTGACTTAACCTCTCTTGCGAGTTTTAAAAACAAAGGATTTGCCGTGCATTCGCCACCGCTAAATACGATGCCATTTAGCTTACCTATACGGCGGTCTAAAAAGCTACAAACCTCATTCATACTTATAGTACCATTTGAGTTTACAACCTCTACGTTGTAGCAGTATACACACCGCATATTACAGCCTGCAAACCAAACTACCGCTGCCACTTTGTCTGGATAATCAAGCGTAGTAAATGGCGTTATACTAAAGACTTTATGCAAATTTATGGACCTTTTGAGATTTAAAAGGCACAGAAGATTGTGCCTTTTTTATTTGAGTTTTTATGTTTTTATTGGCTGCGGTGATTATCTTTTGCAGCAACTTGCGTATTCATCAAATTTAATACGCTCTTTATGCTCACCTTTTTTACCAAGGTTAAAGCTCTCAACTGGACGATGATAACCCATAACACGAGTATAGACTACACATTTTGTGCGTTTGTCTTGTACTTTTTCCAAAATTTCTTTTTCTGTCATTTCCTCTCCTTATTTGGAATTGTTTTTCTCTTTTTCTATTAATTCTGCATCGCAAAGCGGACAAAATTCATGCTCTCCAGCAATGTAGCCATGTTTTGAACAAACGCTAAACACTGGCGTTATCGTGATATATGGAAGCTTATAATTTGAGATTATGCTCTTTACAAGCTCTTTACAAGCTTTAGGTGAGCTGATCCTTTCTTTCATATAAAGGTGAAATACTGTGCCGCCAGTGTATGAAGTCTGAAGATCATCTTGCAAATCAAGTGCCTCGTAAGCATCATCTGTAAAATTTGCTGGAAGCTGGGTTGAGTTTGTATAGTAAATATTCTCCCCACCACCTGCTTGAATGATGTCTGGATAGCGCTTTTTATCCTCTTTGGCAAAGCGGTATGTTGTGCCCTCAGCTGGAGTTGCCTCAAGGTTATATAAATTTCCAGTCTCTTCTTGAAATGTCCTTATCTTATCGCGTAAAAACTCAACCATCTCAATAGCAAAATCACGTCCAAATTTTGTTGAGATATTCTCCTTGTCATTTGTGAAATTTCTAAGAAGCTCGTTCATGCCATTTATACCGATCGTACTAAAGTGGTTATTAAAGTGCTTTAGATATCTAGCCGTATAAGGATAAAGCCCTCTGTCATACATCTCTTGTATAAATTTACGCTTCTTTTCAAGTGTCGATTTAGCAAGCTCCAAAAGATAACTAAGCCTGTTATAAAGTGCGACTTTATCGTCTTTGAAGTTGTATCCTAGGCGAGCCAAATTTATAGTGACAACGCCGATAGAGCCTGTCATCTCAGCACTACCAAAAAGACCACCACCTCGTTTTAAAAGCTCCCTTAGATCAAGCTGCAAGCGGCAGCACATAGAGCGAACATGGCCTGGTTTGTAGGCTTTTTCGTTTTCTATCTTGTTACCATTTTCATCGTAAGTGTATTGTGAGCCGATAAAATTTTGAAAGTAGCTTGAGCCCATTTTGGCGGTATTTTCAAAGAGTACATCCGCCACTTCGCTATCCCAGTCAAAATCCTCTGTGATATTTACCGTTGGTATCGGAAACGTAAAAGGCTGCGAGCATTTATCACCAGCTGTTAAAACCTCGTAAAATGCCTTATCTATGCGTGCCATTTCAGGCTCGAAGTCCTTGTAGGTCATATCGATCAAATTTTTTCTGCCACGCTCCTTTGCTTTTTTCAAAATTTTCTCATCTTTTACATTTGTAAAGAGGTGTATATCATCACTCGTTGGGATCTGATCTCTTAGGTCGCTTGGACAAGTGATATCAATAGTTACATTTGTAAATGGACTTTGTCCCCAGCGTGCAGGCACATTTAAGTTAAAAATAAAGCTAGTTATCGCCTTTTTGATCTCAGCGTCGCTTAGATCGTCTTTGAAAACATAAGGCGCAAGGTAGGTATCAAAGCTAGAAAACGCCTGAGCACCCGCCCACTCGCTTTGCAAAATTCCTAAGAAATTTGCCATTTGATAAAGCGCTTCTCTAAAATGTTTTGGCGCTTTGCTCTCGACCCTGCCACGAACGCCGTTAAAGCCCTCGTTTAACAAAGCTCGCAAGCTCCAGCCAGCACAATATCCTGTAAGGCAGTCAAGGTCGTGGATGTGGTAGTCACCATTTCTGTGAGCAAGTCCCTCTTCTTTGCTATAAACAGCGTCTAGCCAGTAGTTTGCTATGACTTTGCCAGCGGTATTGTTGATGAGACCTGCGTTTGAGTAGCTTGTATTTGAGTTTGCAGAAATTCTCCAGTCGGTGCCGTTTATATACTCATTTATCGTTTGAGTTGAATTTATGTAGGTCGTATCGTCATTTAGGCCTAAAATTTGCTCACGTTGAAGCTTATGCGTGTGGCGGTAGAGCATAAAGCTCTTTAAAACGTCGAAATATCCGCTATTAAATAGCTCTTTTTCGATCGCATCTTGGATGTCTTCGACTGTTATCGCGCTTGATTTTTGAAAGATATCTTGGACAACATTTGTAAAAACTTTCTCATCATAAGCTAAATTTTCGCTAGCAAATGCTTTTTTTATCGCATCTACTATCTTATATGCTACAAATTCTTGTCTTGTGCCGTCTCGTTTTAAAATTTCACGCATCGCCCACTCTTTCCGATTTTTTAATATGGAGTTTTAAAGTATAGGACAAGAAAGCTTAAACAATAGACAACTATTTTATTTTGTTTAATAATATTTATCAAAAAATATAAAATTTTAAGAACTTTTCTTAAAGGATAAATTTACGTTATTTAAGTATTTTAAACTAAATTTTGATTATTTTACTTAAATAATTATTTTAGTTTTAGTTTTTAAATTAACCTATTTAAAATTTTACAAGCCATAAGCAATAAATACTTACTGGTCTCAAAACAAATCGTTGCCAAAATCGCGAAAGAGATAAACTATGATGTAGCATTTAACGCGATAAAATGAAGTGCAGGGAAATGGGTGCATGTAAGCCGCTAAATTTAAAGGCCGCGAGAGCGGTCCTTTTTATACAAAATTTTTACAAATAATCTTATAGAGATAACAGGGGTAAAAAATAACTCATGTAATTATTCCTACTAACAAAGTTCTCGTATAGCATCAACAATAGAATCTGTACTCCACTTAACTATCCCGTCGGCAGAGTTTTTAACTACTATAGAGGTTCTTTCTGCTGCCCAAGGTTGTACAGCAATTATTTTCTTGTTCATGCTTTTTGCCAACTCTATTTCAATATTAATCCATTTGCTATAAGTAGCATATACTCCAGCCAATATAATAATGCAACTTGCTGGCTGCATTTGCCTTTTTATTGCTTCTTTCAGTTCCCAATCACTACCCGCATTATGAATTGGGTTGTTTTTAGGAACTGAATAATTTTTATAATAAAAATATGGTTTTGCATTCAATAGCTTTACAAGATTATCATATGCTTCTCCATACGCCCAAGAGTG
>NZ_CABPTY010000002.1:255628-322856 GCF_902460415.1 Campylobacter concisus
GACTAATAAACAAATTGTACATAAATTTTTCCTTACGAATAGTTACATATTAAAATAATAATTAAAACAATATAAGATACTATAAATATTGACGGAATAGAATACTCAAATATTGTCCCATCTATATATTTTCTATCTTTTAAAAGCTCCCATTCTTTGATAAATGGTTTCTCTGGTAGTTTGTTTTCAATATCATTAATGACTTTAAATTTTTCACTGTTTAGAATTCTAAAATTTCTTAATAAAAAAATCCAAGCAAAGCATAATAAAACACCAAGCAAAGAAATAATTAAAGATTTTAAATCCCATATAATTGAAATAGCCGTTAAAATTGCCATGTTGAGAGTTACAAACAAATTGTTTAAAGTATCTCGCCTTTGGCTTATATAATTTGCCATTTCCACACAGGTTTGCCATTGAGCTAAAACAATATCTTTATTTTCCAAATTTATCCTTTCGTAATTTTACTAATTAGATTTCAATGTTTTAATTATATGATTTTACTGACACCCCTCGCATTCGATCGAACGGTCAGCTACGTCGTTTAGCTTTTCGCTGTCTGGGCTTTCAGAGCGTAGATAGTAGGTTGATTTTAGTCCAAGCTCCCATGCAAGCGTGTAAATTTCACTTAGATATCCGCCACTTGCCTTATCCAAGCTCATGAAGATATTTAGACTTTGACCTTGGTCGATCCACTTTTGGCGGATAGCGCCTGCTTTTATTAAAATTCTTTGATCAAGCTCGTAAGCTGGCGTGTAAAACTGCCAAGTATCAGGGCTTAAATTTGGCACAACATTTGGGATCATGCCGCTTAGGTTGTGCTCGAACCACTTGCGCTTATAGACTGGCTCGATAGTTTGGGTAGTGCCAACTAGGATCGAGATCGAGCTAGTTGGAGCGATCGCCATTAGGTAGCCGTTTCTCATGCCGTCACGCTTGACCTTCTCTCTTAGCTTATCCCAGTCGCAGACATTTTCGTCAAATAGCCCGCCTTTGTCGTTTAAAAGAGCCTTTGCATTCTCGTTTGCGGTGTCTATCGGCATGATACCTTTACTCCATTTTGAGCCTTCAAATTTTGGATAGATGCCCTTTTCTACGGCTAAATTTGAGCTAGCATAGATCGCGTTATAGCTTATGTTTTCCATTATGCTGTCTATCAGCGCCAAGTGCTCATAGCTGCCCCATTTTACGTTTTTCTCAGCTAGCATTTGCGCCTCGCCCATTACGCCAAGTCCGATCGAGCGAGAAGCTAGGTTTGTGTGTTTTACCTTTTTGTGTGGGTAAAAATTTAGATCTATAACATTATCAAGCATCCTGATAGCTATCGGTACGACACGCTCGATGTCCTCTTTGCTGTTTATCTTACTTAAATTTATACTTGCAAGGTTGCAAACCGCCGTTTTGCCCTCGATACTCTCTTTTTCTACGATGAAAATTTGCTTGCCTTTTAGGCTATCAAGCGCGCTAAGCTTTTTAGCTTTTTTAGTTATGCCGCTATCTACAGTAACGTCTTCTTCTTCGTCAAATAGCTCCTCGCCGCCATCCTCATAAGTGATCTTGATCTTATAGTAGTTTGGCGCTGTGTTTTGGAAAATCTCGGTGCATAAATTTGAGCTTCTGATGATGCCCTCGTGGTCGTTTGGATTTGCTTTGTTGGCATTGTCTTTAAAGCACAAAAATGGCATGCCCGTTTCAAAATAGCTAGTTAAAATTTTCTTCCAAAGCTCTTTTGCAAGGATGGTGTTTTTCTGGATATTTTCGTCGTTTTCATACTCCAAATATCTCTTCTCAAACTCCTCGCCGTAAAGGTCGCAAAGGTCGCTTACTTGAGCTGGGTCAAAGAGGCTCCAGCGGCCATTTTCTTTGACACGCTTCATAAATAGGTCGTTTATCCAAAGCGCAGGGAAAAGCTCGTGCGCGCGGCGTCTCTCTTCGCCTGAGTTTTTACGAAGATCAAGAAAATCGCTCACGTCCATGTGCCAAGGCTCAATGTAAACAGCGATCGCGCCCTTTCTAGTGCCTAGCTGATCGACCGCTACTGCAATGTCGTTTGTCACTTTTAAAAATGGTATGATACCGCCAGCTGCGTTTTTGTGCCCGTCGATACTGCCGCCCATCGCGCGCACCTTACTCCAGTCCCAGCCGATACCGCCGCCAAATTTTGAAAGTAGCGCCATCTCTTTGTAGCTATCAAAAATGCCCTCGATATTATCAGGCGTACTGCCTACGTAACAGCTACTTAGCTGGTGGCGTGTAGTCCTTGCATTGGAGAGCGTTGGCGTGGCTAGCATCACTTCAAATTTAGAGATGAGGTCGTAAAATTTCTTAGCCCAGCCTTGGCTGTCTAGCTCGTTTTGCGCAAGAAACATCGCGATCGCCATAAACATATGCTGTGGCAGCTCGATTGGCATGCCATTTTTGTCTTTGATGAGGTAGCGGTCATAAAGCGTCTTGATACCAAGGTATGCAAACTGAAGGTCACGCTCAGGCTTGATATAGGCGTTTAGATCCTCAAGATCGTACTTCTCTTTTAGCCCAGGGATGATACGGCCTACTTTTTCACCTTTTACTAGGTAGTCTTTTAGGTGATTGTAGCCGTTAAAGCCAGATACTTTGTGATAAAGATCGTATAAAAATAGCCTTGCAGCAACAAATGTCCAGTTTGGGCGGTCGATGTCGATCTTATCGACTGCTGTTTTTATAAGAGTCTGCTGAATTTCCTCAGTCGTGATCATGTCCCTAAACTGGATTTTCGCGTCTACCTCAAGCTCACTAAGGCTTACATTGCTTAGTCCAAGGACCGCTTCGTTTGTGTATTTTTTGATCTTACTTATATCAAGCTCTTCTGTTCTGCCATTACGTTTTATAACTTTCAAAAATATCTCTCCATATTAAATTTTAATTTGGGATTTTATCCAAAAGGAGATAAAAACTCTCTTTGTTAAAAAAGTGCTTTTAAATATAAAATTTAATCCGAAAAATAATATTTTATTTTTAAAAATTAAAAAATTTGATCTTATTTTAAAATGATTGTAAAAATTTTTGAAGCGATGTCTTGAAGCAAGAAGCATAAATTTGCTTCTTGCATTTAAATTTACTTGCCAAAGACTCTGGTGAAAATTCTATCTACATTTTTAGTGTAGTAGTTGTAGTCAAAGCACTCTTTGATCTCATCTTTGCTAAGGCTTTTAGTTAGGTCCTCGTCGTTTAGCAAATTTTGTAAAAATAGGCTGTGGCCTTGCTCATCGATCGCTTTTTTGCCCTCTTGCAAGTCCGCCCAGACTTTCATGGCGTTGCGCTGAACGATCTTGTAGGCATCCTCTCTAGAAATTCCACGCTGTGGTAGCTGTAAAAGCACGCGCTGTGAAAAGACTAGTCCACCTGTTAAATTTAAATTTTTCATCATATTTTCTGGATAGACGACTAAATTTGCTATCAAATTTTTGATGCGAACCAACATAAAATCAGCCGTGATAAACATATCTGGTAGGATAAATCTCTCAACTGAGCTGTGGCTGATATCGCGCTCGTGCCAAAGTGCGACATTTTCAAGCGCTGGCGTGACGTATGAGCGTAGCACCCTGCAAAGGCCAGTGATGTTTTCGCTAAGGACTGGATTGCGTTTGTGTGGCATAGCGCTTGAGCCTTTTTGTCCTGGGCTAAAATACTCCTCCGCCTCGTAAACCTCTGTCCTTTGGTAGTGTCTAATGGCGACTGCGATCTTCTCGCAAGTAGAGGCTAGAACTGCGATGGCGCTTACCACATGTGCGTAGCGGTCGCGCTGGATCACTTGGTTTGACGCTGGGGCAGCCTTAAGACCTAGCTCCTCACATGTTAGCTCTTCAAATTCTATCGGAGCGTGGGCTAAATTTCCCATAGCGCCTGAGAGTTTGCCGTAGCTGATCGTATCTTTTGCATCTTTGATGAGCTTTAGAGCCCTTGCAATCTCATCGTACCAGATGGCAAGCACGAGGCCAAAGGTTATCGGCTCTCCGTGGATGCCGTGGCTTCTGCCGACCATGAGCGTGTGCTTGTGCTCATTTGCCCTGTTTTTTACCGCCTGCATGAACTCCTCTACGTCGCTGATGATGAGCTCTAGGCTCTCTTTCATCTGAAGTGCGACGGCTGTGTCGATGCAGTCGCTTGAGGTCATGCCGTAGTGCACAAACCTGCTCTCCTCGCCAAGGCTCTCGCTAACGCTTGTTAAAAATGCGATGACGTCGTGCTTTGTCGTCTTTTCTATCTCGTCGATGCGAGCCACTTCAAATTTAGCGTTTTTGCAAATTTTCTCGCAGTCGCTGTCGCTTATGAAGCCAAGCTTATTCCAAGCTTTAACGGCAGCTTTTTCTACTTTGAGCCAAGCGTCATATTTTGCTTGTATGCTCCACTTTTCAGCCATCTCTTTGCGTGAATATCTTTCGACCATTGTTGAACCTTTTTGTATTAGTTTGCTTTTGTCCTGAAAGTATAAATTTGGCTTTTTGGGCCAGAAATCACGTCGTGCAATTTCTCTAAATTTAAGTTTTGATTATATAAAATCCGGGCTGAAATGTCGGTTATACACTTATAAATTTGGGCTTAAGATAGCTCGCTCGTTTTTCAAAGGATCATTTTTGCCCTACGTAAATAAATTTATCATTACTGCAGATCATCAAAAAGCTTACGAAATTTTACTCCAAAATGGCTTTAACATGAGTCAAACCCAGCGTCTCATCGATAAGGGCAGGCTGATCTGTGGCGGCAGTGTCGTGAGCGAGAAAAATGCCATTTTATGTGGCGATGTCTTTTTGATCGACTATGAGGCCAAGCCAAAGGGACTAAAGCCGATCTTTGAGTGCGAGAGCTTTGCGGTATTTGACAAGCCAAGTAGCGTGCTAAGCCACCCAAATGGCAGACACTGCGACTACTCACTAAACGATGAAATTTACACACTTTTTGGGCGAGATGCGAGCGTAGCACATAGGCTGGACTTTGAGACAAGCGGCTTGATAGTCGTGGGCAAAGATAGAAATTCTACGATAAAGCTAAAGAAAATCTTTGAAAACAGAGAGGTTTCTAAAAGCTACGTCGCGATGGTGCAAGGCAAGATCGAGCGAGAATTTACGATCGATGCTAAGATGGATCTGGCAAAGAACTACGACGATGTGAAAATGCGAATGCAAATTTGTGAGAACGGCAAGAGTGCTGTTACTGAAATTTTGCCGATCAGATATTTTGACGATATCGATACGACTTTGGTTCAGGCTATTCCTATCACTGGCAGGCAGCATCAAATTCGGTTGCATTTGTTTCATGTGAAACACAAGATCCTTGGCGAACCACTTTATGGTTTGTCACGTCCGCAGATCGAAAAAATTTTAGATAAAGAGATGAGCGAGCATGAACGAATAAATTTAACTGGAGCAAAAAGGCTCTTGCTTCACTCAGATGAAATTTCTTTTAAATTTGATGAAATTTTTTACACCATAAAAAGCAAATTTGACGCTGAGAGAGAGTTTTATAGATTTGCAAAAGAGAGTTTACTTTAGTCCAAAATTTTTTTAATAAATTTCTATTTCTCATAAACCTTTACCTACGTTTTGCCAAAGTTTATCACTTTTAAATACCACAATGATAATTTTGTAGTTTATGCAATTAATGCTCCATTTTATTTCTTTATGAGAGCTAGGCTTTATCTTGATGTTAAGGCTTAGAATTTATGCCTATCTTTTTCATCTTTTAAAACTTTTAAAATAAGCCCTAGTCCAAGTAAAACCACAACAGCAACAAAGACTATTTCGGCTATATCAAGTGCACTCATTCTAACTCACGCTGGCTTTACTATTATCTTCAAGTGAATGTGTTTTTAAATTTTTATCGCTGGAAATAGCTTTAAATTTTGCATTTTCATTGCGTTGTTTTAATTGCCCACAAGCCGCACTTATGTCAAGGCCTTTACTCTGTCTGATCGTGCAAGTGACGCCGTGATCTCTTAGATATTCTTGAAATTTTAGCATGCTAGTAAGCTCAGGTCGTCCAAATTCACTGCCCTCATGTGGGTTAAAATATATAAGATTTACCTTCGCTTTTATGCCATGAAGTAGTTTTACCAACTTTTTAGCATCACTCACGCTATCGTTTAAATCCTTGATAACAAGGTATTCAAACATTACACGCTTTCGTATATCGATAGGAAATCCCCTAACAGCATCCATAACAGCCTCGATGTTATATGCCTTATTTATCGGCATTAGGCGGCTTCTAAGCTCATTAGTAACAGCATGAAGCGATATGGCCAATAACACGCCAAGATCCATCTCACCAAGCTTTTTTATCTGACTGCCAAGTCCGCTAGTTGAAACGGTTTGACGACGCGGCGATATGGCTAGACCCTCGTTAAGTGCTAAAATTTTGATCGCTTTACTAACGTTAGCAAGATTATCAAGTGGCTCACCCATACCCATATAAACGACATTTATGCGTCTTTCATAAGGTATCTTATTCTCTCTTTTTATCCATAAAATTTGCCCCACAATCTCGCCTGCAGTCAAATTTCTAACAAGCCCGCCCTTTGCTGTTAGACAAAAAGCACATCCCATTTTACAGCCAACCTGTGAGCTAACACAAACTGTATAACGAGCATGGCGACTGACCTTTCCATTCTCATCACTAATCTCCTCTTTCATCGGGAGTAAGACACTCTCTATCTTTAGCCCATCTTTTAGCTCAAAAAGATACTTGATCGAACCATCACTACTTTGCTCAAATTTTACACATTTTAAAGGATCGATATAAAATTTTTCAGCCAGATCTTGACGCATATCTTTAGGTAAATTTAGCATTTGGCTAAAATCGGTTGCATTTTTTTTATATATCCACTCGTAGATTTGTGTTGCTCTAAATGGTGGAGAAACTAACTCTTTTAGCTCATCAATACTAAGATCAAGCAAATTTATCACATATTTTCCTTTATATATTTTGTTAGAATTTTCTTGGCCTCTGCGTGATTTTTTATAAAATCAGCATGTGCATCTTTATTACAAAAATTTGTCGCTACGAAAATTCCATAAGCTGGAATTTTAAAAATTTGAGCTACTTTTAGAACAGAAAAAAACTCCATATTTTCTAAAAAATAGCCTTTTTCAAATATCTTATGAGCCAAATTTTTATCTGTCGTTATGAAATTTGACGAATTTATTTTGATAGTTCCACGTGAAACGATAGAAGAAATTTCACACTCAATTGGTGAATAAGATCTATTTTCTACGCTAGAAATTTCAATATTTGCCCCAACCGAGCTTTCATAAATTTGTAAAATTTCACCATCTTTATAAAGACCTGCCGAGCCAACGAAAACTATTTTTTCTGGCATCTGATACAAATTTCGTTCAGGATTTTTTGACAAATTTTGGCTTAGATTTTGTAGCTCTGGATTTGATGAGTTTGCAAATTTAGCTTCAATCTTTGCAAGATAGTGCGGATCGATATTTTTTAAATTTATACCCTTTTCATCCGCTCCAATACATGCTCGTTTCTGCAAAAATTTTGTCAAACTTATTGCCATATCAACTAGCCCCACACCCATTGGCAAAGCAAAGTCAAAAATTTCGTTTTTTCCAGCAGAGACAATCAACATCAGAGCCTAACCTCAACGCCATTTGCCTTGAGATACTCTTTTAGCTTTTTTATCTCGATTTCGCCAAAGTGAAATATCGAAGCAGCTAAACACGCATCAGCCCCGGCTTCAAAAGCCTCTTTAAAGTGCTCCATCTCACCAGCTCCACCACTTGCGATAGTTGGTATAGAAAGCGTGCTAAATATATTTGTTAGCTCAAGATTAAAGCCCTGTTTGACGCCGTCGTTGTCCATAGAGGTTAACAATATCTCACCTGCTCCTCGCGACTCGACCTCTTTTGCCCAGGTAAAGGCATCTTTTTTGGTATCGATCCTGCCACCATTTATAAAAACGCTATAACCATTCTCGATCTTTTTAGCATCAATTGCTACGACAACACATTGCGAGCCAAATTTCTTAACTGCCTCATCAATCAAATTTGGATCTTGTATGGCTGATGAATTTAAGCTTACTTTATCGCAGCCAGCATTTAAAAGGCGAGAGATATCATCGATCGTGCGTATACCTCCGCCAACTGTTAGTGGGATAAAAAGCTTACTTGCGACCTTTTTTACGACATCAACTATCGTATCACGCCCAAGATGAGAGGCAGTGATATCCAAAAAGCAAAGCTCATCAGCACCCTCATCATTGTATCTTTTAGCTATCTCAACAGGATCTCCAGCATCGACAAGCCCTACGAAATTTACACCTTTTACGACTCTGCCATCTTTTACATCAAGGCATGGGATTATACGTTTTGCAAAATGATTCAAATCTGTCCTTTATCTATTTTTCTAGCTGCTACCTCAAAATATGGCAAATTAGACCAATTTTCTCGGTTACCAACTATATAAATAACCTCTTTTGCTCTTGTTAGTGCTACATTTAGTAAATTTGGCGTACTAGCAGCCCATGCTCTAGCGCCTTTTGTGGCACCGCCAAGAACAAAGATAACAACATCAGCTTCTTTGCCTTGCATGGTGTGAATGGTACCAGCCCCTTTTAAATTTTTACAAACATCTTTAAAAGGTGTTATTATTTTAACGCTATCTTTTAGCTTGGCTAGCTTACCATCTAAAAGCTCTTTAACGATCATGCCTTCAGCTTTATTATAGTTACCTATCCATTCATCACTACTAACATCAATCCATTCTGTTTTGATATTAGGATCACTAAGTTTACTTTTACTACTTCTACCAAGTATCATCATATCATCATATGTTGTTTCGTTTGAAATTTTAAACATAGGGTTGGCGCACCTTCTATGAACGATAAGTGGCGAACCAACCCAAATGGACTTACCCTCTCCTTTTATATATGTACCAATATTTTGTACTTTATCGGCTCGAAGTTGAACTGATGATTTTAGTAGATTAAACTCATCCTTTGCATCGCAGTAGCGTAAAATAGCGTTATTTAAAGCTGGTGGCAATGTTACAACAGGCTCAAGTTGAAGTGGATCACCAACTACAACAGCCATGTTTGAACGAAGCAGTGCACCTAATGCGTTAGTTAAATTTGCCTGCCCTGCCTCATCTATTAAGAGCAAGCCTATATCGCCATTTAGTAGCTCTTTAAAGGTATTATTAAAAGATGCGAAAGTAGAACTAACAACTGGCGTTAGTAAAAATAATCCTTTTATTATTTCACGTCTATCTTTAGCCTCAAGCCCGTTTTTCTCAGCCATTTTTTCATCATTAAATATAACACTAAGAGCTCGTAAATTTGTTCTAACAGCTTCTTTGCAAGCAAAGATAGTGGCTTTATGCAGATTAAGCGCTTCTTTAAAAAGCTTGATTCTTGCGTTAAAAAGCTTTGTCTTATGAAATTTCTCATCAAAGCCAAGCTCCATCATAAATGGCATACTCTTTTGCATTCCTTCATTACTCTGATTAAAACTACCATTTAAAAAGCTATCAAGCTCTTCACTTCTACCAATTAATTTTTGACGTCTAACAAAGTCATCATTAAGCCTATTAAGATGATCTATTTTAGCGTTAAGTTCTAAAATTTTATCTTCGAGCTGAGTTATTTGAGATTTTAGTTCGTTTAATTTTGCTTCATTCTTCTCTTTATTTTCACTATTTTGCTTGCTTGCTTCCAAATTTTGCTCAGCTATTTGGCGATTTATCTCACTAACTTTTTGCACTTCATTGTTATATTTTTCAAAAGCTTGCGTCTTTAAAATTTGCTGGAAAATAAAAAATGATGGCTTTATAGGCACACTCAGATACTCTTGTAAAATTTCATTTTGGCCAATAAGCTTTGCTAGCTCGTTAGCTTCAGCCACCTTTTGTTCTAGCTCATTTTTGCTCAAATCCAGCTCATCTATTAGTGGCTTTAAAAGCTCGTCTATTTGCTTTGCTGAATTATAGTTATCAAGTCTTTTATCGATATTTATAAGCTCGCTATTTATACTTTTTAGCTCCTCTTCTTTGATCCTGATCTCACTAAAAAGTAGATTTACTTCATGTAAGGCTTGATTAAATTTCTCCTTCGCCTCGTCAAAATCATCAATTCCTTCGCCAGTAGCCAAGTATTTGCCAAGCCCCATTAAAAAGTCATCTTGTTCTATAAATTCTTTAAATTCTTTTGAAATGTCTTCAAATTGACTATGCGTTTTTTCGATCTTTACGCCATTAATCGCGTTAAAAACAAAATTTGACTTATTTTGCTTTGAGCCAAGAGGTATGCAAAAAAGCCCCCATGCAGGTTTTGAGATAAAAGATTTTTCGCCAAAATTTATCTTTTCATCAGCCGAGAGAAGCCTTGTAGCTATAAATTTAAAATAATCAATCTCGCCTGCGTAACTACCGATGCTTTTTAGTTGGCTAAGCTCTTTACTTAAAATTTCAACCGCACCGTTATTACAAGAGCTAACAACCATCTCATAGCCCTGAAGTTCTTTATTTAGAGTAAAATAAAGCACCTTATCGCTACTATCTCGAACTGGTGCAAAGATATCATGTCTACTCATTTGCGCGAGCTTCATCGCTCTAAGCGTAACAACTTCAGCCATTACGTCTTTTAAAAGAGTTGTTTTACCAGTGCCTGGAGCACCATTTACGCTATAAATTCCACCACTTTTTTCTTTAAATTTTTTAATGATGTTATTAACGGCAATTTGCTGTGAAAAATTTAGAGCAAAGTCGCTAGAAAAGGCCGATCTTGGATACTCTTCTGCTTTAAAAAAATCTCTAACAAGCCTTCTATTTTGCTCATCTCTTACATCAAGTCTTTCAAATTTATTCTCACTGCCATCATCCAAAAACTGATCAGTTAGCTCATGTGTCCTGCCTGACTCGTAAAATTTGATAAGCAAATTTATATCATCTATGAAAAAGCTATTTAAAAGGCTATCATTTTCTTTAAAATTTGGATTTATGATCTTTACTTCAAGCCTTAAGAAATCATTACAAAATGGTGTTTTAAGTGCACTTTTTAGCTCATCGTTTATAAGCTTTATATATTTGCCAAATTCCATTTTTTCTTTATAGATAGATAGCTTATCTTTTATGCGCTCACACTCTTTGCTAAAATCACTTTGGCTTATCTCTTTTAGATAATCTAGGCGAGCCATTGCCCAAGGAGCTGTTGAGATAAAAAGATCATCAGATGAGTTTGGTGTAAAAAACGGAGTTAAATCATCATCTAAATTTACATCTTTTAAAGTAAAATTTTGGTCATCTTTACAAAATACCAAATCACCAGCGAGCTTAAGCTTATAACAAAATGCCTTTTCAAAGCTCGTTTGCTCAGAGCGTAGCTCATCTAAAATTTGCTCTTTTTCAAATTTCACCTTTGCTAGCTTTGATATCGCAAGGGCGAGCAAGTCAGTCTCAAAAATGCCGCCGTAAATCGAAATTTCTACACCATTTTTTAAAAGCGACCTGTCAAATGCCCTTAAAATTTGCATAAATTTCTCATCGAAATTTGCGATATCAAGGTCCATTGATTTTTTAAATTTGCTATTTGTCTTTTTTGGCTCGTCTAAGGTTTTTGGCTCTAAATATTGTGATAATAAAAAGTATTTTAAGGTGTTTGCCCTACTCAAATTTATGCCTTATTTTGTTGTTATTTAGTGATTATAGTCCATTTTATATATGATTAAACTAAACTTGTAATCATTGTATAAGTAATTTTTGGCTAATATCGCGGCTATGATAAAGGCAAAAAAGCACTTTGGACAGAATTTTTTACAAGACAAAGCGACACTAGATAAGATCATCCAAGCGATACCCAAGGACGTAGAAAACGTCGTTGAGATTGGGCCTGGCTTAGGTGATTTGACATTTAGACTTTTGCAAATTTACAAAACGACCTCTTTTGAGATAGATTGTGAGCTGTTTCAAATTTTAAAGGTCAAATTTGCAAATGAGATCCAAAATGGACAATTAAAACTTTTTTGTAAAGATGCTTTAGAGCAGTGGCAAGAAGAGGGCGGACTAAGTAGTCAGAACTACTTTTTAGTCGCAAATTTGCCCTATTACGTTGCTACGAAGATGATACTAAATGCGATAGATGACGAAAAATGCCTTGGACTTATCGTGATGATACAAAAAGAGGTTGCTCTTAAATTTAGTGCAAAGAGCAAGGATAAAGAATTTAGCGCTTTATCGATCCTCGCTTCACTTCAAGGCAGGTGTGAGCTTTTGTTTGATGTGGATGCAAAGCTTTTTAATCCACCTCCAAAGGTCACATCCTCAGTCATCAAACTACAAAAAACAAAAAAGATTTTTGGCAAAGACGGGATTTTCAAAGATGCAAAACAGTACGAGGCTTTTAAAGTATTTTTAAGAGCTGCGTTTGCTTCGCCAAGAAAGACGCTTTTGAAAAATTTATCCACAAATTTTGACAAAAATGCGTTAGAAGAAATTTTTGAAAGCTTAGGCTTAGCTCAAAATTTACGTCCACACGAGCTAGATGTCGATTTTTATCTAAAAGTATTTGAAAGATTAAAGGAAGATAATGAACGACAAAAACGAAGAAAAAGTTGTAACTAACCAAAGTAAAAACAACAAAAGACGAAGATTTAGACCAAAAAATAAACCAAAACAAGAGGGCGAAACTACCGAGCAAACCTCACTAGCAAGCAAAAGTGTGATAGATAACTTCTTTGCAGCAGAGCAAGCTGAAACTGAAACGCATGCCGAGCCAAAGAGCCAAAATTCTCGTCTAAAAAAGCTAAGAAACAATAAAAATCAGAACAAAAATGGCGAAAACAATAAGCCAAAAGAGCAAAAACAAGAATCACAAGAAACAAAAACCAAAACGCAAGAACAAAAAGAAAAGCCTAAAAAAGCTAAAAAGCCAAAGAAAAATTTACCTGCAAAACTAAATGGTAATGAACAATGGCAGCAAGATATTGCAAGCGCAATGGTAGCAAACAAGGCCGTTCACGAGCTTCGTCTGGAGCCGATGAAGTATCTAAACTCAAGCGAACATAAAATTCGTATAACGCCACTTGGCGGTCTTGGTGAGATCGGCGGAAATATGACCGTCTTTGAGACAGAAACTAGCGCTATCATCGTTGATATCGGCATGAGTTTTCCGAGCGAGAGCATGCACGGCGTGGATATACTAATCCCTGACTTTGACTACGTTCGCAAGATAAAAGACAAGATAAAAGGTGTCATCATCACTCACGCGCACGAGGATCACATCGGCGCAGTACCATATTTCTACAAAGAGTTTAAATTTCCAATTTACGCTACGCCTTTGCCACTTGGTATGATAAACAATAAATTTGAAGAGCACGGCTTAAAGCAAGAGCGCTCACTTTTCCGCTCTGTCGAAAAAAGAAAGCCATATCTAATAGGCGACTTTGAGGTTGAATGGATACACATCACACACTCTATCATCGATGCTAGCGCGCTAGCCATTACGACAAAGGCTGGCACCATCATCCATACGGGCGACTTTAAGATCGACCATACGCCGATCGACGGCTATCCAACTGACCTTGGCAGACTTGCATACTACGGTGAAAGAGGTGTATTATGTCTAATGAGCGATAGCACGAACAGCTACCGCGAAGGATTTACCAAAAGCGAAAGCAGTGTTGGCAAGACCTTTGATGCGATATTCTCAAAGGCCAAAGGCCGCGTGATAATGAGCACATTTAGTTCAAACATACACCGCGTCTATCAAGCGATCGAGTGGGGGCTAAAATACAACCGCAAAGTCTGTGTCATCGGTAGATCAATGGAGAGAAATTTGTATACTGCAATGGAGCTTGGCTATATCAAGCTTGATAAGAAAATTTTTATTGATGCAAACGAGGTTGGCAAATTTAAAGATAACGAGGTTCTGATCGTTACCACAGGCTCTCAGGGTGAGACTATGAGCGCGCTGTACCGAATGGCTACTGATGAACACAAATACATCAAAATAAAGCCAACCGATCAGATCATAATCAGCTCAAAAGCGATCCCAGGCAATGAAAGCAGTATCTCGACTGTATTAAATTTCCTAATAAAATCAGGTGCAAGCGTCGCTTATCAAGACTTTAGCGAGATCCACGTCAGCGGTCACGCGGCACAAGAAGAGCAAAAGCTGATGCTACGTCTTATAAAACCAAAATTTTTCTTACCGGTGCATGGCGAGTATAATCACATCGCAAAACACAAAGAGACAGCTATTAGCTGTGGCGTAGATGAGAGAAATATCTATCTAATGAGCGATGGCGATCAAATGGAGATCTGTCAAAAATACTTAAAACGTGTAAAAACGGTAAAAACCGGCAAAGTCTTCATAGACAATCAAATAAATAAACAAATCTCAGACGATGTCGTCATCGATAGACAAAACCTTGCTGAAGCAGGTGTCGTCATGATAATCGCTCAAATTTCACGTCATGGCGCAAAGCTTATAAACAAGCCTCGTGTCATTAGCTACGGCCTTGTGGGCAATAAACAAGATGCGGAGTTTAGCAAGGAGATGCAAGAAATTTTGACGCAGTTTTTAAGCAACGTCAAAGAGGAGCTTTTAAAAGATGGCAGACTGCTCGAGTCACAAGTGCGTCAAGTGATTAGAAAGCATATCTTTAGAAAGGTCAAAAAGTACCCAACTATCGTACCAATTATCTATCTAATGTAAGGAAAATTTATGCAAAAAGCCAACCAAATCGCAGCCGAAGTTTTGAAGATAGAAGCAAACGAGCTTTTAAGACATGCTAAAAACTTAGAGATAGAAGATGCTGTAAATTTGATATTTAATACAAAAGGCAAGGTCATAGTCACAGGTGTAGGCAAGAGCGGCCATGTAGGCGCAAAGATCGCCGCTACGCTTGCAAGTACTGGTACGCCAAGCTTTTTCTTGCATCCAACAGAGGCTATGCATGGTGACCTTGGCATGATAGAAAAGGATGATGTTTTGTTAGCCATTAGCTTTAGTGGCGAGAGCGATGAGCTTATCAAAATTTTACCTCATGTAAAGCGCTTTGGCGTAAAGATCGTCGCAATGGCAAGAAGTAAAACAAGCTCACTTGGTAAATTTAGCGATGCATTTATTAGCATAGATGTAGAGAAAGAGGCCTGCCCACTAAACGCTGCTCCAACAGCATCAACTACGCTAACGTTAGCTCTTGGCGATGCGTTGGCTGTTTGTTTGATGCAAAGGCGAGGCTTTAAAAAAGAGGACTTTGCAAATTTTCATCCAGGTGGCAGCCTTGGCAAGAGGCTATTTTTAAAGGTCAAAGATGTGATGAGAAGCGAAAATTTACCGATAGTTCGCTGGAATGCAAGCCTAAAAAGTGCAATCGATACTATGACACACGGTAAACTTGGCACGGTCCTAATCGTCGATAAAGATGGTGTATTAGATGCTATTTTAAGCGACGGCGATCTTAGACGTGCGCTTATGAGAGAAGACTTTGATCTAGACGAGCCAGCAATGAAATTTGCAACTTTACATCCAAAAGAGATAAACGACAAGGAAATGTTAGCCGTGGATGCGTTAGCTTTAATAGAAAAGTATAAAATTCAGCTTCTAGCCGTTGTAGAAAATGGTGTACCCGTGGGCGTTTTACACATCCATGACCTTGCAAATTTAGGACTATAAAATGGAAAAAACAAGACTAAATAAATTTATCTCACATAACACAAATTACTCACGCCGTGAGGCAGATGAGCTAATAAAAGCTGGTAAGGTTAGCATAGCAGGACGTGTGGTTAGCGACCTTGCCACAAGCGTGGATGAAGATGACAAAGTACGTATAAATGGTCATTTGATAAAGCTAAAAAAGGAATTTACTGTTATCGTCTATCATAAACAAAAGGGTGAACTAGTTAGCAAAAAAGACGACCGCGGACGAAAGACGATCTATGATACGTTAGATAAGAAATTTGCAAAATTTGTTAGCGTAGGACGCTTAGACTATGCAAGTGAAGGGCTACTTTTACTAACTGACGCTCCAGCAATCGCCACAGCTTTGATGAATAGCGACTTAGAGCGCGAATACTATCTAAAGGTAAAAGGCGAGGTGACAAAAGAGGTGATTGAGGCGATGACAAATGGCTTTTTCGCCAAGGACGCTACCAAAGGCGCACATGCAAAAACTACTATAAAATCAATGGAATTTAAGCCATTTCTAGCCTATAAAGTCTTTGGCTCAAGCGGCGGCTATACAAAACTAAAGGTCATCATCAACGAAGGGCAAAACAGAGAGCTTCGCCGTTTCTTTGGATACTTTGACCTTGAAGTGATGGATCTAAAACGTGTTAGTTTTGGGCGTGTTAGCCTTGATATGCTAAAACCTGGCAAATGGCGCTACTTTGAAAATAGCGAATATGAAGACCTAAGAGACTTTTTAAAAGTTAATAACGTTAGATACTAACATTAGGCTTGTTTCTCCAATAAAGAGGCAAGCCAAACATATTTCTGCAAATACACACCAAAATCACAAAAATTTATTAGACAGCATGTAAATTTGTCTTTCATAATCTAACCAAAAGATAAATAGATAATTAACAATAATCTAAGGTTTAAAAAGACAAAATATCTTTTAAGAAATTTATAAAAAATGGAGTAAAAATGAAAAAGATTGTATTTTTATCTATGTTTTTATTAACTATTGGATTTTCACAGGATCTTGTAGACCTTGGATTTGATGCTTACGATAAAGGCGACTACAATAAAGCGGCTAAGATATTTTCTAGGGCTTGCGACAATGAAGTTATTGATGGATGTTTAAATTTAGGATACTTATATATGGATGGCTTGGGGGGGGGTAAGGCAAGACTACCATAAGGCAGCCGAACTATTCAAAGAAGCTTGTGATGGAGGAAATGTTCAAAGTTGTAGTATTTTAGGAAGTTTGTATATACAAGGGCTAGGATTAAGCCGAGACTATCACGCCGCAAAGGAATATTTTGGTAAAGCGTGTGATTTAGGAGATCAAAAAGTGTGCGATTTTTACAAAAAACTAAATGAATGGGGGCTTTAATACTCAAAAACAACCCAGTGAGCTCTAATAAATTTATATCTTATTTTCTGAAAGTAGGATGTTTATATATGGATTTAGTAACGTCTCACCGCGTGCTGCGTAGAGCAAGACCTCTTTAAAGTAGTTGTCGTTTATGCCATATGTGTGAAACTCGTACGCTCCTATGCCGTATCCCATGGGAGTTATATCGACCCTTGAGTACCACGCATTTTGCGCTAGGATGTAGCGATTCGTATCTCTTGAATAGACATATAGTTTGATCTTATCTTTGCTCTTTTGCCCCATATACCAGATGAAAGAATTTGTGATGTCGTTAAAAAAGTAGATGTCGCCATTTGGCATGATTACCTGGGCTGTGTCGTTGTTATCAGCGATAAGCGTCCTACTCTCATAACATATAAATTTATTTGGCGTAAGTTGCTCGATCGGCTCTGATTTGCCATTATTTAAAACTAAAATTTTATCATCACTTATGTCGGCATTATAGGCAAGTACGGCTAAAACTAGAGCTAACAAACACAAAGAAAAAATTTGCTTTATCAAAATAAAAATCCTCTTAACAAATAATATTTCAGGACATAAAGTGAGCATATCAACACGCAAACACCTAACCAGATCGATGAAAATTTAAGCTTGTGTGAGTAGTTTGTCTTTGTAATGATCTCAACAAGGTACGGCATAAGACCGTAAAATACACCAAGAAACAAACTGCCCCAGATGAGGTAGCCAATATAAAAATAGTCACTTTTTAGCATGCAGTATGGGCATTTATGGTTCGGCTGCTCGTAAACATAAAGGCCAAAAAAGTAGGTGATGGCATAGTAACTAAGCACCAAAAACAATAAATTTGCCACAAAGCTTGCCATGCTTTGCTTTAAAAAATTTAGTACCAAAATGACAAAAAATAGCACAAAAAAGACGCTTACTAAGCTAAAATTTGTATAACCAAATGGTAGCTTTGGAGCTTGAAAAGTGACAGAACAGCAAAAGACCGGCACTTTTAGTGGGATATTGTAAAAAAACGAAATTTCTATACCAAGCTCAAGTAGTATCATGACAAAAAGGCAGATGAAAATGGCGTATTTTTTCTTTAAATAAGGGAAATTTAGAGCCTGCAAGTCAAGCTTATTTATAACCAGCCAAATGCCAAGCCCAAAGATCAGCAAAATTTTAGTGAGCATCAATATACCACCAAATTTATTTGAGCCAATCACGCCAGCCGAGCACATAGCACCAGGTACGATGTCAGAGAGTTCATTTAGGCAAAGTGCAAAAAATATAAACAATACGATCTTGATACAGACGCAAAAAAGCAAAATCGTATTTACAAGATAGTTTTGCTTTTCAAGTGAGTATTGAAGCGATGTTAGTGCGTTGTAGTCCCACGACCTCACGATCTTAACGACGTAAAAGAGCGAAATACTCATCAAAACTAAAAGCACAAACTCCGCTAACAAAAAGGCAATAACGGCGTTTGATAAAAAGACACTCATACTATCTCTCCGTTTTGCAAGCTGACAACCCTATCTGTTGCACTTAGCTCATCAAAAATGCTATCGTGAGTAGCGACAATAACACTCTTTTTTAGAGCTTTAAAAGACTCTAGCAAGCCTAAAAATGCACGTGCGTTTTGTCTGTCTAAATTTGCCGTTGGCTCATCAGCCAAGATGATGTTAGCATCCATAGACAAAGCCCTAGCTACCGCACATCTTTGACGCTCGCCACCACTTAAATTTGATACGTTCTCATCTTTTTTATGAGCGATATTTGCGAGACTTAGAGCCTTTTTTATCATCTCATCTCGCACATTTGCCTTGAAATTTGTTAGAGCAAATGGAGCTAGTAAATTTTCATAGACACTTAGTCCCTCGATGAGGTTAAAATTTTGAAAGATAAGTCCAAGCCTTTTGTGTCTAAGCTCAGAGCAAAAGGCATCAGGCAGTTTTGCGATGTTAGTGCCATCTATCAAAATTTCTCCACTAGTTGGCTTTTGAAGTAGGGCGATAAGAGAAAGTAGGGTGCTTTTACCGCTTCCACTAATGCCTTTTAGTATCACTAGCTCGCCGTCATTAATATCTAAATTTATATTTTTTAAAGCACAAAACTCATTTTGTTTGTTTTGGTTATAAACTAGGCTAACACCTCTTATATTTATCATTTTAGCCCCTCATTTATGTCACTACTTGCTACTCTCCATGAAGGTATGAGTACAAACGCTAAAAATGGTATCACGCCAAAAACAAAGATCAAAAAGAGCTTATCAAACTCTAAAATAGGCGTGAAATTTGTAAAATTTAAAAGCTCATCACCTAAAAATATCCCTTTTAGAAGTGGAGCGTTTAATACAAAAACAAAGAGATAAGCCAGCATAACACCTAGTAAAAAAGCACTAACGCTCACGATGAAATTTTGTATAAATTTTAAAAATATAATATCTTTTATACAAAAACCAATACTTCTTAAAATAGCTATTTCACGCTTTTTGCTACCATAGGCGAGTGAAATTTGGTTTTTAAGCAAGACAAAGAATATAAGCATAACGCTAACATAAATGCTCATAAAAATTCCACCCTTATAATAGTAAAGGTGCCTAACCTTAGCCACCTCATCTTCTATACTAAGAGCGAAAGAATTTGGGTATAAATTCTCTATCTTTAAAGCTACTTCACTGATCTCATCAGTATTTGGCACCTCAACGTAGAGCTTTGTATACTCTTCATCTTTTAAATTCAAAATAGCCCTTAGCGTATTTGGATGCAAAAATATAGCGTTATTTGAGATTAAACCACTTTGTGCCGGCATAGTCTTTAATATCTTTACTGGTATCATGCGCTCTTCAGTTAGAAAATTAAAGCTCTCGTCGTAGTAAAGCTCATTCATCGCCGCTTTTACACCTTCTCCGACGATCATCTCATCCTCTTTTAAGCTATCATCTTCATATAGATGAAACCAAACACGCTTTTGAACGAAGTAGTACTCTCCATCAACTACGCCCCTTACATCACTTACGCCATCGATCTTTGAGATATCGTAGATATAGCCAGGGTGCATGAGATCATTTTTACCAGCGCGAAATGCGCTCACTACGATACTTGATCTATCTTTTACTAAATTTATAAGATCATGCTGAATCGATCCAGAGATGAAAAGCACCGAGCTTAGCACAAAGATAATGAGTGCAAAGAGGCAAAAGCTAAAAAGGTGATCCTTCCTATCTTTAAAAAGCAGAACCACAGCATAGTTTATAAAATTTTTACCTATCATAGACAAAGCCTTTTTGCCCCTTTTGGTTAAAACTAAAAGCAGCATTTGCTCTTGTTATCTTAGAAATTTCTCTTAGCTCATTTTGCTTTGCTTTATGATCAAAGCCAAAATAGTGCGCCGCTAAAAGCGTATAAGAGAGTCCAAAAAATAACGCCAAAAAAACTAGAAATTTCACACTATTTACCGATAAAATTCTTTATCTCGTCAAATCTTATGACACCTTTGCCAGCATGATCTTTTAAAAAGCTCTCTGCCTTTGCTTCATCTTTAAATGGGATAAACTCATCGCCCATTGGTCCATAAACATTTGAGCCATGAACATAAAATGCATCTTTTGCATCAAGCTTTTCTAGAGTGTAATAATCGCTCACATAAGCATCTTTCATTTTACCGTCCGTAAAATAAAATTGTGCCATATCTTTTACGCCATCAAAATAATAATCCTTGCCATCTGATTTGATGAGTGTCGCCCATGGAGAATTTTTGACAAGCATGCCACATACCGCACATCTTGCGCCCTTTGGTACGACTATTCTCTCAGGTTTTTTTATTTCTTGTTTAGCTTTTGAAGCTTGGTTGCTAGTACCTAAATTTGCTGGAGCGTCCCATAGATACAAAGCGGCAGCTTGTAGGTGTTTATCATACTCTGGGGCTTTGTTAGCCTCTTTTGAGTCACATACTTGTTTAAGATGAGCTTTTAGCTCAGAGATAGCTTTAAAGCTTTTTGGATCTGTTTTTTCGCAGTTTGCTTCATAAAATTCTTTACCATGTGCATAAACGCCGTCCTCACGCTTAGCTTTGATCATCTTATTATCGCCTGCGAAGTCTTGTCCAGCGACCTCGTAAGCTTTAGCAAAGTTCATTATTTCGCCGCCATTTTCTGCTTGAAATTCTTTCGCATCAGCTTCTGTTGAGAAGGCGTATTTGCTATTTCTAGTCATTGTACCCTTAACACTACTGCCAACGACATAAAAGGCTTTATTTACATCGATTAAATTTAGATTTTTAGTATCGACAACCTGCGCATCGCTTGGGATCTTGCCTTCTGTTAGCTCGTATAGGCAGTGGAGTGATGCTACTTGCTTGCCGTTATATACGTGATTGGTCTTATAAAATTTAACCAAATTCATTCCACAAACAGCACAGTACTCCTTACCCTCGCCACTTCCCACTAGTGTAGCCTTGCTAGGATCCACGCTTTGAAACATCGGTTTCATTTTGACGGCTTGTTCATTTGCCGAGGCACCAAAAATCAAGGTAGCTAACAGTGCTGAACCCAAGATAGAACGTAAAATCATAATTATCTCCTTTAGTATTTTTTATTTTTATATTTATAAGCTTTAAATGCCACTGGGCTAACTTTATCAAGCATCAATGCTTTCCTAAAATTTCTAAATTCTCGCACGCTTCTTTTAAGCCATTTTTGCAGCTTCTAGTGAAAATTTCACGTGCTTTCTCTACATCTTCTTTTACGCCTTTGCCTTCAGCTAGCATGATGGCGTAGTTGTTGCAGCCCTTTTCATATCCATATACACACGCTTGCTCGTAAAGTTTTGTGGCTTTTGTAAGGTTTTGATCAACGCCTTGAGCATAGACATATAAAAAACCGAGATTATCGCATCCTATGCCAGCTTCGTTTGCACAAGCCATTTCGTAGTTTGCTTTGGCTTTTGCATAGTCTTTCTCGACACCTTCGCCCTGCGCGTATAGATAGCCAAGGTTGCTACATCCTATGCCATCACCTGCCTTGCAAGCCTTTTCGTAAAGCTCTTTTGCCTTTTTAAGATCCTTTGTTACGCCGGTGCCATTTGCATAAAGCAAGCCAAGCTCCGTGCAACCCTCATTATCCTTACAAGCCTCTTCGTAAAATTTAACTGCTTTTTCGAGGTCTTTCTCTACGCCTTTGCCTTTTTCATAGACGTAGCCAAGATTACTGCAAGCCATAGAGAAATTTTGATCGCAAGCCTTTTCATAAAGCATCGCTGCCTTTGCTTCGTCTTTTTTGACGTTACCGTCGCCCCTACTGTAAAGCACAGCTAGATTGTAGCAGCCTGATGCCTTTTTCTCTTTATCACAAGCATCTTCATAAATTTGTGCTAGCTTATTGTGATCGTCTTTTGCGCTTAAAGCCTCTTTGATATAGCCAGCATTTAATAGTCCCAAACAAGCAAACAATAAAACTAAACTCTTTTTCATCATATCTCCTAAATCTCTTTTATATCCTTACCTCTATAAGCAAAGACGATTAGCAAAGCCAAGAGCATTAAAAGCAAATAAAGCAAATTTGAAATGCTAAATCCATCGCCATTTGCGTATGAGTGAAGTCCACTTAGATAGAAATTTACACCAAAATAGGTAAAAATAACTGAACCAAAAGAGAGCACGCTAGCTACTAAAAAGATAAAAATATTTTTTAATCTTGGGATAAATCTTAAATGAAGCACAATGGCATAAATAATTATCGTAATGTACGACCAGCTCTCTTTGCTATCCCAGCCCCAGTATCTGCCCCAGCTCTCATTCGCCCAGACGCCGCCAAGAAAATTTCCAATAGTTAGCAAACTAAGTCCTATGATGAGGCTTAGCTCATTAGTTGCGGCGAGGTATCTTATCTGCTCACTAAGCTTTTGCTCGTTTTTTTGATTTTTTATAGCCATTAAAAGAAGCCCGAGAAGCCCGAGCACAAAGCTAAAGCCCAAAAAGCCGTAGCTTGCCGTGATGACACTTACATGCACACTAAGCCAAAATGACTTTAAAACTGGGACTAGATTTGTTATTTGTGGATTTATAAAATTTAGATGAGCGACAAGTAAGCTCACACTTGCAAAAAGTGAAGCGGCCCCAAGAGCAAAGCTTTGATGTTTAAAAAATAAAACTCCAGCTAGTACACTTGCAAGCGAGATATACACTAAGCTCTCATAAGCATCACTCCAAGGCGCATGCCCTGAGATATAAGCACGAAGAGCTAAATTTAACAAATGTACCGCAAAGCCAAAATAAAATGCAAGGCTTAATGCACCCTCAAATCTAAATTTCTTTCCAGAAAATAACCTATAAAAGCCAAGAGCGAGCGAAACTAGCCCAAGGATCATGTAAAAATATATAAGAAATTTAAAAATTTCCATTTGATTATAAAGCACTTCAAGCTCCACCTTTGCCTCGCTTGGTGCAAGGGAGCCTAGAGTGCTTCTTTGATAGCTTGAAATTTTCTCCAAGCTCCTATCAGCTTCTTTGCACTCACCACTTTTTACGCAAAGGCTTAAATTTTCTATATAAGCGCCCAAAATGCTTTTAAGCTCGCTTGAAATTTCACTTGAGCCAAAGGCTTCATTTACGCCTAGCCACGTGAGCTTATCACCATTTTTAGCTGGGATAAATTTTAAAATTTCTCCCTTTAATGCAAGGTATAAGACATTTAATCTCTCATCAAATTTGATCACGTCGTTGTCAAATTTATCTCTTTTTGAGGCGGATTTTTCATTTGCAACTTCTACAAATTTAGCCAGCTTATACTCGCCATTTTCGTTAAAAATGTCGTTAAAACTAGCAAATTTCTCATTAACTTCCAGAAGCTCGCCCACACGCTCGCTTGTGATCTTTACTATCCTTTTGTCCATCCACTCTTTTGGCGAGATGGCAAAAGAGAGCATTAGCTCCTCGCTGCTAAGCCCAAATAGCGTAGTTTTGGTTGAAATTTTACTTATCACAGCTATTGAGTAAGAGCCAGCTGGAGCGATTCTGCTATCAGCTTGAGTTAAAATTTTGGCAAATTTGCTTGCATGAGCGTCTAAATTTTTATTATTTTCATTAGCAAAATTTGGAGTAGCATTTAAAAGCAAAATCGCCAAAAATGCGATTTGCGAACCTTTTATAAAATTTAGCAGCCTAAAAAAACGGCTCTTTTTGCTAAATAAATTTGCCACAAAGCCAAGACAAAGTAAAAAATATCCTATGTAAGTTGGGATTTTGCCAGGATCACGGCTGATCTCAAAAGCGCTTCCAAGCTCGTCAGGATCGTATGAAGACTGAAAAATTTTATAGCCATCAATCGTTAGTGGATTATTTAGCGAGATGTCGTACTTGTTGCCAGCGATACTTACTTTGCTTATATAAGATGATGGACTATTTAGCCCCGCATATCGCTCTAAAATAAACTCGTCAAGCTTTAATAAAAATGGTAAATTTAAAGCCTTTGAGCTAAAGTAAAATTTCACCTCTTGCCCACCAAAACTTAGCACACTAGGCTCCAGCTCATATCCAGCTCCGCCTTTTAGCTTAACACTCTTTTTTTCGCCGTTAAAGCTTATTTCTAAACTGAGCGTAGCAGGAGCGTTTTTCTCATCTTTTTTATATCCAAGCAAGTTAATTATAAATTCCTTGCCGTCTATAAAATTTTTAAACTCAAAGTCGTTTTTACCAAATAAGCTTAATTTTAATGGATAACTAAAATTTTCCCCAAGCATTTCGACTCTAAGATAAGGCTTAACGCTTTGCATTATATTTGAGCTTTGCAGAGCTCTAAGATGCATAACGCCCTCTTCGCCAAAATACCTTGTAAGTGCAGCCCCGATGAAGATAACGATAAAAGCAAGATGTATCAAAAATGCGCTAAATTTTTTATACATCTTGGTTTTTACAATACTAATGGCTAAACAAATAGTGCAAGCAAACATAACACACTCGTACCAAAGCGCTTCATAGACAAGCACTCTGGCCGTTTGTGTGTCATAAAAATTTTCTAAAAAAGTCGCAAGCCCTGCACCAAAAGCAAGAATAAATAATAATATCAAAGACAAGCGGTAGATATTTAAAATTCTCATCGCTCGCCTCTACTTTAAATGCTATAAGTTTGTCCCGCATAAAGTATAAACACCCTAAGCAGTAAAACACCGATAACAGCCGCTAATGAACTGATATAAAAGCTAAATTTTAGGCTAGCTACTTTTTTGCCAAATGCGAAATTTAAAACAAAAGGCACAATAAAGCCAACTAGCACAACACCAAGCCAAAAGAAATTTGCCCAAACGCCACTATAAAAAGCAACGGCTGCATTTTGCTGATAACTTGAACCAAGCAAAAGCGATACAAAAAGCATTAAAATGAGTAAAATTTCAGCTCCCAAAACACTAAATTCTACGCTATGAAGCGAATGAAGGTCACTTGAATGTGGATCTTCTTTAAATAAAGCTGCTGCGACCAAGCTACTGCCACTTATGCCAGCACTTAGCCCTGAAGCTATAAATAAAGCTGGAAGCACAGCTGTGTTTAAGAGTGGAAATCTAATCAAAACTGAGATCAAAAATCCAGTATAAGCACAAATTATTACAGCAAAAATAAGACAAATACGACTTAAAAATGGATAAAGCGGTATTAAAATTTTCATTATTAGCGCAAAAAGAGTGCTAAAGGATTTTAAACTTTTGGCTAAGAAATTTGAAATCTCATCATTAAATGCATAAAGGCACATCAAAAAGCTAAGCGGTATAAATACGCAAAGTCCAGCAACACCGATAGACATAACTGATGTGAAATTATAATTAATCAAAATTTTCCAAAACAAGAGTGGCTTTTCAAGATCAGCTATCAAGCAAACCATACCAAGCATGATGCTAACAAATGCTAAAAGCGAAGCAGCCTTAAAAAATGGACTAAAGCTCTCTTGCTTTTTATAGTGTTTTAAGAGTATGGCAGCGATTAGCGCTCCACCACTCATACCAGCTAGCAAAAGATAAACAGCGATCGGCCAGCCCCACTCTACTCCATGCGAAAATGTTGCAGTAAAATTTAATGCACCATCCATCTTACACCCCCATTTTTACTTTAGGAATATATCTAAGGCTTGGTTTTGTGCCAAGCTCTGCTCTTAGCCTTATGCTATCTTTTACGGCTAGTAGCTTACTGATGTGCGAATTTTCATCGTTAAGATCACCAAAGACGATCGCCTCATATCTACAAGCTTCTACGCAAGCTGGCTCTTTTTCGTCCTTTAAATTTGTATCTATGCAAAAGTTACAGCTTTGAGCTGAGTGCGTAACCTTATCGATATATCTCACGTCATATGGACAGGCTACGATGCAGTATTTACAGGCGATACAATCATCTATATTTGTAGTTTGTATGCCAGTTTTTTCGTCTTTATGACAAGCCTTGGTCGGACAAACAGCTACACAAGGCGCATCGACGCACTGCTGACAAGACACTCTTACAAATCTTTTATCGAGTAAATTTTTAGGATTAGTCTTATCTTCTATAAAAAGTCTCATCTGTCCTTTTGGGACTAAATTTACCTTTCTGCAAGCTATCTCGCAGTCTGTACAGCCAACACATTTATTTTGGTCAAATATCATACCAAAGTGTGGTTTTTTTACACTTTCTTCACTCTTAAAAGCAAAACCACTACTTGCCGCACCAGCACCAGCAGCCACAACTACCATGCTTTTTAAAAAGGCTCTTCTATTTTTTTGATTTTGCATTTTTAACTCCATTTTATATCTTAATGAGGCTTTTTAATGCCCTCATTTAGTTCTTTTTCGTGAATTTTCTTTGCAGCCTCGGCTAACTCACCTGGCTTTAAGACCTTAACAAGCTCTATCTCAAAAACAATAGTCTCGCCTCCAGGTATACCCTCCATGCCGCTATTGCCGTATGCAAGTTCTGGCGGGATAACAAATTTAAACTTATCGCCCTCTTTCATGAGCATTAAGCCCTCTTCAAGACCTGGGATCAAATTTAGCATAGAAAGATGAGCTGGAGCCTCTTTTGTCTCATCAAAGACCTTACCATCGATAAAACTAGCTTTGTAGTTTGCTATGATGATACTCTCTTGTTTTGGAGTTGCTCCTTTTTTGCTTGATTTTAAAATTTCATATTGTAATTTTGATTTTGTCGTTTTTACATTTTTATTTTTTGCATTTTTATCCATAAAAGCCTTGCCCTGCTTTAAATTCTCTTTAAGTATGGCGGCTTCTTTTTCTTTTACTATCTTGTCTAAATTTTCAGCTCTTTTGTTTAGTAGCTTTGCTATCTCATCATCGCTTAGTTTTAGCTCTCCTTTTAGTGCATCACTAAAACCTTTGATAACGGCTTCAGCATCGTAGCTAATGCCTATTTGTTTTTGTTCAAGTAACCCTTTTAAAACATATCCACCACTTGTTGCTCCCATGGCATAAGACTCATTTGAATCTACATTTGCAAGCAAACCAGAAGCACTTAAACTAAGAAGTAGCGTAAATTTTAAAACCTTATTTTTCATATCAAACCCTTAAGATTAAAGGGGCTAAAACTAGCCCCTAAATGCTATAAATTTTTATTC
Source organism: Campylobacter concisus (assembly GCF_902460415.1). Lineage (GTDB taxonomy): Bacteria > Campylobacterota > Campylobacteria > Campylobacterales > Campylobacteraceae > Campylobacter_A > Campylobacter_A concisus_Y. The sequence goes on from NZ_CABPTY010000002.1 coordinate 283,247, forward strand.
AAAATTCTTTGAGCTTCTTTTATATACTCTTTTGATGCATCGAGTTTTTGTTTAGTAAATTTAAATCCGTGCATACCCCATGAACCATCTTTTTCAACCATATCGATGATCTCTTGAGCATTTTGGATAAGCTCATAAACTCTTACTTTATCACTTGCATCAAGTTTTTTAGTCTCAAGTAGTGAGTAAAGTCCTTCAATACCAATTTTAACTTCAGAGAATTCATTCTTAACTGGAGTTTGCCATCCCATAACTTCATCATAAACTTGTTTTTGGTTTTTGAAGTGAAGTGTTGGTTTTAGCTCAGATAGTACTGGGCTGTGGCAGCCTTTGGTATCTTTCATATCCTTATCAGCCCAAGATGTTCTAGCGCACGCCCACATCAAGTCAACGTAGTTGTGACCATTTTTGTCTCTCTCAAAGTGCCAATCTTTAGCATCTCTTGGACCTTTAGCAGCATCGCCTGGTACTAGAGATTTCTCTTTTGGATCAACCATAATCTTCCAGATGTGAGATCTTCTTTGAGTATCAAAGCCAGCGTTGTCTTGGAACTGAACAGCGTAGAAATTCTCACAACTCATCATAAATGGCATGTGGCAAGATGCACAAGTGTTGTCTTTGTGAGTATCTGCTTTAGATGCGATATATGCTTGAGTCTCGTGGCAATCTTTACACTCTTTTCTAATTTTTGGTTTAGTATAGAATGAGCTTAGATAGCCTTGCTCTGAATTATAGTTCATACCTTTTACGTTTTTATCGCCTACAACTGGACCTGTGTTGTCGTGTGGATCGTGGCAAGTTACGCATCTCATACCTTTGTCGTAGTGAGCTGTAAAGTATGATTGTGAACCTTCAGAACCACATCCTGGTCCCATTGACTTAAATTTAGAGCTTAATGATAGATCAAGCTTGCCGTTGTTTAATGGGTTAGCACGCATTAAGTCTGGGCTAAAGTTAAATCTTTGGTGGCAGCGTTCGCAGTTTGATGTTCTAAAATTTGTAGCCCCGTCAAGGTGACCGCCAGCTCCGTGGCACTCCTCACAGCTTACGCCTTTTGAGATAGTGTGTTTTTGAAGCTCTTTAGCATTACCAAGTGCTGCGTAAAATTCTGCTTTTGACTTAAAGTCAAATTTAACTGGGTGACAAACTTCACAATATGATGAGTTTGCTTGGAAGAACATTGATTTTTTATGTTTTGCGGCGTATGAAGCAAGACCTCTAACATATCCGCCATTATCGCCGTACTCTTCAAGAGTGCCAGGAAATTCTGGGACAAGCTCTTTTATCTTTTTAACAGTAGCGTCGTCTAAATTTAACGCCCATGTTCTTTGCCATTGGTTACCACCAGCTACGATCTGACCTGTACCATCTCTTAGCAAACCACCCTCAACGTAGTAAGTGCCACGAAGTAACCACGCATCAACGTAGCCCATTTTGGTTCTTAAGTGACCAACGGTTGCGTAGATAACATCTGGAGTAATACCTTTTGGAAGGATAGAAGCTGTATCTTTGTCAAATACTGGCTCAGTTAGGTTGTTATTAACCTCTGGGTGCTCGCCAGGGAAACGCATAGTAGTTGCGTGGCGAGATCTGCTCCACACTTCATACTGAGCCGGGTGACACTCACCGCACTTTTCTGGTCCTACAAATTTATTAGGAAACTGAAGTGATGAAGTGGCTGGAATTCTATACATCATAGAGCTATAGCCCTTACCGCCATCTCTTTTACTAAGCTTTGACATATCAAAGCCATGTCCCTCGGCAAGCCACTCTAAGCCACGGTCGTGAACGACCATTTTACCGACGGTTTTACCACCATACTTTGTAAAAATAGGGTGGTTTTTAAATAACCAGTTATACATCTCTTGCTCTTCTACAACGTAGTCTTGCAAGGAGATAACACCTCTACTTTGCAGTGTGCCTTTAGGATTTGCGATAACATCACGTGCTTTATCGGACATCTGCATATTATGCTCTTCGCAACAGGCTTGTGAAGCGAAGATGCTAACACCCATGAGCAAACCAGCTAAGGCTTTTTGTAGATTTCTCATGTGCCCTCCTTTAAATTTTTTATCCTAAAATCAAAATGATTTCATACTGATAATACTAACACCAAAAAAGGGTAGAAAAGGGGGAATTTTAATAAATTATAAATTTTCGAAACTAATTGTAAATGTAATACTATTTTCATCTACGTTTCTAGCAAAGATTAGAGCGTTATTTTTACTAGCGATTAGCCGACTCATATATAGACCAAGCCCGCTGCCAGACTCTTTTGTGCTAAAGTGTGGCTCAAAGATAACCTTTAAAAACGAAGCCTTTATAGCTCCTGCATTATTTTGCACGCATAAATTTTTACGATTATCTTTTATGAAAGTATAAATTTTTATTACTCTTGGCTTTACATAGCTTTGTTTAAATGCATCTTTTGCGTTATTTATAATATTTATTAAAATTTGGATTATTTCATTAAAATTTGTAAAAATCGTAAAATTTTCTCTTATATCGATCTCTATTTCAATTTGATATTTCTTAAGTGAGGCGTTTAGAATTTTTATAGTCTGATTTACTACTTCCTCTACGCTAAACTCCCTTTTTAAAGTATTTGGCTTAAAAAAGTTTTTAAAATCATCAACCGTTTCAGACATGAAATTTATCTGCTTGCTAGTCTCTTCTATAAACTCATAAATTTTTGCTTCATCAAGCTTTTTTCGCTCCTGATAGAGCTCTAAATTTATTAAAGCTGAGCTAATTTGAGCTAAAGGCTGCTTCCACTGATGTGAGATATTGCCTATCATCTCGCCCATTGAGGCTAGGCGACTTTGATGTATCATTAGCTGCTCAGTCTGTCTTTTGCTCTCTTCGCCACGCCTATGCATCTTATAAACGAGTAGCAAAAATATCCCGAATACAAAGGCTATCGCGCTCATTATGATGACAACCTCTTTTAAATGGTAAGAAAAAATGGCACGTAGTGGGATTTTAAAAGATAGCATTGCCATCATCTCACTTGCTTCAGAAATTTTTCCATTTGAAATTTCATAGCGATCCAACATCTGTTTTGGAGCACTTTCGCTATTGTGACAGGCTAAGCAAGATGTATTTTGACTTTTTATAGGAAGTCCTACAAAAAATTGTGAGCCATTTTCATCTTTTATAATCTTTGAAAACTCACTAAATTTATTCTCTTTAAAGCCTCTTAACACCTGCGCTTCAAATTCATTTGGTTCATGAGCTTTATTTAAAGGCGCCATGGCGACTAGTTTGTAGTCAAAGTCAAGATTGTATTTTTTCTTTTGGATATTATAAATTTCACGGCTTATATACGAAGATGAGAGCAATCTCTCGTCAAAAAAATCCTCTTTTATAATGCCATCATGCTTTAGCTGCTCTATTAGCGGACGCTGAACGCCTGCGATGTACTCTCTTACAGAATTTATACTCTCAAGCACATAATACGCCTCTTTTTTGGCATCTTTCATTGCAAGATTATTATAAAAATTTAAAACAAGTGCGGATATTAAGAGATAAACAAAGATAAAAACACTAACGATTAGCTGAAATTTATATTTCACAAAGATAACCTACACCATATAAATTTTTAATCACATCTTTGCCAAGCTTCCTTCTAAGCTCTTTTACGATCGTCTTTATCGCCTCTTTGCTTGGCTGCTCATACTCCCAAATATAATCAAAAATTTGTTCATAAGTTATAGTTTGATTTTTGTTGTTTAAAAAATACTCTAAAAGCCTACTTTCGCTCTTACTCAGATGAGAAATTTCACCATTTATATAAAGTACTTTTTTACCAAAATCGTATTCTAATTCATCATTTAGCCTAAGAGTCGGCTTGCGTCCAACAAGCTCTAAAGCAACGTCTTCTAGGGCTTTTATAAATGACTTTTTATCATATGGCTTTGCAAGATACCTTGTGATCTTTAGTTCAACTGCTCTCCACAAATACTCTTGCTCGACGTGACTTGATAGGATCACGATAGGAATTTTTTGATTTATAGTTCTTACTTTTTTAGCGATCTCTAGGCCATCGATATTTGGCACGCTTATATCAAGCACCAAAACATCATAAGTATCGCTCATCGCTAGCTCAAGTGCATCATAGCCATCCGTTACGCCATTTACCTCGGCAAAAAATAGTTCCAAAGAAGCACAAATATTTTTTAAAATCGCCTCTTCATCCTCAAGACAAAGGACTTTTTTATTTGATAAAACATCTAAAATATCATTTTCTTGCATAGCTTCATCTCGCTTTTTGAGCAGATATTATCACTTGGTAGCTTAAAAAATAAGATTATCTAAAAAATAATTCATACCAATATAAAAGACAGATTACTTTTAAAAATTAAACTATAAATTTTTGTTGAAGTGATTTGAAGTCTTGATTAAAATTCTTCTATAAGTACTATTTTGGATTTTCTAAAAATTTTAGCTATCGATCAATTTTAAAAAAGAAAGATAGCTATATTTATAGTATAAATTTTAGTTACCTCTGCTTCCAGGTTTGATCGCTTTACTTCCATTTTTACAAAGTGGGCAATGCTCAGGCTCATAAATTTCAAACTCAAAATTTCCTAAAGCAAAAAACGGCTTATCGCTTGGCAGTTTAGCATTTGGCTTAGCTTCATTGTCTAAATTTGTAACCTTACAAAAGCCACGGTTTGCAAGCGCTGCAAAGCCAACTACCTCACCGCCAAGGCTCTCTATCACATGCGCTGCCTCAAGTGCTGAGCCGCCAGTTGTGATGATGTCTTCACAAACTATAAATTTCTCGCCCTTTTTCACTTCAAAGCCGCGCCTTAAGCTCATTACTCTATCAACTCGCTCTGTAAAGATAAAACGCTTCTTTGCTGCGCGAGCTAGCTCATAGCCAGCTAAAATTCCTCCAAGTGCAGGCGAGCAAACGCTATCAAATCTAATGCCAAATTTCTCTATCACACAGGCAAGCTCGTCAGCTAGCTTTCCAGCCAAAGCTGGGTCTTCAAGTACCTTTGCACTTTGCAGATAAAACTGCGAGTGATTACCACTACTTAGTAAAAAATGTCCCTCTAAATATGCCCCAGCCTCTTTATAAATTTTCTCTAAATCCATCGTTTTTTCCTTTTAAAATTTACTCAAAATCTTAACACAAGCCCACTTAAGCCACTCTTTTTAAAATTTAATAAGCCACACATTTGTATAATCTCTCAACACTCACAAAAAGGACGCTCATGCTTATATTTAACCCTGTTGTTTTTAGCATTTTGGTAATGACGATACTTTGTCTATTGCGTTTTAACATTTTGCTTTCTATCCTTATCTCTGCTCTTGTTGCGGGAGTAATGTATAAGCATGGATTTAGTGGATTTGAAAGTGGCATTGCAGGTGGGATCGATAGCCTCTTTACAGCCCTAAAAGAGACTACACAAAGCCTCATAAGCGGTATGCAAGGCAATCTTGAAACATCGCTTAGTTATATTTTGCTTGGTGCTTTAGCAGCCGCTATCGCAAATACAAATTTAACTGCTATCTTGATAAATGCTTTGAGTAAATTCCTTAGCTCAAATAAAGTGATTTTTATACTAACTATTGCATTTATAGCATGCTTATCTCAAAATTTAATCCCTGTTCACATAGCTTTTATACCTATTTTGATCCCGCCGCTTCTTGCTATTATGAACAAAATGGGGATAGATAGACGTGCAGTAGCTTGTGCTTTGACATTTGGTCTTCAAGCACCTTATGTAAGCCTTAGCGTTGGCTTTGGTCTGCTTTTTCACAATATCTTAAAAAAAGAGCTAGCAAATAACGGCATAACCACATCTATTTCTGATATCTCTTCTGTTATGTGGATAGGCGGCGCTTCTATGCTTATCGGACTTATCCTTGCCATACTTTTTTATGGTAAAAAAAGAGCTTATAAAACTTCAAAATTTGAAAAAGAAGAGCTTGATGAGATCGAGCGCGCAAAAAGCCTTGAGATGACTAAAAAAGAGTGGGCGGTTTTAGCTGGTGCAGTTGTGGCTTTTGGTGTGCAAATTTATACTGAGCTGCTACCTCTTGGTGCACTACTTGGGCTTTTGGTTATGGTCGTTTTTGGCGGTATCGAATACAAAAAAGTAGATAAGATCATGGATAACGGCCTTGCTATGATGGGATTTATCGCTTTTATCATGCTAGTTGCTGCAGGTTATGGTACTATCCTAAGAGAGAGTGGTGGCATAGACGAGCTTGTAAAATACGCTAGCTTGGTATCTGGCGGCAAGATAGGTGGAGCATTTTTGATGCTTCTTATCGGTCTACTTGTAACAATGGGTATAGGCACTAGCTTTGGTACGATACCGATCTTAGCCTCTATCTACGTGCCACTATGTGTTAGCCTTGGTTTTGGCGTACCAGCTATCATCTTGTTAGTTGGCATAGCTGCAGCTCTAGGAGATGCTGGAAGCCCTGCAAGCGATAGCACACTTGGGCCAACAAGCGGTCTAAATGCTGATAATGAGCACAACCACATATATGATACTTGTGTACCTACATTTGTATTTTTCAATATCCCACTTATCATCGGTGGCATAGTTGGAGCTATGATACTTGGATAAAATTTGGCGTTAATTACGCCAAATTTCTTTTTATTTCTTCTACTTTTTATCAATATAAATTTTTTGGAACATCTTTTGCTTTTGAAAAATATAAAAATTTAAAATGCAAAAAGGATAAGTCAATGATGAGATCACTTTGGTCTGGTGTTTCAGGCCTACAAGCCCACCAGATAGCCATGGACGTAGAAGGCAATAATATCGCAAACGTCAATACTTATGGTTATAAATACAACCGTGCAAATTTTGCTGATATACTAAGCCAAACTCCAAGAGTTGCTACTGCTCCACAAGGTCAGCTAGGCGGTCAAAATGCTATGCAAATAGGTCTAGGAACGACTATAAACTCAACTACAAGAATTTTCTCACAAGGCACACTGACATCTACTGATAAGCAAACAGACCTTGCACTTCAAGGAAATGGTTTCTTCGTCGTATCTCCAGATGGTGGAACTACAAGATACTATACAAGAAATGGTGACTTTGTCCGTGATAAAGCTGGAAATTTTGTAAACAATAGTGGCTATATCGTTCAAGGCTGGACAAGAGATGAAGAGACTGGCACTATTGACTCAACTGGACCGATAAAAAATATTGTGATCAAAGAGGGCCTTACTACTCCAGCAAGAGCGACAACAGAAGTAAAGATAAAAGGCAACCTTGACTCAGGCAACACCATCGACCAAAGAAGCACTCCTATTTATTCACTAGATTCGGTTGCTGGTGGACGTGACTATAACAATGACGGAATTTTAGATCCAAACGAAGTCCACAACGAGAATGATGTAAATAACGATCAGTTTTATACGAACTCAAGAAAAGAACAAAGCCTAACAGAGCGTGGCGTAGATCTAGGTGTTACATTTGATGAGCTTGGAAATGGTCTTGCTTTAAGAGATGGACAAGGTATCTGGGTAAGCTACGCAAATGCTAAAACTGAAAAATTTACTATAGGTAGTGGATCACCAAATAATGTTGGTTCACTTACTAATGGAACTGCAAAAAAATTAAATATAACATTAAATGGTGTAAATATAACCGGAGATGTAACAAATATAAGTGATGTTGCAGCCGCTATTAACGCTCAATACAATAAAACTGGTGTTAGAGCTGAAATTTCAGAAGGTAATAAACTAACACTTATAAATAGAAATAATTCAGGTACTACAAAAGAGACAAAAAATATTCACTTAACTGTCAATACTGGTGATGAATTAGTAGCAGCAACGACAGCAATGGGAGTGGCAAATGGCGGTTTAAAAAATCGAGATATTATCACAGCTTATCAATATGTCTATACGAGCTCACAAACAACAGCAGTTCACGAATATAATGATGCGAAAGAAAGGCAAGTAACTACAACAGAAGATCTTCGTGCTGCTATGCAAAAAGATGCAAGGAACTACATTGACTACAACGGTGATGGTCAAATAAGAGCAAATTCAGACGCACTTGATGCTGCAAAACAAGCAATAGCGGCACATAGAAGAACGCCTGGAACTGGCGGGGCAGCCATAACTAGCACCGTATATCAAACAGCTTATAATACTGCTTATAACAATACAACTGGTACTCCGGATGCAAAACACGCAGCTGGTATCGCGGCACTTCAAGCACTTGCAGGTGATGATACAAATGATGGTGTAAAGATCACTGTAAATAAACTAGGTCAATTTCAACTAGAAAATCCATCAAACGAAGTAGCAGATCATGCACTTTATATGACAACAACTGGTCTTACAAAGCCAGCTCAAGGTACAAATAATTCAGCTATAAATGAAAATGTTAGGCTCACAACTATTATGAAAGCACTTGATGGCGCATTAAGCCCAGGCCAAGCTCTAAGAGCAAGTGGAAAGATGATGATGTCAAGCCACGGCTCAACGGCAGAAATTTTTGACTCACTTGGCTCAAAACACACAGTTAGTATCAAATGGACAAAGACAGGCACTACAACAGATGGTGGAACTGAGTGGAGCATGGTTATACAAGTGCCAGAGCCAGCTAAGATAAACTACACAGGCGAAGGTCCGGATAACGTTATAACTGGAACAGCTAGATTTAACGCAAATGGCTCACTTGCAAGTTTTCATCCAGCAACGATAACATTTTCAGCTAACAACGGCTCACAAAGTGGCCAAAACATTAGTTTAAATTTTGGTCTTGGAACTGACTTTAACGGCTTAACAAGCTTTGATAAAGACTCATCAACTGAATCAATCTCGCAAGATGGCTACACAGGCGGCACATTAAACGGCATAAAAATAGATGAGACTGGAACAATAATAGGCTCATTTTCAAATGGTCAAAGCTTTGGCCTAGCTAAAGTAGCACTTGCTACCTTTACAAATAACGAGGGTCTTCAAAGCGAGGGTGGAAATGTCTTTTCACAAACCGCAAACTCAGGTGAAGCAGTCATCGGTGCAGCTGGCACAGGCGATAAGGGAACGATCGCAGCTTCAAAACTTGAAGCTAGTAACGTCGATCTAAGCCGTGCGCTAACAGATCTTATTGTTATCCAAAGAGGTTTCCAAGCAAACTCAAAAACGATCACAACAAGCGATGAGATGTTAAATACACTTCTTCAATTAAAACAATAATAACTAAGACTTTTACAAAAGGGAGCGTTTGCCTCCCTTTGAAATTTATGCTTTAAATTTACAAATAAAATCAGCCTTATTTTTGTAAAATGCTAGAAAATTTTACAAAAGAGAAAAAATGCAAGTAACACTTCTAAACCACACTCCACTAAATATCTGCTCTCACGCTATCCGCACATGCTGGCAAAGCTTTGATAAAGGCGACAACGGTGGCGAAAAAGATGTTGAGCTAATAGATAGAGTAGGCAATAAATTTAAGCATGCCTCGACCTTAGAGCACCTATATTATAACTTCTACATCCAAGGTATCTCTCGTGCGCTACTTCAGGAACTAGCTCGTCACCGCTTGGCAAGTCTAAGCGTCAAATCAACTCGCTACACGCTAAAAGAGCTAAAAAAAGAGGAGAAATTTGAAGTAGGGCAGTTTGAGCGAGCGGCTAAATTTATCGTACTAACAAATGACGAATTAGTCGATAATGCAAGCATAAAAGCGCTTGAAAATTTACGCGAGATACTAGCTACAACTACAAAGAGTCTAGACATCGTCAAATACTGCCTGCCAGAGTGCTACAAAACAGAGCTTACATGGAGCATAAACGCTAGAAGCTTACAAAATTTTATCTCACTTCGCAGCTCAAAATCAGCCCTTTGGGAGATCAGAAATTTAGCAAATGCCATCTACGATGCCTTGCCTGATGAGCATAAATTTATATTTGAGAGATGTTTGCCAGAAGATGAACAAAACTAACATTTGAGTTAGTACGGTTTGTGATTTAGAAGTGATGAAATGAGCGCTAAATTTACTTTTTCAAAACGTAAAGAAGCTCGTCTACGTGGATGTTTCTAGCTTTTAAATTTCTGCTACCGCGGTAGGCATTATATTTTTGGCGCAGTAGATGAACTTTGCCCATTTTATTTAGGTTTTGATCAAATTCATCTTGGTTGATAAAGCCTTCTGAGTTAAACGAGATAAGCACAAATTTCGCTTTTAAATTTGATATCAGCTCAAAAAATGCCTCGCTTGCTGATGATTTTTTATTAAAGACTGATCTATTCCAGTCTTTTGCGATGCCTGAAACTTTTGAAATATTGCTTGGCTCCTCATAGCTTGCGATGAGATTTAGCATGAAATAGTTTGAGCCGTATGGGTGCTGGTTATAGGGCGGATCAAGATAGACTAGATCAAGCCCATCAAGCTCTTTTGCGAGCAAATTTGCATCCTTTTGATAGACCTCAAAAGGCACATTAAAATTTGAGAAAATTGGCTTAGTCAAATTTATATCAGAAGTGATCCTTGAGATGGCATTTTGCCCCCTGCCACCAAACTGACCGATGCCCTCTTTATTTTTATGAAAACCTTTAAAAATTCCACTCGTATTTGCATGTACGCTTGCATTATAAAGTAGTGGAGCTATGAAAAATTTTCTCATCTCAGCTGGCATTAGCTCATCTATGAGCCTTCTAGCAGTGTCGATGAATATAGCATTTTTTCTTGTGTAAAAGACCCGCTCGCCAAAAGCGATATTTTCATCATCTTTTGGGGCATAAAGTTTTGTTATAAAGCCTTCAGAAAGGCTATTTTTTATCTCTTTTTCAAGCTTTTTTTGCCAGAAATTTATCTTATTTATTAGCTCGTTTGTGGCGTTTTGTAGGTAGCATGAGTTTGTGATGAAGCTATAAAGCTCCAAGTCGTTTGCGACTAGAAATTCGCTATTTTGTTTTAAAAACCTAGCCACTACGCCACTTCCGCTAAAGAGGTCGCAGCAGCTAAGTTTTTCTTTTTTAAGCTCGTCTTTTGCGTATTTTACGCCTAGATCTATAAAGCCTAAAAGCGAGCGTTTGTTACCAAGATAGGTTAAAATTTGCTCTTTTAAATAGGCTTGATTTTCTTGTTTTGCTGGCTTCAAATCAGTGCTTTTTTAGTCCCATAGCATCAACGTCAAGCTTGATCTCATCGTTATTTATTATGACTAGACCTTGTGCTAAAATTTTGTTTGCTATGGCGTGAGCTTCATCAAGTGAATGCATCTTGTAGGTGCCACATTGAAATTTATTTAGCTCTGGGATCTTATCTTGATCTTTGACCTCTAAGATATCTTTCATTGAAGCAAGCCATGCTTTTTTTACAGCTTCTTCGCTAGGTGTGCCGATCACACTCATATAAAAGCCAGTTCTACAGCCCATCGGAGAGATGTCGATGATCTCTACGCCATTGCCATTTAGGTGATTTCTCATAAAGCCAGCAAACAAATGCTCTAATGTATGGGTACCTTTTTCTGGCAAAATTTCTTCATTTGGCTTGCAAAATCTCAAGTCAAAAACACTTATATCATCGCCCTTTGGTGTTTTCATACTTTTTGCTAGTCTTACTCCTGGGGCTTGCATTTTTACGTGATCTACACAAAAACTATCAAGTAGTGGCATATCTTCTCCTTTAAATTTTTGGTAATTCTAGCGTAAAAAATGTTTAAAATTTAAAGGCTCATGCAAAATTTCACATAAGCCTTGTAATATTTGAATGTTTGTGGTTATTAAAATAATAAAACTTTTACTTAATATTATAAATTTCTCATATATTCTGTGCTATAAATACCTTGAATACGTCTTTCCATGTCACTATACCAACTTTTTGGAAGAGTAGTAAGAGAGTTAAATTTCTCTAGTAAATTTAAATTTTTACTTGGAGCACAAAAAAGTCTATTTACTTCTAAAATGCTCATATGAACTGGATCTTTTTCTATAACTTCTATTACGTCGCCCACTTTGCACGATCCTGGAGTGATGACGCGGTAGTACCAGCCAGTTAAGCCAGTTTCAAAGATATGAGTAGCCATATTTTCATTGCCCCATCTTTTTGAGAGCTTAAAACAAGGCTTTCTTGGCTGCGATACTTGAAGGACTAGTGAGCCGACCTTATGGATATCGCCCACGCAGACACTACTCTCATCAAGCCCATCAATGCATAAATTCTCACCCATAGCTCCGTAAGCCATATTTTTAAATCCTAAAAATTTCTCCCATTTAGCGTAGTTTGCAAACGAATTTGCAAATATAGCTTTTTCTGGGCCTCCATGGTGCTTCGTATCAGCGACGCTATCACCCTCAAAGCCAAGCTCATTTGCAAAAATTTCACCATTTTGAGCTACTTTAAAAATAGCTGAGCTCCAAGGTGTATTTAGCTTATCAGTCGCACTTTGCGAGCCATAATTTTTTACCTCGCCAATTAATAATGCTTTTACTATTGCCATCTTTTTCCTATCAAAATTTAGCTTATTCTTAAATTATTTGCGTGAGTTAGCGCGATCGCGATCGCATCAGTGATATCAAGTGGTTTTATCTCTTTGTTTATACCTAAAATTTTCTTCACCATAAATGCGACTTGCTCTTTGTCAGCTTTAGCCTTGCCAGTGACAGTTTTTTTCACCTGAAGCGGCGTATACTCTGCAAAATCACCATGAAGCTGTAAAATTTTAAGGCTAAGTGCTCCGCGAAATTGAGCGAGCTTTAAAACCGTTTTTGGGTTGTAGGCAAAAAATATATCTTCGATCGCGACCTCGTCAAATTTATGATTTTTAAAGATGAGATCAAGCCCCTCGCAAAGCTCGGTAATCTGATACTGAAGTGTGTTTGGTTTTATTTTTATGAGTCCTGCTTCAAGAAGAGTAGTTTTAAATTTATTTTTTTCAAGTATTGCATAACCACAATTCTTCGTACCTGGATCGATTCCTAAAATTTTCATAACTATCTTTTCAATACTTTTTCACGACTTTTTCACGATGTGAAAAAGTTTGTCAGAGTTTAACAAAGGTTTTATTAAAATTAAGATAGTATCACTATAAAAATTCTCGAAATTTAAGGCATAAAAATTTGATAGCAGACGAAATTTTAGAAAATCTTTCAACACAAATTTCACCTGAAGAATACCAAAGTTATATCAAGCAATTAAAATTTAACGAAAAGGCTTCAGACGATCATATTATCGTATTTACTGCACCAAATGAGTTAATGGCTAAATTTATAAATACAAGATACGCTGATAAAATCGCTCATCTGTATGAAGTTAGAACAGGCATAAAACCAAATATAGAAATTTCATCTACTAAAAGTAGCAAGGTATCAAAACAAAATCAAATAAATGTTAAGCAAATAAAAACACAAAGTAGCATTTTAAATCCAAGCTACACATTTGAAAATTTTGTCTGTGGAGCGTCAAATCAATACGCATTTTTAAGCGCAAAAGCAGCCGCTGAAAAGCCTGGTGTACTTTATAATCCACTTTTTATCTATGGCACAACGGGACTTGGCAAGACACATTTACTCCAGTCAGTCGGAAATCACTGCCTAAATAAAGGGAAAACCGTTATTTGCGTAACTAGCGAACAATTTATGATAGATTTTACCAGTCATATAAATAACCACTCAATGCCAAAATTTCGTGAAAAATATAGAAACTGTGATGTTTTACTAATAGATGATGTACAGTTTCTTGGTAAAACTGATAAAATCCAAGAGGAATTTTTCAACACATATAATGAACTTTTAGCAAAAAATGGTCAAATAGTTATGACTTCTGATCGACCTCCAAAGACACTAAAAGGCTTTGAGGATAGGATGATTTCAAGATTTGATAAGGCTTTTATGGCTGATATTACGCCGCCCGAACTTGATACAAAGATAGCCATCATCATCAAAAAATGTGAATTTGATAAAATCGATCTAAATAAAGAAGTCATAAACTACATAGCTACAAATATGGGGGATAATATCCGTGAGATCGAGGGAGCTATCATAAATTTAAACGTATTTAAAACTCTTATGAAAGAAGAGATTACACTTGATCTTGCAAAAAGTATATTAAAAGATCTGATCAAAGAAAAACGTGAAAATATAAATTTCGATACTATCGTTGAAATAGTTAGTAAAGAACTAAATATCAAACAAAGTGATATAAAAAGCAAATCAAGAGTTACAAATATCGTAGAAGCAAGACGAATCATCATATATCTTGCAAAGATGCTTACAACAAACTCAATGCCACAAATTGCAAACTATTTTGGTATGAAAGATCACAGTGCCGTTAGTCATAATATTAAAAAGATAAATGAGCTAATACAAACTAATGAAATTTTTAGTCTAAAAGTTACTGAATTAAAAAATAAAATTTTGACAAAAGGATAAAATACAATATGAAATTTGTGAATAAATGTGAAAAAGAAAATATAATTTTTCACATTTCAAATAGCTGTATTTCGATGTTTAAAAGTACTTTTCACTTTTTAACATCACCTACTAAAACAAAAAAATTAAATTTAAAAATAGAAGGAAGTTTTTAATGAAGGTTTTAATAAACAAAAATATGCTTGAAAGCATAGTAACAAATACAAATCCATATCTTGAAAAAAGAGATCTTAGTGCTATAACTTCTCACATTTATATCTCAGCAAAAGATGGTGTTTTAAACATAAAAGCAACTGATCATGAAATAGGTCTAGCATATAAGCTAAGTAATGTAAAAATCGTTGATGAAGGTTACGCAACTGCAAATGGCAAAAAACTACTTGACATTATAAAAAGTCTAAAAGACGAAGAAGTGATGTTAGAAACTGTAAATAACTATCTTTACATAAAACAAAAAAACTCAAAATATAAACTTCCAATGTATAAATTCGAAGATTTTCCAGAATTTCCAACGATTGAGGGTAAATCAAAATTTGATGTTGATGCTGTTATGTTAGGAAGAAGTTTAAAGAAAATTTTACCAAGTATTGATAGTAATAACCCAAAATTTGAACTAAACGGAGCTTTTCTTGATATTAAAAAAGACTTTATAAATATCGTCGGAACTGATACAAGAAGACTTAGTGTATTTAGATTTCAAACACCAACTGAAAAAGAATTTTCACTTATAATCCCTAAAAAAGCTATCAATGAAATACAAAAATTATTTTTTGACAAGATAGAAATTTACTATGATGAAAATATCTTAATCGCTCAAAGCCAAAATTTTGAATTTTTCACAAAACTTATAAATGGTAAATTCCCAGATTACGAGCGTGTAATACCAAAAGAGGTTAGAAAAAGACTTCAATTAAGTAGAGATAAGATGATAGAGGGTATAAAAACTATCTCAATGCTAAGTGATACAATGAAAATATCTTTTGCAAAAGATAATATAACATTTGAAAGTGTTATAGAAGATAACTCTGAAGCAAAAACTATGATAGATTATCAAACTGGTTTAGAGCTTGGAGATGAATTTTTCATAGGTATAAAAAATAGATATCTACTTGACTTTTTAAGTAGCATAGAGGATGAAAATTTTGAGCTTGGATTTAATGAAAGCTCACTAGCATTTGTTGTAAATTCAAAAGAATTAACAACAGTAATAATGCCGATAAATTTATAAGATAAGGCAAGATTATGGAAAATAATTACGGCGCAGAAAATATTAAAGTACTAAAAGGTCTTGAGGCGGTCAGGAAACGCCCAGGCATGTATATAGGTGATACTAACATAAGTGGTCTTCACCATATGATCTATGAAGTCGTTGATAACTCTATCGACGAAGCGATGGCTGGATACTGCGATACGATAGATGTTGAGCTTACACGTGAGGGCTCAGCGATCATCAGCGATAATGGCCGTGGTATCCCAGTGGATATGCACCCAACTGAGAAAATTTCAGCTGCGACTGTTGTTCTAACTGTGCTTCACGCTGGTGGTAAATTTGACAAGGACACTTATAAGGTCTCTGGCGGTCTTCACGGCGTTGGTGTATCTGTCGTAAATGCCCTTTCTAAAAAACTAGTCGTAAATATCAAACGCGATGGCAAGCTTCATAGACAAGAATTTGCAAAAGGTATCCCACAAAGCGATCTTGAAGTGATAAAAACTACAAACCGCACAGGCACGCAAGTCGAGTTTTGGCCAGATGATAGCATATTTGAAGTGACTGAATTTGATGATGAAATTTTAGTAAAAAGATTTCGCGAGCTAGCTTATCTAAACCCAAAGATAACTATAAATTTTAAAGATCAAAGAAATGGCAGAAGCGAGAGCTTTCATTTTGAGGGCGGACTTGAGAGCTTTGTAACTGATATGAACAAGGCAAATGCTGTCAGCAAAGCAGTCTCATTTAGCGGCGGCGAAGATGACGTTATGGTTGATTTTGCCCTGCTTTACAACGACACTTATAGTGAAAATTTACTAAGCTTTGTAAATAACATCAAAACTCCAGATGGCGGTACACACGAGGCTGGCTTTAGAGCGGGCCTTACAAGAGTTATCACAAACTACGTTCAAGCAAATGCTGCTGCACGTGAAAAAGATACAAAGATAACTGGCGAAGATATACGCGAGGGACTTATCGCAGTTGTGAGCGTAAAGGTGCCAGAGCCGCAGTTTGAGGGACAAACAAAGGGCAAACTAGGCTCAAGCTACGTAAAACCTATCGTTCAAAAGATGGTTTTTGATGTGCTTACAAAGTATTTTGAAGAAAATCCTATCGAAGCAAGAGCGATAATGGATAAAGCTCTAATGGCAGCTCGTGGTAGAGAAGCCGCTAAAAAAGCAAGGGATCTAACTCGTAAAAAAGAGAGCATGAGCGTAGGCACACTCCCTGGCAAACTAGCTGATTGCCAGAGTAAAGACCCAGTAATTAGCGAGCTATATCTAGTGGAGGGCGACTCTGCGGGCGGTTCTGCAAAGCAGGGACGTGATAGAGTTTTTCAAGCGATATTGCCACTTAAGGGTAAAATTCTAAACGTTGAAAAGGCAAGACTAGATAAAATTTTAAAATCTGATGAGATAAAAAATATGATAACAGCGCTAGGTTGCGGCATCGGAGATGAATTTGACGCTGAAAAGCTTAGATATCATAAGATCATCATCATGACCGACGCCGATGTCGATGGTAGTCACATCCAGACGCTGCTTTTAACATTCTTCTTTAGATTTTTAAATAAAGTTGTAGAAAACGGCCACATCTACCTAGCTCAGCCGCCACTTTACCGCTATAAAAAAGGTAAGAAAGAAATTTATCTAAAAGATGAAAAAGCGCTAAACGAATTTCTTATCGAAACTGGCATCGAGGGCGTTGATATAGAGGGTATTGGTAGTGCTGATTTGATTGATTTTTTAAAGATTGTTGCAGCTTATAGAAGCGTCTTAAAAGAGCTTGAAAAACGCTTTAACGTCCTTTCGGCGATCCGCTATATGATAGAAAATCCAGACATCGTCTCAAAAAGCTACAATGAAATTTTTGAAATTTTAAGAGACTTCTTAAAAGCTGAGGGTCACAACATCCTAAACCACTACGTTAGCGATGATGAGGTTAGAATTTATGTCCAAACTGAAAGCGGCCTAGAAGAGCTTGTGGTAAATGAAAATTTATTTACAAATCCACTCTACGAAGAGGCGCTTTATATCAGCCAAAAGATAAAAGAGCGCGGCCTAGACTTACATAGTGACGTTATCGACGTGCTTGATGAGGTAGAAAAAAATGCTAAAAAAGGTGCATATATCCAGCGCTACAAAGGTCTTGGTGAGATGAACCCTGAGCAGCTTTGGGAGACTACGATGAACCCTGAGAACAGAAGACTTTTAAAGATTGATATAAACGACGCTATAAGCGCTTCTGACACGTTTAATCTCTTTATGGGCGATGAGGTCGAGCCAAGAAGAAACTACATCCAAGACCACGCAAAAGACGTTAAACACTTGGATATTTAAAAGAAAAAGGATAAAAAATGAGCGAAGAGATGAAATATGGCGAGAAAATTTTAAAAGAATTTGACGTAGAGAGTGACCTTGAGGTCTGGGAAAATAAGCAAACAAGGGACTATGTCATAAAGATCACTCTGCCTGAATTTTGCTGCCTTTGCCCTCGCTCTGGTTATCCTGACTTTGCGACGATCTATCTTGAGTACATACCAAATAAGCTAGTTGTTGAGCTAAAAGCGATAAAGCTTTATATAAATAGCTTTATGAACCGCAACATCAGCCACGAAGATAGTATAAATGAAATTTACTCTGTTTTAGAAAAAAAACTTGAGCCTAAATTTATGAAGATAGTTGGTGACTTTAACCCACGTGGAAATGTTCATACAGTTATTGAGATCAGCTCTGATCTAGTCGTAAAAAAGCCAGCTGAGGAGAAAGAATTTACTCCAAGAAGTAGGGAGAGAAGTTTTAGTGATAAGCCACGTGAGAGACGAAGTACAAGTGATCGTGGCAGCAGCAGGGGCAGCAGAGATGATAAATTTAAAAAAGATGACAAACCAAGAAGAAGCTCAAATAAAGAGGGATTTAGAAAGATAAGCTATGCCGATGATAAGAAGCCAAAAGTAGTCAAAAAGGATAAATAATGATAAGTGCTAAGCTTATAGAACATATCTTTAAAGCAGCATCTATATCACGTTGGAACGACTATCCAAAGATGGCAAATTTAGTCGAGCTTGACAAGCAGGCTCATAAATTTATCATCGCTTATTTCATAGCAAAACAAGAACAAGACGCCGATATGAACTATATCATTGAGGCTGGAATTTTTGAGTTTTTAAGCAGGGTCGTAGTCACGGACATACGACCAGATGTCTTTCATCACATACAAAAGACAAAAAAAGAGCAGATAAATAGCTGGGTTTTAAGTAATCTTGATAGCCTTATTTCAGATATTGAAGATGGGGAGTTTTTAGAGAGATTTAAAAGTTATTTTAAAAGTGATAAAAAGCATGAAAAAGAGCGTCTCATTCTAAAAGCAGCCAGCTATCTTGCCACTAGGTGGGAATTTTCTATCGTATATCAAACAAGCCAGTTTTTAAGCGATATAGAAGAGCTTAAAGCTAAAGTCGAAGAGGAGATGGAGGATTATTACGAGCTAATTGGCGTTAGAAAGATCGCTATGAATCAAAAATTAGCCCGCCTTGTTGATTTAAGTGGCAGGCTAAGGTTTCAAAAACGATGGGCACAAACGCCTCGTATCCCTGAAACTGCAGTCTTAGGGCATATGCTAGTAGTTGCGATACTTAGTTATTTTTACTCACTCAAAGCAAAAGCTTGCAAAAAGCGCCTAGAAAATAACTTCTTTTGTGCGCTATTTCACGACCTACCAGAGAGTCTCACAAGGGACATCATAAGCCCTGTAAAGTACGGTGTAAAGGGGCTAAATGAGATCATCAGCGAGTATGAGATGAGGCTTATTGATGAGAGGATTTTGCCATTTGTACCGGAAAAGATCAAAGATGAGTTTAGCTACATCCTTGGCATTAGAAAAGATGGCGAGAAATTTATAAAAGATGAGTTTGAAAATAGGACTTATGAGCGCAAGATCATCTGCCACGAAGGGACGATGGAAAACGTAAATGAGGATAAATTTAACCCAATCGATGGCAAAGCGCTAAAATACTGTGACAAACTCTCAGCCTACATCGAAGCTGGAATTTCTATAAGCTACGGCGTCAAGTCAAAAGAGCTAACTGACGGCTTTAATAATATGTATAAATTTTTTAGCGAAAAACCTAAGATCGATGGAGTGGATTTTTTAGAAATTTGCGATGATTTTAATGAGCATTTTGGTTTAGAAAGACCCCCTCTCAGATAACTGCGGCACACACTTAATACAAGTGCTCTGCTGTGTTCCCACCCTGAAGCGGTGCTCATAAAAAGCATTGCACAGGTCTAAGAAGGAGCTTCGCAATCATACAGAAACTATACTTAAATTTAGTTTTATAGTTACATTTTTAAAAATTTAGCTTTAAAAGTATATAATCAGCCCAAATTTCATAAAAAGTAGAGTAATGTCTGGAAAGTTTAAACTTCGTTTTTTATCAGCTTTTAGAGATTTTTTTATCTATCATCACAAATCTTTAGAGTTTCGTGCCAAAATTTTTGCTGCTATGATCTCTGCTAAATTTGACCCAGACGAAGATGATTTTTTTGTTTTAAATGACATTACAAATGAAATTTATGAAAATGACCAAACCAGAAAAGACTTTTTGATCCAAACTGTTAAAGAGTATGTAGCCAGAGTTAAAAGAAACGATAGAATCACACTTGATGCACTACTTTTAAGCATTGATAAAGACCTAAAAGATCACAAAAGATACGCCAAAAAGATAGATTTTTCTCATCTTCGTCGCTTGATGAGTGGCTGTGAGGAAGAGATTTTAGTTCAGCAAAGAGTTTATGAGTTTTTGATAAACGAAGTCAAACTCTATTCTTAAGATTATCATTCATTTTAAATTTTTAATCATCAACTAGCATAAAATTATTTCTTCATCTGAATAGCAGTCTGAATCATCTCATCACTTGTTGTGATACTTTTTGCACTAGCCTCATAAGCCTTTTGTGTGACTATAACCTCACTTAGCGCTTGACCAAGATCGACATTACTCATTTCAAGTTTATTTGCAAGAATTTGTGAGCCATAAATGGTCTCACCAGCTTTATTTTTATAAAAAAATGCTTCACCTGAATTTGGAGTTGCTTCATAGAGATTATCACCCACTTTTGATACGCCTTGCTCATTTTGGAAGTGATATAGAGCTATTTTTGCAACTATAAATGAGCGAGAATTATCAAAATTTGCCATTATATTTCCACGATCATCGACGCTATATTTTGTGAGATTTCCTTCGGCGTAGCCATCTGCTTTTATGACAAAGTCTTTTTTTGAATTAGCCGAGCTTGTTATGCCATTATAGACATTTGCATCTCCATCGCCAAGAAAATTTAAAGCCACGTTTCCAACGCTTGTTAATGTATTTGTAACAAGCCTACCGCTACCATCAAAAGTAAGTGTTCCCATAGCTGTATTTTGTACAACACCATTAGCATCGGTTATTGTAGCTGTTGCATTCCAAATGGTTTGATCACCACCTTGAGGGATTTGCTTTGTAAAATTTATAGTTACTAAGCTCTTTGTGCCATCGCTGTTATATATCTCTGAACTTAGTTTTTCTTTATTAGCTACTTCAACTAGTGAAGTAACTTCAGCTTTTACATCTAAGCTAGCAAAATTCATAAATTTTAGGCTTTTATTGTTTATATGCCAGCTGCCATCGCTCTCTAGCGTGGTTGAAAACTCACTAAATTTACCATCGCCGTCTTTTACTTTTACCACTACGCTATCGCCTGCTTTTGCACCAAATCTTGTCTGACTTAGCGGAATTTGTCCATTTAGTGAGATAGTTTTGTTTGTATTATCGAGTGTATAGTTAAAATTTGCCGCATCAATGGCTGTTGTTCGCTTATCTGTTATAAGGCTTGAGTCTAGGTTACCTTTTAAATTTATATTTTTTGTTTGCTTGGCTGGCATATATAAAAAATGAGGTAAATTTATACCTTTTTGTGAGCCAGTATCGGCTAGTTTTAGATCTTCTTCTTTTGCAGTAAATGCCTGCGTGGTACCTTTTGTTTGACCATATTTTCTAAGAGCATTAGCACTTGGAGTGACTGGAGTAAAACTTGTTAATGTACCAAGAAGCAAGTTGCCTTTATTATCTACTAAATTTCCAGCTGCGTCTATATCAAAGCTACCTGTTCTTGTATAGTAGTTTCTACCATTTTTGTCAACAACACCAAAAAAGCCTTTACCACCTATGGCTAGGTCGAAGTTATTATCGGTATTTTGAAAACTACCATTTGTCATCTTTAAAGCTGTCGTTTGTTTCGTAGCTCCAAGACCTACTTGATTGTTAGTTGGACCACTTCCAGCAGAAGCCATATGTTGATTGATTAAATTTTTAAACTCAGGGATTGAAGCTTTAAAACCTACGTTGTTGATATTTGAAATATTATTTGCCCAAACATCCATACCAAAGCTTTGTGTTTTAATGCCACTAATTCCGTTGTAAAAACCTCTCATCATGGCTTTTATCCTTCGTAAAATTCAGATATTTTATCCATTGGGACATATTCGCCTGCGATTTTTATCATGGCTTTACCATCTACAAATTTTACTGCTTCAACCGGATAGCTACCTACTTGAGTCTTGTATGAATTACCATCTTTTCCAGTGTAATTAACAGAAACTGTATATGCACCATTTGGTAATTGTTTTCCAGAATCATCTTTGCCATCCCAAGATATTCTGCGAACTCCTGATTTTAGATCTTTTATATCGATTGAACGAACGACCTCTCCATTTGCATTTTTAATTTCAAGCTTACCATTTGCAAGATCTGATTTAAAATAAAGTGCAAAATTTACAGTTTTTTGCTCATCTGTTAGTAAAACTGAGTTTGAACCAGTTGAGACCATTTTGCCAAGAGCTGATATGGCGTAGGCATTTGCATTTGATTTTAACTGATTTACAAGCTCTTTCATAGCTGAGTTTGTATTTTGTTGCATCTCTAGTGAAGCTAGCTGACTAGTTTGCGTAAGCATCTTTTCAGTATCCATAGGACTTGTTGGGTCTTGATACTGAAGCTCTGTTAAAAGTAGCTTCATAAATGCATCTTTATCTAGCTGCGCATTTGGGTTAGTTCCTGTACCGGCTGCTGCATCTTGCTTTGCTTTTGCCTTTTTCTCGGCGTTTTTTTGTTGTGTTGTTTGTGTAGTTATATCTGAAACTGAAGCCATGATCTCTCCTAAATATATCTTGGTATTACTAGCTCAAGCAAGCTTTGTTCCGCTTGAGCGTTTTCGCTCTCATCGCTTTGATTTGAGCTGTATTTATTCTTTGCTTGTTCTTTTTTATCTTGTCTTTGATTTTGATCTGAGAAATTCATCTCAAGCTCGGTAAATCCCATATTTACAAGGCTATTTTTAAACTCGGCTTGATTTTGTAAAAAGAGATTCATCGTAGCCGTGGTTGAGTTAAAATTTACATGCAAATTATTGCCGCGATTTACCATCGTGATCTCAACCTCGCCTAAATTTAGTGGATTAAGCGTGATGTTAAAACGAGTGATCGGAGCTTTGTAATTTTGCACCTGCTCTTTTAGCGTAGAAGAGAAGTTACTAAGCGTCTCTTTTATCTCAGCCTTTGTTTGAAGCTGGTGTTTGGCGCTACTAGCGATATCTTTTACCATTTGATTTAGTTCTGATTTATTATCGCTATTAAATGTCTCTTTGCTCTCTAAATTCTCATTTTTTTGTTGTTCTCTTTCAGGGAAGAGTAGCGACTCAAGAGTTGGAGCTTTTTGTGCCTTTTGCTCGTGTAAATTTACCTTTACTTTAGGCTCTTTTAGCTGCTCGTCAGGCTCAACATCCACTATCTCATCATCAAGCTTTACTTCACTATCTAGCTTTTTAGGCTCTTCTTTTACTAAATTTTTAGTTTCATTAGTTGGATTTGCCACTACCTCTTTTAACAAAGTATCAAGCTTTACGACCTCTTTTGGTTCATTTTTGATGATGGTTTGCTCGACCTCATTTTTTAGCTCTTTTAGATAAAAAGGCTTCTCTTCAGTTTTTATAGGTATGAAAAATTCTTTTTTGCCTAAATTTTTAAACATCTCATTTAGTTTTGCCACTTCTTCGTTTGAAATTTCTATATTTTCAAGGCCAAGGTCAAATTTCTTAGCAAGGTCGATAAGATCGCTAACGCTTTTAACGTTGCTAAGCTCTTCGACGTTTTCAGGCACACTTAAGAAATTTGCTATTTTGTCGCTGAAATTTGGAAATTTACTTACTTTTTCATTGCCATTTAGAATTTCTAAAACTTGCAAAAGCTGCATGAAATTTGCATTTTCATAGAGCTCATTTTTTATATTTTCATCCAAATTTTCTTCAAGTGCGGTTGAAATTTTTGCCACGCTTTCACTTTGAGCTTTTTGCAGTGTCTCTTTTTGAGTGGTAACCGTTTTTACTATCTCTTTGACATCTTTTTCAGTGATTTTTTGGCCGCTATTTGCCTTGCTCGCAGCTGCATCTAAAACCATCGATAAAAATTCGCCATTATTTTGAGATTTTTTAGAAATAGAGGGCTTTTTACCTCCAGCAGGAGCCAGCAAATCTACGTTGTTTTTCGCTGTATAAGCTTGCATTTAAACCTTTCAAATTTTTAAACTTAATGCCAAGCATGCAAAATCTATTCCAAAAATTAATTTCTTGATATCAGCTTAAAATTTATAAAAATTTGGCTATAATCTGCCCCTATTTTAAAACTGACAAACGAAAAATAGCAAACTAATAAACGGAGAAAAATTTGGAAAAGATACGAAATATAGCCGTTATCGCACACGTCGACCACGGTAAAACAACAATGGTTGATGAGCTTTTGAAACAGTCAGGAACATTTAACGAGCATCAAAACCTTGGCGAGCGTGTAATGGATAGTAACGACATCGAAAGAGAGCGTGGCATCACGATTCTTTCTAAAAACACCGCCATTCGTTACAAAGATACAAAGATTAACATCATTGATACCCCAGGCCACGCCGACTTTGGTGGTGAGGTAGAGCGTGTTCTTAAGATGGTTGATGGCGTTTTGCTACTTGTCGATGCGCAAGAGGGTGTTATGCCGCAAACTAAATTCGTCGTCAAAAAAGCACTTTCACTAGGGCTTCGTCCAATCGTCGTCGTAAATAAGATAGACAAACCTGCAGGCGATCCAGACCGCGTTATAAATGAAATTTTTGACCTTTTTGTCGCACTTGACGCAAATGATGAGCAGCTAGAATTTCCAGTCGTTTATGCCGCTGCTAAAAATGGCTACGCAAAGCTAAAACTAAGCGATGAAAACAAAGATATGCAGCCACTTTTTGAGACTATCCTAGCTCACGTACCAGCTCCAAGCGGCAGCGACGAGAACCCACTTCAGCTTCAAGTTTTCACGCTTGATTATGATAACTACGTCGGCAAGATCGGTATTGCAAGAATTTTTAACGGTAAGATATCAAAAAATCAAAATGTCATGCTTGCAAAGGCTGATGGCACAAAGACAACTGGTAGAATTTCAAAGTTAATTGGCTTTATGGGTCTTGAAAGAACCGATATTAACGAGGCTGGCACTGGCGACATCGTAGCGATCGCTGGCTTTGATGCGCTTGATGTTGGCGATAGTGTCGTTGATCCAAATAATCCTCATCCGCTCGATCCTCTCCATATCGAAGAGCCAACACTTAGCGTTGTATTTTCTGTAAATGATGGGCCATTAGCAGGTACTGAGGGCAAACACGTCACATCAAATAAGATCGATGAGCGCCTTGCAAACGAGATGAAGACAAATATCGCGATGAAGTATGAAAACATCGGCGAGGGCAAATTTAAAGTAAGTGGCCGTGGTGAGCTTCAGATTACTATTTTGGCTGAAAATATGCGCCGCGAGGGTTATGAGTTTTTACTTGGCAGACCTGAGGTCATCGTAAAAGAGATAAACGGCGTAAAATGCGAGCCATATGAGCTTTTGGTAATCGATGCACCTGATGATACGACAGGCACAGTCATAGAAAAACTAGGCAAAAGAAAGGCTGAAATGGTCTCTATGAACCCAACAGGCGATGGCCAAACAAGGATCGAGTTTGAGATTCCAGCGCGCGGACTTATCGGCTTTAGAAGTCAGTTTTTAACTGACACAAAGGGCGAGGGCGTTATGAACCACAGCTTTTTGGAGTTTAGACCACTTAGCGGTACCGTCGAGCATAGAACAAATGGTGCTTTAGTTTCGATGGAAAACGGCGTAACGCTTGCTTATTCGCTATTTAACTTACAAGATCGTGGTGTGCTTTTCCTTGATCCGCAAGCAAAAGTCTATGTGGGCATGATCATCGGCGAGCACAGCCGTCCAAACGACCTTGACGTAAATCCTATCAAGGGTAAAAACCTAACAAACGTGCGTGCTAGCGGTAGCGACGATGCGATCAAGCTTGTGCCACCTAGAAAGCTAAGCCTTGAGCGCGCGCTAGAGTGGATAGAAGATGACGAGTTAGTCGAGGTTACACCTATAAATATCCGCGTTCGCAAGCGCTATTTAGACCCAACAGAGCGCAAAAGAAAAGCAAAACTCTAATCAAAATTTGTCATCTAGCCCCTTTGTAAAGGGGCTAATAATTAAACTCTAAAAACAGCAAATAAATTTATATAAATTTCTCATACTTTTTTTGCATTATTTATTTAAGTTGGCTTTGTTCAAGACGAAATAGAGCCATTCTCTCTCATTTAAAATTTATCAATCTTAAAACTATTTATGCTTTAAAATACCATACTCACTTTTCTATTTTTGCTTTTAATGTAATCAATACAAAAATGTTTAGTTTATGCTAGAATCGGTGAAAATTTAAAGGAAACCGATGAAAAAACTAAAATTTATCTTTGCTTTTGCCGCGGCGTTTGTTTTTAGCGGTTGCTACGAGACGATGCTGCTTACGCGCGTACCGATCTCGGCGCTTGCTTCGGATAAAGGCGCGGACGTGAAATCCACGATCGTGCTAACGGGTATAACGCCGCAGACGCACGAAACGAAGACGGTAACGGACAACGTGCGGGTTTTTGTCCCCGACGCTAAATTTAAGGACTTCCCGACGGGAGAAACCGCCTACGAGATGAGCGTGAGCGCCGGTAAGGGCGAAAAAGGCGGCAAAAACTCGGATAAGCGCGCCGTGCGGATATATCTAAGCCCAGACGGCGACGTCTACGGCAAGCTTAGCAAAAATATGCTCGAGCAGTACGCGGGCGCGGCAAAACAGGGCGAAGCGCCGACGCTAAAAGCGGCGATCAAATTTGAAAACGACACGAAGGACGTCTATGAGCTGGTCGTGGGCAACGACTTTAAGGCTAGCGATGAGGCGCAAACGGGCGGCGTTTATACCTTGATGCCTGGGCAGGTTACGGGGGCTATCTGGGCGGATAGCGCGGCGGTACGTGACGCGGTCGCGGGCAAAGCGGTTAAAATCGGCACTCTAAAAAAGACGGCGAAATGAAAAACGTAAAAATAGGCTTCATTGGCGGCGGAAATATGGGCGGCGCGATGATAGAGGCGCTTTGGCGCGCGCAATCTGACGAAGCGGACGCGGGGCGAAGCTCGGCCGAGGGCGAGCGAAAATCCAGCGGCGGCAGCGAGACGCAAAGGGCGGAAAATTTAGTGCAAACTGGCAAAAACGTAAGCCAGCGCGAATGCGAAAAAAAGACGAAATTTGAAATCCTAGCCTATGCTAGAAGCAAAAACGAGGCTTTGCGGCAGAGATTCGGCGTAAAAATAGCCGCGAGCGAAACGGATCTAGCGCGCGAAGCGGACGCGGTCGTGCTGGCTACTAAGCCCGCTAGCTACGAGGCTATCTTGCGCCTGATCGCGCCCGATCTTGCGGGCAAAATTTTGCTTCTTTTGGCGCCGGGTTTTGACATAAAACGCGCTAGGCAAATCGTAGGCGAGGGCGTTTATATCGCTCGTGCGATGCCAAATATCGCCGCTTGCATTGGCGCATCGGCCATGGCTCTTTGCTTTGACGCTGGATTTAGCGAGGCTAAGAAAGAGACCGTGCGCGAGATAATCGCTAAAATCGGTAAAATTTACGAGATAGACGAGGCTGGGTTTGCCGCATTTACGGGCATCGCGGGAAGCCTGCCCGCGTATGTTTGCGCCTTTATCGAGGCTGCGGCCGATGCGGGCGTGCGGGGCGGACTGCCTAGGCGGCTTTGCTACGACGCCGTCTGTGCGGCCGTGGAAGGGACGGCGCGCCTGATCCAAAGCGGCAAGCACCCGGCCGCGCTAAAAGACGAGGTCTGCTCGCCGGCGGGAACCACGATTGAGGGACTTGCCGCGCTTGAAAAAGGCGGATTTCGCGGCGCTTTGATGCAGGCCGTCGCCGCTTGCATCGCCAAAGCGCGGGGTTAGGCAAATTTTTAAGGATAAAAATGAAAAATTTATTATTTGCGCTATTTGCGGCGTTAAATTTATTCGCTAGCGAGCCTGGCCTTTCGCCATTGCTAGCCGCAGATACGCTAGAAAAGCTCAAAAAATGCAAAAACCCCGATCTAAACGCTACCAAAGAGTGCGTGCAAGCGGGCATAGTAGCGGCTAACTTAAAGCAAGACTACGGCGCGGCGGAGGGGCTATTTAGCCTAGCTTGCGCCAAAGGAGACGGCGAGGGCTGCTTTTATCTAGGCGAACTTTATAAAAATAATCTAGTAAAAGCCGCAGACAAGAGCGAGCGCGAGACTAAGATTAGCGCGTATTACAAGGCTAGCTGCGTCCTTTACGAGTATTTGCCGGGTTGCTTGGCGCTAGCAAATTTTATGCAAGAAGAGCTGAGCGACGAGGTGCAGTCGTTTGCGATAAACAATACCCTATGCAACAAAAAATACGCTCCCGGATGCTACAACGTGGGTTGGATGATAGAGCGAACGGGAGGCGATATTGGCGAGATGATGGAGTATTACGAGCGCTCGTGTAAGCTAGGCTACGTAGGCGGCTGCGCGAGAGCGGCGTGGCTGTATGAGGGAAATTTCAACGAAAACAGATACGAGCAAGTAAAAAAAGACGCGAAAAAGGCAAAGCAAATGCGAAAAAAGGCGTGCGAGCTAGGCGATAAGCAAAGCTGTTAAATTGACAATAAGGCGTTTTGACAAAAATTTTAAAACGATAAAACTCTAGAAAGTCTTAGCATAGCCAGCAATGTAGAGTAGTAACTTTTAGCATATTTTTGAATTCTGCAAGAAGTTTGCTAGTTTAAGTTTTTAAGTTTATAAAAACTTTGCCATACTTTTTATAGTAGCTAGTGAAGTAAAGTTAAATTTTTACTTCACTAGATCCATAATTAAAATTTTTACAGAGCTTGTAAGCTAGAAAAATTTTACTTATACCTTCAGCAATTAAGCCATCCAATAAAACTCATTGATAAATTTTCTGCCAAATCTTATTTTTAATAAAAATGAATATTAACTTTCTTAAATAAAGCTAAATACAACAATGTAATTTTAAGCCATTAGGTTATAAGATTTTTTTAAATTTTATTTTTAAGGATTGCAACATGAAAATGCTATTTTTAGCCCCTGTCTTAGCATGTAGTCTTGCTTTTAGTGCCGATGTCATCGCAAAAGATGCCAATATAACGCTAGATGGCAAGATGATAGGAAAGATCGAGGTTTTAACACCAGTTGAAGTCGTCGAAAAAGGTGATAAAACGAGTAAGATCAAGGTTAATGGCGTAGTTTCGGCAAACTACTTGGCTCAGCTTCAAAGAAGCATAGAAGATCCGGAAGTTTTTATTGCTTTTAATGATGAAAGTGGGATAAATTTTAAAAAAGTAAAAGATATTGAAGATGAGTATGGCGAAATATGGTACCAAGCAGAGGGTGTTTACGAAGTGCCAAATGACGCACTTGGTGGCGATACAAAAAAGCTTTACGTAAAAGCACAACAAATTTACGAAGAGACGTGTTCCGCATGTCATAGACTTCATGAGCCAAATAGCTTTACAGCGGCTCAGTGGCCAGCAAATTTAGCTGGAATGGTCGATGCAAAATTTGTAGCACTAGACGAAACTGACCTAAATTTAGTGCTCAAATACTTACAACACAATGCCAAAAAAGTAAAATAAATTTTTCATAAGGGAGAAAATATGAAAAGACGAGATTTTATAAAATTTTCTGCACTTGCTGCCACAGCAGCGCAGGCAAACAAGATAGAGGGCGTGACTAAGACCATTTTTGACCAAAACAAAACCTTTGGCGCAAATAGATTTGGGCTATTTTGGGCAAATACCAACTCAAATCAAATCGTCTCTGTTGATCCATTTGAGGGCGATAAATTCCCAAATACCATGAATAATAGCTTGCCAGACCTCATCCAAAACGAAAGCCGCGTGCTCTATCCATACGTAAGAAAGAGCTACTTAAAGGCAAAAGGCGCAACAAAAAGTGAGCTTCGTGGCAAGGAAGAATTTGTGCGTGTTAGCTGGGATACAGCACTTGATTTAGCTGCAAAAGCCTTAAAAGAAAATTTTGACAAATATGGCCCTGAGAGCATCTACGGCGAATGCTACTGGTGGGGTGGCAGCGGTAAGATCAGCTGGGGTAGGACCGTTGGTCACAGGATGCTAAAAGTGCTTGGCGGATACGTCGAAGAGAGCGGCGACTACTCAACTGGAGCTGGTCTTGTCATCATGCCTCACGTCCTTGGAAATAGTGCGGTTTATGACGCTCCTACAAAATGGGAAGCTATGGTTAAAAATGCTAAGAACATTGTATTTTGGGGTACTGACCCGCTTGTAACTGGTCAAATTTCATGGCAGCCACCAACACATGATGGTTATCTTGGCATTAAAAAGATAAAAGATGCTGGCATTAAAACCTATAGCGTTTGCGTCTTTAAAAATGACACCACAAGATACCTTGACTCCGAAACTATCATCGTTCGTCCAAACACTGACGTAGCAATGATGCTTGGTATGTGTCACTATCTTTATGAAAACAAACTCTATGACGAGGAATTTATCAAAAAATACACAGTTGGTTTTAATAAATTTAAAGACTATCTGCTTGGCACCACCGACAAAGTAGTAAAAGACGTAAACTGGGCTAGTAAAATTTGTGGTGTAAAAGCTGAAGATATCGCTAAATTTGCTACCGTACTTGCAAAAGAGCCAAGCACTATTATCGCTGGCAGATCTCTTCAAAGACAAGATCACGGCGAGATGGGCTTTTGGGGTATCGTAACACTTAGTGCGATGCTTGGCCACATCGGTAAAGAGGGTCTTGGATTTGAGTTTAACCTCTACTACGGAAACGGCAGCACCGACAAGATAGCACCTGCTCTAAAAGGTATCAGTACTAGGATAAGCGAGAAATATGAAAATGTAGATGGTGCTCCGTGGAAGAAATTTAAAAACGTAACCATCCCATCTTCAAGATCAATCGAAGCTTTGCAAAATCCTGGCAAAGAGATAGATTATGATGGCTCAAAGATTAAGCTACCGCACATGAGAGTGGCTTACATGGCGTCTGGATCGATGTTTACAAGGCATCAGGACGTAAATAACGCCGTAAAAGCGTGGCGTAAATTTGATACTGTTATCACAGCTGAGCCATACTGGACAAGCACAGCTAAACTAAGCGACATAGTCTTACCAGTGGCGCTTGAAGTAGAGAGAAATGACATCAACCAAAGTGTCCCATCAAGCGAATACATCGTGGCATACAAACCAGTAGTTGAGCCAATGGGAGAAAGCAGAAGCGACTATTGGATATGCTCACAAATTTGCAAACGCTGGGGCAGAGAAGAGGTCTTTACTGAGGGTAAAGATGAGCTTGGCTGGGCAAAAGAATTTTACGCAGATGCGGTGGAACAAGCCAAAGCACTAGATCTTAAAATGCCAAGCTTTGATGAGTTTTGGAAAGAGGGCTATGTAAAATTTGACAAAGACAATGAAGAGACAAAATACTACACAAGACTTAGTGCATTTAGAGAAAATCCACACAAAAATCGTCTTGGCACACCATCTGGCAAGATAGAAATTTACTCTCCAACTATTGCTAAATTTGGCTACAAAGACTTTGCTCCACACTTTGCTTGGATCGAGCCGTTTGAGTGGCTTGGTAGTGAAAAAGCTAAGAAATATCCATTTAGCATCACAACCCCACACTCAAGATATCGCCTCCACTCTCAGCTAAATAACTCAATAATCAGAAACTACGCTGAAGTGAGCGCAAGAGAGCCGATGCTAATAAATACAAACGACGCTAAGAAAAAAGGCATCGCAACTGGTGATGTAGTGAGAGTCTTTAACGATAGAGGTGAAATTTTAGTAGGAGCGCTTGTCACTGACATCATCCCAGAGCGTGTCATCGCTATTTGTGAAGGTGCATGGTACGACCCTGAAGTGCTTGGCGAAAGAAGCCTTTGCAAACATGGCTGCATAAATATCCTAACACGCGACAAAGGCACATCTAGTATCGCTCAAAGTAACTGCGGACATACGATACTAGCGGATCTTGAAAAATATAAAGGCGAGATCAAACCAATAACTGCGTTTTCTAAACCAAAAATTTTACAATCTTTGTAGAATTTATATAAATTTAGCCCTCGTTTGGGGGCTAAATTATTTTTATGTCATTTATATCTTCAAATTTGATCCTAGTTTTTACAACCATAAGAGTTTTATTTTTGAAATTTACGTCAGAGATTAGTCCACTAGCACTTGTATAGGTGTAGCCGTCATGATAGCTCACATATACTTCATCAGCCGGTCTTAGCTCGCTTATCTTTTTTAAAATTTCATCGACTTTGCTCTCATCAAGCTCTAGTTTTTCGCATTTTTCTCGCTCTTTTTGTCGCAAGGCTCGCTCTAAGGTTGATAGGGGATTAAACGAGCTAAAAATTTTTGCTCTATCTTTACTCACCACTTTTGTGCCCTCCGATCTTTTTATTTCTATCTTGCCCAGTAGCTTCTGGTAGTAGATCGATCGCTCTTAACACCGAGTTCTTACCAAATTTTTCTTTTATGAGATTTAGGGATTTTAAAACTGCCTTTTCTTTAGTATCATCCTCAAAAAGACTAGAGTGAGCTAGACTCTCTTTTACTACGTCGTTTGCACTGATGCTAATTTGCCTAATCAGCCCAACATTTTTTATCTTGTTTAAAAGCAGCTCTTCGGCTGAGCTCATCAGCACGCTTGAGACATTTGTTGGTGTCTTAAACCGAATGCTTGCACGCTGGTGTGGCTCAAGCTTATCGGCAAATTTTATATTTATCGTTATTCCGCTCGCCATTACTTCTTTGTTGATCATCCTAAGCGCTAGCCTATCAGCCATCTCTTTTAGTACGACTACCGCCTCGCAACGTTCGTAGTCTCTTGGTAAAATTTCAGAGCTAAAGTAGGATTTTGTGCTTGGTTTATATGCTTTTATGTCAGCTATTGTCGTTGGCTCTATGCCATTTGCGTGATCTATCGTTATATAGGCATCAACTCCAAAAAATTTCTCAAGTAAGCTTCGCGGAGCATTTGATATATCTTTCATACAAAAAATTCCATGTTTTTCCAGCTTTAGCCTAGTTTGCTTACCGATACGCCAAAAGTCATCTAGCGGTTGATGCGTCCAAAGACGTTCTTTGTAAAGCTGCTCGTCTAAAAATGCAATCCCATCATCACTGTGCTTAGCCAGGATATCAAGGGCGATTTTTGCGAGGTATAAATTTGTACCCATGCCACAGGTGGCCGTCACGCCAGTAGTTTTTAAAATTTCATCCATTATCTTTTTGGCTATGGATTTTGCATCGGTATTATAAAATTTAACATAAGAAGTAAGATCGATAAAGGCCTCATCGATAGAATA
Organism: Campylobacter concisus; assembly: GCF_902460415.1. GTDB lineage: Bacteria > Campylobacterota > Campylobacteria > Campylobacterales > Campylobacteraceae > Campylobacter_A > Campylobacter_A concisus_Y. The sequence continues at coordinate 316,651 of NZ_CABPTY010000002.1, forward strand.
GACATAGATATCATCTTTTGAGACGTATTTTAGATATATCTCATAAATTTTAGCAGCATAGTCGATGTAAAACTGCATTCTAGGCGGTGCGATGATAAATTTTATAGCCTTTGGTATCTCAAAAAGCCTGCATCTATTTTTCACACCTTTTGCTCTAAGAGCTGGGCTAACGGCTAGGCAAACACTTCCGTTGCCACGACTATCGTCAGCCACGACTAGATCGGCTTTAAACGGATCAAGCCCTCGCTCCACACACTCAACTGAGGCGTAAAATGACTTTAGATCAATGACGGCATAAAATTTTTGTGCTTCGTTTTTCATGTAGTGATTATAGATGAAAATTAGTAAAAGTTCGTTTTTGAAAAATTGATCTTAAGGCTAAAATTTCTAATAAAAATTTTTTAGAAACAAAATAAGTAAAATGGATAAATTTTACTAGCGGAGTTAGGGTAAATGCAATGCATAAAGAAGTTAATATAACTAACTGGACCTTCTATTGAAAAAAGTAGACAATCAGGTGTTTATATTGGTTTAACAGATAGAAGTGATGTAAATTCTAGCAAAGTAAAAATAAAAATGGCGAGTCTATGCTCGGAGCTTTTGCTATACCAACATTTGATAACAGCGATGAAGATGTCAAAATAGATGGTAGAGTTAGAAACTATGGACTTGGTATTTTTTAAGGCTAAATTTTTCACGTGATTTTTATATCGATCTCATGGCAAAAAGCTGGTAGGAGTCAAACTAAGGTTGATGCAAAAGATGTAGATTATAAAATCTCGATGCCATACTACAATGCTAGCTTTGGTGTCGGCAAAAAGATAAAATTTGATAGCTTTATACTTGATGGTGGGCTAAACTACGCACTCTCTTATGTCGGTAGCGATGAGGCAGATATCGGACAAAGCACATTAAAATTTAGCAGCGTTACATCAAGTAGAGCTAAAATTTACTCAAAAATAGCCTATGATGCTGGTAAATTTAATCCTTATGGAAAAATTAGCACTGAGTATAAATTTAATACAAAATCAAAAATAGCAGTGATCCAAGAAGACGAGGAGATCAGCCTAACTCAAAAAGGAACAAGCTCGGAGGTTAAGGTCGGTCTAAGATATACGCCAACTTATTCAACACTCATAAATTTTGGCATAGCACAATCTTTTGGTAAAAAAGATCAAAGCAGCGCAAAACTTCAGTTTGCTTATAGATTCTAAAAATTTAGTGGCTTTTAGGCCACTAAATTTACTTATTTTTATAGATTTAGCCGTAAATTTTCTTTAAATTTTCAAGCTTTGTACTAGCATTTAGTAGTAACATATCGGCGATAACTAGCCTTATCATCGCAGTTGCAACAACGCTTCCACGTATGCCTATGCATGGATCATGCCTACCTCTTAGCTCAAAATCTACCACTTCGCCAGCTAAATTTAGTGTCTTTTGTTCTTTAAATATCGAAGGCGTAGGCTTAAAATGGCTCTTTAACACGATCTCTGCGCCGCTACTTATACCGCCAAGTATGCCACCAGCGTTGTTGCTCAAAAAGCCAAGCTCGTCCATCTCGTCGTTGTTTGCTGAGCCCATCATAGAGCTTACATTTACGCCAGCACCTATCTCAACGGCTTTTACACCATTTATGCCCATTAAAGCCGCTGCTAGAGCACTATCAAGCTTATCATAAAGTGGCTCACCAAGACCAGCTGGCACGCCTTTAGCCACGCTTAAAACCACAGCTCCTACGCTATCGTGCTCGCTTCTAGCTTTATTTATCACTTCTTTCATCGCTTCTTCATTGCCAAGAGCGTAAATTTGAGAATTTTTAGCAAAGTTAAAGTCTATTTTGTCGCTAAAAACTTTGCCGATGCCAAGTACTCCACTTAAAATTTCTATATTAAACTCATTTAAAAGTAGCTGCGCAAAAGCCCCACCAGCTACTCTAACGGCCGTTTCTCTTGCGCTTGAGCGTCCGCCACCTCTGTGATCTCTAAAACCATATTTTTTAAAATATGTAAGATCAGCATGCCCAGGGCGGAAAATCTCACGTAAATTTTCATAGTCATTTGACTTTTGGTTGTTGTTAAAAATGGCAAAACCTATCGGCGCTCCAGTGCTCATGCCATCAAAGACGCCGCTAAAAATTTCTATCTTATCGGCCTCATCTCTTGCCGTTGTGAAGCTACTTTGTCCAGGGCGACGTCTGTCAAGCTCACTTTGGATGAAGTCTGCATCGATCTTTAGCCCAGCTGGCAGGCCATCTATCACGCCGCCTATCGCCACCCCATGGCTCTCGCCAAAGCTAGTTAAGGTTAGTTTTTTGCCAAATGTATTCAAAATTTATCCTATTTTTTGATTTTTTCTAGCGCTATCTTTGCAGCAAGCTGCTGGGCTTGCTTTTTGGAGCTTCCAACAGCTCGTGAAATTTCCTTGCCATTTAGTAGCAGGGCTATCTCAAATTCTTTCTTGTGATCAGGGCCAAATGAGCCTATGAGCTCGTATGTTGGTATGACACCAAGGGTTGCTTGAGTGACCTCTTGAAGGGCCGTTTTGTAGTCCTTTTCAAGGTGCGCAAAGTCGATCTGTGGATAGCAAAGTTCAAGCAAAGCGATCGAAATTTCTCGCACCTTATCAAGTCCGGCCTCAAGGTAGATAGCGCCCATCACTGCTTCAAATGCATCACTTAAAATGCTATCTTTCTCGCGTCCGCCATTATTCTCTTCAGCCGTGCTTAGCCTTAAAAATTTACCCATTTTTAGATGCCTTGCCATATTTGCAAAGCTTTTTTCATTTACAAGTGCGGCTCTTAGCTTGCTCATGTCGCCCTCTGCGATCTTGCTAAATTTCTTAAAAAGATACTCAGCTACAAGCAGATCCATCACCGCATCGCCCAAAAACTCGAGCCTTTCGTTATTTAACGCCTGCTTGGTGCTCTTGTGTGTTAGCGCCTCTTCTAAAAGTTCAGTTTTTTTAAATTTATAGCCAAGACTCTTTTCAAATTCTTCTAAAATTTTCATCTTTCGCTCTCATCTTTTATCTTTTGTGCCTCGTCCCTTGCCATCTGGTCGCACTCTTCATTTTCGGGGTGTCCAGCGTGCCCTTTGACCCAGCTTGCTATGACCTTATGGGGCTTTGAAATTTTCAAATACTCCTGCCAAAGCTCTACATTTTTTACATTTTTAAAATTTCTCTTTTGCCAGTTAGAAAGCCACTCATTTATGCTATTTATCACGTATGAGCTATCGGTAAATAGTCTCACTTCACAAGGCTCTTTTAGAGCTTTTAGTCCCATTATCGCAGCTTTTAACTCCATTTGGTTATTTGTCGTATATGCCTCTCCGCCGCTTGCTTTTTTCTGCGCTTTGTTAAATCTCAATATATACGCCCAGCCACCAGCTCCAGGGTTTCCAAGGCACGAGCCGTCGCTAAAAAGTGTTACTATCTTCACTTGGTTTTTCTGTGATGTGGGATAAAATTTTGACACTTCCTAGCTCGTGACAGACCGGACAGCGGTAAAAATGCATAGGAAATGAGTTTTTGCAGTTTTTGCAAACGTAGTTAAAGCTTAGCCCAGCCGCGTCAAATTTAGCGTCTTTTAGTTTTTTGATGACGTTTAGCTCAAAGCCATAAATTTCACATGGCTCATCTATATCGCCCTTTGCATAAAAGAGTGATTTGTACTTTGGATCGTTTAAATTTATAGGCGTTTTTAGGTTGTAAAGCAGATCGATCACATCTTCAAAACGAGCAAAATCTTTTAAATTTTCTAAATTTTCATTGTGTCTTATGAAAAGGGCTAAGATCATGCGTTTTAAAAGCTCAAAATTTTGGCTAAGGTGGGAGAGAATTTCTACCTTTTCACTAAAGCTTAAATTTCTATCATCAAGCGCGCTGATCGCCTTTATATAGGCCTTTTGATCTTTTACATTTACACCAAGCTCTTCAAGAGAATTTAGCGCATAAAGAGCTTCTTTGTAGTTTTTAAGTTTTTCATCTATCATCGTTAAAAAGCGAAGTGCAAGCACATTTCTTGGACTTAACTCAAGCACTTTTTCAAAGACTTCGCTAGCTTTTTTCAAAAATCCAGCCTTAAAATAGACCTCTCCAAGCTCGTTTAGGATAAATTCTTTTTCATTTTTATCTCTAACTTTGCCAAGTGCGATGAGATAAACACTAATTGATTTTTCAAAATCACCATTTTTAGCAAAAGTTTGCCCTAGCATGCAAAGGCTTTGAGCGTCTATCTCTGGGCTTTGTAGCATCTGTTTATGCTCGCTACTTATGCCATCTTTGCTATCAAATTTTCTTATAAATTTTTCAATGCGTTTTTTCTCATCTTTGCTTGAAAAGATACCCCAAGCATAGCTTAATGCGGCTATCATCAAAATAATGCTAAATAAAATAATAAGGCTAAATATCGGATCTCTGTGCCCAATGAAAAAAATATCCACGCTCATACTTTATAATAAAATTTTACTTTAATTATAACAAAGCGGTTGTATAATTTTGCTTATGATAGATCCAAAATCCATAGAAAAACTCAAAAATCAAATCGATATCGTTGACATTATAGAGCACTATTTGCCAGTTAAAAAAATGGGTGCAAACTATAAATGCGTCTGCCCATTTCACGATGATAGAAATCCTAGTATGAGCATAAGCCAAAGTAAGCAAATTTTTCACTGTTTTGCTTGCAAGGCCGGCGGAGATGCGATCAAATTTGTAATGGATTATGAGAAATTAACCTATCCAGAAGCTATCGAAAGAATAGCTAGCCTTGTAAATTTTAGCCTCGAATACACAAGCGACAAAGCCCCAATACAAAAAGGAAATAAGCACATTTTAGAAAAGGTAAATGCCTTTTATAGGAGCGAATTTTTCAAGCACGAAGCCGCTGTGAGATATATCTATTCTCGTGGTATAAATGACGCGATGATCGAGAAATTTGAGCTTGGCTGGGCAGGGGAGAGCGCTAGTACCATTAGACTTTTGCAAAATGAAAATATCGAGCCAAAAGAGGCGCTTGAAGTTGGAATCGTAAAGCAAAACGAGAAGGGAATTTATGCTAGTTTTATCGAGCGTATCACATTTCCCATATATGCGCACACGGCAAAACTAGTTGGCTTTGGCGGTAGAACAATCTCAGATCATCCTGCAAAATATGTAAATTCTCCACAAAGCATAGTTTTTGACAAATCAAAGCTACTTTACGGCTATCATTTAGCTAGACAAAGCATTTTTGAAAAAAAGCAGATTATCATCACAGAGGGATATTTAGATGTTATCATGCTGCACTTTGCTGGCTTTACAAACGCCGTTGCCGTGCTTGGGACTGCGCTTACGACTAATCACTTGCCACTTTTAAAAAGAGGTGAGATAAGCGTAATACTTTGTTTTGATGGTGACTCGGCTGGTATAAATGCCGCTATAAAATCATCTCGTCTTTTAGTGCAAAACGAAATAGATGGAAGCGTTGTAATCATAAAAGATGGTGCAGACCCTGCGGATATGGTCTTTGCAGGTAGAAGCAACGAGCTAAAAGAGATGTTTGGCTCAGGGACTGAGCTTGGCGAGTTTTATATTGAGCAAGTTGTAAAAAAATATGATATTACGCGCCCAGTGCAAAAGCAAAAATGTTTAGAAGAGATAGTGGAATTTACGAATTCTCTAAAGCCAATAATCGCAAAAAGTTATGAGTCGTTAGTCGCAAATTTGCTCAAAATAGAGCTAAATACTTTTAGCCTTCACGGACAAAGATATATAAACAGACAAGATCAAAATTTTGCAAATGCTGCAACGACAAATAAACAAACGGCTCAAAAAAAAGATAAAACTGATATTTTGGAATTTAGTGTTTTAAAGAGTATGCTTGCAAATAAAAATTACGAAGCTATCGTTTTAAACGAGCTTGAGGAGAAATTTTTCTTGCATCATAAAGATTATTTTCAGGCTGTTTTATTGCCAAATATTGAAGATAACGCGGTGCTTGTTAGAGAAATTTATGTTGATGAAAGCTCAAACGTAGCTTCGAGCGAAGATAGCCTTAAAGAGGCCATTTTAAAGCTAAAACTAAAATACTATGAGAAGTTTCGTGAAGATACCAGAAAATCACAAAAGCCAAATAAAATCGAAATAATGCAAAAAATTTCAGAGATTATTAAAGGCTTACACAACAAGCTACAAAAAAATTAGATTTCAAAATTTAACACTTATTC
>NZ_CABPTY010000002.1:326388-356540 GCF_902460415.1 Campylobacter concisus
TAGCATTAAAAGGTGGAGGGCTAACAAGGCTTGCATTTAGCAAAGAAGACTTGGAAGCTAGAAATTTTCTTATAAATTTAATAGAAGAAAATGGCTTTAAACTTAAAATTGACAATGTTGGCAATATCTTTGCCATATATGACGATGGCTGTGAGCCAGGCAAGAAGCCGGTTTGTGTGGGCTCTCACATAGATAGTGTGCCAAATGGCGGCTTTTATGACGGCACACTTGGTGTCATGGCAGGACTTGAAGCATTAATCTCGATAAAAGAAGCTGGCATTAAAATAAAGCGTCCGCTTTGGTTAATTAACTTTTGCTGTGAAGAGTCAAGTAGGTTCAAGACAGCGACCATTGGCAGCAAGATAATAAGCGGCAAACTTGGTCTACAAAGGCTTCATGAGCTAAAAGACGAAGATGGCATTTCGCTTTTTGAAGCGATGAGTAAATTTGGACTTGAACCACAAAATTTAAATGATTCTATTTTAAAAGAACACTCACTTCATTCATATTTAGAACTTCACATTGAACAAGGCCCAGTGCTTGAGCGAAGTGGCATAAGCGTTGGTATAGTAAGCGGTATCGCCGCTCCTATAAGATTTGAAATTATTATTCATGGTAAGGCAGATCACAGCGGTGCAACTCCGATGAATATGCGCAGTGATGCTTTGCTGGCTGCTTCACACATCATAATCGCTGCCAATAAATTTGCTAAAAACAAAAAAACAGCTGTGGCTACTGTTGGTTACGCACATGCAAAGCCGGGCGTTTTAAACGTCGTACCAGGCGAGGCAAGGCTTGGAGTTGATCTAAGAGATATTGATAAAGTAAGCTTAGAAGAGCTAAATTTAGAGCTTAGAAATTTTATAAAAGAGCTAAGCGGAGAGCTAAATTTTAGTTATGAGATAAGAGAACTAAGCAGTGACGAGCCAGTAAAACTTAGCGAGCATGCTATAAATTTACTAAGCGAAGAGGCTACTAAACTTGGCATAAAAACGCTTACTTTGCCAAGCGGAGCTGGACACGATGCGATGAATCTAACAAAACTTGCAAGTAGCGTTGGCATGCTTTTTATACCTTGCGTTGGCGGCATCAGTCACAATATAGCAGAAGCTATAAATTTTGATGATGCTTTCAAAGCTACACAAATTTTAACAAATGCACTAATTAAACTATCAAATGAATAAGGAGAAACCTATGGATAAGATAGCAAATTTGGCTCTTTCTTTAAAAGATGAGCTGATCAAGGATCGCAGGTATTTTCACTCACACCCAGAGACTGGCTGGTTTACATTTTTTACAACTGCTGTGCTAGCAAAGAGGCTTAGTGATCTTGGTTATGAAATAAGCCTTGGCGACAAAGTCGTTAAAGCGGATGCAAGGCTTGGTCTTGGCTCGAAAGAGCAGTGCGAAAAAGCAATAGAAAGAGCCAAAAAACTCCTAAGTCCTGAAGAAGCAAAATATCTTCCTTATATGAAAGATGGCTTAACAGGCCTAACTGCCTTTATAGATACAAAAAGACCTGGTAAATTTACAGCATTTAGATTTGACATTGATAGTGTTGATGCAACAGAGAGTGATGAGCCTACTCACAGACCTTATAAAGAGGGTTTTGGCGCAGACATCGCTGGTATCACACATGCTTGTGGGCATGATGGTCATATATCGATAGGTCTTGGTGTGGCAAAACTTATAGCTGAAAATTTAGATGAGTTTAACGGCAAATTTAAATTTATCTTCCAAACAGCAGAAGAGGGCACAAGAGGAGCTGTGGCTATGGAAGCTGCTGGTGTGCTTGATGGCGTAGAGTATCTATTAGGCGGACATATCGGCTTTCAAGCAAAAATCAATAGAGGCATCATATGTGGAACAAATAAGCTACTTGCAACTTCAAAATTTGACGTACATATCACTGGTCGTTCAGCTCACGCAGCAGGAGCACCGCAAGATGGTGCAAATGCACTTTTAGCCGCATCTCAAATGGCACTAAGCATGCATGGTATCACAAGACATGCAAAGGGCGTGACCAGGATAAACGTAGGCGTTTTAAAAGCAGGTGAAGGCAGAAATGTCATAGCACCAAACGGCTATCTAGCTTGCGAAACAAGAGGTGAAGACACAAATTTAAATGATTTTATGTATGAAAAATGCATGGATATCGTTAAAGGCGTGAGTGAAATTTACGGCGTCGAGAGCAAGGTTGTAAAAACTGGCGGCACAAACGGAGCCGATAGCGATAAAGAAGTAACTGAAATTTTCTATGAAGCTGCAAAGCAAAGTCCATTTATAGATGATGATAAGATCGTAAAAGAACTTGATTTTGGTGCTTGCGAAGATTTTGCTCATTTTATGAGAGCCTTGCAAGATAAGGGTGCAAAGAGTGGCTATATGATGATAGGAACAAATTTAAAAGCAGGCCATCACAACTGCAAATTTGACTTTGATGAGGAGTGTTTGGTGGCTGGAGTCGATGTCTATCTAAGATCTGCTTACAAATTAAATGGAGTAAAAAAATGAAAAATGCTTTACTAATCAGTGCTTCAAGCTATCAAGATACTGGCTATTTAAGGCACTGCAAAAACTGGGTTAAGGAATTTTTAGGTGAATGCGGCAAGGAAGAAATTTTATTTATCCCTTACGCTGGAGTTAGGCGAACAAATGACGAGTATGAGCAAAAAGTAATTGATAGATTAAAAAATAGCAATATAAAATCAATCCATCACTACGAGGATAAAATTTCAGCTATCAAAAATGCTAGCAGTATCGCAGTTGGTGGCGGAAATACCTTTATGCTGCTTTACACGCTTTATAAGCTAAATTTGATTGAGCCTATAAAGGAAGCTGTGGCAAAGGGCACAAAGTATTTTGGCTGGTCGGCTGGCGCAAACATAGCTGGCAAGACGATGATGACGACAAATGATATGCCTATCATCATGCCAAAGTCATTTGATAGCTTAAATATCTTCCCATATCAGATCAACCCGCACTTCATAAGTGGCAAGCTAGCAGGCCATAACGGCGAGAGCAGGGAGGAGAGGTTGGAGGAATTTTTAATAGCTAATCCAAAAGAGACTATTTACGCTTTGCCTGAAGGTACGGCTCTGCTCATAGAGGGTGGCGAGGCCCAGGTCATAGGACACAGTGAAATTTTAAAATTTGAGTATCAAAAAGAGATAGAAAAAATAGAAGTTGGAACTAAATTTAAAATCTAAGCAAGGAGAGAGGTATGGAAACATTTAAGCTAATTGCTGCCATTCTTGGCATCGTGGCTGTTGTAGCACTTCTTGTCTTAAAAAAAGAGACAAGAACGGTGCTAATAGGCGTTGGTTTGGTGCTTTGTATAATCGCACTAAAACCTATGGGGGCATTAAGTGCTTTTACTGACTATATGACTAAAGCAGGGCTTATAAAAGCGATTTGTGCAAGTATGGGTTTTGCATTTGTTATGAAATATACAATGTGCGATAAGCACCTTGTTGCGCTTCTTACAAAGCCGCTTAAAAATGTGGGTTTTATATTGATCCCCGCAACAACCGTGCTAACTTACTTTATAAATATCGCTATCCCTTCAGCTGCAGGATGCTCCGCTGCTGTTGGTGCTACGCTTATACCGCTTTTAATGGCTTCAGGTATCCGCCCAGCTATGGCTGGTGCTGCTGTTTTTGCAGGGACATTTGGTGGAGTTTTAAGCCCAGGATCGGCTCACAACGTCTATGTGGCTGATCTTGTTAAAAAGACGGTTGAGGGCTACACAGTTCAAGATGTCATAAAAGTGCAAATTCCAAGTGCATTTACTGCTCTTGTTATCGTAGTGATCGCGTTAGTTGTTGTTGCGATACTGCTTAAAGACTATCAAAAAAATACAAATTTCACTCTTGAAAATAGTAACACTAGCGAAGAGAAACCGCTATTTAAAGTAAATTTCATCTACGCCATTATGCCTCTAGTTCCACTTGTTATCTTGGTTATTGGCGGAACAAGCCTTGCGAAAGATTATAGCTTTCTTGCATGGACAAAGATGGGCGTTGCTGAGGCGATGATACTAGGTGCTATCATAGCTATCTTTGCTACGCTTACAAATCCGCAAAAGATCACAAAAGAATTTTTTAACGGAATGGGCCACGCTTATGCCGATGTTATGGGTATCATCATCGCAGCTGGTGTCTTTGTCGCTGGCTTAAAGGCATGTGGAGCCGTTGATGTGGTCATCGCATGGCTAAAAACAGATCAAAGTTACGTTAAATTTGGCGGAACATTTGTGCCATTTATCATGGGTATAGTTACAGGTTCAGGCGACGCTGCTACATTTGCATTTAACGAAGCTGTCACAACAAATGCCGCTGCGCTTGGCTTTGAGCAAGATAAGCTTGGTATGGCCGCAGCTATTGCTGGTGCTTTAGGTAGATCAGCTTCCCCGATTGCCGGTGCTGCTATCGTTTGTGCAGGCATTGCGATGGTTAGTCCAGTTGAAATCGCTAAAAGAACATTTTTAGGTATGTTTATCTCTGTTGTGGCGATCGCATTTTTTGTCATCTAAAAGGATTAAAAATGGATATCGTAGAGAGGTTTTTAAACTACACAAAATTTAACACTACAACAAATAAAGATAATGGGTTAAAAGGTGTCATGCCTTCTAATCCAACCGAGTATGAGCTGGCTAAGTTTTTAAAAGAAGAGCTTAGCTCGCTAGGCATAAAAGATATCATCTTGCAAGACAATGCTATCTTGATAGCAAAAATTCCTGCAAACTGCGAAAATGCTCCAAGTATTGCCTTTTTTGGGCATTTAGATACAAGTAGTGAGCAAAAAAATGATACTAAAGCTAAGATAGTAAAATACACAGGTGGCGACATCTGCCTAAACGAAGAACAAGGAATTTATCTAAAATTTAGCGACAATCCAGAGCTTAAAAAATACGTTGGTGACGACATAGTCGTGACTGATGGCACTAGCTTGCTTGGAGCTGATGATAAAGCGGCGATCGCTAGCATTGTAAATATGGCTAGCTATTTTATGCAAAACCCTGAGATAAAGCACGGCAAGATCGTGATCTGCTTCGTGCCTGACGAGGAGCAGGGCTTGCTTGGAGCAAAAGCACTTGATGCGAGCTTGCTGGGAGCTGATTTTGGCTACTGCTTAGACTGCTGCGAGATAGGTGAGCTAATATATGAAAACTGGAACGCGGCTGACTGCACTATGGTCTTTAAAGGCGTTTCGGCTCATCCGATGAATGCAAAGGGCAAGCTTGTAAATTCGCTACTTCTTGCGCATAAATTTATCTCGCTTTTGCCAGGCGGCGAAGTGCCAGAGTGTACCGAGGGCAAGGAGGGCTATTTCTGGGTAAAAGAGCTTAGCGGAAACAGCGCGAAAACAACTCTTAAGATCGACATAAGAGAATTTGATGAGGTGAAATTTCAAAAAAGGCTTGAGTTTTTAAGTGATATGGCAAATTCTTTTAACAAAATTTATGGTGAGCGTTGCGAAATCACGCTAAAAACACGCTATGAAAACGTCTTTAAGTTCTTAAAAGATGAAAACTCACTTCCGATAAAACTAGCAAAAGATGCCTTTAGCGAGCTAAATATCACGCCAAATATAAAGCCGATGCGCGGCGGATATGATGGCGCTGTGATATCCGCAAAAGGTGTGCCAACGCTAAATTTATTCACAGGGGCAAACAACTTTCACTCTATCTATGAGTATTTGCCAGTTAGCAGTCTAAAAGCCGCGAGCGAAGTCATCAAAAAAATCGTAATTAACGCTGCTAAATAAACTTCATAAAAGCCTAGATTTAGTAAATTTAGGCTTTAAATTTTACTTTCAGGACAAAAATGAAGGCTTTAGCTTTGTTTAGTGGAGGGCTTGATAGCATGCTCTCTATGAAAATAATAAGTGATCAAAACATCGAAGTGGTCGCACTTTATATGGATACTGGATTTGGCGTAGATGAAGAAAAACATGAAATTTTAAGACGCCGCGCAGCTTTGGCTGGGGCTAGTTTACAAGTGGTTGATATGAGAAACGAGTATCTTCGCGACGTGCTTTTTAACCCAAAATACGGCTACGGCAAGCAGTTTAATCCATGTATTGACTGCCACGGATATATGTTTAAAACAGCTCTTAATATGCTAAAAAGCGAAAATGCAAATTTTATTATCACAGGCGAGGTCGTGGGACAAAGGCCGATGAGCCAGCGCAGAGATGCACTTTTCCAGGTTAAGCGTCTAGCTGATGATGAGGACGATCTAGTGCTTCGTCCGATGTGCGCCAAGCTTCTACCGCCAACAAAGCCTGAGCGTGAGGGCTGGGTCGATAGAGAGAGGCTACTTGACATAAGCGGGCGCGATAGGAAGCCACAGCTTGCTTTGGCAAAGGAATTTGGCTTTGAGGACTTTGCAACGCCTGGAGGCGGGTGTTTGCTAACGATCGAGAGCTTTGCTGTGAAGATAAAGGATTATCTAAATTTTGATAAAGAGATGCGAGATATCGATGTCGTGTGGCTAAAGCTTGGTAGGCATCTGCGCTTGCCAGATGGTGCAAAAATGATAATAGGACGTGACGAGAGTGATAATAACGCACTTTTAGCACATCCAAACGATAAATTTGAGCAGGTGAAATTTAAAGAGAGTGATGACATAGTAGGAGCTGTTAGTTTTATAAGTAAAAATGCTAGTAAAGCCGACAAAGAGCTAGCAGCAAGGCTCGCACTAGCTTATACGAAAGCAAGTAGAGAAAATAAATTTGAAGTTAGCATCGATAGCGAGAAATTTAGTATTACACCTGAGGATAAATCTCTAGCTCAAAATTATTTCGTAAAATAGACGTTTTATTGATTCTTGGTGCTTTTACTTTGTGTTTGTAGATAAAGATGGTTTTTATCTACAAATAAGTTTAAAAATTATATAATCCGAAACTTATTTTAAAGTGTCACGGTAGCTCAGCTGGTTAGAGCGCTGGTCTCATAAGCCGGAGGTCGGGAGTTCAAGTCTCCCCCGTGACACCATAGATGTCCTACTTATCGATACTTTAACTGCCCTTTTTGCAGTTTCCCTTTCTTTAAAATTTCCTAAAAGTATGGTACAGTTTTTATAAAAAGCGGTACATTTTTTCAGGATTGTTTTATTTTACAAGATGCTTTCTATAAATTTGCTTTTATTTTTACTGATAGATAAAATTTTTATCTCAAAGTGAACAAACTTAAATTTATCTCACTCTTAAATTTTCGGCACAACTTTTGCTTACTCTTTGAAGCTAAATTCAAGGAGTAAGCTATGAAAGTCTCTTATAACTCCATCTTAACAAAACAGCACTACCAAAAACAGACAAAAAACGAAGGTTTTGCAAATTTCTTACCTAACACTCCAAATATAAATTCGATCAGCCAAGTCACTATTCCTAAAAATGACTTTGTTTCATCTAGTAGTATTGACTCTCTTTATCAGGCCAAATTTACTTCACAAGAGGGCTATGGATATAGTGTAGATGCTAAAGGATTTATGGGAGCTGACTTTAACAAGGCTGCAGGCCTGCCACAGGACTTTAAAATCCACAAAAGCACGCTTGATGCGATAGTGCTACACAATCAAAAGCACCCAAACTTTACAAATATTTTAATGGATACAAGAAAGGATAATGCGCTATTTGGAGAGGATAGCTTTGCAAATATCGATCTAGCAGACACTATAAAGCAATACTATAAAATTTTTGATCAAATTTCAGCTGGAGTTATTAGTAAGGGTAAAGAATTTTACTCAAATGAAGATCTAGCAAAGATGCCAAAGGGCTACTTTTCAAAAGATAAAAAAATAGAGCATTACGAATACCTAATGGGTAGGATGACTAGCGATGAGATAGATGGGCTAACTGATAGGAGCAATGAAAAGATAACTCATGTATTTAGAACAACTCAAGACGTAGAAAATGCACGCAAGCTAATAAATGATCTAAGTGATATAAATGTAGAAGTCAATGGAAATTTCCTTGACTTCTCTCCAGAAGTGATGACAACTGAGCATACTATCCCTTATATGTGGGTTAGTAGTGCTGGATATGACTTCAAGCCTGATATGTCTGTATATGACAATGAACAAGGCTATACAAAGGAGCAAATCTTTGTAGCATTTTTAAAAAACGAGCAAGGTCTTGTGCTACAAGGTGGCACAACAAGAATAACTGACGAGGCTCGCAATGTATATAGAGACACACTCATACTTACAAAGCAAGATAGAAGCGAGATAGGCATACCAAAGGCTTATTATGATGAGATACTATCTGGTAAGAAAGATCTAAAAGATATACTAGCTAGGATTTTAAAGCTTAGAAATTTAGAGCTTAAAAAAGATCAAACACTTGAGGGGCTGGCAAGTAAGATAATGGACGTTTTAAAAGAATTTGATGAGAGGATGAAGACAAGAGAGCTATAAAAATATATAACATAGTAGGCATTCGCTCTAAGCCCTTTTAGACTATAAACTACTAAACATTTTTTATATTCGCCGATATAAGATATATATTTTAAAAGGATTTAAAATGAATGTATCACCAAATTTAGAGCCCATAAATATAAATTTACCCAAAGATATGATCTATTCAAGGGTCCTTCTTGGCGTAGATAGAGTGCAAACTTTAGACAACACAAATTTAAAGTCAGAGCTTAAAGACATCGCTACTAAGCTTATCTCAAATAGCACTTACTCTATCATCCAAAGCGCCAGCACCAGTGGCGTGAAGTCGGAGCATTCTAAAACAGATAGCGGGACAAACGATGCTTTTTCTTATAGAGACATCGAGAGGAGAAACTGGAGCAAAAAAGACTTTGAGAACAAGTATCTATTTGGACAAGATGCCTCAGCACTAAGGAAAGTGGATCAAACTAGTACCTATTTTTCATCTATAAATTCAAAAACTCCCATTAAGCCCATTGCTGCAGCAGATACTAAATTTACAAATTTAAATGATTACGCCTATGAAAAAACGATAAAAACCTCACTGGGTGATGTAGAGGTCTTTTTGGATCTTTATGACGATAATGACAAACTAGGCATAGGCAAGCTAGATGCAAATGGATTTTTATTTAACTTTGATAGCAACAAGGACGGAGTGATAAATTCTGGTGATAAATACTTTGACAAGCTAAAGGTTAGAGGCTACGATAAAGACGGTAATGAGAAAATTTTCAAACTAAGCGAAGTTGTAAGCGAGATAAACCTTAACGACTTTATTAAAAAGGATATTAGAAATTTAAGCCATGAGGCTATGGACTTTGCTAGCAAAAACACGGTTGATTACAGAGTTAGTTTAAACAACTCAAACCCTTATACTCTATTTTCAGCCGAGTATCGCTACCAAAAGATAGGCAAAGAAGAGACTAATAAATTTTTCAAAGACCATGCAGACCAAGACGGCTGGGTAGATCTTAGGGATAATAAGATATTTAACGAAGAGAGCGGTTTAAACAACTTTGCCTATGAGAAAGTTGGCTTTGACGGCAAGAAAAGGCTTAGTGAGTTTAACCCTATCATAAAACCTGCTGGATCTAAACAAGATGAGAGTTTTTCATACGTAGGCTATCAAAAAGATAGCTTTATGAAATTTTATAACGACTACCAAAAAGAGTCTGGCTCTCATAGCAAAGATGTAGAGTGGATAAGCAAAAATTTAAAAGAAAATGATGTAGAAGATGCAGATGATCTCATCTCAAAGCTAAAAACCACAAAGTCATCTTATATGATCGCTATGCAGAGTGAGTTTGAAAAGGCAACTGGGCTTGAGTTTAGCCTAGAAAATTTAGAAAGAGTAAAGCATGCTTTTGAGAGTGATACGAGCAAGGCAGCAGCTGCTCTCAAGGACACAGACAGCGTAATAGCTATGAAGCTAAACAAAAATGGCACTATCACGCTTAAATTTGATAGCGGAAGAGAGCTAGAGGTAAAAGAAATTTATAGTGACACTGGCAAGCTCATAAGCAAAGATGACAAAGATAGTAAAAGAGCAAGTATAAATTTAGATGCTAAGAGCATGAATGATGTAGAGCTAAATAGACTTGACTTTAAAGATATAGGCATAAAGCAAGATGATAAGATATCTAGCCTAAAAGAGCTTGGGGCAAAGCTCGTTAAAAACCTCTCTGATAAATTTACAAGTAAATTCCTAATCGGACTTGAAAACGGCAAAAGCATCACAACCAAAGAAATTTACAACATCACCTACCTTGAAAATGACCTCAAATTTAAAGAACTATCTAGCAAAGATAGGCTTTATAAAAAGGTAGATACAAGAGTTTAGGAGTAAATTTGTGCAGACTAAAAAGCCTTGGCAAAATAAATCTTTTCATAAAAAAGACGATATCTTTGGTGTGAGTTAAAGCTAAAAGGATATTAGATGATAAACACACTTGGTAGCTACCCCTTAAATTTAGAACAGAGCATAAAGGTATCAACCAAAGTTGCCACCAACCAAACTAGCTCTCTAGTTTTAGGCTACAAGGTAGATAAAGATGGCTACTTTACAGATGAGTTTAATAAACAAGCTGGCATACCAAGCGGATATAAAATTCACTCAAGCACGCTGGAGTCGTTAGTAAGGATAGAGACGCAGTCTGACTATATGCAAAGGACTTTTGATAACATCGACATACTAAAAACCGTAAATAATGCCTATAAAATTCTCTCCCAAGTAGTTGGCGAAGACACACTAAACTCAAAAGATAGCTTTAGCTTAGATGAGATAAGAAATTTCCCTCAAGGCTTTTCTTATAACCGCCAAAGTATGCAAGTAACCAAAATCCATAACTCCATTCATGAATTTGGCTCGGCTGCGGCTGATTTTAACGGCAAAGAGTCAAATAAGCAGATGATAAGCACGCTTTTTTTCAACCCAAGCTTTAAAGGAGGAGACGGCAGACAGCCACTAAAGCCAACAACAGATATCTTTAACAACAACAATGGCGGCAAGGAGAGTGTGGGAAGTGGTGTATTTATGGATCCGCATGGAGAGAAATACACTAATAAAGACGGCTCAATAACTAAAGGCGGACTTATAGCAGCCGTTATAAACAACAACCTTGATGTAAGAGAGGGCGAGACAACAGCACAAGGCAAAAGAGAAGGCTATGATAAGAGCGTAGATAGTAAAGAATTTAATAGGGCATTTGAGCTGTTTGATCTAATGGGTGAGATGAAATTTGGACCTGGCTTTATAAATGCTACTGATAATGACATAGCTGGCATGCCTAAATATATGCAAGACTACATTATATCTAAAAGAGACTTTGTCTATATCGACTTAGAAAGTGGCTTTGTCAGCACTCCTGAAGATAGGCGTAGGGGATATGAAGAAGACGAGCTATCATTTAAAAAGATGATGGAGCATAATCTAAAAATGCTAAAGCTACTCTTTGGTGAGATAGACAAAGATGGCAAAAAGAGCAAGGACTTTATGGATAGCTTTTTAAAATTTAGCATGCCACCTTTAAATTTAGTAAAAGAGCTAAATGAAAACCCAGCTGGAAAATACCTAGTAGATATGCTTGGCATAAAAAGAGATGTTGATATAAAGGCGTAAGGGAGGAGCTGAAATGTTTATTACTACCTATAACGGATCGATGCAATATAAAGAAATTTTAGATGACTACATAGCTCATGGCAATAAAAATTTATCTGCAGAAGATGAGAAAGCTAAAGTTGATGCTTATATGCAAGGACCATTTGGTGTTGGACTAGATAAGATAATCGGTATAGAAGAAGGAACGGAAGACTGGATAACAAAAACCATAGATAAAATAGATAGTATGCTATCAAACAAATACACCCCAGAAGAGCGAAAGGCTCTATACGGAAAATATCCAGAAACCATAGAAAAAGCGATAGATTGGGAACTTCAAGGCTATATGGATTTTCTGAGGGATAACTCTGTTGATGGCAGGCCAACAATATCTGGAAAGGTGGCTGGTCTTGGCACAAAAGAAGAGGAGGCTGACCTAAGAGCCTTTATAGATAGCATGTCGTCTCTTTATCCAAATAATAACAAGGAGTCTCTTAGTCTTTTAGATAGAACCGACCTAAGCATAGATGAATTTAAAACATTATTTGCCAAAGCAAGAGAGAAAGCAACAAAGGATGTTGAAGAGCAAAGAAAACAGATAATCAAAGAAGAGCAAGAATACAATGCAAATTTTGCCAAAGAGCAAAATGAGAAGAAATTTAAACCTATGCAGGTTAAGAAGAAGTATGAGACCTATGATATAAACAAGGATCAGAAATTTCTCTTTGCAAGAGAGCTTTTAAATTTCAAAGAAAAAAGAGGCATAGATGTCTTAGAACTTATGCAAAAGATAGATAAGAAGCAAATTTTAAATAAGATGGTTTGATGGATAAAACAGAGCTACCTTTTTAAATTTATCTATTTAAACTTTTGTCTCGTTTTGAAGCTTTGTGGCATGAGCTAGCACACTATCTACTATCTCACCAGCACTTTTGCCATCTTTTGAAGTGAGCAAATTTCTCTTTAGTAGCTCTTCTAAGATAAATTTGATCATCTTCTCATTTTTTAAAAGCCTTTAGAGAGGCACTATATCATCAGCTAGGCTTTGCTCACTCATTAGCTTTGAGTAAGAGCTTGCCTCCACACTAAGCTTCGTCTCGCCACTATCACTAGCGATAGGGCTAAAACTCTTTAAAAATCCCACAAACAAACCAGCACTGCTATAAGTATCATCTGCTTGATATACCGACATATCAGGGTTAAATGTATATTCGTCACTGGCTCTTGTGTCAAGATGCTCTTTACTAAAATTTAGCTCATAGACCTCGTTGCTTACTCCAAAGCCTCTAAGCTCATCTCTAACGCTCTTTGCATCATTAAATTGATCAAATGTTTTATATACATTTGTAACAGATATTAAGCTCACATCTTTTAAGAAATTTGCATTTTTACCAAAGGTTTTTTGGTTAGTATCCATGCTAAAGCCTTTTGGTAAATTTGCTAGATCAGCTTCACTATATCTATCTTTTTCATCCCCCACAATGCTTTTAAAAAGTTTATAGTAGTGCTTTGTTGTATCAGCTACGTCTATCTTTTCAAAAGCAGGCTTACTTCTATCTTGTGTGAAGAGATATGTTTTGTTGTTATATCTAACTATCTCATCAAGCGTGCTTTTGTGGATTTTAAAGTCCTGTGGCAAGCCTGCTGCTTTGTTAAAGTCAGCTCCCATAAAGCCTGCCTTATCCACTGTGTAGCCATAAGCTTGAAGATCACTGAAATTTAAAGAGATGAGGCTGTTTTGTGAAGAAGAGACGTAGGTAAATTTAGCAGGCTCTTGGCTTGGCTTAATGCTCTCTTCTTTAGTCTTTTTGTTAAAGATATCACTAAAATTTGTAGATCTATCTTGTTTGTGTTGTTGCTTGGTGTATGAATTTATATTGGTGCCTAAGATGCTAATATCATTCATGGCTTGCCTCCTAGCTTCTTACTTGATACCAAGCAAAACGTATTCCAACCCACAAAAATAAAAAATCAATCTATCTATGGGTTAAATTTATTATTTCAAAGCCTAATATCAAAAATCAATAAAAGATGCAAAATTACTTTTTTTAGCTTCTTGCTTTTTAAGTTTTAATTAAAGTAACCATAAAATAATTGACTATCCAAATTTATCAGTCAAAATAAACAAGTGACAAATATGCCAATCACAAAAATTACAAAAATTTACTTTTACTAAGTCATTCTTTGGTGGGACTGATTTAATTCCAGTATGCGCCAAAATTCAATTCAGATATTAGGGCGAGCATACTCTATGTAGCTACAAAATGTTACCATTTGTTGCTCCATAGAGGCTCGCAAGGAGAGCTTGCCGCTCCCTTGACCCACGCTAAAAAATATTTTCTTAATTAAAAATGGCCATGCAGGATAGGCTATTTTTAATAAAATATTAAGTTTACTAAGGGTAGCCATAAGTATAAAAAATAATTAGACTAAATTATTTTTTGTGGTCTGCAAAATATATTTTAGTAGATTTTTAAAATGGCAACGTAACAAATAAGGTTTTTTGGAAGTAATAAATGAGATGGTTTGTCTAATAAACTTAATATAGTCGCTAAATTTAAAACATATCTTCTAGGCTTTGAGTTTTTTCCTTGCATACATCACTTACATGGTGATGTATGCTGGTTTTTTTGGAGTATTCACGCTCCTCTATAAATTCTCTACATATTCTTGTAGCATCTTGTGCTCTATCTGTAAGCTCTCGTATGCTTCTCTCAAATTTTGGAATTTTTCTTCTGAATTTTTTAATTTTTCTTCCAAGCAAGATATTGAACTCTCGTACATATCTCTTTGTTGCTGCAAAGATTCCGTTAAGGCGTCGTTGCAATCTTTGTTCAAGCTCTTGACTTTCTTTATTAGCGCTGTCACATTTGTCCGTAATATCACAAGCTCCTTCTCGCAGTCTTGTTGCAAATTCATTATTTCTAATTCGTGTCTGTTCCTTTCGTCTTCGATCATCTTGGTCAAGCGCTCGTTCTCTTCTAGCAATGCTTTCTCTAATGCTGTCATCCTCTACTCCATTTTCATTAATATAAATTTCCTGCGCTCGTTCTCTGTTATCTCTTCGTCTTTTGGAATCGATATGTAATATTCCCTCTGGGTCTTGTCTGCAGTAGGTCGGCTGTATCTCCATTGTTTTGGTATCATCCAAACCATTTCGTCCTCTAACTTCTTCTCTTTTATCATCCAGCCAGCCACTGCTCCCAATACTAGTGTGATAGCCGCTGATAGCAAGATTATCACCGATCTGTCCTTGTGATGCAAGGATATTGTTTTTTGAAGTTCTTTCGACATATCTTTCTTGATTAAATCTATCTCTTTTAACAATAAGCTCCTCAAGTTTTCGCCTATTTTCTCTGCACTCTGCTTGTGTATTTCTATCATGGAATTCTCTAATTCTTCTGCTTGAGCTTTGGCTGAGTTCTCCAAGTCTTTGAGCACTGGTGAAGTCTGCATCGTATATTCCTCCTTTTAGACGATTTTTTGTTTTTTTAGTAGGCAGTATGATCGTTATGCCTTTTTTGTTGATCCTGGTTATTTCGATACCATTTTGTTTAAGAAGTTCAATCATGTGGTCTCTATTTTTAATATAGCCTTGCTTAACCAGATCGTGCAGCTTTTGGTCGAGCTCTTCTAAATTTTTATAATGATTGATGTTTTTCTTGCTAGACAATATAGTTTGCTCTTTTGCTGGATCATCTGGACTTGATAGTCCATACTCATCGTTAATGATCTTTTTAATTAGATCTATTCTAGTTTGATCATATTTAGCAAAATAAGGATTAAATGACCTGTCTGTTTCAAGATCTATCTTAGGGATAAGGAAATTTAACTCAAGCCGTCCATCCTTATCAGAATGCTCTACCCATAATACATTTGTACGTTCAAGCATATATTCACCCAAAAGAGCACGTTCAAAATCCTTAATGATTTTTAGTTTTTGCTCTTCAGTCAAAAAGTCATACTTCTCTTCAAATGATAAAACACCAAAACAGGTCTTTTGTTTATAGGTGATGCCTTTTATAATAGCTCTAGTTAAATTTTCATCACCTTTTATAACTCTTGCTGTTCCAGCAGCTTTTCTCTCATTTAAAAGATAATTTATGCTCCCAAGGCCACCACCAGTATAAGTACGAAGAAATTTAACTAGCATCACTAGTGCCTTTATTTGTATTGATGCAAAGTAAATCAAGCAACATATTATTTACCCAATGCTTCATACACTTTATGTAAGACATCATTATCGTCCGCTATGATCTCAATACCAACTCTATCTAGGCTTTGCCCACTATTTAATTTGGCAGCTATTTGGTTCATGTTTTGTCCATGTCTAGATAGTTCAGCTAAAAGCTCTCTCATAATTGGTGCATAAATCTGCTTAGACAACATAGCTCTTAGGGCAAATTTTGAGAAAGTTAGGCCACTTTCTTGTAATTTATCATTAATTACCAACCATTCTGCATTACTTAGCCTAAGTCTTTTAGTTATGACTTTGGTTACCTTGCGTTTTTTTATCTTTTCAGAACTCACGTAAATTTACTCCTAATCCAAGAAGAAGCCACTCAAAAATCCTATGTCATAAAATTTTTGGCAGACTTGCTCTTTAAATATCTTTTAAGGTTATTTTATAAAATTTCACAGCCTAAAACAAGGAATTCGGTAGGCTTCAGGCCGCTAAAATGCGTGTTTTTTAAAAATACTATGAAATATATAATATAATTTTTGTAGCTTTTAAATTTCTATTAAAAATTTAGTCTAGTATGAAATTAAGAAAATAAAATAATAAAAATGTAAGGGGTTATGCTCATCATAAAAGAGCACTTAGATAGGACAAGCTAATAACATAAAATTAGTTACTAGCAAATCACAGAAGACTAAAGTCTAGCTTTATGCTTAGTTAAATTTATCCTTTAGCATCTCGTATACTTCGTTGTTCTCTCTTTTGCCAACAACTAGCACCAATACTACGATCTCATCATCTTTTACTTGATATGCCAAGCGATAGCCGACATCTCTTAGCTTGATCTTATAGACATCTTCATAGCCTCGTAGCTTGTCCTTTGCAACCTTTGGGTTTTCTAGACGCTCACTTAGCTTCTTTTTAAACTGCACTTTTATGCTATTGTCTAGCTTTTGCCACTCTTTTAAAGCACTTGGCAAGAACTCTAACTCATAGCTCATCTAGACTTACTTTTACTGGTTTTTCGCCACTTGCTAAGGCAGTATCTACTGCTTTGCTTATATGATACTCTTCTATTATCTCTGCCATCTTTTCATAGACAGCGCTAGGTACTAGATATGCACTAGGGACATTGTGATTTAGTATAGCTACGACATTATCTCCGGCTTGTTTTAAAATTTGAGCTGGAGACTTTTTTAGCTCGCTTATGCTAGCTGTAAAATTTGCTTGTATGGTTTGCATTTTTATCCTTTATTTAATACCTAAAATAATACTAAATAAGATATAAGAATAGTCTTAAAATTTATACTTTGAAATTTATCCCTACTCATTTTCATACGATACCATCTCTACTTTAGCCTTTAGTGTGTTTGCATTAATAGGCTTAGCATAATCAAAATAAGATAAACATTATTTTGATTTTTTACCATAAGATATAAATGGTTTCATTATAATCACAATAAATTTATTACACCAATAAAATTATTGGGTATATACAGATTAACACTACCGGACATAGCTATTAGTATAATTTTATAAAACAAATAAGCTAATATACAAATAAAGACTTTCAAAATCTAAGACAATATTTCTAGGGTTACAAGCCCTCGGTACATTCTAACGCAAGATCCTCAATTTAACACATACCATGAACTTGATATCTTGAAGCACGACACTTAAAAAGGAATACCAAAAATTATCTTCCATTTAATTTTATATATTTTTAATATTCAGTTAAGATTCATTTTTATCTACAATCAAAGAGGTATAGCTTCCAAAATAGTTTTAACATTATACATACAATTACTGGAGTATATCCTTATTGACTGGTATAAAATATAGCCATTATATCAAAAAACCTTCTTTTATAGCATTCTCATAAAGATCATATAAAATAATAGCTTGCTTTATAGAAGGAAGTCCTATACTTCCATTTGCAATTTTTGCCAATATATCCATTTGTTTCATAGATATTTGGTGTCTTATTTCATCTTTTTCATAATATTTTAAAATCTTGTCCCAATCTTTAAATTTAACGACAAACGATTGAACTTCTATATTGTCATCAAGTTTCTTGTCTTTTCTTGCTTCTTTTTTTATATACTTTTCTTCTTCTGCACTGCTTAATATCTCATCATCAAATTCTAAACTCAATTCAATATCTTTTATACTATCCCAGCATAACTTCTTTTTACACCATTGACCTATATTTGCATTGCCTTCCGGCGGGTTAGTTATGTTAGTATATATTTTGCTAGCAACTATAGAGATTATATTCTCTAAATTATTAGATATTTTTTGTTCATCCCATATTTTAGAAAAATTTAAAAATAATCTATTTTTTTCTAAATAATACGATAAGTACGATAGGGTATAGGCTACGCATTGTGCCCTATAACCACCATTGTACCAAGTGGCGTAAGAAACAAGTTTTTCAACTTGTTTAAACATTATAATTCTAGATACTGCTTCTTTAAAATAGTTGCTCGTTATACAAAGCTCATCTTTTTCTAACATTTGAGTAATATGTTTTGCAAAAGCCATAAAGCTATATTGTGCGCCTTTTGATACAATATCCGGCGATTGTAGCCAAGCGATTTCGCTTTTAGCTAAAAATGTTTTATCTATAAGTTGTGACT
Organism: Campylobacter concisus; assembly: GCF_902460415.1. GTDB lineage: Bacteria > Campylobacterota > Campylobacteria > Campylobacterales > Campylobacteraceae > Campylobacter_A > Campylobacter_A concisus_Y. The sequence goes on from NZ_CABPTY010000002.1 coordinate 344,746, forward strand.
TGGGGTTTTCTATTTGAAATTTCTTTTTGTCTGTGCCACTTAAATATGCTTGTTCATTTAAGTATTCGCCCCTTACCCTCTCATAAAACCAATGAGTTCTTACTTGTATTCCATCAACAGCTGGTGCCAAATTTCTTCTTGAACATTCTTTGAAATCTTTATGGAAAGGACTGTTTGAAAAAAAATCTGATTGATTTATCTTGTTTTGGGTATTTGCGTATTCGCTAACTTTTGAGACAAATTCATCTTGTTTTTCGGCGTCAGCAACTACAGATAGTTTCATCTGAACATAAATTTTTGATACGTCTAGCTTTGAATTTTTACTTGAAGCATATATGGCCGATACGGTCTGGCCTCCATTGACAATCTGAAAATTTGATATTTTTATAATTTTGCCATCTTGCAAAATAACATCATTGGCTGTTGCAGTTATGCCATTATTGTATGCGAAAAACATCTCTGGCTTATATTCTATAGTGTTTCGCAACCCCTTATTGACGTTGCCTCTAAATTGCAAAAAAGTTCTGACGTTTTGTTCTAAAAGTCTAGAGCCAAATGTATCATAAATTTCAACTATTGTCCTGCCATCTATTACGCTTAAATAAGATCTGTAGTCTTTCGCCGGCGTGTCTACTACAAGCGCCGGTAAATCAACCTCAACGTCAAAGTTGTTTTTTGAGTTATTTATAGTATAAATTTTATATAAAAACTCAATATCTATAATGCGATATTCCGCATCAATGCCAGATAGTACTTTATTTGGGATACTTGCTAAATTTTTAGTAATTTTTCCATCTGTTATAATAATAAGGCGGATTTTTTTAATTTCATTTTTAATTAAATACGAATATATATTATAGGCCATTGAGTAATGCTCAAACCCCTCCTCCATAGTATCATAAAGTTTTTGGAAACTCCTTAAAAGGAAATTTTCCAGCTTTTTAAATTTTGATTCTATCTGCGCTTTTATGAGAGTTTGTATATCATCACTTTGAAAAAAACAATGCACTAGAAGGCTAAGCTTACCACGCTCTACATCAAAGTCATATCCACTTACTTCCATATCTCTTTTATTGTATTCAGCAATCATGTAGTCTTGCGATAGCTCTCCTTCGTCAACAAGAGAGTCACAGACCGACTCAAAAAATGCTTCTTGTTTGCTTATACCTCGGCTTTGAGCTTGACTCACAATATCCTGCATAAAATCTTGATGAAAGTCATCTAAACTAACCATTTTTTGCCTTTAAAGTTTTATTCTCTCCAACAAAAATTCATTGCATTTTAATAAATCTACCGTATATTTTACGTTATGAATTCTGGAATCTATGTCTATGGAAGTAATTTTTGGAAATTTATTATCTACATTAAAAAATAAAATTTTATCTATTTTAAATTTTAATAGTTCTACTTGGAAATTTGATTTATAGCCATACGAAAAAAGCTTTTTATAAAATGATTCTACGTCGGCGACCTTTACTTCTATACTCTTTATGATGTCCTCAACACTAAGTCCTTGCGAATTTATAGATAAAGAGTATACTGCGAGATATAATTTTTCTTTAGTTGTATAAAGTTGATAAGCAGATGAAATTGTAACATGTGGCGATTTTGAAGCTTTATACGTTTTAATCTCAACAGCGCAGTCATTAAATAAAAAGTCTTGTTTATCAAAATCTGCCCCAACCCAAGAACTTAATGCCTCTTCAAAACCAACTTGTTTAGCTGCAATATTATTTAAAAAACTAAGTTCACCAAATAGCCCCATTTGCCTTTCTGCCCCAAAATCATCATCATTTGAAATAAAAAATTTTTTCCATTTTAGGAGTCTTGTTTCTATATTGTCTAAAACATTTTCATTATTATTGCAAGTATTTAAAAGAGAAATAATATCGTTGCAAACCAATACAAATAGTTGCCAATTGGAATTATCGTTTAGTGCTATATAAAATTTGGTACCATCTTTAAAATCTTTTCTTAGTGTATTTAAACCAATAAATTTTATACTCTTTTTACTAGTTTTTATACAAAAATCTAGTTCAATGCCAAAAGTATATCTTCCATCCAAATCCACTACCCAAAAAATATCATATCTATTGTCACCATTAACCCTTCTTCTGGTATTGTTTTTCATATCATTCCAAGGATTAATCATCTTGCTCTTCTAATTCTTCAAATTCCAAAAGCATCTCTTCTTGGCGTACTTTATTGATTAAATATTTAATAGTTTGAGAGCTACTACAAACACCATTATTGGGAAAACAAACGCCATAGGCTGGCAATATATCGCAACCAAATCCGATTTGATTATTTTTGGTGTCTAATATATGCAACATTAAAATTGGGTTTTTTAAATTTTTTCTTAAAAATGAAGGTCTATCGCCTCTTTTTTCTTTCTTGCTTTGTTCGTAAATTTTGTCATCTAGCAATGCTTTTTCCGGATCTTCTGCCGATAGTTTTCTATTCCCAAGTTCTATATAATCACTCTTGTCTTGCAATTTTGAGCGCTCTTCCATATTTATCCCAAATTTTTCTAAAAACCCACCCTTTCCGCCATAAAGAACAACATCCCACATTGTATTCTTATCTTCCAGATACGCCCTTATAAAATCTAACTGCATATGTGCTTTTATAACACTAAAGTTATTTATAAAATTTAATATTTCTATTTTATCTATATTTTTATATATAGTGGCGCTTCCTTTTTTACTACCTCTATTAAGTGATTCTATAAACTTTTTTAAAATATTTAAATTATTATTGTGCAGTTGTGGGTTCTTAGCAAATCTTACGGTTTCTATTAGCTTTCCACTTAAATCCAACGAAATACATTTTTCTTCAGCGTTTTTCATCTTATTTCTAGCCGTAATTTGTAGTTGACTTTTTGGGTCTTGTCTGACAGCTAATCCAAAATTATAAGGAGTTAGACCATCTTCTACCATTTCTTTAAATTTATACATAAGCTCATTCGTAGCCTCAATAATAAATTTAAAATAGTTTTGAATATCTTTTGGCATATAAATTTTACATAAATCCTCATAGCCTTGTCTATACCCGAACCATCTACCCATCTGCATAAGCGTATCATAGAATATTGTACTTCTTATAAAATAACTAACACTGAGTCCTTCTAGAGTAAAGCCACGTGACAGGCTAAGTCCTCCAACCGCAATGACATTTATTCTTTCGCCAGTATTATATTTAAGCGGCTTCTTACTCTTTTGGTGAACCTCTATTACTAGAATACTAGTTGCAATTTCAGATAATTTTTTTGAAATCTCTAACCATGAGAATTCAATATCAAATTTTGTCTCAAAAATATTCTTTAAGTTTAGTATCAAGCTACTTTGTTTTACCGAATTTGGAAGTAAAATAAAAGCATTAATATCATTTTTTAACGCTTTTAAATATTCATCTATCAAACATGCAATTTTTTCGTGTACATCAGAAAAGCGACTAATATTAACAAGCATACTATTATGCTTAATTTGACCCCTTAAATCCCTTGTTGCCACATTTAGTATAAATACATTTATAGCCTCGTATAGACTTTGTGGCAATTCGGATATAAGGTGATCTTTTTTATGTTTTAAAGGAATTTTTTCATCATAATCATTAATATCTATTAAATATTTATCAGGATTATCTATAAAAATCTTTTCGGCGCCGAAATAATTAGTCGGTGCATCAAGGGCATATATAAAATCTCTTGGAAAAAGATCTTTAGAGATATGCTCATTCATATTTTTAATCTTTACACTTTGCTCATCCTCTATTGTATGATCTATAAAAATATTTGCATAAGGTGTGGCAGTGTATGCAACATAGGAGCTTTTTTCAAAAAGTTCCAAAAGGGCTCTCAGCTCTTTATTTATGGTAGTTGGGTCGCTTTGTTCTTTTGTATTTATGGAGGCATAGTCAGACTCGTCGTCTATCAGCAACATGGCATGTTTTGAAATTTTATTACTATAATGAGATTTGATCCATGTTATGACATTAGAAAGAGTGCTCGCATTTTTCTTAATAACTAAAAGTACGGGTGTATTGATATTATCAAAATTTATACCTTGTGAATTTTTATGTGCGTCTCTTGTATTAAAATCGCTTATTTCCGTAGTCAAGCTAATAGGTTGCATTCTATTTGCATTAGGCAGATCATCAAGCCCAACCCCGACTATTTTTGAGTCATTTTTACCAACAAAAGCCTCATTTATACGAATTTGGGTCTGGTTTCTAAGATTGTTTTTATCTCCAGCAACAATAACTATAAATTTATAACCAATATCGGCAGCCTTACATATCAATGAAGCGTAATTTGAAGTTTTGCCAGATTGAACATGACCCACAACCATACCGTATACACTAAATTTATTCTCTCTCGGATCTCCAATTTGATTCATTATCATATCAGTATCATCATTTACAGTTTTAATGACTTGCGGAGGCAAGAAGTTTTTATAAAATTTTTCCAATCTATCCCAGTAAAAATTACTATTATTGGCTTTTGTGTTTATGCTATACCAAGACGTATTGCGTCGTTTTTGTTCATCGCCTTTTATTACTAAGCCCGTACTCATCCTTACATTAAAATATTTCTCTAAGTCGTCTTTTAGTTTTTCATAATCATTATCTGAAAAATCGCCGTCTTGGTTAAATATATCAACTTTAATGTCGGACTTAATAAATCTTTTTACTCGAGATATTTCGTTGTCAATATCTTCCTCTTGTAAAACCTCATTCTGTTTAGAGTACTTGTTGGTCAAACTACTTTTTGAAAAATTAAAAACTTCTTCATAAAAACTACATTCCATCCAACGGCTCCTTATATTTTTTAAAAATCTCTATTTTTTTAATTTCATCTTCGCTAAGTCCTATATTTTTTAGATATTCCAGTATTTTAACCGCTTCTGTATTTGAAATAATATCCTCTTGCCTAAAATTATGTGGATTTTGCTGGACCTGTACCTGTATAGCTTCTAATGGTATGCATGCCTCAAGTGATTTTAGGTATAGCTGAAATAGTTCTCTCGTTTGCAAATCCAATAAATCTAATAATTTTTGATGCATTGGATTTTCTTTATTTATTGCAAAATAAATTTTGCTATCTTCGCAAACTAAATCCCAAAATCTAGTAACATTTTTGTCATTTATTTTACGACCACGAGTAGAAAAGGGCTTTACCCCATCTTTTATGGAGTATAGAGCAACTCTTTTGAGCTCTTCTTTCAAGCCAGCAACTGGATTTGCGATAGACTTTTTTACATCAATATTCCACAACTCGTCTTGATCGTTTGAAATTTCAATCTTTATGCGAACAAGCTTTGTCGCATCGCTAGATTTTAGAGTTCCCCACCATTTACCGTAAACAAGTAGCCTGTGGGCTCTGTATAGATAGAAACCTTGAGATTTTATATAGCCACCTCTTCCGCCATATTTTTCCCATTCCGATGAAGTCACTTTTGAATGATGCGGTAAGATAAATGGGGTAATTTTTATTTCTTTTTCGTTGTATTTAATTATTTCTGTAAATTTTATAAAGGTTGCATCATGTGTTGGATTAAACGGATTAAAAGGTATTAACGGATTATTATTGATGGATATTTTTATTTTTCTTGCGCCGTCAGCACCCTCTAAAAATTGATGAAAAACCAAAGACAAATGCTCTCTTAGTATTTCTAAACATTCTGAAATTTGCTCGATTTTGTCCATATCTTCCCATATGACAAGAGTAGAATTATCGTTTTTATAAAAATCTTTAAAAATTTCAAGATTTTTATACTCACTCAACTCAGGCGTCAAAAGTAGCCATTTATCGCTTTTAGAGATATAGTCTAAATCCCATTGCTTAATATTTATCTGATTACATTTCTTTGATATAACGGTAAGTTTTTTGCATTGAGAAAATGAAGCCGTTTTAAGACCTAAACCAAATTTACCAAGAGCTATATCGTTTCTTCTCTCGTCTGGATTTTTCGAAGATAGTCTCATGGCTTCTACTAGCTCATCTTCATTCATTCCCACACCATTATCTAGAATGCAAAAAAACGGTTCAGGATGTTGTATGGCATAAATTTTTATATCATTTGCACTGGCAGATATGCTGTTATCGATAATATCAGCAACTGCCACTTCAAAAGTATATCCTATATCACGAAGTGATTTGATAAAATTTGCAACATTTGGATTAATTTCTATCGGATCCATCCAACACCGCTACAATCTCTTTTGCAATTTTTTCAACCATTGGCACAACAACAGAATTTCCAGCCTGCTTATACAACTGTGCTCTTGATATGTTTGATGGGAGTATAAAGTCTCTTGAAAAGCCTTGTAAATTAAAGCATTCTTTTGGGGTTAATCTTCTTATTACACCATCATCTAATATAATTGGTATATTGTGTCCACCTGCACCCATATTTGCAGTTAGAGTAGGGCACACATTTGATTTATTAGGGCGAACATAATAGCGTCTATACTGATAAACAATATTTTCATCCACTACACTCTCTATCACTTTACGGTGAATTTTATTATTTTTGTCGTTATATATATCAGTCAAGGTAACGCACGAGTTATCTAGAAAGAATTTTATACTTTTTGGTTTCTTATTTGTTTCCTTGGGAATTTTAAACTTGCTAGATAGTAGATTGGCTTGTTTCGTTTCTTTTATATTTTCTTTTATAGGTTTTTCAAATAAATAGTCGTCTTCATCCTTAAAGCCTACAATATAAATTCTTTCCCTTCCCTGTGGTATATCTGTATACTTTGCAGCGTTTAATATAAATGGTATAAAAGAATATCCAGCTCTTTTTATCTCATTTCTAATGGTTTTAAAAGTTTCACCGTTATTATGAGAAGCTATGGTTTTAACATTCTCTAAAAAAAAGGCTTTCGGCCTTAACTCTTTTAGTAATCTTGATACTTCAAAAAAAAGCTTACCACGCTCATCTTCAAACCCTCTGCCATGTCCAGCAAGTGAAAAGGGCTGACAAGGAAAACCTGCTGTTAATATATCTATATCACTTAAATTTTTACCGTTTAACTTTTTAACATCTCCTTCAATGAGATTGGTACTGACGTGATTCAATCTGTAAGTTTTACAAGCATCTTTATCAATTTCATTTGCCCATACAACATTACAATTTGAATTTTTAAATGCTTGGCACACACCACCAACTCCAGCGAATAAACTTCCTACTCTGTAAGTCACAAAAAACCTTTTTAATTTTTATGAATTATATAACAATACTTATAAAATATAAAAGCATTTAGTTTTAGAGTAGCTAGCCTCAATACTGCTTTGCGTATAGTTTGCATTTTTATTCTTTATTTAATACCTAAAATAATACTAAATAAGATATAAGAAAGTCTTAAAGCTCATGCTTTAAAATTTAGCCCTATTCATTTTCATACGATACCATCTCTACTTTAGCTTTTAGTGTATTAGCGTTAATAGGCTTAGCATAAGTATTTAGCAAAATTTTATACTGCTTTTCATGCCCTACTATCTGAGCTATAAGGTTGGCTTCGACCTCACGTTGCACTAGATAGTCTATAAAGTAGTGCCTAAAAGAGTAGAAAGTCTTTTTAGAGTCTTTGTCTATAAACTTTCTTTGGATCTGGCTTCTAAAAATTTCAGAGAAGTCCTTATTGCTTACCTTAAATATATTTCCGCTTTTCTTGCTATTAACATATTCTAGTAGGCCTAGATCTATGAGCTTACTATGGATAGGCACAAACCTAATGCTGTTTTTGGTCTTGGTAGTTTTACCATCATTTGTGTTTATGTTAAAGCAGTAAATTCCATCTTTTAAGACTATATCTTCTTTATGAAGTTGTGTGATCTCTTTTATCCTCATGCCACTATAAGCAGCTATCATTGTGACGTAGTAGAGCTCACTAGCCTCTATCCTTGAACTTGGTGATTTACCACTTTGTTTGATGTTAGTTACTATCTCAAAGATCTTCCTAGCTTCTGATGCTTCGTATGGAAGCACTGCCCTTTCACTAGGGTCTATGTCTATCTTGACGTTCATTTTTGCAGTTATGCTTTTACCTATATAGCCACTATCAAAGCAGTAGTTAAAAAACTGAATAACCCTTATCATATATTTTTGGATAGTAGGCTCAGAGAGTTTATCGTCCTTTTCTCCTAGCTTAAGTATCTGAGATAAACTTTTATCTTTATACCTACTCTTTTGAGCTAGCTTAGTTGGAATTTTATAAAGAAGATCTCTAAATTCAAGCAAGTTATCTCTCGTGATCCTATAAACTGGCGTATCTTCGTTAAAGTATAAAAATAAGAGCTTTTTTACGCCAGTAACTAATCTTTGCGTGTCTGGCGACCACTTGTCAGCTCTTTTAGTGTTTGTCTCAAATATCTCGAATGCATCCTTTAAGCTCTTTTGATCTTCTAAATTTAAAGCTGAGAATTGATTACTAGAGCCAGATGTCGCTTGCAGTACTTGCCTGATCTCGTACTCTTTGGTTATTTTGGCGCTAGGATTAAAAATACTAAAGCTACTATCGTCATCTAATTTTATCTTGATATTTTTTGGTGGATTTGGATCCAATATGATATCTTCCATGCTTCTATGGTCATTCTTTGTTCTTACTAGCTTTAAATTTGAAGTTGAGCCATACTTTTGATCTAGTATGGCATAAACCGTCTCGCTAATCCTCTGAGCCATAGCCTTAAGCTGTCCATCCGTAATAGGCAAATAACCGCTATCTTCAAGCTCTTTTATATTTTCTTGAAATGAAGCTATGTCCTTAGCGTCAAACGAACTAGGTTTGGCATGTTTGGTTAAGTTATCACTAGAATCATCTTCTAGAAAATATTGCTCACGCTTGTCATCAAAGAGCACACTGCTCTTCTCAAGCTTTGATACAAGATAGTTAAGTGTTAGTATGTTTTTCTCTAGAAGAGTTTGCCCTATGTTTTCTTTATCCTTGCCACCAAGAGCGCCAGCAGTGTTAGTGATATTGCTTATATCCTTAATTAAAATTTGAGGCAGATCACCATCTATCAAACTTTGTTTAAAGTAGTCATTGAGCGCATTTAGAAATTCTACATCCATCTTCTTATTAAGAAGAGAGTGCTCTTTGATACTCTTGCTAAGCTTTACTTTCATAAACGAATTTACAAAAGATTGGATTATGCTATCACTAAGATTCATGTGAACCGCCCTTTTTATCAAGTAAAGATTGTTGTCTAGAATTTTAGCCCTTTTTCTGGCTTTTTCCAAGAGATTAGTGGATGTGGAGAAGCAAATTTCTCGCTTTTCGTTAAAAAATTTTCTGATGCTTGGAGCAAGTGTGACTCGGTAGTAATATATACCGTTTCGCTCCCTTAAGTGTTGTCCCATATTTAATAGCCAACCGGTCAAAAATGGAACAGTTTTATGTAATCACTAAGCAAAAAATCGTCTAAAGTGCGTATTTCAGGCTTTTAGGAGCTCATATAAAAAATCCTCATAAGCCGGAGGTCGGGAGTTCAAGTCTCCCCCGTGACACCAAAACACACTATTTTAGGCACTAGCAGTGATGCTTTTGTTCTTTCCCTTTCTTTAAAATTTCCTTTAAGAGTGGAACACTTAGTTACTAAAGTGGGACAGTCTCTTAAAAATTCCAATGATTATAAAACCATCACCCTTTTAATACCATAAAAAATAGATTTGCTTTAAATTTTTACTTCTAGCTTTTTATCTATAATCCCCATAAATACGCACTTTTGGCATTTATCCTTTTACTATTTTTAATTTATTCTTTTTCTAATTATGAATTTTTTTACAAATTTTTGCATTTCTAGCTGAAATTTTTTCCAAAATTGGTGTAATTACTATAAATATCTTTTAAAAGGATAAAAATGAAAAATTTTTCATTAATAGTAACTAGCACCGCTAGCACGAAAGAAAGTTTACGTAGTGAGGTGATTTGCCATGGCTAATGCATATATAATAAATGATCACAACCTAGTTATAAATGTAAGGTCAGATTTTTTAACATATGGTAGAGCTATAGGTAGATTTGCACATGCATGTCGTGAGAAAAATCAAACCGAGCATATAAAGTATCTCAACAAAAATCCAACCACTCTTAATCGTTATAAGTTCCTAAGCGAGTTTAATAATAATGGCAATATGAGAGATGCTAACAGCAAAGATGATGAGCTACATAATATAGCCTTTGTAAAGAATTTACTTAAAGGCTTTCAAGAAAGCTTTGAGAAAGACTATACCAATCAGTCTTATACACAAAAAAGAAAAGGCATAGAAACTCTTATAAATAAGTCTTGGCGTAAAGATATGGCTGGTTTTTGTGAAGTCATCATCACATTTGGTACAGATAGGAAGAAAGAGCCAAAAGAAGGATTAAACAAAGAAGAGTCAAAATTTATAAATGAAAACATACGCATGGATAGAGTAATGAGATTTATAAATACATATTGTGCAAAGTATGGTGTAAAGTGTCTGCTTATAGCTGAACATAATGATGAGAAGACCAAGCACTTTCATATCTTTTTTACAAACTATAACTTTGAGAAGCATGCAAATTTGAGATTTAGCGGTAGGGCACAAACAGCAAAATTTGGTAAAGAGCTACAAGATATGGGCGCAGAGGCATTCGAAGGTCAGGTACTTCGCGGCAAACCAAGCAATAATAGACACAAGAGCTTAACCCAAATGCACCAAATAGCAAGTGAATATAAGAGTGAGCAAGAGCTAAAAGAGAAAATTCAAAAGCTTATAGAAGCGGAAGCAAATAAGCATATGCAAAAGAAAGAGCCTTTGTGGGGCGACGAGTACTTTAGGTTAGAGCCAAATGAAAAAAGAGCTTTAATAGTAGGTCTTAGAAATTCTGTTTTTGAACAGCTACAAGAGAACATTATCATCACATCTGATAAAAAGTTAAAAGAACAAGTAGAGCTTCTTGCTGGGCAAATAACAGAACAAAGCAAGATTATAGAAGAAAATAAAGAGAAAAGCATAGGAGTCTTAAGAGAAAAAGAGCAGCTAGAAAAAGAGCTAGATGATTTAAAAGAGACCAAAGCTGAGCAAGACAATGAGATAACAATTCTTAGACACAAACTAGAAGCACATACTAATCAGCAAACAAAGATAGATGAACAAAGTGCATTGATAGAGAGTAAGAATAGAGAAAATCAATCTCTAACACGTAAAGCTGAAAGTTTGAAAAGTGAAAATATCAGACTAAGAGACTTTAATGACAAAAGCTTGGGTCTTTTACTAGAAATAGCAAATATCAACCCAGAGATAAGAGAGATGATAGTCAATGAAATTCCAGAGCTAAGGAGTAAATTTACAAAAGATGATCCTGGGATGGAGATGGGGTAAAGAAATTTTCTAGAGATATCCAAAGTATAGTAGTAATATAAAAATAAAAAACCCCAAAAATCAATTAAAAGATAAAACACTATGAAAAAGGTGATCAGGTGGTCATATGTTTTAAGGATAGAAGTAATATGGTAAATAAATTTAGTTTGGCATATGAAGTATCACAATGCCGTTTATTTATATTATAAAAGTCTCATATCGTACCCCAGTACAATAGACATATACTTCTAAAATTTATATAATTCATTCAAAATTTAAAATACTATAAACAATAAGGAGAACATGATGGCTAAAGAAGCCGGAGTAGTTAAAAGCGTAAATGGAGGAATAGCAAGAGCACTTAATGACTTAACAGGAGAGGTAAGACAATTAAGTGTAGGAGATATTGTATACCAAGGTGAAAAGATAGTTACAGAGGGTTCTAACTCTAAAGTAACAATA
>NZ_CABPTY010000002.1:356563-407540 GCF_902460415.1 Campylobacter concisus
GTAAAGATACTCTAACTCTAGATCAAGACTCTAACAATAACGAAACAGTAGCTGATATCTCAGCTTTACAACAAGCCATCTTAAAAGGAACAGATCTTAATGCTCTAGAAGAAACTGCTGCAGGTGGTCCACAAGCAGGTGGTAATGGTGGAGATGGCGTAAGCTTATCTTCTACTAGCTTTGCAGAAGGAGGCCACATTAGTAACATATATGCTAATTATGGTAATCTGCCAGATAATGGAGGTAATTACGTAAGTGATTATTCTGCAATAAGTGGAGGTAGATTGGATACGCAGGATGCGACAAATACCATTATACCTCCTACTCCGACCGTAAAATTTACGGAAGATAAAAATGGTGACCACCTACTAAATAAAGACGAAAACAATACCGACGGCGATCAAAACAAAACGACGGTAAGAATAACCGTTCCTAACAACGGTAGCGTCGAAGTTGGCGATACTTTAAATATCGTAATTTATAAACCGAACGGTTCTAGCGAATCTAGAAAAGTACCTATAACGCAGCAAATTATAGATAACGGACACGTTTTGACTGACGTTCCGGTAGAAAATAACAAAAATTCTGTAGTAACCGCCACTATAACTAACAAATACGGAAACACCGGCGGCGAAGGCAGTGATACGGTAACTACCGATACGATCGCTCCGACTACTCCAACCGTAAAATTTACAGATGATACAAATAATGACAAATTTTTAAATGAAAGCGAAAATAAAGCAAATGGTGATACAAATACTACTCCTGTTAAAATTACCGTTCCTGCGGACGCAAAGGTAGGAGATAAGCTAGAAATTACTATTACTAAGCCAGACGGTACGACCGAGAATATAACCAAAACCATTACTCCTGAAATAAAAAACAACGGTTATATAATACCTGACGTTCCAGTTAAGAACGGAGAAACTTCTACCGTAAGTGCTTATATAACAGATCAGGCTGGAAATAAGGGCGGTGAAGGCAGAGATACGATAACTACCGATACTACGGCTAAAGCACCGATTGTTACGTTTGTCGAAGATAAGAACGCGAAAGCTACGCCAAATCCTACAAACCCTGACGATACGAGTGACGGTATACTAAATAATCCAGAAAATGCGAGCGACGGCAAGATAGATACCTCAAAAGTTGAGATAAAATTTCCAGGCGATGTAACCGCTGGTGATAAACTAAACATAACCATTAAGGATCCAACGAACCCTAGTCCTACGACGCAAGAAATAACTATAACTCAAGCCATGATAGACAACGGCAATAAATACTCGCTAGACGTTCCAGTTAGAAACAAACAAAATTCTAAAGTAGAAGCGACTATTACCGATAAGGTAGGAAATACTAGCGAAAGCGCATACGACGAAGTAAAACTAGAATCCGATAAACCTAAGCCGCCGGTAGTAAAATTTACGGAAGACGTATACGTTGATCATATTTTATCTCGCGAAGAGAAGGGAGATCCGAAAGATACTTCTCCGGTAAAAATAACTATACCGGATCAAACCGGACTGCCAGATAGTGAGAAAGTTAAAGTAGGCGATACACTAAATATAAAAATCTTCGGTGGAGGCAACAATGAAACATTTAACGTCAAAATTACTAAAGATATTTTAAACGACTTAAAAGGCAACGGCTTTAAGTTAGACGGTTCAAACAGCTTTGAAAATATAAAATCGGACGGCTCCACCGAAACTGTGAGGCCTAATCCTAAAGTTAGAAATTTCGATCAAACGACCGTTACCGCTACGATAACAAACGAATACGGCAATGCTAGCGATCAAGGAAAAGACTATGTTACGCCTAAAGTTGCTCCGAGAGTTACCTTCACGGAAGATTCTAGTAACAACGGAATGCTAAATTTTTATGAAAACAGAAGCGGCGATAGTAATCTAAAAACTACGACGGCAAAGATTGAGCTTCCTTACGGCGTTAAGGCGGCTGACGATTATTTAAAATTTGATATTACAACAGACAGTACGTCTAATATAAAGCTTAAACTAAGTAATCTTTCGGATACGACCGAGACTACGATAGCTCCCGGTATAACAGCGACTATTTCGGCAGATAAACAAAGTATTACGCTAAAAGGCGTACCGGTATCTAGAGATTTTAAGACGACCATAGAAAATGCCGTAGTTTTAGAAAACAACGGCGTTACCAAAAAAAGCGACGAATCTAATAAAGACGAAGTTATAGTCGAAAAAGAGGGCATATACGTAGAATTTGCCGAAAAACAAAGCGTAAAAGTAGGTGGTGGCAACGACGCGCTATCAAGATCAGACAGCATGAAGGACGGCAAGGTAAATGAAATAGATGCAATCATCTCAATCCCTAAAAACGTAAGAGATGGCGATATATTAAGACTTGAAATAAAAGATCCTATCAAAGGGACGACAACGAGAGAATACACTATCCACACGGACGCAAAAGGATTTTTAAACTCTATAACGTCAAATAAACCAAGCGATTATCCTGACCTAGAAAGTAAATTTCCGTCTGCCGAACCGACTTCAAATCAAAAATACGAATATATACTCAAAGGCGTAGGGCTAGAAGCCGGCAAAAAAACTACCGTAGAGGCTACCTTAGACTACCGAAAAGGAACGGATGACGATACGGTAACGACGGACGTAAGCAAAAAAGCGACTACCCAGATAGAGAACATCAAGGCCCCAGAAGTAATATTTGAAGACGCAAAAGGCGGTACAAGTGTAAGTAGAACCGATGCTAGAAAAGGCGCAAATGGCGACTACCTAACCGACGTTACTATAAAAATTCCATCAAATGCGGTAAACGGCGATAAGATAGAGGTAAAAATATATGAACCAGGTAAGCCAACCCCTACGCCAAAAATTTACACCATAAATAAAAGCAATAGTAAAAGCGGAAAGATCGACAGCCTAACTGATGAAAAAGGTCATCAAATAAATACTACGGCGGATAAAAAAGGTTTCGTTATAAAAGACGTAGTGATGAAAACCGGCAAGCAAACCGAAGTAACAGCCAAAGTACTCTCGGATGCTACTCATAATAACGTAGCCGTCGATGAAAGCCCAGTAGCTGAAGCCTCTATAACCGTTTCTAATCTAAATAGAGTTTCAATAGCGTTTGATAAAGACAAGAATGAAAATTCGCTACTCTCAAGACCTGAAAGCGCAAGCGAAAATAATTTGGCGATCTATAAAACTACCGCTAAAATAACGCTTCCGAATAATATCTTGGAAAAAGACAAGGTAACTATTGATATAGATGGAACCCAAAAGGATTATATCGTTGAAAAAGATTCAAACGGCAATCTGCTTCTTTCTCATGGAAGCGAAAAATTAGAAATAAAAGACGGTGCGGTAACTATAAAAGATATAGAACTAAAAACGAGCGGCGATACGAAGATTTCGGTTAGCGTTACCGATAAAAACGGAGCGGTCGCAGAGGCTAAAAATAATATATCTATGGACACCTTAAATAACGATATGTTAATTAAGTTTGACGAAGACAAAAACAACGACGGAGCCGTATCTACGGATAAGGACGAAACTACTGCGAGCATTAAGCTTCCGTCGAATACGGTTCACGGAGATATATTAAAGCTTAAGATAGGCAATGAACCAGAAAAATCATATATCATTGAGAAGAATGCGAACGGAAAATTTGAAATTACCGAAATAGATTCCGCTAAAAAGAAAATAGACAGGCCGATAGAAGCCGACGATAATAAAATAGTTAAAGTTCCTGTTCCTATTAATGATGTAAGTCCTACGAAAGTTAGCGCCGAGGTAGTCGATTACGAAGGTAAGGGCGTAGCCGTGAAATCAGAAAACGATATTAAAAAAGCTTCCGGCGGCGGCGATTCGTTGATGGTAACTTATGAGGAGGATACTAATAGAGATGCTAAATTAAGTAGAGCAGAAGCTAATCAAGACGGAACAGCGAGCAAAACGAATGCCGTTATAACGCTACCTGTTGGCAAAATAGTAACCGGTGATAAACTAACGGTAGATATAAACGAGCCAATCAAGCCAAGCGAGCCAAACGGCAATAGAAAGCTAGAGTACATTCTTACTAAAAATAGCGACGGCTCCGTAAGTGCTGTGGACGAAAACGGTAATCCAGTAAATATCGAAGAAGGGCTCATCAAAGTTCCGGTAAACGTTAAAGTCGGTACGCAAACGACTACGAAAGTAACGCTAGAAGATAGCACCGGGGTTAATAAGGGCACACCCGGAGAAAAATCTATAGAGTTAGAGAAAGGACTAGATAATAAGCCTATTAAGGTAACGTTCGACGAAGATAATCTAAATAGGGATGGCACGATAGACCGCGTAGAAGCCAACGAAGATGGCAATATTTATACTACTACGGCAACTGTGACTATACCTTACAACGCATCTATCGGTGATAAATTAAAAGTAGAGATTAGTACTGAATTGACGCCTAGAGAATACGAGCTAAAAAGCGTAGACGGTAAAATAAAAGCGGTTTCGTCAAGTGGCGAAATACTAGACGTGATAGATAACGCGATAAAAATTCCTAACGTTAAGCTTGCATATACTGCGCCAACTTCGGGAAATCCGGCTCCAGCATTGGTTCCGACTACGGTAAAAGCTACGTTAACCGACGCATACGGCGAAGATAAAACGATAGACAATAAGAATATAAATTTAAATATGGGCTTTAGCGGAAAACTCGAAGCGGTATTCACCGAGGACTTAAATCACAATAAAGTTCTAAGCAGAGACGAAGCGGCGATAGACGGCAATGCCGGTAAAACTACTCTCAGCCTAAAACTTCCAAGTAATGTTATTGCTGGAGATAAGATTAGTGTTACTATAAAAACCGACGGTCAAGTCACCAGAACCGAAAAATTTACGCTTGAAAAAGAAAACGGTGAACTTGTTGCTAAAAGCGCTAATGGCGACAAGATATCTCTTGAAGGAGGAGCGATAAATCTAAAAGATATAGACGTGAGC
This sequence comes from Campylobacter concisus, assembly GCF_902460415.1. Classification (GTDB taxonomy): domain Bacteria; phylum Campylobacterota; class Campylobacteria; order Campylobacterales; family Campylobacteraceae; genus Campylobacter_A; species Campylobacter_A concisus_Y. The sequence continues at coordinate 361,546 of NZ_CABPTY010000002.1, forward strand.
GAAGGCCATAAGTACAGTGCAGAAGCTAAGTTAACTAACAGTAAAGACGAATACGAGCAAACGTCTACGAACGAGGTCGAGCTAGAAAAGATGCAATATATAAGCTCTTATAGTGAAAGCGAAGATGCGAGCAACAAAGGCTTGCATAACGTAAAGCTATATTTACCGGAAGATGCTAGAGAGGGAGATAAAATTTCTCTTACTTATACAGATCCGAACGATCATAGTAAAACCGTTACGAAAGAGCTAAACGGACTAACTCAACCAGACATAGATAATGGTTACATTTCGACTCAAATAAACGTAAATCCGGAAAAAGACTACGACGTAAAAGTAGTGGCTCAAACGGCTGATTCAAGTGGTTCAAATCACAGCGTAGCATCTTCGTTTACTATAAAAGTAAAGCAGGATAGCGGTGACGATACGGTAGAATTTAACGCAAACAACAATAGAATGTACGGCGGCAACGGTACGGATACTTTAGTATTTAAAGAAAGCGTAGATCTAAGTAATGTAGCGAATCTGGGCGATAAAGTTTATAAATTTGAACAAATTAAGCTTGGAGATGACGGAGCGAGCGGTGCGGTTAATCTAACGATTAATCCGAAAAACGTTTTAGATATAACTGACAATAAAGACGTTAGATTAAAAATTATGGGCGACGATCACGATAAGGTTAATTTAGATAGTCATGAATGGAAAAGAACAGCAGATACCAATAGTGGCAACAAGACCTACGAAAGTATGTATGAAATCAATGGACATACCGTTAAAATAGAGGTAGACCAAAAAATTCATACCGACTTCTAAGAAGGTTTTGCGACGAGCTTAAAACTCGTCGCAATTTTTATCTTCATATATTGATCTTGTTTGCATTATTTCTAATATAAATTTTTTTATCAACAATAGTATTAAGACGTTTTGCTAGATGGCTTAGTCTAAAACCAAACACATAGACTACAAAGTACCTACAGTTTTTGGTTCCGATAAAGTCGATAAAAAATGGATAGTTAAATTTAGTGTAGTTGGTTGATTTTATTACACTAATAGGTTGATCTTGCTGGTAGCCTAGCATCTACCTTTCATTAGTAATTCAAAGAACCATTATAAAACGATCTATTTGCTCTTTAAAAATTCTCAGTGCTATATCTTTAAAAATTCTCAGTGCTATATCTTTAAATATTCTCAAGTTTTTATTGGATCCTTAGTTATAATTTAAATGTTTTATTACCAAAAATCATATTTAATGGATAAAGTTCGTCTAAATTTTTATATTTTTCTTTGCTCGGTCAAATAAAAATTTTGCCCGTCTGGCTAAGACCTTACAGCAAGCTCAGCCCGAGCTTGCTAAGTAAGTTTATCAACATATAAAAATGTTGATGCTTAATAGGGGTGAATCTAGATAATTAAAGTGTATGGTAGCATAATTTTACGTAATGTTACATAAAGTAAAACCACGTAAAACACGTATAGTGAAGTACAGTAAGGTAAAACACGTATACCAAAGTAAAACTACGTAAAATAGGTATACCTAAGTATAGTAACGTAAATTAAGTATAGTAAAGTAAGTATACGTAATTTACGTATAGTGAAGTCACGTGAAGTATAGTTAAGTGAAGTTAGGTTAAGTATAGTAAGGTATAGTGAAGTAAAACAAGTATACCTAGGTAAAACCACGTAAAATAAGTATAGTGAAGTAAAGTTACGTAATAAAATGTATTATGAGATATATTAGTAACTTACCATTTCAACTTTTGCTTTTAATACACTAGCATTTATATTTGTAGCATAGGTTCCTAATAAAATTTTATACTGCTTCTCATGTCCTACTATTTGAGCTATGATATTTGGCTCTACTTCTTGTTGGACAAGCGTATCTATAAAATAGTGTCTAAAAGAGTAAAAAGTCTTTTGCTTGTTGCTACTTATTAGTTTTCGTTGTATTTGAGATCTAAAAATTTCTGAAAAGTCTTTATTGCTTACTTTGAAGATACTTTTGTTTGTACTAGCTCTTTGTTTTACAAACTCTATTAATCCAAGCTCTATTAACTTACTATGAACTGGTACAAGCCTTATGGAATTTATATTTTTAGTACTCTTGCCATCATCTCTATTTATACTAAAACAAAGCACGTTATTATGATAAATGATGTCACTTGCTCTTAGCTGAACTATCTCATTTATTCTCATGCCACTATATGCTGCTATCATAGTTATATAATATAGATCATTTGCGTTTATCCGTTTGCTTGGTGACTTGTTTATTTCTTTAAAATTTTGGACTATTTTAAAGATAGTATTAGCCTCTTCTTTGCTATAAGGCAGAACCTTACGCTCCATTGGATTTATCTCTACTTTTACGTTTAGATCATTTACGATGCTCTTACTTATGTAGTCACTGTTATAGCAATACTTAAAAAACTGAATAACCCTTATCATATACTTTTGTATAGTTACTTGTGATAGCTTGGGATCGTTTTTACCTATGCGTATGATTTGCTCTAAGTTTTTGTCTTTGTATTTAGCTTTTTGATTTAGCTTGGTTGGTATGAGGGCCAAAGTATTTCTAAATTTAAGCAGATCATCTCGTGATATGGTTGTGATATCTCTGCTTGGATGAAAAAATTTAAACAATATATTACCTACTATATTTACCAGATCCATAGTGCTATTTGACCACTTTTGGCTAATGCTAGTATTTGCTATAAAATTTTCAAATGCTGTTTTTAGTGTGATGATCTCTTTATTCTCTACATTTCTTTGGCTGGTAGAGCATGGTACTATCTCATATTCTTGTCTTATTTCATCATTTAAAATACCTACACTAAAGCTTTTATCTCCTACTTTTATGCGTTTACCTATGATATGACTACCGCTAGTTAGTATCTGCTCTACACTTCTCTCATCATCTTTGGTTTTTACTAGCTTAAGAGGAGTGTTGAGTCCATATTGTTGCTTGGCAGTTGTCATTATGGCATGTGAGAAATTTTTAGTTAGATTTTTAATGCCTTCCTTATTAAGAGGTAGTCCATGTGTTTCATTAAGGGTTTCAATATTATCCTGAAAGCTATCTATATTGTTTGATTCAAATCTATAATTTTCATCTTGTTTGTTTAAAAATTTAAGCTTTTTAGAAACGAGGTTTGTGCTTTTATCAAGCTTTGATATAAGATAGTTTAGTGATAATATATGTTTCTCAAGCAAGGTTTGAGCTATACTGGCTTTATCATCTTGATCTATGGCTTCATCTAAGTTGTTAGATAAAATTTCAGCTTTATTTATTAAAGCCTCATTACTTTGTTTGAGAAGATTAGGAAAGCCATCATTTTTTAAGGCTTCTTTGAAGTGCTGATTTAGTGCATCCGCAAAGTCAACATCTATCTTTTTATCATAAAGTGAATGCTCTTTTATGCTCTTGTCTACCTTTGCTTGCATAAAACTATCAACTAATGAATCTATAATTCCTTGATTTAGCTTCATATCCACTGCCTTTGTTATGAGATAAATATATCTATCATAAATTCTAGCAGATTTTCTGGCTTTTAATATGGAACAAGTCCCCAAGGAGAAGCATAACTCTCTTGAACAATTAAAAACTTTTCTTGCTTTTGGGGTGATGACACTTCGGTAGTAATAAATTCCATTACGATTTTTTAGATGTACCATGGATTTGTAGTGGAACAAAAGTGGGACACTTGACTAATGCTTATTGGAAAAAGTTGTTTGTAATGGTGATGTAGCAGGGCTTTAAGCGATATTTAAAAATTTATCTCATAAGCCGGAGGTCGGGAGTTCAAGTCTCCCCCGTGACACCATAAATACCTAAACTACGATGTTTCTACAATATTATATTGCAGTCACCTTTCATGAAATATAGCTTAATGTTTGTAGCAAAATAAAATTTTATGTAGCAAATTCTTAAGCTTGCAGTAATTTTAACACGTTTTTGTAAAATTTTTAAAAAACAAGTAAAATTTTTTAACGAATAATCTACTATAATATAATCTGTCACTTTGCCGGGTTAAATTTTTATCATAGTTTAAATAAAATAAGTATAGATGTATAGTAGAAATGGCGTTTGTAGCTATTGAATATTGGCTAAAAAATATTTTTGATGATTATTATACATTCATACCCCTAGTGATAAAACACAAAATAGAGATAGGCTGCATAAGCATCACGAGATCCTGCGTATGTCAAATACTGGCTACCATTTATAAAGATAAAAGAGTCAGAGTATTTAAAGGCAAAATTTGAGAATTTGTTTGGAGAGTATTTGGTGCGCAATTGATGATGATGCAATAATTTTTATTTGGTAATTTTAAGATATTTGTTTCGATTCCTCATATAAATACTAGCATTAAGTAATTCATAAGTATTTTTATGCTATACAATCAATTATAAGCAAAAACCCCTTGATATATCGTGCTTTTTAAAACATAAAATCATTTTTTTATTCTACTTACTATCAAATTCATTGACTCGACTATAAAAAAAGATTATAATGCTCACAATTTTTAAAAATAAAATATTTTTAACCAAAGGAGGTTAAGATGATCAAAATTAGTTAGAAGCAGAGGTTCTGTTTAAGTGTTAGAAAAGAACCTCTACGATAAATTTTAGCGTTTTTATTGTAACCGTTCTCTACTTTTAAACTACTTAAATAAGAACTTCATTAATACCAACCATATTGAGTTTATTGGGCAAACTATAGGTATGTCTATTTTGGTGAGATGGCTATTGCTGTCTTTATAAAATTTTAAAAAGTCATAGGAGAAAAACATGGCTAATAAAAAAATGCTTTTAAATGATTTAAAAGCTATCAGAAAAAATAAAATAAAACAGGAGATTAAACAAGCATGCATTGAAGCCTTGTTTCCACAAAAAGCTACGATCAAAGAGTGCAGGCTAGTAATCGAAGATCGTTTTGGTATCAAGCTATCAAATAATGAGTTTTCCAAATGGAAGAAAGAATATGAGGCAAAAAATGCAAACCAACCCTCTGATGCATGTCATATTCTCGGTTCCAAAGAAGACGAAAAAAACGATGAGGAACTAAGCAATGGCACTAACAATCAAGAGTAGTGATACAGCAGTTGCGGCAAACGCAGTAATTGCTCTACAAGAACATATCGAAATTGGTAATAAGGTTAGTGAAAATATTAGAAATAATATTGAACTTTTTAATCAAGCCGCAGATAGCTTTGATAAAAGCTTTAAAGAAAAAATAGAACTTATAGAGCAAGGAGGTATTGAACTTATAAATGCAACAAAAGAGATTCAAAACAACTTTCAAAATACTCTAAAGAGTGCAGATAAAACTATATCAAAGATTAACTCATCTTTTACCTCTTTGATGAAAAAGATAGCATATGTGTTAATTACCATTGTGTTTATAGAAGCACTCTTCTTTTTTGGCTACTTGTTTTATGATAGCCATAAGACAAATGAAACCAAATCTTCACTACAAAATAGGCTAGATAAAGCACTTTATAACGTGTCTAATCTTCAAGGCTTTATTATCCATATTTACAACCAAGATGGTCAAAAAGCTAGCGAGGATTTTACTAAATGGCTAAACACAAATGGTGACAGCAATGTTCAGTAGCAAGCAAATTTTTCTAATAGCAAGACACATACAATGTATGACACTTCGTTTTCATACCTTGTATAATCTTGCTCTGCCGAGGGCTGCAATGCGAGACATAAGAAGCGTTAAAACGCTTCTTCTCGCTATCACATTTTATGAAAGGATATCATATGTCAAAAAATGTCAAGGATAAGATGCTCTCCGTAAGGATCACTTATCAACAATACAATAAGTTATATAAAATAGCTCTAGAGCTAGATATGTCAAGATCAGAAATCATTTCCTATCTTATAGATAATGGCACTATAAATTCTGAATCTATAAAAAAGAAAGAGCTATATCCAGCAATAATTGCAAATTTTGCTAGACCTTTTAATAACATTAATCAAATAGCAAAGAAACTAAATATAGCTTATAAGACTAGTGGCAATATAGCTTTAGAAGTGATACTGCAGACACAAGAAGAGTTGTACAAAGTTCAATCAGTGCTAACTGAAATTTTAAGCCTAATAAAGAGTAGCTATGATAGCTAAGATCTCAAAGGGAGAAAAAGGCATAGCTGATTATCTAAAAACTGGCAAGAAAAGAGATTCAAAGCTAACTAGAGATGAAAAAGATGATAGATTACCACTGGCTGGAAATTTAGATCTTATCGAGATGTCTGAAAAGCACCAGAGCAAGAAAAAGAATAAGAAACATAACTACTATCATATATCCTTGTCATTTACTTCAGAGGAGTGGAACAAACTATATGAAAGTGGCAATATAGATGAGCTTATAATAGACTTTCTCAGACTCACTTTCCCAAATCACGACATAGATGAGCTACTTTTTTATGCTGAAGCTCATCTGCCTATAATCAAAGAAGAGCCATATATTCCTCGCCCAGAAGGGGCACTAGAAAATAGAACATTAAACAAGAAACATAAAAATGGTGAACCACTAAAAAGAGAGCCTCATGTTCATCTAATAGTCTCTTTTGAAAATATGAAATTTACCCATAGTGTAAAAACCGGTGGAGTTATATATACAAAAGGTGCAGCCAAGCAACAAATAAAAGCTGTTATGGCTAAATCAGCAGAAAAATTTAAAAGAGTGGTTAATGACATCTTATCTAACAAGTATGGTCTAAATAATATAGAGCCTTTAGGTATGGATGAAGACCAACTAAATAAACAATATGAAAGCTTTAAAAGTGCAGCACAAAAGGTTAAGAAAGGCAAAGAAAAAGATACACAGATAAAGATAGAAACAGATGTTGTGATCGAGCCAAAAGCTAATACAAAAGAGCAAAATATAAGTGTTGAAGAGTTACTAGCTGATGCTAAAAATTCTACAGCTGATTATCTATTAAGAATGATAGAAGAAGATGAGAGTTTCAAAAAAGACTATTATGATAGGGCAAAGAGGCTTAACGCAATGGATATAAGAGAATTTTTGCCTATGATCAATGCAAAATTTAACATTACCGCAAAACCTGAAATGGTAAATGACAAATATAAAGTAAGAGTGGATGGTTTTAATGGAACTTATAATCTAACTGACCTAATGTGTAAGATAGTCTATAATGGCAGAAAAGGAGCGTTGTTTCACGTAGTTAATGAGCTAGAGCAAATGCTTATAGAGCTTGAGGCCAATAAAAATGAGCCAAAGATAACATTAAGTGTAAGTAGTGACTTTGGCACGCCAAATAAAGACCCAAAAGCTCAAGTGTTAAATAGCTGGAAAACGATACAAATAGAGCCATACAATCTAAAATCAATACTTAAAAACTATTCAGCTATATCAGTGGCAAGTTTCAAAGATAAAAGTGAAGAAGCTAGCAGTATTGATGGCATAACTCCTACGCTTATATATGATATAGATAACTCTAAATTTACTGCAAATGATGCTCAAAATTTACTACAAAGTAAAGGAATAAAAGGCTTCATACACCCAACCACCTATCAAGCGCCAGACACAAAAGTAGAGAAATTTAAACTCATCATACCCACAACAAAGACTCCAAGCTTAAATGAATATGATGAATACATAAAAGAGATAACAAGAGAGCTTGGGTTATGTAACATAGTAAATAACTCCAGCTTGCATCCTAGTAAATTTCACTACACTCCAGTGCCAGGATCTGAACTTGTAAGCATTAGTGGAAAAACTTTTGATAATACAAGAGCCATTGAAGATGCTGGCTTAAAAACAGATATTAATAATATGGATATTAAAGCCATATATGAAGATTTACAAAATCTAAGAAAATATGAGCTTGGTCATGAAACAAAAGATACCAACTCACATATTAAAAGAACAAGCTACCAAGCTATATCATCAAAGATTCCGATAAAAGAGTTAATAGAATACTTTGAAGAAAACACTATGGTTAAAAAATATGAAGATTGTCAAATACTTTTTAATAATAACAGTAGATATCTATACTTGCCAGAAGAAAACACAGCCTATTCTTTTAACCAAAATAGACACTATACTCCATATATCTACATTAGAGATAAATTTTATGAAGCAGCTAGAAAGATAAAAACTGGATTTTATGATGATGATCTCATTCAAAAGCTAAGACTTAAACAAAATGAATATAAAGGCTTCGTAAAAGGTATCGATGATCATCTAGATATAAATAGATACTATTTAGCTTTTATAAATAGAACTGAAAACTTTAAAAAATATCTATCGAATATAGCTAAGACTAACTATAAAGGCTTAATTTATAATATAAAAACATATATGAAAGATTGGCAAGATATGCAAGGTTTTAATAAGCTAAAGGAGCGTTATAGAACAGATAAGATATATCTAACAGAAGATCATATATTATTTGGTTCACTAAAAATAACAAAGCAAGAGCTATACGATCAAGGACTTGATAAGAATTTTGAAGTAGAGCAATCAAAACAACAATCAAATGAGATAGAGGGCAAAGAGCAAAATGTGAAGTCAGAGTATGATGGTTTGGGAAGGTAGATTATCGTAAGCTGTTATAGAAGACAAATTATTAGCATTGTATCTTCTTGTCCTTCTCTCATCCCATAAAACCAAACGGCAATGCAAACATATCATCATCTAGCTTCATAGCCGTATCTCCAGCATAAAAAACTATGCCTTTATCAAATTTGCTTTGTAAATTTTCTTTTAGATGGTAGATATGCTTAAAGTCATCTTTACTGATAGTTTTTGAGGACTTGACCTCTATGGCTATGAGTTTGCCTGATATCTCAAGGATAAAGTCTATCTCTTTTTGATCACTCGTTCTATAGTAGTATATATTTGCTCTTTTTTTGCTACTGGTATTTGCTTTTAGTAGCTCATCAAATACAAATGTCTCATATATGGCGCCTTTATAAGGAGAATTCGCAAGCTCTTGCGCTGATGAAATTTGAAGTAAATGTGCCAGCACCCCTGTGTCGGTAGCAAAAATTTTAGGTGTTTTTATGAGCCTTTTTAGAGCGTTGTTAAAATATGGCTGAAGCTTTTGGATCTGATAGGTATGCTCTAGCACGCTAAAATAGCTATCAAATGTCTTATTATCAAGCCCAGACTCTAGACATAGCTCGTTTTTGTTAAAGATATTGCCACTTCTTAGCATACATAGGCGGTACATAGTGATAAATTTATCCATATTTCTGATGTTGCCTATCTCTTTGGCATCTGATTCTATATATGTTCTTATATATGAGCTAAACCAGAGATATTTTGATTTCTCTGAGTCTATCTTTGTGATCTCCGGGTAGCCGCCGTTTATGATCTTTTCAGATAAGCCGTCGTTGTCATACTTCTTTAGCGCTAGATGGCTTATATCGCCACTTAAAATATCTATCAAATTTTCATCACTATGGCTTAACTCTTTTTGAGAAAGCGGATAGAGTTCCACTATGCCTATCCTACCAGCCAAAGAGTCCGAGATATCTTTAAAGCCTTTTAAATTTGCAGAGCCAGTTAGTATAAACTGCCCGTTTGTTCTATCTTTATCTACAAATTCTTTTATTGCTAAAAGCAGTATGGGCACTCTTTGTATCTCATCTATCACGATAGGCTTCTCGCAATGCTCTATAAAGCCTTTTGGATCGTTTCTTGCGGATTCATATATATTAATATCGTCAAGCGTTACGTAATTTGGTATATCTAAATTTAAAGCAAGGGTTGATTTGCCAACTTGTCTAGCTCCGCTTATCAAAAGCACAGGAAAGCTTTTCATATACTCTTTTATTTCGTCGCTTATGGCTCGTTTGATGTACATAGTATTTTATCCTTAAATATTTAGGAGTATAATACTATGATTTATATAAATTTACAAGGATGGTTTGGTTAAGATAATTGTATATTTAAATTTAATTCGAACTAAAACTGGCAAGATTAAGTCAGTCACTGTGATTTTCCATCACACTGAGTATTTTATTGGTAGAGTTTTAAGCAATATCACCTCAGATTTTCATATTGACAAATGGCAGTCAAATTTTACCTCAAAAGGAGCAGCACAATAACCATTTTTGGAATATTGCACAGGCTCTTTTATACTGCGACCTAACTTCCCAATAAATTTTTACCTCATAACTTTATCCAGTAGTGATTTATAGCTATCCACTACGTCATAGACCACGCTATCGTTGCTTATAGCCTTAAAATGCTCCTTTGCGCAGTGGATTTTGGACTCTTCGACTTGGCGAAGCTGCATAGAGTTCATAGACCCTTTAGTCTCCGCGACAAAATAAATATGCTTAATATCTCCCTCATAAAATGCAATCGCCCTAAAAAGACAAACCTCTCCAGATACATCAGTCATATATATAGACGAATTTAAAGGAAATATAGAAAAAGAGAAATATCAGCTAGCGATGTATGATAAAAACCGTAAACTAGTAGATATATTAAGAAATAGACATTCACAAACAATAAAAAATATAATAAACGAATTTGAAATACAACCACAAGTAGTTGTAATGGATATGTTTAAGCCATTTAGAAGCATAATAAATAGTAATATAGTTCAGGCCCAAATAGTAGCAGATAAATATCATGTAATAAGACAAGGGATATGGGCATTAAGAGATTTAAGAGTAGAATTATTTAACAAAGACAATGAAAAGTATAAGAAGTTAAAAAAATATTGGAAAATACTAAGTAAAAGCCCAATAAGTCAGTTTAGTCAAAGACAAAAAGAAATATTAAAAGAGATATTAAAAGTAGATAAGACATTGAAAAAGATGTATAGAATAATAAAAGAATTTTACAAGATGTTTGAGAGCAAGACAGTAAAGACAATGAGAAGGAGAATAGAGCAATTAATTGAAAAATTGAGAGTATTTAATATAAAGCAAAGTATAAAACTAGCAGATACAATAACAAGTTGGAAAAAAGAGATAATAAATATAGTAGAATATAAAATAAACAATGGGTTTATAGAAGGAAATAACAACAAAATAAAAGTAATAAAAAGAGTATCTTATGGACTAAGAAACTATGAAAGATTTAGAAAATTGATATATTTACGTCTTTGCAATAGATAGAGGTGTTTTTACACCCCCACTATTGACAAAGAACCATAATAAATTTTATCCGCTCTATAAATTTAAAAATTGAATACCCTTTTTACATACATTTAAAAGAAAAATTTATATATAATCCTAAGATAAAAAATTAATAATTATACTTAAGGAGCAAACGTGCAAATTCCTATTCGCTACGGCAAAGATGATATCATCGACCTAAGCGTTCCGGAAAAAAATTTACTGGGAGTTTTTAACCCCAACCCCGTGGCTAAATTCGACGAAGCAGCGCTTATCGCAAAGGCTCTGGCAAATCCGATAAACCAAAAAAGCTTTGACGAGTTTATCGCCGGCGATGAAAAGATCGTTATCATCGTAAATGACGGCACAAGGCCTACGCCAACTGCTAAAATTTTAAAGCAAATTTATCCAAAAATTCGCGATAAAAATAAAATTTTCATCATCGCCACCGGCTGCCACAGAGAGGGGACGCTAGATGAATACAATATGATATTTTCTAAAGAAATTTACCCAGAGATCAGAGCTAAAAACGAGGTTCATGACCACGACTCAAAGCACGATGAGATGGTATTTTTAGGCGAGTCCAAAAACGGCACGCAGATGTATCTAAACAAAATAGTAGCTGAAGCTAAAAAGGTGATCGTTATAGGTTCAGTCGAGCCTCACTATTTTGCAGGCTACACTGGCGGTAGAAAGGCGTTTTTGCCAGGCACTGCCTCATACGAGAGCATCACGCAAAACCACAAACTAGCCCTTAGTCCTGACGCTCAGGCTCTGCGTCTTGAGGGCAACCCTGTGCATGAAGATATGATCGATGCGATGAAGGTTCTTTCAAACATCGATGTCTTTTCTATACAGACAGTGCTTGATAGCGAGCATGGCGTCTATTACGCGAGTGCTGGCGATCTAAACGATAGTTTTTATGACTGTGTGAAAAAGGCTGATGAGGTCTTTTGCGTAAATATCCCACAAAAAGCTGACATCGTGATCTCGGTAGCGCCTTATCCTATGGATGTCGATCTTTATCAGGCGCAAAAGGGTGCGGACGCAAAAATAGTCATCTTGCCGTTTGGCTCTATGACTGTGCCTAAGGTTTAAGTATGGCTAAAATTTTATACTATGATGCTAGCTGCGGTATTAGCGGCGATATGAATTTAGGCGCGCTGGTGGATCTGGGCGCGGATTTTAGCTATCTTTGCGCCGAGCTTGCTAAGCTAAATTTAGCTAGCGAATTTTACCTACGCAAGCGCAAAGTGCTAAAATGCGGTATCTCTGCAACCAAAATAGACGTCGTTTGCGCGGCAAATCCGAGCCAAATTCCGCTTGGCCTCTTAGGCGCTAAATTTAGCCCGCGTCAAAATTTAAACGGCAAAATTCACGGCGCCGAATTTAGAGCGGATAAGCCCGCCCAAAACCATCCGCGTCCGCGAAATTTCACGCAAATTTTAGAGCTTATCGAGGGTTCTAGCCTAAGCGCTTTCGTAAAAAAAACGGCAAGCGAAATTTTTAGCGTTATCGCGCAGGCCGAGGCCAAAATCCACGGCACTAGCGCAGAGCAAGTACATTTCCACGAAGTGGGCGCCGCGGACAGCATCGCGGACGTAGTGGGTGCGGCTATTTGCTTGGAGGCCTTGGGTGCGCCGCAAATTTTTGCTTCGCCTATCGAGCTTGGCGGCGGTTTTGCGCACTGCGCTCACGGCAGGCTGACCGTACCGGCGCCTGCGGTTTGCGAAATTTTAAAAGGCGCTCAAGTAAGCCTAGGGCGAGCGAATTTCGAGATGACTACGCCCACAGGAGCGGCTATTTTAAAGGCCTGCGCACTAAATTTAAGGGAGCAAGACCGCCGCGAGTCGCCGCGAAATTTTAAAATTTTAAGCACGGGCTACGGCGCTGGCGATAAAGACGTCGCAGATTTTGCCAACGCGCTTCGCGTGATACTTTGCGAAACGAGCGAGGATTTAGGCTTGAGAGATGAGCCAAATTTGAGCGTGCAGATCGGCTATGGCGAGCTTTGCGAGCGGATTTTAATCTCCACTAATATCGACGACATGGACGCCGAGAGCTTTGCCTTTGCGTGCGATATTTTGCGAGATAGCGGCGCGCTGGACGTATTTAGCAGGTCTATTTTTATGAAAAAGGGGCGCGCGGGCTTTGAGCTAAACGCGCTGTGCCGCAAGCAGGACGCCGCGCGGATAAAGGGGCTAATTTTCGCGCATACGACGGCGATCGGAGTTAGAGAGTGCGCCGTGAGGAAAACGGAGCTTGCGCGCGAGTTTTGCGAGGTAGAGACTAAATACGGCAAAATAAGGCTTAAAATTTCGCGCGGCCGAGTTTGCGGTTTTAACGCCGAACAAAATTTAACGGACGAAAATTTAGCCCGAAATTACCCCGAAATTTTAAAAATCAAGCCCGAATTCGAGGACTGCAAAAAAGCCGCGCAGAGATTTCAAACGACGATCCGCGAGGTTAGAAACGAGACTTTAAAAAAATATGACGAAACTAGAAATTCTAAAAAATGATATAAAAAAGCTGGAAAATTTAGCCGTAGCGTTTAGCGGCGGCGTGGATAGCTCGCTACTGCTAAAGGTCGCTGCGGACGTGCTTGGCGAAAATGCGCTAGCACTCACGGTAAAATCGCCCTACATGTCTTTGCGAGAGATAGACGAGGCGGTAGAATTTGCTAAATTTTATGGCATCAGGCACGAGATATTTGAGGTAGGCATCGCTGATGAGATAAAGCTCAATCCGCAAAATCGCTGTTATCTTTGCAAAAAAGCAGTTTTTTCAAGGCTTATCGCGCGTGCAAACGAGCTAGGCTTTACAAATGTCGCTGACGGCACAAACAAAGATGATCTTGGCGAATATCGCCCGGGGCTTAAGGCAAAAGAAGAGCTTGGCGTGCTTTCTCCGCTTTTAAATTTGAGCAAATTTGAGATCCGCGAACTCTCACGTGAGCTAAATTTAGCAACTGCTGAAAAGCCAAGCTATGCATGCTTGCTAACTCGTTTGCCGCATGAAAAAGAGATAAGCATAGATGAGCTAAATTTAGTAGAGGCGGCTGAAAATTTACTGATAAAAAGCGGCTACGCAAATGTGCGAGCAAGGCTTGATGATAAAAAAATGAAGCTGCAAATGCCATTTTCTAGCATGCAAAGCTTTTTAAACGATGTGAAATTTAAGTCTATCGTTAAAGAGCTAGTAGCACTTGGTGCAGCAGAGGTGATGCTTGATCTAAAGGGGCTTAGAGAGGATGTTTTGGCATGAGCGAGGCTGAAATTTTAGAATTTATCGCCAGTATAAAAAATGGCAAGATGAGCGAGCAAGATGCGCTAAAGTATCTAAAAAACTATCCATTTAATGACATCGGATGTGCTAAGATCGACACTCAGCGTGCTTTACGAAATGGTACTGGTGAGGTGATATATGGGGCAAATAAAACAGATGATGAAATTTTGCAAATTGCTAGTGCGATCGGCGAAAAAAATGAAAATATTCTAATCACAAGAACAAATGAGAATGTTTTTGAACGCATACGTGAGATCTTTCCGCAGGCAGATTTTAATGCTCGTGGCAGGGTGATTAGCGTCAAATTTAAAGAACTAGCACCCACAAAAAGCTACATCTCGATAGTCTCTGCCGGAACTGCCGATGGTGCAGTCGTGGAGGAGGCCTATGAGACGGCAAAATTCTTAGGCAACGATGTGAGAAAATTTACCGATGTTGGTGTGGCAGGACTACATAGGCTGGTCGCAAAGCTCGATGAGATACGTGGTGCAAAGGTCGTCATCGCCGTTGCTGGTATGGAGGGCGCGCTAGCTAGCGTGTTAGCAGGCCTTGTAAGCTCTCTAGTGATCGCAGTGCCTACCAGCGTGGGATATGGGGCAAATTTTGGAGGACTAGCGGCACTGCTAGCCATGCTAAATAGCTGTGCAAACGGCGTCAGCGTCGTAAATATCGACAACGGATACGGTGCTGCGTATAACGCTAGCCTGATAAATCATCTATAAATTTATGCTTGCGTAGCGGCGGATAAATGAGCTAAATTTAAGGAAAAAACGTTGCAAGAGATAAATTTAGGCGATCAAATAAAAACGCAAAGACAAAGCGTACGAACAAGACTAGCCTTTTTAGTCGCGGCTGGCGTGATCTTGGCGGTCGAAATTTACATCGCAGTTTGCGTAAAGGGCGGCTTCGTGCGCCATTATCTGGGCGATGTTTTGGCGGTTATCTTGCTTTACGCGTTTGTGAGAGCTATATTTAGCGCGCCGCCATCAAATTTAGCGCTTAAAATTTTTGCCTTTGCGGCAGCTTTGGAACTTGTGCAGTATTTTGGCACAGTGCAAATTTTAGGCATAGAAAATAAAATTTTAAAAGTAATAATCGGCGGAACGTTTGATTTTACCGACCTGCTCTGCTACGCTGTGGGCTGCGTCCTGGCGAGCGCTTATGAAAAATTTGAAAGTAAAATTTAGCAAAGGAGAGGCGATGGATAAAGAAAAAGCCGTGCAAAAGATGACTGAGGTCATGGCGAAATTCGTCGGCTACACGGGCAAGGTGCTGCCAGACGACATGACGGCGAAGCTGCACGAGCTCGCTGAGCGTGAAACGCAACCACTGGCAAAAGAGATCTATAAAACGATGTTTGAAAACCAGCGCCTTGCAAAGCAGCTAGACCGCCCGTCCTGTCAGGATACGGGCGTGATCCAGTTTTTCGTCCGTTACGGCGCAAATTTTCCGCTAATTGGCGAGCTTGAGGAGCTGCTACGAGAGGCGGTGCTGCAAGCGACTCGTGAAGCCCCCACTTCGCCATAACAGTGTCGAGACGTTTTACGAGTACAACACCGGCAAAAACGTCGGCAAGGGCACGCCGAGCGTATTTTGGGAGATCGTGCCAAATAGCAGCGAGTGCGAGATACACACCTATATGGCGGGCGGTGGCTGTAGTCTGCTAGGTAAGGCAACCGTACTGATGCCCGGCATGGGCTACGAGGGAGTCGTGAAATTCGTCATGGACATAATGACCAGCTACGGCATAAACGCCTGTCCGCCGCTATTAGTGGGCGTTGGCGTGGGGACTTCGATCGACGTGGCATCCTTGCTATCTAAAAAGGCGCTGATGAGACCGCTTGGCTCTAAAAATTCAAACGAACGTGCCGCATTAATTGAAAAGTTGCTAGAAGATGGCATAAATAAAATAGGTCTGGGCCCACAAGGCATGAGTGGTGCAAGCTCCGTGATGGGCATACATATCGAAAACTGCGCCCGCCATCCAAGCGTCATAGCCGTTGCTGTAAACGTGGGCTGCTGGTCGCACCGCAAAGGGCATATCGTCTGGGACGCTGATCTAAATTTTGACGTAAAATCGCACAAGGAGTTTGCGCTATGAGTAAGAAAATTTTAACCACGCCTATAAGCGCCGAGGATCTTTCAAATATCAAAATCGGCGATGTGATCTATCTAACGGGGCACATCAGTTTGTAGATTTGGCTAGCACACAAAGAGAGCTAGCAGATGAATTAGGAGCTAAGTTTTTAGAATTTTGTAGTTCATACCTAAATTAAAAATGTGTTATTGCCAAAAGTGAATTTACTTACCAAGAATCTTTTTTGCCAGCAAGCCTAACTATCGAAGCCTACACTAAAAAACCGACTGCTAACACAACAATGGTAGATGCGTACATTGGTAATGTGCATTTTAGGTTAAATTATGATTATGTATATGAAGAGTATGATGATGATCATTTTAAAGATGAATATGCGTATCAATATCTTGACTTTCAAATATAACAAGTGCTATAATACAATCAAGTTACATTTAAAGAAATGAGGGTAAATCATGGCAAACGGAGATTATGAAGTAACTCATAATAGGATTCTTAATAGTGTAAAGAAAAAATATCATTCATACAAAGGTAAAGTAGGCAAGATTGCTGATAATATAATAGACAGAAATTTTAAAGCTGATAAGCCGTTACAAAAATGGAGTACTGATGTATCTCAATTTAACTTTTCATGGAGTAAATGCAACATTTCACCAATACTTGATATGTATACAAATGAAATAATCTCTTATGACTTATCCTTAAGTCCTAATTTAGAGCAAATATCTAAAAAAATTTTGTTAACTTCTTTATATTGAGGATAGGAGACTATATAAAAGATTTTTACTATTAATTAGAAAGAGTGGATAAATGGGGAAAGGTTTCTTTAAGAATAAAAAATTATGCATATTGGTTCTCTTTGTATTGCTATTGCTTTTAATACTAACTTGTATTTGTTTAGGAAGATATCAGGTTAGCCCCTATAAAGCATTTATGATTATATACAAAACAATAACCGGAGATGTTAGCGGCTTAGATGTACATGAAACTAGTGTAGTAATTGACATAAGACTACCTAGAATACTTATGGGAGTTTTAGTAGGTGCAGGGCTATCACTGGCAGGAGCAGCATATCAAACTGTTTTTTCAAACCCTTTAGTTAGCCCGGACTTACTAGGGGTGTCTTCAGGAGCAGGTTTTGGGGCGGCTTTATCTATATTATTATCCCTAGACATGATAGTGACTCAGCATGTTTCTTTGCTTCTGGGGCTTTTAGCAGTTTATATAGTTTTAAACCTATCCAGAGTAAAAAAACGAACAGATTTGTATGTGTTAGTTTTATCCGGAGTAATTGTAAAGTCACTATTTGATGCTTCAATATCATTTATTAAATATATAGCAGATCCGGAAGATAAGCTTCCAACTATCACTATGTGGTTGCTGGGAAGTTTAGCAAGTGTATCCTATAGAGATCTTGTTATTTGTTCAATAATAATAATACCTTGTATTTTCGGCTTCTTTCTATTAAGGTGGAAATTGAATCTTTTATCTCTAGATTCTGATGAGGCTAGGTCTTTAGGAATTAATGTAAAAAAATTACGTATTGTGGTTATCTTACTCTCAACATTGATAACTGCAACTACAGTTTCTGTATGTGGAATTATAGGATGGATAGGTTTAATAATTCCCCATTTGGCGAGAATGGTTATCGGAAATGATAATAGGTACCTTATTCCAACTTGTTGTGTTATGGGAGCAATTTATTTATTACTGATAGATACCCTTTCAAGAGCAGCTACAAGCAATGAAATTCCCATTTCAATATTAACAGCATTTATAGGTGCGCCATTATTCATAACTATACTTAGAAAGAATTCGGGAGAAAGAAGATGATACTCCAAGTTAAAAAAGGTACTTTTTCATATGACAAGAGAAAAATTTTAAAAGATATTTCATTTGATTTAAAAGAAGAAGAAGTAATGTCCATTCTTGGACCCAATGGGGTGGGTAAAACTACTTTCTTAAGGTGTCTTATGGGATTTTTAAAATGGGACACGGGAAAAGCCTTATTGTTCGGCAAAGATATAAATGAATATGCAGAAAAAGAATTATGGGAAAACTTAAGTTATGTTCCTCAAGTTAAGAAAAGTGTGTTTAGTTATGGGGTTTTAGAAATGGTTGTGATGGGTTTAGACAAGGAAAACAGTTTTTTCCATATCCCTACGAAGGAAGATTATGATAAAGCTTATGAAACTTTAAAAGAATTAGGAGTTGAAAAGCTATCAAATAGATACTGTGATGAGCTATCCGGAGGAGAGCTTCAAATGGTTATGATTGCGAGAGCTCTTGTTTCTAATCCAAAACTTCTTATTTTAGATGAACCGGAGTCAAACCTGGATATGAAGAATCAAATTAGAATCATAGAGGCAATTAAACATATAAATGTAAATAAAAAATCTGCTTGCATAATAAACACTCATTTTCCTAGTCATGCATTGCAGATATCTGACAAAACTTTGTTTATCGGTAGTGACTACAAAACAACCTTTGATGAAAGTTCGAAAGCCATTACTGAAGATAACTTACAAAAGTATTTTCAGATCAAAGCTAAAATTTTAATTTTTCAAGCAGAAGAAGTTGAATACAAAACAGTTGCACCTTATAAAGCCATATAGAACTGTTAGAAGGAGGTTAATGAATGGAATATAGAAAATTAGGATCTACAGGCATACAAATTTCAAGAATATCTATGGGAAGTCATCACTTAAAGAATCCCCAAGATATAGATAAACATGCAGAAAATTTCTTCTATGCATATAAACAAGGAATAAATTTCTTTGAAACCGGCGATACTTATGGAAACAATTGTTCAGAACTTATATTAGGTGCAGCCATAAAAGAAATGAAGAAGCATAAAAAACCATTTTATATTATGTCAAAGACACATGCCGGAGATTCTAAAACATTTCGAAAAAATCTTGAAAATTCTTTGAAGAATTTAGGAATAAGTTGTATTGACTCCTTTACTTGTCTTTGGGGTGTAAAATCTTTTGAAGAATGGAGAGGAGCTAAAAACTATGGAGCTATAAGAGAGATGGAAAAAGCAAGAGAAGAAGGACTTATTAAGCATATTACTTTTTCTTCACACTTACAAAATAAAGAACTAATTGAGATGATTGGGGAGTATAAATTTGATTATAGTTTACAGGGCTTTAATATAATTAATTCCAAATACAGATTAAAAGGAATAATGAAGACTCATGAAAAAGATATAGGGACAATAGCTATGAATCCGCTGGCAACAGGAGACTTGTTGCTTTATGAAGATATATTTAACGCTATTCGTATAAAAGAAGACCAAACTTTGGTTCAAGCGGCATATGCATATATTCTGTCCTTTCCTTTTATAGATTCTGTACTGGGAACCTTTAATTCAAAAGATGAAATTAATGAAGCTATTAAAACCCTATATCAAGAACCTTACTCTGCTAAAGAAAGGAGTGAACAAGAAGGAAAATTAAAAGAAAGAATTAATCAAGTTGATTTAGAAAGAAAGATAGAAGTTGGCAAAGCTCTTAGACAAAGACCTCATATATTAAGAGAAGAAGTTGCAGATTTGTTTGGAGTTTATCCACTAAGTGTATAATTTTCAAAGGAGGAAAAATGAAAAGAAGGATTAGTTTATTATTATTTTTAGTACTAGCATTAATTTTAAATGCTTGTGACGGCAGCTCTCAAAGTAATAAAAATGAAATCAGTGAAAACAAGGAAAAAGAAGCTAGTCAAGTGCGAGAAGTTAAAGAGGTAAAAGAAAGCGAATACTCGGTTACTGATGTTAGAGGAAAAACGATTAAATTTGAAAAAACACCGGAAAGAATTGCAACGGTGGACAAGCCTCTTCCGTCTATAATATATGCAATTGATGGAAAGACAGATAAAATTGTAGGATGCAACCCATCTTCTATTAAAGCTTTTGAAGAAAGTGTTTTAAAAAACATGTATCCACAACTAGCTAATGCGAATACTAAATGGTGTTCAAAAGACTCAGTTGTTAACGTGGAAGAGTTATTGAAGCTAAAACCGGATGTAGTGTTTATTTATTCGAATATTGAGAAAGAAATTGAAAAAATGGAAGCTGCAGGACTTAAGGTAGTAGCTTTAAAGAGGGCAGAATTTGACAGTATAAAAGAAAATATAAAAATGATATCTGAAGTACTTCAAAAGAAAGAACGTGGCGACTTATTAGTTGAATATATGGACAAAGGAATTAATGAAGTAACATCAAAGTTAGCTGAAATAAAAGATGAAGATAAACCAAAAGTTATAGAGTTTTATAGTGACATGAAAATAGCTGTAAAAACATACGACCATTGGATGAAACCAAGTGGAGCCCATAATCCGGCCCACGAGCTTAAGGGTAAATTGGCTGAAGTGGACATGGAGCAGATGATTGTATGGAACCCTGATATCATTTATTTAGGAAATCATTCAGACTTAATGCCGGAAGACTTTATTGAAAATAAGCAGGAAGGTAGAGACTGGTCAACAATTAAAGCTGTAGCTAACAAACAAGTATACAAAATTCCTATAGGTGTTTATAGGTGGGATCCTCCTGGGGTTGAAACTCCGCTTACAGTTAAATGGGCTGCAAAAATACAGTATCCACAATTGTTTTCAGATATGGACATGGAAGTAGAGTTAAAGAATTTCTTTGAATATGTATATGATTACAAATTATCAGATGATGAAGTTGCTACAATATTGAGGAAGTAGTTTTAACAAGAAAGGAAGAAACATGGATAAATAAAAGTATTAGAAATATGATTACAAATTATCAGATGATGAAGTTGCTACAATATTGAGGAAGTAGTTTTAACAAGAAAGGAAGAAACATGGATAAAATAAAAGTATTAGAAAAAGGACATGAATTAGAATATAGCTTTGATGATTTACTAAACTATCATGGTGTAGGTTATCCCGGGGGAGTAGCTCATGCATTTCAAGTCATGAGTAGAGCCTTTCCACTTTTAGATGATGGGAAATTATTAGAAAGAAGAGAGATATATCTTATTACAGCATTTCCGGGACCGGGAGGGCTAGATGCTTTTGAAATGGTAACAAGATGCGTAACAGGTGGTAGAATTTCCGTTGATATTAATTTAAAAGAAGCTGAAGAAGTCTTAGAAAGTCCCCATGGAAGATATTATTTTAAATTCAAGTATAGAGATAAAACAGTCGTTATAACCATAAAGCCAGGTTTTGTACTAAAAGAATTTATTGAATTATCAAGAAAAGAAGATAGAAGTGAAGAAGAAGAGACTACTTTGATTCAGATGAAAAAAGATATGGCAGCAAGACTATTGGCCGCTAAGCCCGAAGAAGTATATAACGCAAAAGTTCTATAAAAGAAAAAGAGAAGGGTTTTGATATGTACCCTCTTTACTGGACAAACCAGTAAGGAGGGTATTTTTTGAAAATAAAGATGCGTTTGAGTTATTAGTGTTTGGTTCTTATGGAACAAAATACAGTAATTTTTTAGGCTGTATAATAAATATGGGGTTTTAGGGACTATCCCTAACGAGGTATTTTTGTCTGACTCGTCAGACAAAAAGTATCCTCGCCCAAATGAAATACAAGATGGCTTTTGGATAGCAGATGCAAGCTGGTTTAGGTTATGTTTTTCGTTGTTTATCGATCCGTTTAAGATAAATCAAATAACATATAGTAAAATATTAAAAAGCCATAAAATTAAGCATAATTTTAGAATCTTAAATAACCTTAAATTATAAATCAACCTTTACTATTTATGTTAACAATCCCATCATTTTAAATAGTTTACTACGCTCACCCTTCCCCTCCTTGATAAAAATTTACCTCCTCGACTAGATCCTTTAGAATTTTAGGAGTTACTGGTTCGCCATAAGTATTCATAGTGATCTTGTATTGTTGCTCATGCCCTACAAGGGCAGCTATATGCTCAACCCTCTGGCCGCTTTGGATGAGCTTGTTTATGAAAGTGTGTCTAAATGAGTGAAATGTCCTTGTTTTATCACCATCTTTTATAACTTTAGTATTGATCTTCTTTCTAAAATACTCAGAAAAGTCTTTATTGTCACAGCTAAATAGCCTAACTGCTTTGCCGCATTTCCTAGCTAGATTCTTTTTACTCTCTATAAATTCAAATAGCCCAATGCTACTTAACTTAGAATGGATAGGAACTATCCTTACAGAGTTTCTAGTCTTTAAAGTCTTACTCTTACCTGTTTTTACATCTATTTTTGTATTTAAACTAAAGCATACTATGTTATATTTTTCAACTATGTCATCTGTGTTTAACTGGATTATCTCATTTAGTCTCATGCCAGAATAAGCTGCTATATGAGTAACAAAAAATAGCTCATCTTTGCTAATCCTTTGGCTTTTGGTATCTCCACTTGATCTAATCTTACTCACAATATCCAAAAGTGCGTTTACGTCACTATCTTCATAAGGGTTTTTATTTGTAACATCATCTTGGTTTATATTTATTTGCAGATCTATAGCTGGGTTCTTATCTATATAGTCGCTATCGTAGCAGTATTTAAAAAACTCACTAACTCTAACAATATACTTCTTAATGGTTGATTTAGAAATTTTTGGTCTATCCTTTGCTAAAGCTATGATCTCATCTAAGCTTTTATCTTTATAGAGACTATTTTGAGAGAGCTTGGTTGGTAGTTGTAGTAAGATATTTCTGAAATTTAGCAAGTCATCTCTTTTTATCTTTTTAATATCTAGCCCATCACCAAATTTCATAAACATCAGCTTTCCTACATGTCTAACAAGACCAAATGTGCTATCACTCCAGTTGTTTGAAATACTCGTGTTTGATACATAGTTTTCAAATGCACTCTTTAGTGTGACCATGTCAGCTTTGCTCTCGCTTTTGGTAGTTGATGTTAGATTGGATTTAAAGCTTTTGGCTCTATTTGAGAAGAGCTTTTGAAAGAAATTTATAGCTTCATTGAAAGTCATGCCACTAGCATCACTTGCATCATCTATCGCAAGGTCTTTAGTCTCAATATCACTTAAAACTATGCCCTTATCTTCATATTTATCTGCCTTGTATATCTTTACCTGACCACCAAAGGTAGGATCATCTAAATTTCCATACCCAAATTTTAGATCATCACTTAGCTCGTTGTCTCCATCTGGTGATAACTCACAACCAAATATTCTTAGAATATCGTTTTGTGTGAGTGCGCCTTTTTGCTTGGCTAGCTCATTTATAGCATCTCTTAGCTCGCAAATAGAGTGCTTTAAGGACTTTTTAGTAAAAGGTAGCACCAAATTCTGCTTTTTTAAAGTCTCTATGTTATCTTGATAGCTATCTATGTTAGCCTCTTTAACGCATTTAGCTATCTCGTCTTTAGTATTATCATCTAAATTTGCACTCTTGTGCTTTTTACCAAGTGGTACAAATATCTGTTGCTTATCATTTAGTAGCTTTTGGTTTTTGCACATCTTATATGATATGTGATTTATGTTATCTATCGTTGCTTCAAGCACTCTTTTGCCAAGAAGCTTTTTGGTGTGAGAGTCGGTACAAGATAGCTTTTTGCAGATATCATCAACCTCTTTTGATATGGCGCTGGGCAAGCTATCTTCTTTTAAACTCTGTTTTAAAAACAAATTTAGTGATAGTAGTCCATCTAAATTTATATATCTGCCAAGCATATCATGCTCTTTGATACTTTTGGCCTCCTTGGCTTTTAAAAGCATAAGCACCAAGTGCTCTATAAGTTCGCTGCTCAAATTCATCTTCCATGCCTTTTTGATCGCGTTAAAAATTATAGAGTAGATCTTAGCACGATTTTTTGCTGTATCAAAGCGTTTTGTGAGGAAGGAGGTTATATATTCGGTTTTATTACCAAAATAAGGCCTCAGATATAGTGGGATAGCTACTCTAAAGTAGTATATGCCATTTCGTTTGACTAGATATTGCATCTTTGTTACCTATGCAATATAACTTTGTAGCAAAATGTAGCAGATATCTAGTGTGAAACTAGCTGTGTGCCGTCTTTTTGGTGCTTACATAAGGTTTATTTTTAAACCCTCATAAGCCGGAGGTCGGGAGTTCAAGTCTCCCCCGTGACACCAAAACACACTATTTTAGGCACTAGCAGTGATGCTTTTGTTCTTTCCCTTTCTTTAAAATTTCCTTTAAGAGTGGAACACTTAGTTACTAAAGTGGGACAGTCTCTTAAAAATTCCAATGATTATAAAACCATCACCCTTTTAATACCATAAAAATAAATTTGTTTTAAATTCTTGCTTCTAGCTTTTATTTTAGGTCACCTTTAAAATACCCCAAGGAATATCCAGCTACTGCCAATAGTTAAGCTTCAGTAAGCTTAACAGTAAAGATGAAGAGCTTCATAGTAGAGCCTTTGTAAAGAATTTTCTTAAAGGCTTTTAAGAAAGCTTTGAGAAAGACTATACCGCACAGCCTTACTTACAAAAAATGAAAGAGGATATAATAACGAAGAAATAAAAGGTTTTACAAGCTTGCAAACTGGATCTAGCTATATAAATTTCAAAAACATAACCAATATGAAAGATCTTGTAAAAACCATAACCCATGAAAACCAAAGATCTATGGATATATAAGATCATATAGATATAAATCAAAACAGAGATGATGATACTAAATACGCATCAAATTTCTCAGACTTTGCAACTAGATATTTCTCTCATGCTCTATGGCTAAACGATAAAGGTTTTTCTAAAACGCCTTTAACAACAGCTGTAACATCAAGCATGATAAATAACAATAGAGAATTTGCAAAACTGGATAAGAATTTAGGGACTAATAGGATGCTAACAAGCAATGAACATGATCTTGCGATGGAATTAGCATATAGATATAGTAAAGAAAATAACGTACCTTATGCCCAGGCAATAAACATTTTTATTCTTGCAGCTAAAACGAATGTCGATAAATCTCAAAAAGAAGCTTTTGAACATGTTGTATCTACATTAGAAAGCGCCGATGAAGTCGAGGTGCCTAGGTATAGCATGGTATTTGATAGGGATAAAATAGATGAGGCGTATGATATATTGGCAACTACTGCCAAAGAGAGAAATCTGTACTTTACAGACGTTTATAAAGAGAGTATGACGAGTTATCCTTTATACACCGCAACCAAAGAGCAGTATGAGGATAAAGATTGGAACCCGGAGCATACCATAGGACTAGGAGATACAAGCGATATACTTATACCGTTTACTAAACCGGCCGTCGGTGCTGCAAAACAGCTATCATCAGCTCTGTACTCTAGTTCAAAAAATGCAATAAAAGCTCCATTTGTAGAGATGCAAGCAAGGATAAACGAAAAACTATTAGCCAATACCCCAAAAGGAGGAAAATTAGGTAGCGACGGTATATTAAGACATAACGGTAAAGAGTATGTAGCTCGTAGTATTGATATAACAGGGAATAAAGTGATATATCAGCAATTAGGTAAAAACAATAAACCAGTAGAGGTTTATAAAATTACTAACGATAAAGGTTATTTTATAACAGTCAGTAAGCCAAAGATATCTGCTCCGGAAAGTAGCTCTAGTACTTTACTAAAAGATATGACAAAAGATATTAAATTTTATGATAGCTCTAAAACAGTGGGTATAGTAACAGGTGGCATTATAAGTGCGGGCATAGATACATATTCACAGTATAGTAAAAACAACAATAGTTTTAATAACTACGACCCATTATCGGCTGTTATAAATACTGCCGTAGGATTATATACGGGCGGAGCTAGTCATATGCTAAGCGCCATAACAAGAGGTGCTGCTGGAAATGCAGCTAGTGAAATATATTCTCAAGCAACTGATCTTTCAAAAGATATAGATGGAGAAAGAGTGATTATTAAGGGTATAATTGGAGCAGGAGTGGGAAGCGCAACAGATATAGCCGGAAAGATAGGCGAGAAGATACCAAGAGGCAAAGATGGTAACTATAAGACTATATTTGAAGTAGGTACTGGACTAGTAGGCGGCGTAATACAGTCAGATATGGATAATAAACAATGAAGAAATTTGCGATAGTATTCAGCGGCGTTATAGCAAAAAACGGTATCAAAAAAATTGATCTCACTAGCGATAACATTAAACACATGGAGATAAAGTACGCTAGCGTAGCTTTATTCTATGTAGTTATCGAGTCTATCTTATGGGTATTATTAATATACTTAAGAAAATAAATTTACAAGGCAAATTTGGTACAGGTATGGTAATAGGTGTTGGTAATTTACTATCAGCAATAGGTAGTGACGCTTTTGTTAACTCATCTACCGAGCTATATTCTCAACTTAAAGACAGATCAAAAGATCTAGATGTAAAGAGAGTAGCCGCAAAATGTTTTGCCGGTGGAACTTTTGGTGCATTCGGCAATATAGCAGGAAATTTTGGTAAAAATATAAAAGTTGGCGATAGAGATTTACAGACCGCAGCTGAAGTAGGAACAAATTTTCTTACTACAACTGGACAAGCTATTGCAGATAGTGTAGAAAGCAAAAAAGAAAAAAACAAAAAAGCAGATAAGTAATGAAGAAGAATTGGATTGTATTTTTTGGGTCAATAGTATTTTTTATAGTAGGCGCTATTTGTATAATAATCCTAAAACTTCTTTTCGGAGAACACTATGTTGATGCTATGGCTGTATTGCTAATATTTGCAAACGTATGTTTTATGATAAAAAACGGTATAAAAAAGAGCGATTTTAAAAAAGAATATATACAAAAAATGGAAATAAAAAGAGGTGGTGTCGCTTTAATCCACTCTTTTTTAGTTTTTGTATTTTGGCTTCTTTATAATGCCACAAGGGGATAAACATAAAGTCGGCGATGGGGATTTATGGACTGAGGCTGAAGCCGAGGAAGTATATTTACTGGAGTAGCACAGGCGGCAGCCGATAGTATGAATAGTAAAGATAATAAAAATAACAAAGACGATAAAAAAGAATGAGAACTGATATAAAAGTTTTGTTTAAGAACATTAATTTTAAAATGAGCATCATCTAAATTTTTTAGATATAATTACGCAAAAATAATATTATTAAAATCAGGTAAAGGAACTCATGAAAAAAATATTTAAATTTCTATCTTTTTTAGTATTTATGCTATTTCTTACAGGATGTGCAAAAGATCTTATTATAAGCAATATGCCAAATTCAAATTTAAACTATCATGGCGATAATGTTCCTATAACTATCATAGCTTATAAATTAAGAGATGTGGCTAAATTTAAAGAAGCTAGCATTATCGATCTAGCCGAGAGAAATGGTGAAATACTAGGCTATGACAAGATTGACTCTATAAAAACACAAATTCAGCCAAATACAAATAGATATGCTTTTACAAATGTATATCCTGACGAGGTTCCGTATGTCGGTATTTTGGTACTTTATGCTGATCAGAGCAAGACAAATATCAAGGCTTACAAGGCTACAAAAGAGATAAAAGAAAAAAATATAGTTTTTGAAATAACAAAAAATGGCGTAAATGTTTTAGACGCTAGTAGCTCTAAAATACAAGCAAGCAAATAAAATGTCTGAAAAGCTAAAAGTCGTTTGGTATAACGGAATGAACGTTGATAAGGTTCATTTCGAGCAACAAGAAAGATATTTTGAGAGAAATTTAAACCTAAAAACCATCTCTTCTTTTTCAAATTTATATGGTGTTTTAGATTTAGAAATTTCAAGCGATCTTTTGCTTCAAGGCAAAATAGGGCTAACTAAAATTTCTTGTATCTCTCAAGATGGTACGATTTTCAATGCGCCAGATCAAGATGAATTACCAGAGCCACTTGAGATAATCCCAAGTGAACTAAACTCAGCCATTATAGTGCTAAAACTACCTATTAGCTCAGGTCTGGTTGATATCAGCTTGCAAAATAATTTACCAAATTTAAAATTTACAGCCAAGCAAGCACTTATTAGCTCAAGAGTGCATGATGAAGCTAGCAACGATATATTAAACGAGTTAGATGATAAAGATGATTTTGAACTATCTTCTGCCTTTGCACAAGATAAAGAAAATATAATCCTAGCGAGCCAAAGATCATCTCTTGGAGTATTTGGCTCAAAGATGCCTTACGAGCTTAGCATACCAATTTGTAAAATAAAAAATATAGACCTAAATAAGCAAATAATACTTGACGAAAAATTTATTCCAACTTGTATTAACATTAGTAAAAACACCTTTATAACAAATTTTATAGAGGAGCTTAGCTTTGCTACAAAGCAACATCAAGAGAGTTATTTTGGGTTGTTAGGAGGTATTGATCAGGCTAAAAATAGACTTGATTTTTCAACGTATTTAACACTAAATATGCTAAAAAAATGGCATTTAATATTCTCTTATTTGTTAAAGAAAGATAAATTTCACCCAGAGTATTTGTATGAAAAATTAGTTGATTTTCAGTCTGATCTGTTGGCACTTAGTCACGATAATAGTTTTAGCGAATTTATAGCCTACGATCACAATAACCTAACTCAAACTTTTGTGCCTTTGATAAATAATCTAAGACTTTTATTCTCACATATCTTATCTCCAAAATATATAATGGCACAGATTGTTAAAAATAATCACGGCTTTTATGACTGTATTTTTGATAATCCAAGCATTATTGAAAACTCAGAAATTTATTTTGCTATTCACAGCGATACAAAAAATGAGTATCTTCTTAAAAATTTCAAAGAGCAATGCAAAATCCATACTCAATCAAATATAAAAGGCATAGTTTCTTCACAGCTAAGAGGTATAAACGTAGAGCAAATTTCTGTTGTTCCTAGTACTTTACCAAAGTTAAACGATTATATCTATTACAAGATAGACAAAAAAGATGAAATTTTTAAAAGCTTTGCAAATCAAAATGTGATTAGCGTTTATATAACAGCAAATTTACCAAATGCTGACATTAAAATGTGGGCTTTATTATAAGGATAAAAATGAACGAAAATCAAAATGAAACCTCAGTTTTAAGTCAAACAAATCTTTTAGGTCTTGGCACAAATCTTGCACTAGATCACGTGTTACCATTACTTCTTTTGGCAAATAGGGTTTCAAAACTACAAAATTTTTCACAAAGTGAAATGGCAAATTTACGTGAAAAATTGATAAATGATATCTTAAGCACTACTTCAAAGATATCAAATCTAGGTATTTACGAGGAAGACGATATTATTAGGCTTAGATATTGCCTTTGTGTTTTTATAGATGAGAGCTTGCTAAAAAATGAAATTTTTATGAACAGCTTTTGGGCCAATAATACCCTGACAACAAGATTTTTTAATGAAAATCTAGGTGGAAATAAATTCTTTGGCATTATGGATAAGTGGTTTGAAAATGTTGGCAAAAATAAAGATTTCTTGGAATTTATATATGCTTGTTTGGTGCTTGGCTATAAGGGAAAATATGAAACCCAAGAAGATTGCAATGAAAAAATCTCTTATCTTTGTGAAAATATAGCTGCAGCCGTTTCTCCGCTCATAAAGGCTGATGAAAATGTATTTGAAAAGAGCTACTTAAAACAGACAAAGAAAAGTTTTCTTGAGGTATTTTCGTTAAAGCGTTTAAAATTTTATTTCATTTTGCTAGCCATTGCTATGATTGCAGCTGCATTTTTATATAGTACATATTCTATGGATCAAAACAATATCAGAAACGATAGTATCCTAAATAATAAGATAGAGAATTTTATGGATAACAAGTAAGTGCAAGATAATTTTTGTAATAAATTTAATGAAGATTTTTTAGAGAATGAGCTTTATATTAGTTTAACTGATGAAATGTCAAAGTATAAAACTTTGATGCATGACAGTATAAAGTGGGATTATGTATTTAGCTCATCTTTAAAGGCATTAAGTGAATTTAGTCTTGACGCTAAGCTTTTAAATTTCTTAGCGATTTCTGCTATAAATTTAAACGACAAAGAGGCTTTTAAGACACTTATAAAAGCCTTTTCCTTTTTTCTATCTATTTTGAAAAAAGAGCCAAATTCACTTGCAAAAAATGAAAAGCAGCTACCTACTAAAAAAAAGATAATAGCTCAAACAATAGAGCTTTTTACTCAAGCTAATGATAAAGCTTTGGATCAAGCTGACGCAAAAGCGTTTAATGACCTTGTGCCTGAGCTTTCGCAAGAGTTTGGCACACATTTTGATACGCTTTATATAGAAGAAAAAAAAGAAGAAATTTTAAAAGCTAAAGAGCCAAAAGTAATTACTAAAACTGAGCCAACTTACGATCAAAGCGTTTCATTTAGCGGCAATGACATTAGTACATTTAATGATAGAGAATTTAGAGAATATTTTATAAATTTATCACTAATGCTTTTAAAGAGTGATATTAAAAATTTTACCGCTTATGCTTTAATTTTTGAAGCAATGTGGGGTAGAATAAAGGCACTTCCATCAAGTAGCGATCAAATGACGCAGATACGTTACCCTGATGAAAATCTGATTATGCTTTTTAAAAAAAGTAATGAACTAAATCTTGATAATTTAGAAAAATTTATAAGAAATTTAGCACTTAATCCATTTTGGATAGAAGGCATTAAAATATTTTGCGAATTTTTAAATAGCGCTGGACTTGCAAGGCAAATCGATCTTGTTTGTGATATGGTTTTAAATTTTATTGATAAATTTCCAGATATAAAAAAGCTCAAATTTCAAAGCGGAGAAGCTTTCTTTAGTGAAGATATAAGTAAATTTTTTATTAAAAGTAACTCTTTGGAATTTACTTCCAGCAGTGATAGTAAAAAAGATATGAGTTTTGAAGATCTAATAAAAGAACTAGACAAAAGCAAGCATGCTTCAAGTGCTCAAAGCGAGCTTAATTTTATGCTTGAATTATCAAAAATTTTTACTGCTCAAGGTATGAATAATAATGCAAAAGCTACCTATGCACAAATAGTTAATTTCATAGAAAATACCGAGCTTAAAGATTATTTATCAGACATATATATAAAGGCAAAAACATTTGTGTGATAAAATATGTTTTTTTAAATCACCTTTAATTTTATTTAAATATAATTCTTAAATCATTTACGAAAAAAGGATGTTACTATGGCAGATAATCTAATCCCACCAAAAGAACGCATAAATATAGTTTATAAAACTAAGACAAATGACCAAGAGGCTGATGTAGAGCTTCCATTAAAACTTATGGTAGTTGCAAATTTAACTGGTGAAAACCAAACTCCACTTGAAGATCGTGAAGTGATTTCTATCAATAAAATAAATTTTGATCAGGTTATGAAAAGCTTAGATATTCATACAAATTTCTCTGTAAAAAATAAGCTAAATTCTAATAATGAAGACTTAAATGTTGATCTTGATTTTGAAAGCATCCATGATTTTAATCCAGATAATATTATAAATCAAATTCCTGAGCTAAAAAAACTTTTACAGCTTAGAAAAGCTTTAGTTGCATTAAAAGGTCCTATGGGCAATATGCCTGATTTTAGAAAAGCGGTTTTAGAAGCTATAAAAGATGAAGATAGTAGAAAACAACTTCTTTTAGAGATTAAAGACGAACAAGATAAGGAATAAAAATGTCTGAAACTAAAGTTAAAACTCCTATCATTGAAAGCATAATGCAAAGGAGTAAATATTCAAAAGATGACGAGAGTTATAGTGTTGTAAAGCAAGGAGTTGCTGAGTTTATTTCAAATATAATAACAACAAATAATGCTGAAGATAAAATAAATAAGCTCGCACTTGATGAGATGATAGCTCACATTGATACCCTTTTATCTGCTCAAATGGATGAAATTTTACACAATAAATCTTTCCAAGAGCTAGAATCAACTTGGCGTGGAATTAGATTTTTGGTCGAGAGAACGAATTTTAATGAAAATGTAAAAATTGATCTTTTAGATGCTACAAAAGAAGAAATTTTAGATGATTTTGAAAACAACCTAGACATAACCCAAAGTACACTTTATAAACAAATTTATTCAGCCGAATATGGACAGTTTGGTGGCGAGCCAGTTGGTGCGATAGTGGCTGATTATGAGCTAGATAAATCAAATCAAGATATGACTTTTTTAAATAAAATGTCATCAATTGCTGCAATGAGCCATTCGCCGCTTCTTACATCTCTTTCTGCTAAATTTTTCGGACTTGATAATTTTGGTGAGCTTGAAAATATAAAAGATCTAAAAAGCATGCTAGAAGGTCCACAATATACAAGATGGAGAACTTTTAGAGAAAATGAAGATGCAAAATACACAGGATGTATGGTAAATAGATTTCTTACAAGATCTCCTTATGTGCCAGAAGATAACCCTATAAAGAGCTTTAATTATAGAGAAACTGTAAATAATCATGATGATATGCTTTGGGGCAATGGAGCTTATGCGTTTGCTACAAGGCTTACAGATAGTTTTGCTGATTATAGATGGTGCGGCAATATTATTGGGCCAAAAGGTGGCGGTGCCGTAAAAGATCTTCCAACTTATACTTATGAAAATTATGGAAGCGTCCAAACAAAAATTCCAACCGAAGTTTTGATCACAGATAGAAGAGAATTTGAACTTTCAGAAAATGGATTTATCGCTCTTACTTTAAGAAGAGATAGTAATAACGCTGCATTTTTCTCAGCAAACTCTGCGTTAAAACCTAAAATTTTCCCAAATACTCCAGAAGGTAAAGCTGCTGAGACAAATTTCAGGCTCGGAACTCAACTGCCTTATGTGTTCTTGATCTCTCGTTTGGCTCATTATCTAAAAGTGCTTCAAAGAGAAGAGATAGGTACATGGAAAGAGCGTAGCGATGTTGAGCGCGGCTTAAATGAATGGCTAAGACAATACATCTCAGATCAGGAAAATCCACCAGCAGATGTTAGAAGTAGAAGACCATTTAGAAGCGCAAAAGTAATCGTCAGTGATATAGCCGGCGAGCCTGGTTGGTATAAAATAGAGCTTCTAGCTAGACCTCACTTTAAATTTATGGGAGCAAATTTCGAGCTTTCTTTGGTCGGAAAACTAGACAAAGAGTAAGCTTGCTATGTCGCTGATAGATAAAATTTTGTATGAATTTAGTGATGAATCAAAGCTACGTCCATATTTTAAAGATCTAGACAGCGACATAAAAGATCACATTGATACTATCTTAAACTCTAGACTTGGTAACTACGGCCGATTAAATGATAGTATTATTGATCTTTGGTCGATGGGTGTTGAGATAAACGAGCTTGGTCATAAACTTGGTATGGCAATATATGAATTAATCAGCTCAAATGAGAATAGAATAGAAGTAACATCTATCGGATATGATGACTCACTAAAGCCTTGGCGTATCATCTTTAATATAAACTACAAGCATAAAAACGATAATTTCAAAGAATATTTGCTAAAGGTTATCTTTAAAAACAATAGATATTGTGAGATTTTATAATGGACTATAATGAAAATAATCTAGCTTATTTTCAAAAAGAGATGGCGTATCTTGATGAAACAAGAGCTCTTTTTATTAAAAATTTTCCAAAAGTAGCACCCTTTTTAGATACTAAAAGCAAAGATCCTGATGTCGAGAGTATAATAGAAAATATGGCTATTTTGACATCTAGGATTAGGCAAGAACTAGATGAAAATATCCCACTAATCGCTGAGTCTTTAGTAAATATCTTAATGCCAAGCTATACAAATCCTTTTCCATCAGCTTGTATGCAAGAATTTACCTTAAGAGATGACTTCTCTGGGGTGAGAGAATTTATACCAAAAGGAAGTATAGTCGAGTCAAAGCAGATCAATGGCATAACGTGCAAATTTCAAACGATCTTTGACATAAATTTACTTCCCTTAAAGATAACAAAAGCTTTTATGACAAACAACAAGAGTGATTATCTTCTAAATTTAAATATAAGCGTTACAAAGGACGAGCTTAGCACAAAAGAACTTGATATAGATTTTTTAAATTTATATCTTGGAAATAATGTTTACTTCTCTTCTACGCTCCTAATGTGGCTAAAAAATTACTTGAAATTTATTACAATAAGTTTTGAAGATAGCGATCAAGAGATAAAGTTAAGCCCTGATAAACTTAGTTTAGATGAGTTTGATGAGCGTTTGATAAAGAGTGATGAGTTTGGATTTGAAGCATTTGAGCTTTTAAAAGAGCTATCATTTTTTCCTTCAAAGTTAAATTTTATGCGATTAAATGGACTTGGCTTTCTTAAAAATTTTTCCGCAAAAAGCTTTAATATTAAATTTATATTTTCAAAAGATATGCCAAGTGGATATGTGCCAAGGCTAGAGTATTTTTCTCTTTTTGCTACGCCTGCAATAAATTTATTTGCAATGAGTGCCGAGCCTATTTTGAATAACAATAGGCGAAGCGAATATAGAATTTTTCTAGATCGCTCAAATATCGATGCTTATGAAATCGTTTCAATCAGTAAGGTGGTCGCCCACAGCAGTAATAATGAAAAAAGGATATTAAAAAACTATAAAAGTTTTGAGAGATTCGAATTTTTAAATGATGAGCGAGCAAAAGATTATTATTTTGTCAGCAATAAAACAGATATAAAACTAAACTCTTATAAAGAAATTTCTTTTTTTAAAAGTGACTCTAAAGATCAAACCATCAGCATAGATGCGTTTTGCTGCAATGGTGATTTACCTTGCAATCTAAAGCTTGGTGAGATAGATAGAGTGTTATCCCACCAAGGTGTAACAACTAAAAATTTAACTATTCCAACTAGTGTAAAGCGAGTAAAAATAGATGGAAATCTTCTTTGGAAACTAGTTAGTATCTTATCTTTTAGCTATCAAAGTATACTAGAGAAGGGCTCTTTTTTAGCACTTCTTAATACATTTAGCGCACCAGATGATGAGTTTTTTAAAAAATTTGCCAACTCGCTTTATGATATAAAAACAAAGCAAATTTATAGAGTTGATCAAGGCTTTGCAAAAAGAGGGTTGCTCTGCATATTCTATATAGATGAAAGTGAATTTGAGAGTATCGGAAATGTCTATGTTTTAGGTATAAATTTGGCTAAATTTTTATCAAAATTTGCCTCAATCAATTCATTTTGCGAGCTTAAAATAAAGTGTATAAAGAGTAAAATTTTGCTTAATTATGACTTTTTAGGTGGTACAAAAAAATTAATATGAACAAAGAACTAAATCAAGCTTCTTTTTTTAAATTAGTAAAGAACTGCCTAAAGCACCACGATAGAAGAGATATTTTTTTAAAAAATAGTCCAAGTTTTGCTTATCCGATTAATGAGCTTGAGAGCTTAAATAAAGAGGATGCAGTAAAAATCGTCGTAAATTTTATGGGTCTTTTGGGAAGTGGCTCGCATCTTACAAGCTATATTTTAGAAAAGATCTCAAAGAGTAACGATAATAATTTCGAGAAATTTTTTGACTTTTTTGATAATTACTTGCTTTGGCTTTTCTTTGATAGCATTAGTCTAAAAAATTATGCAAGATCCTTTGAAAAAGAGCTTAATGATAAAATTTCAAAGATTTTATTAGATATATTAAACATAAGCAATAAAAAATTAGCAAAAAAATTCTTACCATTTTCTCCGCTTATTATTAGTCAAAGAAGACCTAAAAGAGAGATTGAGTTTGCCTTGCAGCGTCATTTTAATTTAAAAAATAAACTATTTTTGCTAGAAAATCTACCAAATCAAATTTTCATAGCACCTTCAAATTTAAATTCGCTTGGCATCAAAAATAGGGCTTTGGGTAGAAATTTTATACTTGGTAAAAAGCTTTTTGAGAAACAAACTAAGATAGCAGTTTATATAAATGGCATAGATTATGAAGAAGCTATTGATTTTTTCCCAAAAAGAAGAAAGTTTAAAGAGCTTCAAGATACTCTTATCTTTTTTACGAACAATGAATTTGTTGCCGATTTATACATAAAAATAAACTATTCTCCAAAGATGCAATTAAAGCTTGGGATAGATGAAAGTTATAGTAAAATAGGCCTTGGTGCAAGGCTTAAAAGTAATAAAAATATGTCAAATTTTATAAAATTTAGGATTTGCTCTTAAATTTTTAGATATAAAATCTAAAATATTTGTTATTATTACATTAAAGAAATATATTTATTTGTAAAAGGATGTGCATCAATGGCATTTATCGATTACCTAAGAAGATTTTTTGTCTTTTTTAGATTCAAACACAGTACAATTTTGGTAGCTTCTATTGCACTAAGCGTCTTATTTTGGCTTTACGCTCCACTTATAGCTTTTAACGATGTATATAGCTTTGCTAGTATAAGTTCAAGAGTCACTATATTAATTGCATTTTGGGCAGTTATTTTATTTTTTGTTTTAATCAAGCCACTAATGCACTATTTAGCATCTCAAAAAGATGAAAAAAACAATAAGCTAAAAGAGATAAAAAAAGAGTCTATGGATAGTTTTGGTAAGGCAAAAAGAAATTTTATACTTTCTTTGAAA
Organism: Campylobacter concisus; assembly: GCF_902460415.1. Lineage (GTDB taxonomy): Bacteria > Campylobacterota > Campylobacteria > Campylobacterales > Campylobacteraceae > Campylobacter_A > Campylobacter_A concisus_Y. Next base: position 398,434 of record NZ_CABPTY010000002.1, read on the forward strand.
GATGCCAAAACAACATGGAAAAAAGATATAAATTTTAAAAAATTACCTTTAATAATGATAATGGGTAATGAAGGTGCTGGAAAGAGCGCATTTATAAACTACTCAAATATCGAATTTCCACTATCTGATAGTTTAGATACTTATAAAAAAATACACAAAAGTACAACAAACTTTAATCTTTACATATCAAAATTTGGTGCACTTTTAGATACTGAGGGTATACATTTTGCACAAGAGAGCTTGTATCAGCCAACAGCTACTGAAGAGCTTCCTGAAGATGATGTAGATAAAAATAGGGATTACTTGCTTAAAAAAAGTATCTGGAGTGAATTTTTACACTTTTTAAAACGAAATGATTTTAACGCTAGATTAAGTGGTGCGGTTTTAATCATAGATACTAAAAAATTCCTTGAAGGCACGCAAGAATATTTTGATGAATTAATTAGATATATGATAAAAAGGGTTAATGATTGTGAGAAACATCTAAATATTAAATTCCCTATTTATATTGTTTTTAGCAAACTTGACTTAATAGATGGCATGGGAGATTATTTTAGGCTTTTCAATGAAGATGTGGCAAATAAAGCTCTAGGAATAAACTTAGATCCAAATTTCTCAAAACAATCACTAGAAACTGAACTAAAAAACCTAAGCGAGTCACTATTTAAACATCTCATGAGTAAGAACTCGATTTCGCATTTATTGGAAGATAAAAAACGTTCATATCTATTTTTAAAACAACTTGATAATTTTTTTGCTTTAGTGAAAGATTTTGTAACAAAGCTAAGCTCTCAAAATGCACTTAAAAATAGCTCAACCATAAATGGAATTTATTTCGTCAGTGCTTATCAAGAAAATATACCTATAAACTACCTTACAAACACTATTTGCGATAGATATAACATCAAAAAACCACTTTTAAGAGCGGTAAATAACTATAGTAAACAAAGCTATTTTGTAAAATCATTTTTAAAAGAGATAGCTTTTAAAGCTAACTTAAATAAATTTGGTGCTCAAAATAGATTTACAAAATTTGCAAATTTTGTTTTAGTAGCCATACTTTGTGCTGGAGTATATTTGGGTTCTAGTTTTATTTTAGATACTAAAAATATAAAAGAGCAAAATGCTATAAATAATGCAAATAAAATTTCTTCATACCTTGATGGTAAAAAATACAAGGATCTCTCTCCGACACAAAAGATTGAGCTTCTAAATTTACTAAAACAAAGTCTAAATGACTATCCAAGAATCTTCAGCGGTGATACTAAATTTGAGTATATAACACTAGATACTTCGTATAAAGGCTTTACTCCAGTTAAAGCGCTTTACTATGATTTAAATGCTGATTTTTTCAAAAATACAGTTTTAACTGAAATGGAAAATATACTAAAAAATGAAAGCGATCCAGATAAGCTAATAAAAGCATTTTATATGTATGATTCACTCTTTGACAAAGACTACACAAATGTGGATTTATTTAAAATTTGGATTAGCACAAACTGGGATAAATTTGAAAAATATGGCGTTGCAAAAGATGAATTCTTAGCTCATATTGAGGCTATTTTAAAGGCAGAAAATTTAAACATAACTGCGGACACAGTTGCTCAAAGTATAGCAAATACGAGACTATCACCTGTTCAAAGAGCACAAAGACTCTACTATATACTTGAGTTCATATCATTTAAAGACGATAAATCTTTTTATGATATTAAAAAAGATATTGAAAATTTATACACAGTAGTCCAAGAGAAAGAAGCATTTAAGCCATTTAATAAAATTTATACAAAAGAAAATTTAAGAGATTTCTTATCAAAGCTTAGCTCAAACATAGATCAAACAGCTGGAATAGAATCTTGGCTAATGGAGACAAATTCTTCTTTAAAAGATATTAGCTCAAATGATAAGAAAGAGCTAAGCATTGCTGTAATAGAGCTTTATTTGCAAAACTATGCTGATAAGTGGAGCCAAATTTTAAGAGAAATAGAACCAAATGAATTTACCACAAAAAAAGAGGTCATAGAAGAGCTCGACATCTTGTCAAAGAGAGAAAATCCTTTAAATTCTTTAATAAAATTAACTAATCAAAATACAAATTTAAATGATGAGAATTTACTAAAATATATCTACTCTCTAGGATTTGCTTCAAGTGAGATAAAGCGTGTTTTCAGTGATTTTAGTGCTAAATTTACTAACTATCATGCGTTAAATTCTAATGACTTGCTAGATATTATAAGCAATGATGTAACAAGCGTTTATAAAAAAGTTAGTGACTATAACTTCGAAATGCTTCAAAGTAACGATGATAAAATAGTTTATGCCATAAATGGCATAAAAAACGAAAACGACCCATTCATTGTCTTAAATAATGATGCTAAGAAGCTTCCAGATGAGTTAAATGAATATTATCAAAAGTTATCGACACTTGCATGGAAACAAGTAGAAAATGGTGCTTCGGCGCTTTTATCAACAGCATATAGAGATGATGTTTTTGATGATTTTGAAAGTCTTATCAAGCCATTTTATCCATTTAATGAACAATCTCCAAAGGCTGTTAGCATAGAAGAATTTAAAAGATTCTTTGGCAAAAACGGAACTTGGAATAGCTTTTATGATAGATATCTAAAACAAATCTTAAGTAAAACCGCTGATGGTTATAAAATAAGACCAAAATATGCAAAAGAGCTAAGATTTAGTAGGGATTTCCTTAAAAATATTGCCTATATAGACAGAATTTCAAATTTAATGCTTGATTCAAATGATGAGCTAAAATTAAATTATAATTTAAAAGCTGTCGACTTATCGGCAAATTTTAGTCATATAAATATTAGTTATTCTAATAACTCTTTGACTTATGATCATACAATCGCCTCAAATTTGATAGTTTCAAGTAAAAATTTTGATATATCAACACAGTTTAAATTCAATGCAGTTTCAAGCACTGGAAGTGAGAGAAAAGAGCTAAGTTTTGATGGAGAATGGGGCTGGTATAAGATATTAAAGGCTTCAAATTTTAGTAGCGTTGGCGTTAGTACGCTTAATTTTGATGGTAGAAGAGATTCGTATTTTGGCTTTGAAGTAACACCAAATGGAGGAGAGCTTTTAGAGCTTATGGATATCATACCAACGATAAATTTACCAAAGAAGATGCTTTATTAAGGATAAAATATGCAACAAATAGCAGCAGTTATACAAAATTACGATAAAGCGTCAAGCTTTTCAGCTCAATTTATCATTTTTGATGAAAATGGCGGTGATATAGGCTCATTAGACACTACAAAATTTTCTTGTAATGATATGAGCGATTCAATCGCACCCAAACACGCTCATGTTGGATTTGAAGAGGGGGTTTTCACAATTTGTGGCTATAAAGATTGTGAAATTTTTTATAGTGATTCATATTCAAAGCTTCCAGATGACTATGAGAGCGTCATAAATTTGGGTGATGTCTTTAGGATAGGGGAGTTAAAATTTATATTTATAGACCCTTCTAGGATTGATGAATATATAGGAAAAGCCCATAAGATAATAGAAAATACGAAAAATTTTGATAAGCTTGATGATAAACGTTTTGAGCCAGTTGGTAAAATTTCAAATGTTGATTTTAAAGAAGAGCCAAAGATAAACTCATTGATAAATGATAAAAAAGATATCACTTTAAATGAAAATGCGCACGATGCAGTTTTAAATTTAAATGAGATAGCTCAAAATTTTGATGAAGAAGAAAATGCAAATAATCAAAATATGCTAACTGCAAAAAGCATGGATGAGCTTTTGACAAAGATAGTTGAGAGTATAAAATTGCAACCAAATATGAGCCCTATAAGTGAGCAGACTAGGACTTTAAATACAAAAGATATGGAAACAATCATGAAAACTCTTCCTCTTAGTGACTCGACAGAACTAATAAATACTGTTTTGGTTAAGCTTATATGCAAAGAGCTATATAGCCAAATGTATGATATAGTCGAGAATAACTCATTTTTTAAATATCTTTCAGGAGCCGTACTAAAAAGCACTAAGGAAGATAAGGAAGCGTTTAATTATCTATTGCATAAAGCTCTTCAAAGCTATATGTTAAAAAAGTAATGTTTTTAATAAAACAGAAAGTAAATAAAAGATAGAATAATCCAAACTTTTTAATAGGAGTAAATATGTCACAACCAGTGTATATTAAAGTGAAAGGTTCTACACAAGGACTTATTTCAAGTGGTGCTTCAACAGAAGCTAGTATAGGTAATCGCTATCAGTCAGGTCACGAAGATGAGATCATGGCTCAAGAGGTTTCTCATATAGTAACAGTTCCAACTGATCCACAAAGTGGCCAACCATCAGGCCAAAGAGTCCATAAGCCATTTAGTTTTACTACATCACTAAATAAAGCTGTTCCACTTCTTTACAATGCTTTAACACAAGGTGAAAGACTTCCAGAGGTTGAGATCTATTGGTATAGAACATCAACTAGTGGTGGTGCGGAGCATTTCTTCACTACAAAACTAGAAGATGCAACTATAACAGATATTACTCTAGTAAGTCCAAATGCTCAAGACAAGCTAAACAGCGACAAAACAGAGCTTTTCAAAGTTTCAATGAACTATAGAAAGATAGTTTGGGAACACGTAGCTGCAGGCACAAGCGGAAGCGATGACTGGAGAGAAGCTACTAAAAAAGCTTAAAACCAACCTAGGGTTTACCCCTAGGGTTAATAAAATCATCTTCTAGCTAGAAGGACACAGATGAGCCCTTTTTATCTTTATCTTTTAAATTAACATGATATGTGAAATGCGATATGAAACACCTAGTTATAGTCATATTTCTCATAACATCTTTATATTCACACGAAGCAAATTGTTTAAATATGTTTACTGTGATCTTTGATAAAAATACGACCGATGAAAATACTGCTAAATGTATAGAATATTACATAGATGAGCTTGGGTGTGATGCTAATATAGTCCCAAGTTTCGCTAATGATGGCTCCAATTTACTAGATGCTGCTTATGAAAATAATAAGACTAAAACGTTCGACTTACTTTTGAATAAAGATATTACGCCAGATAAATGGCTAACTGCAATTATAGCAACAGAATTCCTAGTCTTTTTTAGAGAAAATAACGATGGCATAAAAGACAAAAAAGCAAGCCCTGAGCTATTAGAATTTATAAAAACACCAAAATATAAAGAATTCAAAGAGGAAAAATTTAAATTAATCAAAAAACTATTAGATCATGGGCAAGATCCTTATTATTATGGTTATTTGAGAATTGTATTAAAGATAGTAGGAGATGAAAAAGATCTAGATAATTTATTAAAGAATAGAACTCAAAAGGAATTAGCGCAATGAAGCAATTGGCAATAATTATATTTCTCATAACATCTTTGTATTCACACGAAGCAAACTGCACGGATATGTTTGGGCTCATTTTTAATAAAAATTTAAGTGACACTGAAACAGCTAAGTATATAAAATACTACATAGATGATCTCGGATGCGATGCTAATGCTAGCGTAAAATTAAATAATTTAACGATTAGATCGAATTTATTGGAATTTGCTTACGATGCAAATAAAACAAAAACTTTTGATACTCTTTTGTTAAAAGGAACATCAGCTAATGCTAGTTTAGCAACGTCCATAGGCATGAGCTTTGCATTTTTCTTTAGGGAAAATGGTGTCGGTATAGACAATAAAAAAGCTAGCCCTGAGCTACTTAAATTTATAAAAACTCAAAAATATAAAGAATTTAAAGACGATAAATTTAGGCTAATTAAAAAGCTTTTATTGCACGGACAAGACCCAAAAGACTATGAGGTTTTAAAGGTTATTTTGAAAATTATAAATGATGAAAAAGATTTAGAGAAATTATTAAATGGCGGAAATAAATAGTGGATTTCTTTAACGTGAATAAAAAAAAGCTAGATGTAAAAAGTAATAATTCAGAAATAAAGAATTACGAAAAGCAAGATACATTTACAAAATTTAGTGAAGTCATTGATGGCACTGGTAAGACTTTTGGTGTATTGGGTTGCAAAACATGTGAAGCAGTTGCTGAAGTAGCAAAAACTGGAATAGATAACCAAAAAGAAAAAATTTACAATGAATACAAAGAAGCAAAAAGAGGTGGAATAGAAGAAAGTGTAAAAACTATGCGTAATCTCACCGACACCGATATTGAAATGTTTGAAAAGGCATTACAACAAGAAGAAGAAAACGAAAAAAAGATTGAAAGAGCAACAAATGGACAAAAATTTAACATCGCCAACATCATCACTGACTAAGCCTGTCATGCTAGCATCCGGTAACTCAGTTGCAACAGATGGCTTTGTGGACTACGGCGTATCTAACGATACTTTCTCAACTCTTCAGATAGCAAACGAGTCAAACGATAAATTTATCGTTACACGTGCAGATATTTATGAAAATTTAGAAAGTATATTTAGCATAGAGTGCTTCGCCTACATAAATTTGGTTAAAAATCCGCTCTATGAAAATTTAGATAGCATATACAACGACAAAGGCCAGGCTGGTATATATAAGTATCTAGACAAAAGTATAAAGCTAAGCATCAAAAAGCCATCATCAACTAACAAAAGTATAATTCCTGGCAACAACACAAGCGATACTATGTACTTTAACGGTATCGTAAGTGACGTGGAGTATCTTGGCGTAGATGATGAGACTAGTACAAATATAGATAAAAAATACTTCTTTAAATTCAAGCTAACTTCGCCACTATATAGACTAAGCATAAATAGGGCAAATAGAATTTATACAGACCAGAGCATTTTAGAAGTAGTAAAAGATATTTTGGCTTTTAATAAGCAAAGGCTAACCAAAGAGCTGGACTTCTCAAATATCAAAAATAACTACAACAAGAGAGAATTTATAGCCCAGTACAATGAGAGTGATCTAGCTTTCATAACAAGACTTTGCCATGATAGTGGCATATATTTTTACGAAGATAATGAAAAAATTTACTTTCATGATACATTTATATTAGCTTATAGCAATCAAAATGAAAATTTTACTTCAAATGATACAGGTAATGCCAAGGAAGCTACAAAAGTAAGTTTTAATGTAAATTTGAATAATAATCTAGCAACCGAACACATAAATAAAATAACAAAGAGCGAGACGCTAAAAGCAAATAGCTTTACGCACTCTTTTCAAAATACAGCTTATCCAAATGTGCTAGAGAGTAAAAATGAAAAGATATTTGACGAGCAGGTAAATATCTATGATAAGCATATAAATTTAGATGAGTATTCATTTAGTGATACTAGCTTGCTTGAAGTTAGCACCTACCTTAAGAAACTAAGAAGCGATATGCTTTTAAAAGAATTTACCGCTAGCTCAAATGTATTTGCGCTAAATTTAAATGACAATATCTCGGTAGCTATTGATGCTAGCAAAGGTGAATATGAGTTTAAAATAATAGCTTTAAAGCATACTTATATTGATGAGAGCGTTTTAGAAAATACCTTAAATTTGGGCGATAATGTCCCATTTAAAGATAAAAAATTTATAAGCTCATACACAAACGAGATAAGCATCATTCCAAGTAGTGTGAAATTTGTCCCAAGCTACAAGCAAAAGCCAAAAGCACCAGATATCACGCTAGGTCTTGTAGTCGGTCAAGATGGACTAAACAGCCAAAATAACACGATCCATACTGATAGCTATGGTAGGGTAAAGGTTAGGTTAAATGCTTTTAGTACGCAAGAGATAATCGATAAAGACGACGCTATCAACGCAAGCTATCACAAGAGTGCTTATCTAAGAGTGATAACGCCTATTGCTAGCAATAGCTCAGGATTTTTTGCCATACCAAGGATCGGCGATGAGGTTATCATCTCTTTTTTACAAAACGATATAGACAACCCAGTGGTAAGTGGTAGCCTATATAATGCCTCAAATACGCCACTTGTAAATGTGGATAGTAACTATCACCAAACATCTCTTAGCTCAAAAACAATTGGTGCAAATGAGACTGGTATAAACGAGATCACTTTATCAAATTTAAAAAATAAAGAGCAAATTTATGTAAAAGCAGAAAAGGACTATGACGAGCTTGTAAATAACGACTTTTCTCAAACAATACTAAATGACAAAAGCTCACAGGTGCATGGAAGTTATACCGAACGAGTAAAAAAAGCCCACATTCAGACGATAGATCTAGCAAAAAATGTAAATGTCGGAGGCGAGTATCTAACAACAGTTGGACTTTCAAAAGATACAGTAGTGGGCGTCTCAAATACGCTAAATGTAGCTGTTGACAACAATACAAGAGTAGGTCAAGATAGTCATGAATTTGTGGGACATGATAAATTTGTAGAAGTAAAATCAAATCTTAATACGACCATACATAACGATGAGATGAAAGAGGTAAAAGGCACAAAAGAGCAGAACATAGATGGTGGCTATAAACTAAATTCACAAAAAGGTATAAATGAATTTAGTAACGAGCATATCGTGCTTCAGGCAAATAGCTACATTGATATAAATGCTAAGTCAAATTTCACAACAAAAACAGCTGCCCAGCACACTGAGATTGCTAATTCAAAATTTAGCAATATAGAGACAACTTATGAGGTAAATGCTAAAGATAAGGTAATCCATCAAGTAGGTAGCACAAAAGTAACGATAGAAGGATCAAGCGTCGTGATAGAAGTAGCTGGCGTAAAGGCGATATTTGATAGTAGAGGGCTAAGAGTTATCGGCGGAGATATAAAGGCTTTATAAGATCATATTTAAAGACTTACTTTGTATTTTGGTAGGTCTTTAAATTTTTAAATAAAATCAATTTCTACTAAAACTAATGCTAAGAATTCTAAAGGCAAAGGCTAAATTTTAGAGGGCTGAGATAAAAGCTAGCCATACAAATTTTTCAACATTGTACCCCAGTACAATAGACAAGTCCTTCTAAAATTTATATAATTCATTCAAAATTTCAAATACTATAAACAATAAGGAGAACATGATGGCTAAAGAAGCCGGAGTAGTTAAAAGCGTAAATGGAGGAATAGCAAGAGCACTTAATGACTTAACAGGAGAGGTAAGACAATTAAGTGTAGGAGATATTGTATACCAAGGTGAAAAGATAGTTACAG
>NZ_CABPTY010000002.1:411133-505637 GCF_902460415.1 Campylobacter concisus
ACTCGATACATTTAGGCAGCCAAATATATTAGGAAAATGGCAAATAACTACACCGGAAAAAAACAAAATTTTATTAATGGGAAAAATGAGAAACGACGTTATAGTAGATTTTAAATTTGACGGAAGTTTATATGTGGAAAATGAAAATTTTTCAAGTTATCTTTGGGAAAGCGGATTAAATGATACGATAATCACATATAGTAGAAGCGACAAATTTAAAAGCCAAAAATTTTCAGAAAAAAGATTTAAAATAATAGATCAGATAAATAATAATTGCTACCTGGCAAAGATGTATCAAACGAATGATAATATAGTTTTATGCAGATACTTAGAAAAACCAAAACCACAGCCAATACAACAGAAAAAGAAAATAGAAATAATAATGAAAAATAAGTAGTTATTTTTTAAGCATAAACAAGTTTAATATCAAGAGCATTTACAACCTTAAATATGCTTTCAAATCTAGGTTTTGACTTTGCTATATAAAACAAAGCCCTTTTAAATTCTTCGATATCGCCATAAACCAAAACTTGATTTAAATATTCTTTTCTAAGTTTATCGGTTGTTAAATAGTCTTCTAGATTAAATTTTGTAAATTCTTCTTTCAAGATCAAACCTTAGATATTTTTACACCAGCCCAAGTTACTAAAACAGCAAAAACAACTATTAAGAATAAACCAAATATTGACATTATAATAATCCTTTCATTTCTTTTAATACGTCTAAACATGCTTTTAAAAGATAACAAAATAAAATACTTACCAAAAAGATTGCAATGGTAGAGCAAAAATTTAAAATAAACCCATTTTTATCAAAATTAAGAAAGATAAAACCTATTAAACCAGCATCTAAAAGTAAAAGCGTGGTAAGAAAAGGCTTTAAGAAATCGAGTTTAATTTTTAAAAACTCCCATAAATTCTTATTTTCCATAACTATCCTTTGCAAACATTATAACATAAAATAAGTCCTTAACGCTCATAACCCGAAGGTCGGCGGTTCAAATCCGTCCTCCGCAACCAAATGCCTCATATCTTTATCATCTAAAAACTAAACGCCAACTCCCATACCGTCACGTATATCATCAACATTGAGATGAACGTAGTGTAGGCTACTTTTGATATCTGTATGACCCATAAAAGCCATCAGTTTATGAGCATTAAATCCCTTTAAACTCACTAACCTAGAAGCCACTGTATGGCGTAATACGTATAGTCCGTGAGTGTTGTTTTCTCCCTTATATCCTAGATGGTTTCTTACAGCCCACCACATACTATTTGCTGTATCGTGGTTTAGATGAGTTATGGGGCACTTGTTTAAGGGTAGGTCTTTGCAGTTATCATAAGCCCCTCGAGATACCCAGTAGTAAGCCATACGAAGCACTTGGTCGTCTTTTGTTTCAGTAAAGAGTTTGCGAGCCTTTAGCTATCTCTAAGCGTTGTTTTATGGCTTTGAAGACTAGAATAGTTTTGTTTTAATATGTAAAAAGAAAGATTAGTAAAAATAGGTTTCATAACTTTTAAATATAAAAAGAGAAATTCCCATCTACTATATGTTTTATGGATTATTAGTATAAATTTAAAAATGCAGGAGGGGCGAATGCCCCTAATTATTATTTTAAAGTTTGGATGTATTCAGCTACTGCTTTTACATCTTCGTCGCTCATTGGAGTAGCGATTGGTTTCATCATAGCGCCAAGACCAAATTTATTTGCTCCTGTTTTATAACCCTTTAGTGCCTCTTCGATAGCTGCTGCATCAAGAGATGTTAAAGCTGGAACTTTATTATTAAACATTTTTTCAGCTTTTGCACCATGACAGGCGATGCATTTTTTGTAGATAGCAGCACCATCTGCAGCAAAGGCAGCAGTTGAAAGTAGAGCCGCAACGCTAGAAACAATTAGTAATTTTTTCATTTTTCATCCTTTGTAAAAAAGTTTATGCATTATAGTACAAAAAGGTAAATTCGCAAGAAGCTAGTTAAAATATTTTGGCTATAATCACCAAATGAATAAAAATGAGCCTATTAAAGCACTTTTTCTAGATCGAGACGGCGTAATAAACGAAGATGCTGGATATGTTTACGAGATAAAAGATTTTAAATTTATCGATGGCATTTTTGATGCGTTAAGAGAATTTGCCAAGGCTGGCTACAAGCTCTTTGTCGTGACAAATCAATCAGGTATCGGAAGAGGCTACTACACGCAGGAGCAGTTTGAGACTCTAACTAAATTTATGCTAGAAATTTTCAAAAAAGAGCAAATTTTTATCACCAAAATCTACTTTTGCCCACATGCCCCAGAGATGGATTGCGCTTGTAGAAAACCAAATCCAAAGATGATACTTGATGCTTGCAAAGAGTTTAATATAGATATTAAAAACTCGCTCATGATAGGCGATAAGTCAAGCGACGTTGAGGCTGGCAAAAGGGCAGGGGTTGGTAGAAATTTCTTGCTTGATGGGATAAATTTTAAAAATGTAAAAGATGTTTTAAATAAGCTAAAAAAGGAAAAATCACTATGAATTTAAATGGAAAAAAGATAGTTATAACTGGTGGCGCTGGCTTTATCGGCTCAGCCTTGGCGCATTATTTTGACGAAAATTTTAAAGATGCTCACGTGCTTGTCGTGGATAAATTTAGAAACGACGAGACATTTAGCAACGGCAACCTAAAAAGCTTTGGTCATTTTAAAAATTTACTAGGCTTTAAGGGTGAAATTTACGCCGGCGACATCAACGATTCTAGCACGCTTGAAAAGATAAAGAGCTTTCGCCCAGACGTCATCTACCACGAGGCAGCGATCTCAGATACGACCGTAAAAGAGCAAGACGAGCTAATAAAAACAAATGTAAACGCCTTTGTAAATTTGCTTGATATCTGCGAGAGTTTGGGCGCAAAGATGATTTACGCTAGCTCAGGCGCCACTTATGGCAACGCAAAGAGCCCACAAACCGTTGGTGAATGCGAAGCGCCAAATAACGTTTATGGCTTTAGCAAACTAAGCATGGATAATATCAATAAAATTTACGCAAAGCGTGGCGTGAGCGTGGTTGGGCTGAGGTATTTTAACGTCTTTGGCAAGGGTGAGTTTTTCAAAAATAAAACCGCTTCGATGGTACTTCAGTTTGGCTTACAAATTTTAGCTGGCAAGACTCCAAGACTCTTTGAAGGCAGCGACCAGATCAAACGTGACTTTGTTTACATAAAAGATATCATTGATGCAAATATAAAAGCACTTGACGCGCCAAGTGGCGTCTATAACGCAGCTACTGGCAAAGCAAGGAGCTTTCAAGATATCGCTGACATCTTGCAGCATGAGATCGGCGTAAATTTAGGCAACGAATACATCAAAAACCCATTTATCGGCTCATATCAGTTTCACACAGAGGCCGACGTGGCCCCAGCTCGCGAGGCATTTGGCTTTAGCGCGACTTGGAGCTTAGAAGAGGCGATAAAAGACTACTTGCCAGAGATAAAGAGAATTTATAAGGAAGAGCTAAATGGCTAAGAGAGTTAAAATTTTAGTCGTTGGTGATCTCATGCTGGATCACTATATCTGGGGCAGCTGCGACCGCATCTCACCTGAAGCACCGGTGCAGGTGGTAAAGATAAATAACGAAACCTACACGCTTGGTGGCGCTGGCAACGTGGTAAGAAATTTGCTTTCCCTTGGCGCAAATGTGAGTGTGGCTAGCGTCTTAGGCGATGATGAGGCTGGCAAAAAGATAAAAGAGAAGCTTGCTGAGATAAATGTAAAAGATGAGCTGATCCTCACCGAAAAAGGGCGTGAAAGCTCGATAAAAAGCCGCATCATGGCATCTCACCAGCAAGTTGTCAGGATCGATAAAGAGAGTGTTGTCAAGATAAATTTAGAAGATGAGCTCGTCTTAAAAGTCAAAGAAAATCTTGCAAATTTTAAGGCTGTCTTGCTAAGTGACTACGGCAAAGGCGTGCTTAGCGAAAAGGTCTGCCAAGAGATAATAAACGAGTGCGTGAAGCTAAAGATCCCAGTACTTATCGATCCAAAAGGTATTGACTACTCAAAATACAAAAACGCAACTCTTCTAACGCCAAATAAAAAAGAGGCGAGCGAGGCTACAAATTTAAAGATAAAAGACAAAGCTGAGCTTGAAAAGGCGATAAAACAGCTAAAAGACGAGCTAAATTTGACCTATTCGATTATCACGATCTCAGAAGAGGGCATCGCGCTATATGATGACAGGCTACACATCTTTGCCGCCAAAGCAAAAGAGGTCTTTGACGTCACTGGCGCTGGGGATACGGTGCTAGCTACACTTGGCTACATGCTAGCAAACGGGGCTGATATAAAAGAGGCGATAAAGATAGCAAACCTTGCAGCAGCCGTCGTCGTGGCTAAGATAGGTAGCGCAACGGCTAGCTTTAGCGAGATCGAGCAGCTGCTAAATAGCTCATTTGGGGCAAATTTCGAGCACAAGCTTAAAAGCGTTGAGGAGCTAGAAGAAATTTTGAGCCAAAAGGGCAAGAAAAAGGTCGTTTTCACAAATGGCTGCTTTGATATCTTGCACGCTGGGCACGTAAAATACCTAGCCCGTGCAAGAGAGCTTGGCGATCTTTTAGTTGTCGGGCTAAATTCTGACGCTTCAGTTAAGAGGCTAAAAGGCGAGGCAAGACCTATAAACTCACAAGATGATAGAGCCTGCGTGCTAAGTGGGCTTGGGTTTGTCGATTATGTCGTGATATTTGACGAGGATACGCCATTAAATTTGATAACAAAGATAAAGCCTGACGTGCTTGTAAAAGGGGCTGATTATAAAGACAAAGAGGTCGTTGGCAGTGAGATCGTAAAAGAGGTCAGGCTAATTGACTTTGTCGAGGGCAAAAGCACAACAGGGATAATAAAAAGGATAAAAGATGCTAAAAACAATGATAAAAAATGAACTCGAGGCTCACCAAAAGACCTTTAGCGAGCATGTAAATTTACTTGATAGCCTAGAGCGCGCTTGCCAGATGGTAGCTGATACGCTAAAAAATGGCAAAAAGGTGCTAATATGCGGCAATGGTGGCTCTGCGGCGGATGCTCAGCACTTTGCAGCCGAGCTAACTGGCAGATATAAAAGCGAGCGCCAGCCACTACCTGGTATCGCGCTAACCACTGATACTTCGGCACTTACGGCCATTGGTAACGACTACGGCTTTGACTATGTATTTTCACGTCAGTTTGAGGCTTTAGCTCGCTCTGGTGACTTGCTCGTGGCGATCTCAACAAGTGGCAACAGCAAAAACGTCCTTGAAGCTATAAAAAGTGCCAAGAAAATGGGCGCATCAGTGCTTGGACTTAGCGGCAAAGGTGGTGGCGCTATGAATGAGGATTGTGATCTAAATTTAGTCGTTAGCTCAAGCGATACTGCAAGGATACAAGAGTCGCACATATTTTTTATTCACACGATCTGCCAGGCTGTAGACGAGGCTTTTAGGGGCTAAAATGCAAGAAGCGATGGATAAATTTTTAAATGATCCTTGCCAGCAAAATGAGATAAATTTGATAGCGGCTTTAAAAAAAGCTACCTTTTTTGCTCCGGTGCTTTTAAACCAAGCGCTCGCAAAGCCTGATGGTGGCGTAGTTTATGAGGAGGAGGGCTCAAATATCAAATTTATCCTACTTGAAGATGAGGGCGAGAAGCTTAGCTATTTTCCGGCATTTACAAGCAAAGAGGCGATGAAGCTTTGGCGAAATGACAGCGAGCAAGAAAGCATAGAGATAAGTCTAAAAGAGTATCTTGCGATGCTAAAAGAGAGTAGCTATGCTGGCGTCGTGGTTGATGCTTTTAGCTATGATTTTATTCTTAAAAAAGAGCAGATAGAAAAAATTTTAGACTAAAATTTTCATAGTTCTATTGCCAAAGTCGCTGATTTGCTATTTAGCAAGTTTTTATTAATTTTAAGCTAAAATCAGTCAAGCTAAATTTAAGGAAAAAAATGAAAGACAATCTACTTGAATTAACCCAAGATATCGCATCAGTTGATATCGAAGAGTCTATAAAAACTAGCTATCTTGACTACTCCATGAGCGTCATCGTCGGACGTGCTTTGCCTGACGCTAGAGACGGACTAAAGCCAGTACATAGAAGAATTTTATACGCTATGGATAATCTTGGCGTTGGCAGCAGAAGTGCCTATATGAAGTCAGCTCGTATCGTCGGTGAAGTCATCGGTAAGTACCACCCACATGGTGATACAGCGGTTTATGACGCACTTGTTCGTATGGCTCAGAAATTTTCTATGCGTTATCCAGTAGTTGACGGACAAGGAAACTTTGGCTCTATAGATGGCGACAGCGCAGCTGCGATGCGTTATACAGAAGCTAGAATGACAATACTTACTGAAGAGCTTTTAAAAGATATCGACAAAGACACGGTTGATTTCGTGCCAAACTACGATGATAGAGAGGTTGAGCCAGATGTACTTCCAAGCCGTGTGCCAAATTTATTGCTAAACGGCTCAAGCGGTATTGCGGTTGGTATGGCGACAAATATCCCACCACACAGCCTTGATGAGCTAATAGACGGTCTTTTGCTACTTCTTGAAAACAAAGAGGCTACACTTGAAGAGGTGATGGAATTCATAAAAGGTCCAGACTTCCCAACTGGCGGTATCATCTTTGGCAAAAAAGGCATCATAGAAGCCTACCGCACAGGTCGTGGCAGGGTCAAACTAAGAGCCAAAACTCACATAGAAAAAAAGCCAAACAAAGACGTCATCGTCATCGACGAGCTACCATATCAAACAAACAAAGCAAGGCTTATTGAGCAAATCGCTGAGCTTGTAAAAGATAAGCAGATAGAGGGCATCAGCGAGGTTAGAGATGAGTCTGATAAGGACGGCATCCGCGTAGTCATTGAGCTAAAACGCGACGCTATGAGCGACATCGTGCTAAATAATCTCTTTAAATCAACCACGATGGAGAGCACTTTTGGCGTTATTATGCTTGCTATTAATAACAAAGAGCCAAAGGTATTTAACCTTATCGAGCTACTTAAGCTATTTTTAAATCACAGAAAAACAGTTATCATTAGAAGGACGATATTTGAGCTTGAAAAAGCGCGCGCAAGAGCCCACATTTTAGAGGGTCTAAAGATAGCACTTGATAATATCGACGAGGTGATCGAGCTTATTAGAAATAGTGCTGATACAGCGGTTGCTAGAGAAGGCTTGATGAGTAAATTTAACCTCTCAGAACTTCAAGCAAACGCTATCCTTGATATGCGTCTAAGCAAGCTTACAGGCCTAGAGAGAGAAAAACTAGAGGCCGAGCTAGCCGAGCTTATGGCTGAGATCGCAAGACTTGATGAAATTTTAAAGAGTGAGACATTGCTTGAAAATTTGATCAAAGAAGAGCTTCTTGAGATCAAAAATAAATTTAAGGTACCAAGAATTACTGAGATCGTTGATGACTACGATGATATCGACATCGAAGATCTCATACCAAATGAAAATATGGTCGTAACCATAACTCACCGCGGCTACATCAAGCGTGTGCCAAGCAAGCAGTATGAGAAGCAAAAACGCGGTGGCAAGGGCAAAGTAGCGGTCACGACATACGATGATGACTTTATAGAGAGCTTTTTTACTTCAAATACCCACGATACGCTTATGTTTGTGACTGACCGCGGACAGCTATACTGGCTAAAAGTCTATAAGATCCCAGAGGGAAGCCGCACAGCAAAGGGCAAGGCAGTTGTAAATTTGATCCAGTTGCAGCCTGATGAGAAGATCAAAGCGATCATCCCAACGACTGACTTTGACGAGAGCAAATCGCTAGCATTCTTTACTAAAAATGGCATCGTAAAACGCACAAATTTAAGTGAGTTTAAAAACATTCGCTCAGTTGGTGTAAGAGCGATAAGTCTTGATGAGAACGACGAGCTAGTAACTGCGCTCATCGCTCAAACATACGATGATATGCCAGTAACTGACCCAGAAAATGAGCTAAGCGTTGAGACAGAGGTGCTTGAAGTTGAAGAGCTTCAAAACGAGATCGACGAAGATAATGTAAATGCCGAAGAGGATGCAAACTCAAGCGATGAGACAATGCTATTTGTTGTTACTAAAAAGGGTATGTGTCTTAAATTTAAGATCAGCAAAGTTCGCCAAATGGGAAGAACTGCACGCGGCGTAACTGGCATTAAATTTAAAGAGCCAGGCGATGAGGTCGTAGGTGCAGCAGTAATTGAAAGCAATGATCAAGAAATTTTAAGCATATCTCAAAAAGGTATCGGCAAGCGCACAACCGCTGATGAGTACCGCTTGACAAACCGCGGCGGCAAAGGCGTCATCTGCATGAAGCTAACAAGTAGAACAGGCGATCTTGTGGGCGTTGTGATGGTTGATGAAGAGCAAGATCTAATGGCTCTGACATCAAGCGGCAAGATGATCAGAGTTGATATGCAAACCATCCGAAAAGCAGGACGTAATACAAGCGGTGTGATCGTCGTAAATGTCGATGGCGATGATGTTGTAAGTATCGCAAGATGCCCTAAGGCAGATGATGGCGAGGATGAGGAAGAAGCACCAAACGAAGATATGGGGCTTTTGGAATAAATTTTGCTATTAAATTTTAAATAAAAGCATAAAAAAGGTTGTTTATGAAGGTTAAAATTTTATCTTTTGCTTTAATGATCGCTATTTTTGGTGGTTGCTCATTTAACGGCTTTATGGGCGAGCCAACTAGCACATCAAACCGCAACGTAGTCATCCAAAAGGTCGATAAAGACGATCTTAGAGAGGTGATGAAA
This sequence comes from Campylobacter concisus, assembly GCF_902460415.1. Classification (GTDB taxonomy): domain Bacteria; phylum Campylobacterota; class Campylobacteria; order Campylobacterales; family Campylobacteraceae; genus Campylobacter_A; species Campylobacter_A concisus_Y. The sequence goes on from NZ_CABPTY010000002.1 coordinate 419,905, forward strand.
AAAGAGAAGATGATATATGATAGTGCTCCAAAAGAGACCACTTTTAGAGCCACAGGCGAGGGCATAGCTCCGCTAAATTCGCTCTCATACGCTCAATCAGTCACTCTTGCAAAAAGAGCGGCGATGGCGGATGCTTATTCGCAGCTTGCTGGCAAGCTTTATGGCGTAAAGATTAACGCTGAAGACACCGTAAGAGACGCGATGCTAAACGACTCATCTATCACTTCAAAGGTTCAAGGTCTTGTCAAAAACGCAAGGATCGTGAATGAAAATTTCAAAGACGGGCTTTATAAGGTAAATATGGAGCTTAAGATAGACGAAGATAAGTGGCGAGAAGTCTTTTCTTACTAACGATACTTTTAAATTTTGCCTTTTGCTTGGAAGAATTTATCTTCTGGGCGAAGGTCGATACGAAAAATCAAATAGTTGCCTTTGAAGAAATTTCATTTTCAAAGGCGATGACTTTAACACCAAATCCAAAACCAAAATTTCTTTGCCAGATAGACGCTTTTAAAGATGAAAATACCACAGCCCTTGGCTTTTTAAATTTACATAAAGATGAAATTTTTGACTGCTTTGCCTTAAAAAAAGTGATGATAAAAAATGAGCTTAATGTCAAAAATGTGCAGATCTCAAACGCTTCAAATTTGAAAATTTTGCCAGTTAGATTTATGGTGGAATTTAAGCCAAAATCCGCTATCATCGGCACACTTCAATAAAAAAGAGATCAAATGAATATCGTCATAGTAGAAGATGACATCAATATGCGAAAGTCGCTTGAGATCGCACTTGGCGAGTATGAAGAGCTAAACATCAAGAGTTACAAGAGCGCAGTTGAAGCTCTAAAAAAGCTAAGCGACGACACTGATCTAATCATCACCGACATAAACATGCCAAAGATGGACGGACTTGAGTTCATTAAAGAGTTAAACGGCAAATTTGACGTCATCATAATGACTGGAAACGCCACACTCAACAAGGCGATCGAGAGTGTTAGGCTCGGCGTGAAGGACTTTTTAACAAAGCCATTTGACGTCTCAACGCTTTACGAGGCGATAAAAAGGGTGCGGACACTAAAGCAAAAGACTCCAAAAACCATAAAAAAAATAGAAACAAAAAGTGAAAATAACGGCTTTTTAGCCACTTCAAAAGCTCTTGAAGCGACACTAAATATCGCGCTAAAAGCTGCAAGGACTGATGCTTCAATAATGCTTAGTGGTGAAAGTGGCGTTGGCAAGGAGATCTTTGCTAAATTTATCCACGCAAACTCACCTAGAAAAGATGCGGCATTTGTCGCTTTAAATATGGCTGCGATCCCTGAAAATTTGATAGAAAGTGAGCTTTTTGGCTTTGAAAAGGGTGCATTTACTGACGCTGCGACTACCAAAAAAGGGCAGTTTGAGCTAGCAAATGGCGGAACGCTATTTTTAGATGAGATCGGCGAGATGCCTATAAATTTACAGCCAAAATTGCTTCGTGCCTTGCAGGAGCGAGAGATAACAAGACTTGGCGCTACAAAGAGCGAAAAGATCGACGTTCGCATCATCTGCGCTACAAACGCAAATTTAGAGCTTGCTATGAAAGAGGGCAGATTTAGAGAGGATCTTTTTTATCGCCTAAACACGATCCCACTTTTTATACCGCCACTTCGCGAGCGAAAAGACGAAATTTTACCTATCGCGCAGGATGCTTTAGAAAAATGCTGCAAAGAGTATGGCTTTGAGGCTAAAAATTTCTCAAAAGCGGCAAAAGAAGAGCTTTTGAGCTACGACTATCCAGGCAACATAAGAGAGCTCATTTCAGTCGTGCAAAGAGCGGCGATACTAAGCGAGGGTGATGAAATTTTGCCAAATGATCTATTTTTACAAGCCAGAAGCAAAAAATAGCCATAAATTTAAGTAAAATTACGAAAATTAAAAAAATAAGGAGAGCAGATGAGAAAATTTAACGTAGCAGTCATTGGTGCTACTGGAGCGGTCGGCGAAGAGCTTTTTAGAGTGATGGAAGAGGTTGAGTTTCCAGTTGGAGAGCTTTTGCCGCTTGCTAGCGCAAAAAGTGCTGGCAGCGAGATCGAATTTAATGGCAAATATTACAAGGTAAAAGAGCTAACCGAAAAGGTTTTTAGCGAGCACGAGATAGATATCGCATTTTTTAGTGCTGGTGGCTCAGTCTCAGAAAAATTTGCCAAATTTGCAGCTGATAGTGGCGCAGTAGTCATCGATAACACCAGCCATTTTAGGATGGATAAAGATATCCCTCTTGTTGTGCCAGAGTGCAATCCAAGCGACATTGCTATGTGGAAAAACCGCGGCATCATCGCAAATCCAAACTGCTCGACTATCCAAATGGTGCAAATTTTAAAACCACTAAACGACGCTTTTAGTATCAATAGAGTTGATGTCTCTACATACCAAGCAGCAAGCGGTGCTGGCAAAGAGGGTATGGAAGAGCTTGTTGTTCAGATGCAAAAATTCTTTGAGTTTAAGCTTGATGAGTGTGAGCCAAAGGTATTTGCACACCGCCTAGCACTAAATGTGATCCCTCACATCGACGTCTTTTTGGACAATGACTACACAAAAGAAGAGATGAAAATGGTCAATGAGACGCAAAAAATTCTTCACAAAGATATAGAAGTTAGCGCTACCTGTGTGCGTGTGCCAGTGCTTAGAAGCCACTCAGAGGCGATCACTATCCACTTTGATAAGGATGTAAGTGCGGATGCAGCAAGAGAAATTTTAAGCAAAGCTCCAAGCGTCGTTGTAGTCGATAATCCAGCAAATAAAGAGTATCCAATGCCTATCATTTCAAGTGATACAAATGAGACTTATGTCGGTAGGATCAGAGTTGATAATTACAGACCTAATGTGCTTCATCTTTGGTGCAGCGCTGATCAGATCCGCGTAGGGGCTGCGACAAATGCTGTCAGGATCGCGCAAAAGTGGATCGCGATGCAAGAGTAAATAAAAAGGATTTTTATTGCGTAAGATATTTGAAAAAATTTTGCTTGCAAGCAACAGCTTTACACTTTTTCCAGTAATTTTTGGACTTTTAGGTGCGATCGTGCTTTTTGTTATCGCAAGTTATGATGTTGGAAAGGTGCTTTTAGAGGTTTATAGATATTTCTTCGCCGCAGATTTTCACGTTGAAAATTTTCACTCAGAAGTCGTTGGCGAGATAGTTGGAGCGATCGATCTATACTTGATGGCGCTTGTTCTTTATATATTTAGCTTCGGAATTTACGAGCTTTTCATCTCAGAGATCACACAGCTAAAGCAGTCAAAGCAGAGCAAGGTGCTTGAAGTGCATTCGCTTGATGAGCTAAAAGACAAGCTTGGCAAAGTGATCGTCATGGTCTTAATCGTAAATTTCTTCCAAAGGGTGCTTCACGCAAACTTCACAACTCCGCTTGAGATGGCATATCTTGCGGCTTCTATCCTTGCACTTTGCCTTGGACTTTACTTCCTTCACAAGGGAGATCACTAAAATTTTAAGCGTTTTTACGCTTAAAATTTCCCCTACATCTTTTCTTTAGCTATTTTTAGGTAATATACCTTTAAAAATTTAAAGGAAATTTAATGATTTTTATAGACGCTTGTCTTAAAAAACCTACCCCTTATACGCCTGTTTGGATGATGCGCCAAGCCGGTAGATATTTGCCAGAGTATATGCGAGTACGCGCGCAAGCAGGGGATTTTTTATCTCTTTGCAAAGACTACAAAAAGGCTAGCGAAGTTACGCTTCAACCAGTTGAAATTCTTGGCGTTGATGCGGCGATTTTATTTAGCGACATTCTCGTTGTGCCTCTTGAAATGGGCATGGATCTACGTTTTGAAAAGGGTGAGGGCCCAGTTTTTACAGAGCCTTTGCGTGATAAAGCCGCACTTGACGCACTTAGTATCGAAAAATCGACTAAAAATCTAGCATACGTCTATGATACGATCAAACTTACAAGAGCAAATTTAGCCAAAGATAAGGCGCTCATTGGCTTTTGTGGCGCACCTTGGACGATAGCTACATATATGATCGAGGGTGGTGGCAGTAAAACTTATGCAGTTTGCAAAAAAATGCTCTATCAAAATCCAGAATTTTTACATCAAATTTTAGAAAAAGTGACGCAAGCTCTCATCCTTTACGTCAAAGAGCAGATAAGAGCAGGCGTAAATGCCGTGCAAATTTTTGATAGCTGGGCGGCCGCACTTGAAGAGCAGGCTTATTTTGAGTTTGGATTTAACTACATTAATAAAATAGTTGATAGTGTTAAGGCTGAATTTCCAGAAATTCCAGTCATCGTTTTTCCAAAAGGAATAAGTGGCTATCTGGATAAAATTTCAGGAAAATTTGACGTTTTTGGCGTTGATTGGAGCACGCCGATCGAGCTAGCAAAAGAAAAACTTAGCCCAAGATACGTCCTTCAAGGCAATATGGAGCCAACAAGGCTTTATAGCAAAAAGGCGATAGATGAGGGCATAAATAAAATTTTAAGCACGATGAAAGGCGTGCCACATATTTTCAACCTTGGGCATGGAATTTTGCCTGATGTGCCAGTCGAGAATGCAAAATATTTTATAAAACAGGTACAGACAAAAAGTGCAAGGTAACAAGCCTTGCATCGTCTTTGGACCGATAAATTCTCGCCGTTTTGGCATGAGCCTTGGTATAGATCTAAGCCCTAAACAAAAATCATGTAATTTTGACTGTGTTTATTGCGAGCTAAGTGGCGCTAAAGTAGTCAATGCGATAGAAAATCCGCCAAGTGTTAGTGAAATCATAAGTGCTTTAAAAGAGGCTTTAAAAACTCATCAAAACATCGACGTCATCACGCTTACAGCAAATGGTGAACCAACTCTTTACCCGTACTTAAAAGAGCTGATAGCAAAAGTAAATGAGCTAAAAGGTGGCGCAAAAACACTTATTTTGAGTAATGGCTCAGGCGTGCGTGACCCAAAAATTTGTGAAGCACTACATGGGCTTGATATAGTGAAATTTAGCCTTGATAGCGCGGTGCAAAGCACTTTTAAAAAGATAGACCGCAATAAAAGTGGTATAGAAGTAAATGAACTTATAAAAGCAATGGCTAAATTTCGCAAGGAATTTACTGGCGAGCTTGTGCTTGAAATTTTAGTCGTGGCTGGATTTAACGACAAAAAAAGTGAGTTTGAAGCACTTAATGTGGCGATAAATGAGATAGCTCCGCACCGAGTGGATATTGGCACGATAGATCGTCCACCAGCTTATAATGTAAAGAGTGTAGATGCCAAAAAACTAGAGGAGCTAGCCAAGCAGATAAGTGGTGTACCGGTTAATATAGCTAAAGCTCACAAAATAGAGCAAAAGTATAACTTTAGTGAGGAAGAAATTTTAGAAATGCTAAGGCGTCGTCCGCAAACTATCGCAAATGTTGAAGAAAATTTCTCAGAGCACTCAAAGCAAATTTTAAACAAGCTCTTGCAACAAGATGTGGTTTATCTAGCCGATGTTGCTGGGGTAAAATTTTACAAACTAAGAGCATAAATGAAAAGAATCCTTACAATACAAGATATCTCGTGCGTTGGTAAATGTTCCCTTACCGTTGCACTTCCAATAATTAGCGCTCAAGGCATTGAGGCGTGCATATTGCCTACTGCGCTACTTTCGACTCATACTGGCTTTAAAAATTTCACATTTCGTGATCTGACTGATGAATTTGACGCAATAACACGAGTATGGCACAAAGAAAATATCGCATTTGATGGAATTTATACCGGATTTTTAGGTAGCTTTAGTCAGCTTGAGCTGATAGAGAAAATTTTTAATGAGTTTAATGACTCTACTTCACTAATACTTGTAGATCCTTGCATGGGCGACAATGGCAAGCTCTACCATGGATTTGATGAAAAATTTGTTATGAAAATGCGTGAGCTTTGCACAAAGGCTCACGTCATCACGCCAAATATAACTGAAGCAAGCTTTATGTGCGGGATGCCGTTTTTAGGCAGTGACTATAAGCAAGATTATATTTTAGAGTTGCTTGAAGGCTTAGCTAGCTTTGGAGTTAGAAAGATTGTGCTAAAGGGCATTAGATACAAGCAAAATGAATGTGGCATCATAGCTTACGACACAAAGACAAAAGAGAAGGTAGAGTATTTTCACGAATTTTTGCCATTTCACACGAGTGGAACTGGAGATATATTTGCTTCTGTGCTTTTTGGCTCGCTAGTAAATGGCGAAAGCATGCAAAATGCCATCAAAAAGGCAGCAAACTTTGTGCTTAGCAGCATTAAAATCACGCTAAAAGATAAGAGCCGCACATGGTATGGTGTGCAGTTTGAAAAGATACTTGGCACTCTTGCAAAATAGGCTGGCAAACTACTTATTTAAAATTTTTAATAACACAACGATATGGCAAAGATTTATATCTTTGCTAGCTGTTAGAAGTGCTATATCGCCATGCTCTTTTTCTAGTTTTTTTAGCATTTTAAAGCAAGATTGCGCTTTTTCATTATCAAGCTCGAGCTCAAATTTCTCACAAAACTCATCAAATCTGGCTTCTCTATCTTCATGAAACCACTCTCTTAAAGCAGTGCTTGGTGTGATATCTTTTAACCAAAGGAAATTTGAAAATATCTCTTTTCTTATGCCTCTTGGATAGAGTCTATCAACAAAAGCCGCCTTCATATCCAAACTATCATCTTTGATAAAATCATAAATTCTATAAGCTTTAAACATGTTGTGATTGTAGTCCTATAATGTTTATAAATAAAAAAATATTCTTATTTATCTTATATTTTTTATACTTGTTTAAATTTTAAGGTTTGTAAAATTAAAGCTCAAATTTTTGATTGTGGTGATAAGAATTAAACTAGGGCTATAAAATAGTCCTAAAAAGAATAAATTTAAATTAAAGCTCGTTTTGATAAAATCCCAACATAAAAATCACTAAAAGGGTTATCATTATGAGAGGCTATAAAATTTTCTCAGGAACGGCTAATATTGAGCTTTCAAAGAAAATTTCGCAATATCTTTCACTTCCTCTTAGCGAGGCAAGCATAAAAAGATTTAGCGATGGAGAGATCAGCGTGCAAATCGGCGAGAGCGTGCGCGGAAAAGATGTTTTTGTCATTCAGCCAACATGTGCACCGACAAATACAAATTTAATGGAGCTACTTATTTTAACTGACGCTTTAAGACGCAGTAGTGCAAGCTCTATAACAGCGATTGTGCCGTATTTCGGCTATGCTAGACAAGATAGAAAAGCAGCTCCTAGAGTACCGATCACTGCAAAACTAGTGGCAAACATGATGCAAACAGCAGGTATCGATAGGGTCGTCACCATGGATCTTCATGCAGGGCAAATTCAAGGATTTTTTGATATTCCGGTTGATAACCTTTATGGAAGTATTATTTTTAATGACTACGTAAGAGCTAAAAATTTACCAAATCCAATCGTTGCAAGCCCTGATGTAGGTGGCGTTGCTCGTGCTAGAGCCTTAGCTAAAAATCTAAATCTTGACATGGTTATCGTAGATAAGCGCCGCGAAAAAGCAAACGAGAGCGAAGTGATGAATATAATCGGCGACGTAAATGGTAAAGATGTGATTTTAGTTGATGATATGATCGATACGGCTGGCACGATCGTAAAAGCAGCTGAAATTTTTAAAGAGCGTGGCGCAACTAGCGTTATGGCATTTTGCACGCATCCAGTCCTTAGTGGGCCAGCTTACGATAGGCTAAGACTAGGCTTTTTGGATGAGTTGGTGGTAACAGATACGATCCCTCTAGCAGAGGAGCTACCTTGTATAAAAGTGCTAAGTGCTGCTTCTTTATTTGGCGAAGTGATACGCCGTGTATATCACAATGAAAGCGTAAATAGCTTATTTTAATTAAATTTTGGCTTTTTCTTGAGATCAAGACCAAAGCCAAAATTTCTTTATCTATTGTTTTTAGAATTACTTGATTAAAATTTTAACTCTGATAAATCAAAATTTATAGTAAAAAGATAAGCTCTATTGATAGCTGGGATTTTGTGGATTCTGGCTTTTTCTTTAAAAATTTTTGGCATTACGGCTTTGCGAAATGGCGTCACTAGGACTTGCTCACCAGCGTAGCCAATAGCAATCTTGCCGCTTAGAACCACGCTTGTTTGCTTGTTTAAATTTTTATCTAGTTCGTCTTTTTGAGCTTTGCTTAGGAGCACATTTAGTCCTTTTGCGACTACATCAACGCCTCGTATCACATTGCTATCATTTTTTATGATAAAAATTTCATCGCTTATTTTTGTGATATTTGGCATTAAAATTTGTTTATCGGCTTCTAAAAACTCAAAGCTTTTTTTTACGCCATTAAAATAATTATCTAAAAACGGTTCGCTAAAATTTACCCTTACGAAGCTTCTTTTAAACTCGCCTTTTAAATTTGTCTCATCGATAAAATAGCGTAAATTTCTCTCATCAAGATAATTTTGAAGCTCTTTTTTGCGTAAACTTAAAAGCGGCCTAACTAGCCAAAAGTGCTTTCTTTTTTCAAGCTCACTCATGCCAAAGAGCTCTTTTAGCCCAGCACCTTTAGTAAGTTGCATCAAAAACCACTCAAATTTATCGTCAAACTGATGGGCTAAGATAAGATTGTCATAACCGTAATTTTGGCAAATTTCGCTAAAAAACTCATATCTTGCATCACGTGCGAGTTTTTCAAAATTTGACTTATCTAAAAAAACGCTTTTTGTATAAATTCTTTTACCAAATTTATCCGCGAGCTCTTTTGCGCTTTTTATCTCGTTTTTGCTTTGCTCTCGCACATTATAATCAACCATTGCTAGATCAAATTTGATCCCAGTTTCGTCTAAAATGTAAAAAAGAGCAGTGCTGTCTATACCGTGCGAGAAGGCAAGTAGGTTTGTACCAAGACCCAGTCTTTCTCGCACATTTTTGCTTATCATTTTACTTTTTTGATGATTCGTGCGACTAGTTTTTGATCGACCACATCGCTTACTTCACAAAGATAGAGCGAGCCTATCTCAAGCTCTTTGACATCGCTTTCATTGATCAATATTTCGCCGTCTATATCTTTGTCCCAGATATCTTTTTTAGCTGCGTAAAACATCTCGCCCTCGCTGCTGATGCCCTCAAGGGATGCAAAAATTTCTTTGCAGATCTCTTTTTGTAGGCTTTCGTTGATAGATTTTTTGGTTATCTTTTCTATCTTGCTTAGCCTTTTTGAGATGATCTTGGCTGGAATCTGCTCCATGTCAAAAGATGCAGTGTCCTCCTCCTTTGAGTAGGCAAAGGCTGAAATTCTATCGAATTTAAACTCTTCTAAAAATTCACAAAGCTCCTCAAAATTCTCCTCGCTCTCTCCTGGATGACCCACGATGACACCAGTTCGCAAAAACGAATTGTCAGCATTTCTCATTAAACTTAAAAGCTCTTTTATCTTTTTTGCACCGCTTCCACGCTTCATTATTTTTAGCATATCTTCGCTGATGTGCTGGATCGGCATGTCAAAGTAGTTGTGAAATACAGATGAGGCGATGATACGTTCAATTAGCTCCTTGCTGGTCGTACTTGGGTAGAGGTAGAGTATCCTAGCACTTCTTACGCCCTTTATCTTTTCTATCTCGTCTATTAAATTTATTAGCCCATCGCTAATGCCGTGATCGCGCATATATGAGCTCGAGTCTTGAGATAAAAAGCTAAAATCGTAGTAGCCTTTTTTGACTAAATTTTTAACCTCATTTACGATATTTTCGAGTGATCGTGATTTTAGCTTGCCTTTAAATGTCGGTATCGCGCAAAAGCTGCATTTTTGGTTGCAGCCCTCTGAAATTTTGATGTAGGCATGGTAGTTTGAGCCAGTTATCACACGCTCTTCGTTTGCTTGCAGATATGTCTCTGGGCTAAATAAATTTTGCTTTTTTAAAATGATCTCATCAATCTTGTCATAGTCAGCCACGCCGGTAAATAGATCAACCTCAGGCAGCTCCTTCATAAGCTCATCTTTATAGCGTTGCATAAGACAGCCAGTAACTACCAATAAAGAGCCATTTTTACGTGCTTCATGCATCTCAAGTATGGTTTGTATGCTCTCTTCTTTGGCGGATTTGATAAAGCCGCAGGTATTTACGATGATGACGTCAGCGTCACTGATATCATCCGTAATGTCGTAGTTTTGCAATCTACCAAGCATTATTTCTGAATCAACTAAATTTTTGTTACAGCCAAGTGAAATTAAGTGAAGTTTTGGCATTTTTATATCCAGATATTATCTATCAGTCTAGTTTTACCAACGTAAGCTGCTACTAAAATGATGGTGTTATTTTTTTCTATTTTGGAAATTTCATTTAAATTTCTATCCGTAATAGCGACATAATCAACCTTTAATGGCTCTAGTACTTCAAGCATCTTTGTTTTGATCTCACTTGCGTCTTCCTCGCCGTTTTGGATCAAATTTTGTGCTTTATTTAGCGATCTTGAAAGTCTTAGAGCATTACATTTATCTTCATCGCAGATATAGACGTTTCTGCTTGAAAGCGCTAAGCCGTCTGGCTCTCTAACGATATCACAAGCCACTAGGCTGGTATTAAGAAAAAATGTCTTTATCATGTTTTGTACTATGATTAATTGTTGTGTATCTTTTTTGCCCATGTAAACGCTATTTGCACGAGTTAGGCGAAATAGCTTGTTTAGTACCCTTAAGACGCCATCAAAGTGTCCAGGTCTAGTTTTGCCCTCTAAGATGGCTGAAAATTTCTTTGGAGCGACGATTAGAGGTTCATCTTCAAAGTAAAGCTCACCAGCATCTGGGATAAAAATAGCGCTAACGCCATTTTGCTCGCAAATTTTAATGTCATTTTGCTCGTTTCTTGGGTATTTGTCTAGATCTTCGCCTGGTAAAAATTGAGTTGGATTAACGAATGTTGAGACGATACTTATCTCATTTTCGCTCACGCATTTTTTGATAAGGCTAACGTGTCCGTTATGAAGCGCGCCCATGGTCGGCACAAAACCGATCTTTGCGCTTGTGCTAGAGGCGAAATTTTCAAGTTCTTTTATAGTTCTTATGATTTGCATTTTGACTCTTTTTGTTTAAAAATTTAACTTGGTATTTTAACAAAAAAGGATTAAAAGGGCGTAAATTTAAAAATGTAAGCAACTTTTGGCTAAAATCGGCAAAAATTTATGGAGAAAAACTTGGATAGTTACGAATACAACGAGCTTTTAAAGAAGCTACAAACAAAAGTTGAAAACATAGGCTCTATCGTAAAGCCTGAAGAGATCAAGGCTAGGCTAAAAGAGATCGAGGACACCGAGCAAGACCCTGATTTTTGGCAAGATATCGCAAGAGCTGGGGCGCTAAATAAAGAAAAGACAAAAATTTCAAATATGCTTGCAAAATTTAACGACGCTAATCAGGCAGTAAGCGATGCAAAGGAGCTCTTTGAGCTAGCAAATTCTGAAAATGACGAAGAGACTATAAATTCTCTTTTTGATGACGCTAAAAATTTAGATGAAAAGATAGTAAATCTTGAAATTTCTATGCTTTTAAGCGGCGAAGATGACGGCAAAAACGCGATCGTATCGATCCACCCTGGAGCTGGCGGCACTGAGAGTAATGACTGGGCGAGCATGCTTTATAGGATGTATCTTAGATTTTGCGAGCGCGAGGGCTTTAAGGTCGAGACTCTTGACTTTCAAGAGGGCGATGAGGCTGGGCTAAAGGATGTTAGCTTTATCGTAAAAGGCGAAAACGCCTATGGGTACTTCAAGGCAGAAAATGGCATCCATAGGCTCGTTCGCACAAGCCCATTTGATAGTGCAGGGCGCCGTCATACAAGCTTTTCTAGTGTCATGGTAAGCCCTGAGATAGATGATGACATAGAGATCGAGATCGAGGAAAAAGATCTAAAGATAGATACTTATAGAGCAAGCGGTGCAGGTGGTCAGCACGTAAACAAGACTGAATCTGCCATCCGCATCACGCATATACCAACTGGCATTGTCGTGCAGTGCCAAAATGACCGCAGCCAGCATAAAAATAGAGCCACAGCGATGAAAATGCTAAAATCTCGTCTTTACGAGCTTGAGCTGATGAAGCAGCAAGAGGCGAGCAACAGCGTCGAAAAGAGCGAGATCGGCTGGGGACATCAGATAAGATCATACGTGCTTTTCCCGTATCAGCAGGTAAAAGACAACCGCAGCGGCGAGGCATACTCACAGACTGATGCGATACTTGATGGTGACATCAAAAAGATGATAGAGGGCGTTTTGATCGCTCAAAAGGCTGAGGCGTAATAAATTTACAAAAAGAGATGGGAGCTAAAATTTCATCTCTTTTAGCTTTGCACAAGCTTCTTCTTTGCCTTTAAAGCAAGCCTCATCAAGATAAATTCTTGCTTTTTTATAGTCATTTTTGCCTAGGTAGATGAGTCCTAAATCGTAGCTAGCCTCGCTCGAGCCAAGGCTTGTAGCTTTTTCATAAAAATATATCGCTTTTTCTAAATTTTTGTTTACACCAAGTCCGTACTCGTAGATATATCCAGCACTTCTTAGGCCGTCTATGTTGCCGTATCTGCCAGCTGTTTCAAACCAAAAAAGTGCTCTTAAAATATCTTTACTAAAGCCTTTGCCGTCACGAAAACATGCGCCAGTTTGTTGCATGGCTAGAACATTTCCATCTTTTGCGTAGTCGTAAAATCTCTTACAAGCTTTTGGATAGTTGCCTTCATTGTATAAATAGATGGCGTCTGCAATCTGCAGGGCTTCTGGATCAAGCGGTGGTTCGCTAAGGCCAAGTTTTTGTGAAATTTGCTCTACTGAACATCCCCAAAATAGCAAAATACTAAATACAAAAATGATAAATTTTTTCATATTTGTCCTTGAAAATTTAGGGGATTTTATCCAATTTTATCTTATAATGTTCGCAAATTTTAAGCAAAAGGAACAATATGGATCATAATGCACTTTTAATCCAGCTTGGCTATAACGTCAATGAAACAACCACTGCGCAAATGTGTAGAATTTTAAACAATACTGATGGTCTTTTGCCAAAGAGCATAATTGAACTAAATGATCATTTAAAACCACACCTTTGTTTTGTGGCGATGAGTGGAAGTGAAGATAGACTAAAGATAAAAAATGTAGCTACCGTTAATGAAATAAAAGAGCGAGTCGATGAGATTATAAAAAACTGGGCTAATAAATATAAAATGGAACTAAAAAAGATAAATGAAACAACTTACTATATAATGGGAAAGATAAGGGACTAAAAATGAAATATGATATTGTAATTATTGGTTTTGGAAAAGCTGGCAAAACACTAGCAGTTAAAGCTGCCGCACTTGGCAAAAAAGTGGCTCTTGTAGAAAGATCACCAAAGATGTATGGAGGCACTTGCATAAATGTTGGCTGCATACCAACCAAACGTCTAATAACAGCCGCTAAAGAGGCAAAATTTGTAAATAATAGCGTTGAAAGCGAATATTACACGCTTAGTGTGGAAAATAAAAATAAACTAATTTCAGCTTTGAATGCTAAAAACTATGCAATGCTAAATGATAAAGAAAATATCGATGTGATCGATGGTGTTGGCTCATTTGCTAGTGAAAATAGCGTACTTGTAACAACGCCAAGTGGTGAGAAAAAGATAATAGAGGGCGATTTTATTATCATAAATAGTGGCTCAAAAGAGGCAGATGCTCCTTTTGAAGTTGTAAGCTCAAATGTATTTTCAAGCCAAACTTTGCTTGATCTAAAAAATTTACCAAAGCATTTTGTCATTATCGGTAGTGGTTTTATCGGTATAGAGTTTGCATCAATGTTTGCAAATTTTGGCTCAAAAGTGACTATCGTAGGGCGTTCAAAACTACTTAAAAACGAAGATGATGATATAGCTAATAGCGTAAAAGAAGCTCTTAGAGTCCAAGGCGTTGAAATCTTAGAGGGTTGCGAGATAGAGTGCATTAAAGAAAATGTATTAAATTTTAAGCAAAATGGTGAGCAAAGATGCCTTAGAGCTGATGCATTTTTGATCGCACTTGGCAGAGTAGCAAATGTGGATGATTTAAATTTAAAAGCTGCTGGAGTTGAGCTAAATGAAAAAGGCTTTATAAAGACAAATGAAAACCTTCAAACGAATGTACCAAACATCTATGCGGTAGGCGACGTACGCGGCGGAGAGCTTTTTACTTATACGAGCTTAGATGATTTTAGGATAGTTTATTCACAAATTTTTGGTGATAAAAAGAGAAATACTAAAAATAGAAGTATTCACGCAAATGTGCTATTTACCGACACTCCGCTAGCAAGAGTTGGAGTAAATGCAAAAGAGGCTAGCAAGCTTGGGCTAAATTTTAAAGAGCTAAAGCTTAGCATGGCAACAGTACCAGGCGCAAAAGTACTAAATCACGATGTAGGCATGCTAAAAGCTATCGTTGATGCACAAAGTGGAGAAATTTTAGGAGCTAGCTTTCACTGCATCTATGCAAATGAGCTGATAAATGAAATTGCAATTGCTATGAATTTAAAAGCAAATGCAAATTTCTTTAAAAATCAAATTTTCACTCATCCAAGTATCAGTGAAGCACTAAATGACTTATTTGGACAATTTTAAAAGGAAAAGAATGAAAAAATATTTATTGCTTTTATTGGCTTTATTTTTCACTGGCTGCTTAAACGTGATTGGTGTAGGACAAAAACAAGATGATTCGTGGCAGCAACCAAAGGATGAAAAAATAGTGCAAAATAAAGAGCAAATTTCAAGAAATGCGATCGAAATTTTAATACCAAAATGCGAAGAAGGCGATACGGAAGCTTGCAACGATTTGGGTGTAAATTACGAGCTTTTAAAAGAATATGAAAATGCTTTAACAAATTATAAAAAGGCTTGCGATGCTAAGGTGCAAGTCGGTTGTGCAAATTTGGGCACTCTTTATGAGCTTGGACTCGGAGTCAAAAAAAATCCAAAAAAGGCAATTTCGATTTATAAAGAAAGTTGCAATGGCGGAGGCATGCAAGCTTGCTATCATTTAGGCAATGCTTATAGAAAAGGTGAGATCGTTAAGCAAGATTATTACTTAGCAATGCAAGCTTATACAAATGCATGCAATGCTGGCGATTTGCCAAGTTGTGCTAATATCGGAGCGATGTATGAGCTTGGTCTTGGTGTCAATAAAGACGAAAAAAGGGCTTATGGAATTTATAAAGTCGCTTGCTTTCGTGGGCTAAGCAAGGCATGCCCGCAGATGAAAAGACTAGGCACAAAGCTAGGAATGTAAGTGAAAAAGGTTTTAAATTTTGGTCTTATTTTGGCTATGGGCTTTATGCTTAGTGGTTGCTGGTCGTGGCAAAAGATGGTAAGCTTTGGCTTTTGGCAAAGTGATGAAGAGGCGAGGGCAGAGCGTCTTGAGCTTGAAAAAGAGAAGATGGTGCAAAACTGCGAGAGCGGAAATAGCATCGACTGCAACAATTTAGCCGTAAATTTTAGCAACGAAAAGGACTTTGTAAAAGCAAAAGGCTACTACGAAAAGGCTTGCAATGCTGGTCTTGCGACGGCTTGTTCTAATTTGGGTCAAATTTATGAGCAAGGGCTTGTTGATGAGCAAAAAGATATGGAAAAAGCCTTAAGACTATATAAACTAGCTTGTGATAGCGGTGATGGCGTTGGCTGCTATAACGAAGCAATGGGGCTAAAGTCTTACATCGAAAGCGAAAATTTAAAAACTCATAAGATAGATAGAAACAAGGCTGAGGCTAGAGTGCTAAGGCTTTTGGCTAAGAGCTGCGAGCTTGAGTATGCTCAGTCATGCTTTTTGCTTGCAAAGCTAAGCGGCAATGAAGCAAAGGCAGACGCACTTTACAAAAGAGCTTGTCAGCTTGGCAAATGTGTGGAGAAAAAATAAGGGATAAAATGCTTTTTAACTCATATGTCTTTATATTTGTATTTTTACCACTTGTATTTTTTGTATATTTTTTTCTAAATAAAAAGAGACTAAGCACTCTTGCAAAAGCTTTTTTGGTAAGTGCTAGTTTATTTTTTTATGCTTATTGGAGTGTTTATTATCTACCGATTTTACTAGGAAGCATTATCTTTAACTTCTTGATTTCAAAATTTCTAGCAAAACATCAGAGTAAAGCTATTTTGATTTTTGGTATAGTTTGCAACCTCGCTTTACTTGGATATTTTAAATATGCTGATTTTTTAATTTCAAATTTAAACGCTATAGCAAATACAAATTTAAGTCTACTTCATATCGCTTTACCGCTAGCACTTAGTTTTGTCACATTTCAGCAAATAGCATATCTAGTGGATAGTTATAACAAGCAGACAAAAGAGAATAGTTTTTTAAACTACTGCCTTTTTATAACATTTTTTCCACAGCTTATTGCTGGTCCGATAGTGCATCACAAAGAAATGATGTCTCAGTTTGCAAATAAATTTAATCTTATAAAAAACTATAAATTTATAGCTCTTGGGCTTTTTGTTTTTAGCATAGGGCTATTTAAGAAGAGTGTGGTTGCTGATACTTTTTCGATTTTTGCAAATGCTGGATTTGATGTGGAAGGAAATTTGACTTTTCTGCAAGCATGGGCGACGTCGCTTTCGTATACTTTTCAGCTTTATTTTGATTTTAGTGGTTATTGCGATATGGCGATAGGTCTTGCGCTGCTTTTTAACATAAGGCTTCCTATAAATTTTAACTCCCCGTATAAGGCTTTAAATATTCAGGATTTTTGGCACAGATGGCATATTACGCTATCGCGTTTTTTAAGAGACTATATCTATATCCCGCTTGGAGGAAATAGGGGGGGGCAGAGCCGTACCTATCTAAATTTGTTTTTGGTGTTTTTAATAGGCGGTCTTTGGCATGGGGCTGCTTGGACATTTGTTGTTTGGGGTGCTTTACATGGTGTTGCTATTGTCATTCACAGATGTTGGCAAAAGTTAAATTTTAAGCTAAATAAAATCATTGCTTGGATCATTACCTTTAACTTTGTAAATTTTACATGGATATTTTTTAGGGCAAAAAGCTTTGAAGATGCCATGAAAGTGATCCGAGGGATGTTTTTTGGTGAGTTTAAAATAGGCGTTAATTATCTTGAGATGTTTTTTATCGTTTTGGCTTTTTTGGTTGTTTTACTTTTTAAAAACTCTATGCAAATAGCATTTGATAAGAAATTTAAATTTACTATCTGGCAAATTTTTGCAACATCTTTCTTCTTGTTTATATCAATCTTAGCAATTAGGCTTAATAATGCGAGTGAATTTTTATACTTTAGATTTTAAGAAAAAAATATTTCTGTGCCTGTTTTTAGTGGCTTTTGCTATGGTTGGGCTTGATGTTGTGCTTTATGTTTTTGCGGGAAATAGCACAAGTAAGACAAATTTTGTTGATAATAAAATTTCAAAAGCGGAGCACTTTAAACTAAATAGTGAAAAGCAAAAGGATATTGTTTTTGTTGGAAGTAGTAGAACGCTTCATCATATATCAACAAATGTTTTTAGCGAAAACAATATCAGTATTTATAACTTCGGTGTATCTGGAAATTTCATTAGAGACTATCCATATATTTCAAATGTTATCAAAAAAGTTGGTGCAAAAGAGGTTGTTATTAGTCTAAGAGTTAGTTTTCTTTTTGATAACTATGCAGAGTATGGATCTAAAATTTATACTACTGATGAACTTGTTGCAAATTTTGGTACAGATAAAATGACCTTTCTGAAAACACTACCTGATTTTTTTGCAAGACCACATCTATTTTTGAGATATTCTGAAGGTATATATAATAGGATAGTTGGGTTTTATGGGAAATTTACTCCAGATAACAAAACTAAAGCAAGTAGTTTTAAAGCTAAAAATACTTTTGATGTAAAAGCACATAGTGATTGTGATTTGATCAACATAAATGAGATAAATTCAAATGCTACAAAAAATAAAAAAATTATCTTTGTAAAATGTAGTAATGGAGATATTATTCTTTTTTCGGATGGATTGTCAAGAGAATATTATGGTAGGACGATCGAGCTAAAGGGGTTAAATCAAAACACTATAAAATATTTTCAAAATTATGTAATTGATCCACTTGTAAAAAGTGGCATAAAGGTTGTTGTTATATTAGAACCTATATTTGATGGTGCCACTATAAAATATGATATAAATGAGATAATGTCAGCTATTAAAAATGCTAAAGTTATTGATCTAACAAATTTTAAAATTAACGATGATGAGTTATCAGATATGGGGCATCATTTAAACTATCTTGGCAGAAAAAGATATAGCGAGTTTTTGGTTAAACTTTATCTTGATGGTAGACTTTAAGCTTTTACTTCAACCCAAAAACTTTTATATTAAAAGTAGTATGGATTTTATCCTTTTCGCCTTTCATGACGATAGGAAATTCGGTCTTTACGATACTATCATAGCTGCTAAGCGCATCTAAAAAGTCATAAAATTTTTGTGGTGTCCTTAGAGAGCTAGTTACATTTAGGCGAAATCTAAAAAATTTCTCACTAGCGTTATTATCACTTTCTTCTATTTTGCTAAGGCTCACTTCACTGAAAAATTTGGAGGCAAAATCTATAAATTTATCTTTATCAAATTTATTCTCAAAAGCTGAAATGATAGCTCCATCTTTTTGTTTAGTTGCTTCAAGGGCTTTAAATTTAGCTTCAAATTCATTTTTTACTTTTGTATAAGATGAGGTCTGTGAATAATTTTGTCTAGTTAGGCTTTTAAATTCTTTTATATTTGGCACGATAAAACCAAATATCATAATGAAGCAAACTACAATAAAAGCAAATATAAAAAGTAAAAGCTTGACGGGATCTATTTTTTCTAAGCTCGTATCTTTTTTACTCATTATATCCCTCAGAATTATCAATTTTATTTGTACTTATAAAGCCATACCAGCCGTTTTTACTTTGATAAAAGCTAGTATTAGAAGTCGTAAAAATAGATCTTAAAGGTGAAGCTAGAAGCTGATTAAATACATCTTTTGTCGGCGTTATACCACGAATGATGAGTGAGTTTTTATCCATAAAAACCTCTTCAAGCGTTATGCTGTCAGGCACTAGATCAAAAAGATTGTGCAAGCTTTGCTTTAGAATAGAATTTGACGTGAAAATATCATTTGCAGATTCTATTTGTACAGCTAGTTTAGCCGAAATTTCATCTGTTGTGACTATTTTTTGACTAAGTTCTTTTTGCTCATTTGATAAAAAATTTATATTTTTTTCAATTGAATAATTTTTATAAAGTATAAAGAAATTTGTTGCCAAAAGAGCTACAAACACAAAGCTTATAAGGCTTAGCCAAATTTTGCTAAAGATAGATATAAGTGGTCTTGGTTCTGGAGCAATAAAGCTAAATCTCATAATATTATCTCTTCTTGCATGATTTCATTCATAATATGATTTGTATTCACTGGATACACTGAAGTCTCCACTAAAAGCTCGGATTGCAGATATTGTAAAAAGGTTGCACTTGTTTTTGTATTTTCAAAAACAATGATTTGTTCAATAAAATCACCGCCGTAGAGAGGATTTTCGTAAAATTCTTTTACGGCTTTTACGATGTAATCAAACATCTTCATGTCATACCCAAAAATAGCAACCGATTTTTCTACATTTGTAGAAGCTGGCATGTTTAGTTCATAATTTAGGTCTTCAAATTCTTTTTGTTTATCATCACTTAAAAAATCGTCTAAACTTTTAAAATCATCAAGAGATGTTGCGTCATTTTCCTCTTTAATGATTAAGTTGTCAATATCTGTTATATCTTCTTCTTTTAGGCTTTCAGCTTCCTGGTTGGTTTCTTCAATGCCAGACATATTTAAAAAAGTGGATAACTTCATTTGTTTATCTTTAAAGATCGCAAGTGTAAAAGAATGTGCATGGATATAAAGATAAAGTGTAGTTTTTGGAGAAATTCCGCGTTTTAAAAGCTCGTAAAAGAGTATGGCGATAGGTGAGTAGATGAGATCTACACTATCTTGTCCAAATAAATTTTTATATTTTTTTATAGCATTTAAATTTGCATAAATACTCCAGCTATCCTGCATGATAAGGCTTGTAAGATTTTTAGTATTTATATTAAATTTTTTGTATTCATCAAAGCTAGTGCTAGGAAGCGCGCCTTGCGAGTCGTCATTAAAAAAAACTGAAACATATATACCAAAATATGTTTTTTCTTGCTCTTCTATATACTTTATGATTTTCTCATCGATACTATCGATATTTATATCTGTAAATTTAGCATTTATAGTTTTTAAAAGTTTGCCATTTCTAAAGACTTGACCGAAGAATATGCACTCATTGCCCTCCAACACGACGCTTAAAAAAAGGTTAGAAAAAAGCTTTTTGACGCTAAAAGACATAAATCTCCTAAATTTAGTGCATAATTTTCGTTATGGTAGCTAAAAAGGGATTAAATAAGTTTAAAACAGCTCGTTTTTAAGCTTAACGAAAATCTCTTTTGTATTTAAAGCTTCATTTTTTAGCTCACTATCAAGTAGGACCGAGTTTTCAAGGTCGTCAAAATCCTCTATCATCACATCACACATCATCTTAATGCGTTCGCTATCAGCCTTGCTGACGCTACTTTGGCTCATTTTTTTGATACGCTCAAGATACTCTTTGCCGTTTTTTATGTATGAGCTAAATTTGATAGCAGCCTTGCTTTGGTTTAGTACAGTATTTGCCATTTTGTTATAAATATCTATATCAAGTGCTTTTTGGCTTAAATTTAAGGCCTTTTCGTATTCTTTGTTTTCGTATAAAAATTTTGCTTTAAGGGCGAGTTTATAGGAGTTATCGCTATAAAAAAATAGTCCGAATAAAACAATTAGAAAGATGGCTATAAAAATAGATAGTTTATTTTTCATAAATTTCATCCAAAATTTCTTTTATCTCGTCGCTTATTTGCGGATTTTTATGCGCGTACTTTTTCCACCAAATTTTTAAATTTGATCTAAAATCCTCTTGGTTTTGCTTCACGCTCTTCCCGCCATCATTTTGTGAGGCTTGCCAAAGTTCGTTTTGTATCTTCTCTTTTGCATCTTTTTGCTCCAAATTTTCCACATTAAAAGGAGCTGAGAGGCTAAAATTTATAGTTGAAAATGGCTTTGGAAGTATCATCTTATCCCAGCTTTTAAACTCCCAAAACGAGCTTGCTTCAAAATTTAGAGCATAAATTTCGCAAGATGACTTTTGTGCGATCACCGCAGCTCCGTCTGCCACGCTGTGCCTTGGTCCTCTTGGGCCATCTGGCGTGATGATGACGTCGTGGCCTTGCTTTATCTCTCTTAAAGCTTCTATCAGTGCTCTTGCGCCGCCTTTTGAGCTGCTGCCTCTAATGGTGCCGATGCCAAACAATTTGATTATTCTGGTGATTAGCTCGCCATCTTTGTGGTCGCTGATTATCACCTTGCCTTGTTTTCTATTTTGACTGCTCCACCAGCGCCTGTAAGCAAAGCTCATAAAGCTAAGCCTGCCGTGCCAAAAGACGACGACGCAGCCATTTTGCGGTAAGAAATTTGGAGTGTAGCTCTTTTTGCAGGTTAGAAAAATGAGCCACATTAAAATATAGATGAAAAAGACGCCAACATTTAGGGCGAGCTTTTCAAATGTATTTTTAAATTTGCAGCTCGCCATACAAAACCATTCGTTTTGGGTTTGTGATCTTGATTTTTTGTGTAGTGCCAAGAAGCTCTTCGCTGCCATCAACTTGAACTAAAAAGTTGTTAAAACTTCGCCCAGCAACGCCGCCATTTGCTCTTAGCTCTTCAAAATATACATCAAAAATTTTATCTTTTTGTGTCGCCACGATCTCGTCTAAAATTTCATTGTGGCGATTTTGTAGGCGAGTAAGCCTTGCTGAAGCGGTTTTATCATCTATTTGATTTGTAAAAGTAGCTGCCTTTGTAAGCGGACGAGGTGAATACTTAAAGCTAAAAATTTGCTCAAATCTAACTTGCTCAAGCACATCCATCGTATCTTCAAATTCACTATCGCTCTCGCCTGGAAATGCGACGATGATATCAGTTGATATGCTAACATCTGGGCACATCTTTCTAAGTCTTAGTGCGCGGTCCAAAAACCACTCTTTTGTGTATCCGCGCTTCATCTCGCGTAAAACTTTGGTGTTTCCGCTTTGAAGCGGCATGTGCATAGACTTGCAAATTTTTGGGTTTTTAGTGAAAATTTCAAGAAATTTATCATCCATGTGAAGTGGATGCGGACTTGTAAATCTTATCCTTTCAACGCCATCTATCTCGCTTATCTTTACTAGTAAATCGCTAAAATCGATATTTTCTTGCGCTCCTGAAAATCTTTTACCGTAGTTATTGACATTTTGTCCTAGTAAAAATATCTCTTTTGCGCCGCTGTTTGCAGCCTTCTCTACCTCTTTTAGTATAAGACTTGAAGGGATAGAAATTTCATCGCCTCTAGTGTGTGGGACGATGCAGTAGGTACACTTTTTGTCGCAGCCGATTGAGATATTGATGTGGCTTTTATACGGCGAGCCTCTAAATTCGCCAAATGCATATTCGCTCTCGTCGTGGTTGATATCGGTTGAGATAAATTTAGGCGTATTTACCGCCTTTGTGATCTTGCTGACATTTCTTGCGCCAAGGACAAAATCAACATAAGGTGCGCGCTTGAAAATTTCACTACCTAAATGGCTTGCAGTGCAGCCACAAACGCCTATTTTAGCACCTCTTTTTTTGGCTTTTTCAAAGGCTCCAACCTCGCTAAAGAGCTTATGAACTGGCTTTTCGCGAACCGAGCAGGTATTTATAAGGATTAAATCAGCTTCTTCTATATTTTGTGTTAAGGAGTAGTCTTCTTTTTGTGAGAGCTCGGCTATGATATGCTCGCTGTCACGAACATTCATAGCACAACCTAGAGTTTGGATAAAGAGTTTTTTACTCATTAAAGTATATGCACTTCATACATATAATCGCTATCATCAAGCCCGTATTTTACGGTTCTGTGATAAACGCTTAGCCCTTTTTCTTCAAAATGCTCTACTAAGGCGATTAGTTGTTTGTGCGTGTTTTCTTTATCAAAATAGAAAATTTTCTGACCCTCTTTTTCGACAGCTGCCTCTATTTTTTCTAGTGAAATCGTTTTTGGCTTTGCGTCTAATTCGGCTCTTGCAAGTTTTAGCTCCATTTTTAATCCTTTCAAAATCTTAAATTTTAATCGGTCAATATATCCAAAACATCATAAAAAAAGGATTAAATAAAAGTTAATAATAAGCTTAAAGTTATTAAAAGTATGGCTTATGTATAATTTCAAAACTTCACGAAAAATCCCCGAAATTTATCGTTACAATGGAGAAAAAATGGAAAGAATTTCAGATATCATCGAGTCAATTGCAAATGAGAAAAATTTAGAGATAGAAGATGTAAAAGAGCGCGTTATAAGAGCTTTGATAAACACTGCAAAAAGAGTTTATGGCGAAAATTATGAGTATGACGTGAGCATCGATGCTAATAAAAATTTAAAGCTTTATCAAAAAATTTCAATCGTAGCAAACGACGATGAGAGGCTTGAAGAGGATAATGAGCACTTTTTAAGCTTAAAAGAGGCTAAAAAGATAGATAGTGGCGTAGAGATCGGAGATGAGCTCACATATGAGCTAAGCCTTGATAACCTTGGCAGAACCGCAGCTCAAACGCTTCATAAGGAGCTTGAGTATCACATTCAGCGCCTAGTAGAAGAGAAAATTTTACAAAAATATAATGAAATGAGCGGCCACATGGTCTTTGGACCAGTTGTTAGAGTCGATAATGACGAAAACACATTTATCGAGATAGACGAGCTTCGTGCCATCTTGCCACGTAAAAACCGCATAAAAGGCGAGAAATTTAAAGTGGGCGACGTTGTAAAGGCGGTCATTAGAAAAGTTTTTACAGATAAAAATTTAGGCATAAAGGTCGAGCTTTCAAGGACTTCACCTAAATTTCTTGAAGCGCTGCTAACTTCAGAGGTGCCCGAGATAAAAGACGGTGGCATCATCATACAAGGAAGCGCTAGGATCCCTGGCGAAAGAGCTAAAGTAGCGCTCATTTCAACCACTCCAAATATCGATCCAGTCGGCGCAACTGTTGGCACAAAGGGTGTTAGGATAAATGCTGTAAGTAAAGAGCTTCACGGTGAGAGCATCGACGCGATCGAATACACTACCGAGCCAGCGATCTTGGTGGCTCGCGCTATGGCGCCTGCGATCATCACATCTGTAAAGATCGAAGAAAACAAGGCGATCGTAACGCTTGCAAGCGAACAAAAGAGTAAGGCGATCGGTAAAAACGGCATAAATATCCGCCTTGCAAGCATGCTAACTGGCTATGAGATCGAGCTAAATGAACTTGGCTCAAAAACTAGCAGCAGTGGCGAAAATGGCGAAATGGTTAAAGATCTAAAAGCACTCTTTGGTGATAACTAATGAAATTTCAAATAAGAAAAGCGACTGAGGGCGATATAGACGTGATATGCGAGCTTGTAAGAGAGCTAGCAAGCTATGAGAATTTAAGCGATCAAGTCACTTTTACAAATAAAATTTTTGCAGACTCTGTCTTTAATAAAAACCACGCAAAAGCCCTTGTCTGCGAGAGTGAGAACGGGGTGATAGGATATGCTATCTATTTTTACACATTTTCTACATTTTTAGGACTTGGTGGGATCTATCTTGAGGACATTTACATCAAAAAAGAGTTTAGAAGTCAAGGCATAGGCAAGGCATTTTTTAAATTTTTAGCTCAAATTTGCAAGGATGAAAATTTAAAAAGACTTGAGTGGTGCTGCCTAAACTGGAATGAGCCAAGTATTAAATTTTATGAAAGTATGGGTGCTAAAAATCAATCACTTGAGTGGAGAAACTATCGCTTGGACGGCAAAAATTTAGAAAAACTTTTAAATTTATAGTTCGTTTTAAATAAAAAGCTCAAATTTACTTTTAAATTTGAGCTTGTGAGCGATTAAAATTTATATGTATATCCCAAATAAAGACCTACATTTGTGTCTTTTATTTTTGCATTATCATATTTTGCTATAGAGCTATATTTTGTTCTATCAGCTTTTAAACCAAATTCAACTGCATTGTTTTCGTTGATAGAGTATTCAGCACTAATTCTTGCACCTAGTATCCAGTCATTTGTATTAGCTTTTTCCGAGCCATCATGAATGTCAAATATATCCATTTCAAGCTTTAAGTAGCCAGTGTAGCCACCAAGAACTAGTTTTATGTCCTTTGTTAACTCTGGTGTATAGTCTGCGCCTACTATAAATTTATGTGTACTCCATTTTATTGCTGTACCGTCTTCATCGCCAAGTGACTTTTTTGCTTGAAAGTCGTAAATGTAAGCTCCATAAACTCTAAAACTATCAAAATCATAGCCAGCTTTTAGTCCAAAATTTGATGAGCTTATCAAACAGAGTGAGATGCTTGTAGGCGGGATATGTTATATAAAATTTAAAGCGAGATGATATAAGTTTTTAAAAGGTGGTTAGCCCACCTTTTGTTATTTTATTGCAATTATTTTTGTATCTTTTTGTTTAAGCTCTAGACTACCATCTACATTACATCTTGGATTTAAAGTTTCTAGTGTTGCCAAAACTTCTGTTTTATTACCTTCGCCTATGTCATCATATTTTTTTAAGATATACATATGTGGTGTATTTTTGGGTATGCTACCTTTTGGCATACTAAAAGCCACGGCTTTTACGTTAAATTTTTCTAGATCAACCTTTGTATCTTTATCGACTATCAGATAACCTTTAATACCATCTTCTTTTAATTCATTTTTCTTGGTCTCTATATTATATTCCCAGTCAAAATTTATCCTTTTATAAACCTTTACTTCGCCTTTAAAATGTTTGATACTACCCATATCAGCTTTACAAATTTCAGCCAAAGTAGTTGGCTCACCACATCCAGTTAGAGCAAAAGTAAGTGTTGCTGTAATGACTGAAAAAACGACTTTTGTTTTCATATTTTTCCTTTTTATAAAAGTTAGAAATTCGGATTTTACAAAAAAAAAAAAAATAAAACTGAAAAAATTAAACTAATAAATTTATGAAATATTTTTTGATAAATTTGGTGTAAAAAAGAAATTTGAGCTCAAAGCAAGCGCTTCAAGCTCATTTAAATTTACTCATTTAGGATAGAGAGAAGCTCTTTGTTGTCTTTTGTTTTTAGCATTTTTGCGTATAAGAATTTAAGCGCTTCGACATCGTCCATTGTAGCGATCGCAGAGCGAATAGCCCAAATTTTTTGAAGTTCGTCAGGTTTTTGAAGTAGTTCTTCTTTTCTGGTGCCTGATTTTAGTACGTTGATAGCTGGATAAATTCTGCGGTCAGAGATATTGCGGTCAAGCACGATCTCGCTGTTTCCAGTGCCTTTAAACTCTTCAAATATAACTTCGTCCATGCGTGAGCCAGTGTCTATTAGCGCGGTTGCGATGATGGTTAGTGAGCCGCCATGTTCGATGTTTCTAGCTGCACCAAAAAAGCGTTTTGGTTTGTGAAGCGCGTTTGCGTCCACACCGCCTGTTAGCACCTTGCCGCTTGGTGGAGTTACTGTGTTGTAGGCACGTGCTAGACGGGTTATGCTATCAAGCAATATGATGACATCTTTACCCATCTCAACTAGACGTTTTGCCTTTTCGATGACAAGCTCTGCCACGCGGACGTGGTTAAGCGCTGGCAGGTCAAATGTCGAGCTAAATACCTCGCCTTTTACGCAGCGCTGCATATCGGTAACTTCTTCTGGTCTCTCATCGACCAAAAGCACCATGAGCTGGGCTTCTGGATGATTTTTGGCGATGCCGTGAGCTAGCTCTTTCATAAGCTCAGTTTTACCGCTTCTTGGAGGTGCGACGATGAGACCACGCTGACCCTTACCAATAGGTGTAAAAAGATCAAGCACGCGGCCAGTTAGCTTCATCGGATCATACTCTAAATTTAGCTTTTCAGTTGGGAAAAGTGGGGTTAGGTTGTCAAATAATGGCCTCTCTTTTGCGTCTGCTAGAGGCATGTAGTTTACTGCTTCAATCTTTAAAAGGGCGTAGTATTTTTCCTGATCTTTTGGCTCTCTTACTTGGCCGGTGATGATGTCGCCCACACGAAGTGCAAATTTACGGATCTGAGAGTTTGAGACGTAGGCGTCGTTTGAGCTGTCGCTTAAATTTGCATCAACAGCCCTTAAAAAGCCATAACCTTCATTTGTGATTTCTAAAATTCCAGTAAATAGTATAAAGCCGCCTTGTTTTGTCTGGGTTTTTAGTATCTCAAATATCAAATCCTGCCTGCGAAATTCTCGTGGATTTTCGACACCGACGCTATTTGCGATCTGTACTAGCTCATCTAAACTAAGCGTTCTTAGCTCTTCGATCTTGTGTCCGTCTACTGGTATGTGTGTTCTTGATGCTTGATGTTTTTTTGTAGTTTTTGTATTTTGAACAGCACTTTGCTCGGTTTGGTTATTTTCCATATTTCCTCTTTAAATGCGGGGATAATTTTGCAGAATTTCTAAGTTTCAAAAAGAAGTTTTTGAAAGTTTTGGCATTTTATAAAAATAAAACTTTGTTGTCAAGAAATGGCATAAAATAAAATTTTTGCTCAAAAATGGTTGATTTGCTATAATCTCGCCATTTTATAACGATAATAAAAGAAGAAATTTATGCCTATTTTTGCAGTTTGCCTACCATAAATTTATATGGTGCGTAATAGGCATGTGATGCAATAATATTAGTAAAAATTTTAGATAAAAGAAAGTAAAAATGCCACAAAGTAGATGTGCTCATTGTAGATTAAAATTTGATGAAAACGTGATGATCTCAAATGAAAGCGGACTTAAATTTTGCTGTGTTGGTTGCAAAGGTGTTTATGAAATTTTAAATGAAAATGGGCTTAGTGAGTTTTATGAACGTCTTGGTAAAAATACACTTACACCGGCAAGCAACGGTGCAAATATCAAAAATTTAGCGACAAATTTTAGTGAGCTTGTGACAAAAGAGGGCGACTTTAGTCAAATTTCATTTTTAATTGATGGCATCACTTGCTCAGCTTGCATCTGGCTACTTGAAAAGGCACTTTTTAGCTTACCTGGCGTCTTGGAGGTAAATATCAACTCGCTTAATCAAAAAGCGGTCATTGTTTTTGATGAGCAGGAGCTTTTAATAGAGCAAATAATTGAAAAAATTTATGCCGTTGGCTACGTCCCAAAGCCATATGCTACGAGTCAAAAAGAGGACGAACTAGCTAAGAAAAGAAGAAATTTTTACACAAAAGCGCTAGTTGGTATCTTTGCTACGATGAATATTATGTGGCTAGCCATTGCTCAGTATAGTGGGTATTTTAGCGGCATAAGAGGCGATATAAAAGATATTTTAAGCTTTGCGCAGTTCGTGCTGGCAACGCCTGTGCTTTTTTATACTGGTAGCGAGTTTTTCAAAGGGGCAAAGATAGCCATAAAAAATGCTTCGCCAAATATGGATTTGCTTGTTATCACCGGAGCTAGCATTACTTATATTTACTCCATTTTTGCGATGTTTACGAGGAGTGGCGAGAGCTATTTTGACTCGGTTGCAATGATCATCACCTTTGTTTTTATCGGTAAATTTTTAGAAATTTTGGGTAAAAAAAAGGCGCTTGAGACTTCAAATTTCTTAAATGATATGCTGCTTACAAAGGTATGTATTTTGGAGGATGGCAAAGATGTTTTAAAAGAGCCAAGAGATGTAAATTTGGGCGAAAAGATCGTGCTTAGATCAGGCGAGAGGGCGCTACTTGATGGAGTAGTGCTTAGCGGTGAGGCAAGCATGGATAGCTCAAGTCTAACGGGAGAGAGCCTGCCTGTGACCTTGGGAGTGGGGCAAGAGGTAAAAAGTGGCGTCATTTGCCAAAATGGACAAATCATCTACGAAGCAAAGGAAATTTTTAAAAATTCTTATCTAAATCAGCTTATAAATTTACTCCAAAATGCAGAGCTAAAAAAGCCAAATATCGAGCTAGTAGTCAATAAAATCGCTTCTAAATTTTCTCTTAGCGTGCTGACTTTGGCATTTTTTACATTTTGGTTTTGGTACTTTAAATATGGCTTTTCAGAGGCTATTGTCACGGCTGTTAGCGTCATCGTGATCGCTTGCCCTTGTGCGCTTGCGCTTGCCACGCCAGTTAGTAGTGTCTGTGCCCTTGGTGTGGCCTTTAAAAATAGAGTACTTTTTAAAGAGGCTAAATTTTTTGAAAGCCTTGCAAAGTGCGATGTAGCGGTATTTGACAAGACTGGCACGCTCACAAAGGCAGAATTTGAAGTTAGTGATTTTTTCATAAAAGAGAGCATAAGTTTAGATGAAATTTATTCGCTAGCTCTTATATCAAATCATCAAATAAGCGTGGCAGTGGCTAAATTTCTAAAGCAAAAAGGCGCAAGGAAAATAGAGCTTAAAAATATAAATTTAAGCGTGGCAAAGGGTGTTGAGGCTGAAATTTCAGGTAAAAAATTTTATGCAGGAAGCAAGCGATTTTTAGTTGAAAATGGTATTAGCTTTGATGAAACTGAAGAAAATGTGAGCTTTTTTGTGGGACTTAATGGTGAGCTAGTGGCGAAATTTTACCTAAAAGATAGCATAAAACCTGAAGCAAAGACCTTGATATACGAGCTAAATAGCGCTGGCATGAAAGTGTGTATCTTAAGTGGCGACGTGCAAAAAGTGGTAAAAAATGTGGCAGATGAGCTTGGCGTGAGTGAGTTTAGAGCAGAGATGTTGCCTGAAACGAAAGCTAAATTTATAAGCGAACTAAAAGAGCAAGGCAAAAAGGTGCTAATGGTAGGGGACGGTATAAACGACGCAGCAGCGCTTAGCCTTGCTCATGTTGCCATTTGTATGGGAAGCGGGGCGGCAATAAGCTTAGAAAGAAGTGATGTAGCGCTACTTGATGATAGTTTAAAAAGTCTAGCAAAGGCCATAAAAATCTCAAAATTTACTTACAAAACGATAAAGCAAAATTTGCTCTTTTGCCTTCTTTATAATGTTCTTGCTCTGCCATTTGCCGTATGTGGCTACGTCATTCCGCTATTTGCTGCGCTTTTTATGTCGCTTAGCTCGCTAAGTGTTATCTTAAACTCGCTTTATATTGTTAGAAAATTTAAGGAAAAATAATGGATAGCGCGACACTTGCGATGCTGGTTTTTATCTCGGTTTTGATGGGAGCATTTTTGCTTTTTGGCGTACTTTGGGGGATAAAAAATAAGCAATTTGAGGACTACCGAAAATTTTTAGACGGAGCAAATTTGGACGATGAAGATGCGCTAAATGAAGCTTATGAGCTAGAGCTTCGCAAAAAAGAAGCTCTAAAAAAAAGAGCAAAATCTAATAAAGATAAAATTTAGCTCTCAATCGTTGGCTCACCAAAAAGTCTATTAGCCTCTTTTAGCACACCTTGTTCTCTTTGCCTTTGAAGCTCTTCTGGCGTTTTTAGCTCTTTGTTTAGCATCAAAGCAAAGTTGTTTTTCTCGTTTTGCGGCTCGCTTTTTATCTCGGTTTTTGGCTCATTTTTAGTTTCAATGTTATTTGCATTTAGTCTTGAAATTTCCTCATCAAGCTCGTCTAATTCGCTTTTTTCATTATTTTCTAAAGAGGCTTTAGGCATCTTAGTTTGTGCTTTTTGTTCATCACTCTTTGCATTTACTATCTTCGCATTTTGTCCAAAAAGCGTACGCAATATCTCGTTTAAAATTTTCCAATTTTTCTTAAAATACTCTAGATTTTCATCTTTTGCATTTACTATCAGTCCAAGCTCATTGTTATTAAAGAAGCTAAATTCTACAAATTCTTTAAAAAACTCGCCAAGATCGTAATTTCTATCATAAATTTTTGTTAAAAAGAGTTCATATGGACCTTGCATTTTAGCAGGAGCTGCTTGGCTTTTTTGAGTGATGACTTCTGTGATTTGAGTGAAATTCTCGTTATTTTTTGAGATCGCTTCATTTATAGCATCATCGATATCTTGTAAATTTAGTGCTTCTATCATCATAAAAAGCATTAGCATTAGCACAAAGCCATTGTCGCTACTTACATTTAGCATACCTTTAGCTTGTGCCAAAATTCTAAAAAATCTTTCATAAACAAGTAAAGAAATTTTTGAGTCGTTTTCTATAAATTTTTGCTTTAAATTTGCCAAAATTTCATCTATTATCATCTCTGGATCGTGGCTTTCAAGCTCGCTTACAAGCACTCTGATAGCATTTTTATCGTGATTTAAAACATGAGTTATTATCTCTTCGATCTTTTCTGGATCAAGAAGCCCTAACATCGATGCTACGCCATTTGCCGTGACATTATTTGCCCCGTAAATGATAGCTTGATCAAGAAGTGTCAAAGTATCTCTTAGCGATCCTCCGCCACTTCTTGCTAAAATTTCAAGCGCCTCTTTTTCATAGCTAATGCCTTCTTTGCTTAAAATAAACTCAAGATGTTTAATGATGCTGTATCTGCTTATTTGCTTAAATCTAAAATGCTGCGTCCTTGAAAGCACGGTAGTTGGAAGCTTTAATGGATCAGTCGTTGCTAGGATAAATTTTACATAACTTGGTGGCTCCTCAAGCGTTTTTAAAAGGGCATTGAAAGCCTCTTTAGTTAGCATATGTACTTCGTCAATTATAAAAATTTTATATCTTGCCATTGCCGGAGCATATTTTGTTTGCTCTATTAGCTCTCTTATATCATCTATCTTTCTGTGGCTAGCTGCGTCCATCTCGATGATATCCATGTGACGTGACTCATTTGCCATTATGCATTGTGGGCATACTTCACATGGCTTTGAAGTAGGTCCTTTTTCGCATACTAGAGCTTTTGAAAATATCCTAGCACTTGAAGTTTTACCACTACCTCTAAGCCCAGAAAATAGATATGCGTGGCTTATGCGACCCTCGTCAAGTGCATGTATTAGGCTTTTGCTAACTGCTTCTTGACCGATGAGTTCATCAAAATTTTTAGGGCGATATTTTAAAGCTAGTGCTTGCAATGCGGTATCCTTTTTATAAAGTTCAAGGATTTTATAAAAAAAGGCATAAATTTATGATTATTTATCCTTTTCATATAGTTAAAATTTTCGATCTTTTAGATTGCTTTTAGTTAAATTTTAGATAATTGGTAATTTAAAAAGGATGAAAATGTCTGCATTTTGGAGTGGATTTTTTACAAGTTTATCTTTAATATTGGCTATCGGCGCGCAAAATGCATTTGTTTTGAAGCAGGGTATAAAAAAGGAACATGTTTTTGCAGTTTGCTTAATATGCGCACTTGGTGATGCCTTGCTTATATTTGCTGGAGTTTTTGGTTTTGCAAAAGTGCTACAAAAATTTGAGTTTTTTAAACAGGTTGCCATATATGGTGGTTTTATCTTTTTATTTGTCTATAGTCTAAAGAGTTTGTATGGTGCATTTAAAAATCCCAAAAGCCTTCTTCCTAGTGCGCAACACGAGTCAAAATTTAGCAAAATAGTGCTTTTGACGCTTGCTTTTACTTGGCTAAATCCTCACGTCTATCTTGATACGATGCTTTTAATAGGATCTATTTCAACAAAATTTGGAGATGAAAATATAATTTTTGGCATCGGTGCTAGTCTTGCATCGCTATTTTTCTTCTTTTCTTTAGGATATGGAGCAAGAGTTCTCGCTCCAGTTTTTGCAAAAGAATTTTCATGGAAAATTTTAGAAATTTTTGTTGGGATTATTATGCTTCTAATCGCTTTTAGTTTACTTTTTACTAAAGTATAGATAAGATACATAAAATTTTACGCTAAATATTTTGTATTTTTATATGTATTAAAAATTTACATATTATTAATGTAAGATGCATTGATATGTACGACGGAGATTTTATGTTTTAAATTTGATTAAAAAAGTCTCCAAGCCCAAAATGAGCTTGGAGATTGCGTTTTAGCAAGAGAAGCAAGTTTTAAACTCATAAGCGGTTGGGCGCGCTTCGTAAGGCCAAACTTGAGTTTCAAATTTGAAGTGTTGATAGGTGTCTATGAAAAGATCGGTCATTATTGGCTTTAAGTATTCATTATCGCGAATCAGCGCTTCAAGGCTACCACGAAGTGTGTGTGGAAGCTGCTCGATGCCACGCTCTCTGATCTCATCAAGATGGAGTTTAAATAAATTCTCATCCATCGGACCAACCGGCTCGTATTTGTGTTTTACGCCGTCAAGGCCTGCCATTAGCATCGCTGAGAAGGCTAGATAAGGGTTTGCTGTGCTATCTGGAAATCTCATCTCAGCCCTAACTGACTTCTCGCCAGCGCCGTAAGGTATGCGGATGCTAGCTGAGCGGTTTTGACTAGAGTAGGTGAGGATAGATGGCGCTTCAAAGCCCGGAATTAGGCGTTTGTAGCTGTTTGTGCTCGGGTTTGTGAAAGCTGCAACGCTTCTTGCGTGTTTTAAAACGCCTCCGATGTAGTGTCTAGCAAAGTCACTTAAATTTGCGTAGTTGCCCTCTTTGTAGAATAAATTTTTGCCATCTTTCCAGACTGATTGATGCACGTGCATGCCGCTGCCGTTGTCGCCGTAGAGTGGTTTTGGCATAAATGTAACTGTCTTGCCATTTAGGTGAGCCACCATGCGAACGACATATTTATAAATTTGAACATTATCGGCGGCTTCGACTAAGTTACCAAATTTCACGCCGATCTCACCTTGTCCTTGAGCGACTTCGTGGTGTCCTAAAAAGACTTCAAGGCCAACTTGCTCTAGAACTTGCATCATTTCAGCTCTTAGATCTACCATGCTATCTATCGGCTGAGTCATCAAGTAGCCGCCTTTTCTGCGTGGGCGATGACCTGTGTTGTAGCTATCTTTAAAGTCAGTAGCGTCGTTCCACTCGCCTTCTTCGCTATCTACTTGATACATCGCGCAGTTTGGGCTATCGATGATTTTGACGTTATCAAAGACAAAAAATTCATTCTCAGGGCCAAAGTAAGCCTCATCGCCAAGTCCGCTATCTTTTACGTATTGCATTGCTCTTTTAGCAATTGAGCGAGGGCATTTTTCATAAATTTGACCTTTGTAAATGTCGTAAATATCGCAAAAAACAACAACTGTAATATCAGAAGTAAATGGGTCTAAAAATGCAGTTGTAGCTTCTGGCTTCATTATCATATCGCTCTTATCGATTGGTTGCCAGCCATGCATAGAGCTAGCGTCCATTGGGATGCCATTTATAAAATTTTCTTTCGTAACAGCTTTTATGTTGTAACTAATGCTATGCCAAGCACCACCTAAATCAGTAAATCTAAAATCAACAAATTTGACTTCATTTTCTTTACAAAAATCAAAAAAATGATCTATATTTTGGACGAATTTTCCCACTTTTTTCTCCTTTTAATTTTTAAATTTTTCGTATTCTATCATAAAACCTAATATTTAAGATTAAATTTATATTTTATTTGAACCCAATCTAAAATTTTACTAATTCTCTATCTCTATTTTTAAAAATAGCACATTTTGAATAACCTAAATCTCTAGCTATTTGCTCGCAAATTTCGCCATTTTTACCGATATCTTCTTTTGTGTGAGCATCTGAGCCAAAAGTTATAGTTATATCTTTTTCGGCTATAAGCTCTAGTAAATTTACGCTTGGATATTGCTCGCCGATAGGCTTTCTAAAGCCAGCGGCATTTATCTCAACAACTAAATCTGCTTCTTTTATCGCATTTACTGCATTTTTAGCCAAAATCCTAACATCCTTTTTTGGTAAAAATTTAAAAAGTTTTAAAAGATCGATGTGCCCCATAATGTCAAATTTGCCAAGCTTAGCCGATCTTTCTACATGATCAAAATACTCTTGCCAAATCTGATCTAAGTCTTTGCCCTCGTAGCCTCCGATAAATTCTGGATTGTCAAATGCCCAGCCGTTAAAAAAATGCACAGAGCCTATCAGATAATCGACCTTTCTAGCAAAAACTCGCTCATCCATAAACCCATCTAAAAAATCCATCTCATAGCCAAGCAAAATTTCTATCTCACCGCTAAATTCATCTCTTAAACGTAAAATTTCATCTTCATAGCCTCGCATTTCATCAAAGCTCATTCTGTAAGCTTCATCGTAGTTCATTGGTGCGTGATCGCTAAAGCCAAAGTATTTTGTGCCAGCTTTTATTGCATTTTGTACATACTCTCTCGGCTTGCCAACTGCGTGCTTGCAAAGTGGCGTGTGGTTGTGAAGATCGACAGTCATTATATGCCTTTTAAGGTCGTTTATTTTTAAAAATGCTATCTAAAAATTTATAAATTTAAAGATAAAAGCATTGCCTTTAAACTTACTTTTTATTTAAATCCTATATAATCAAGCCAAATTTTATTAGGAGCTTTTATGACCCAAGAGGAACTTGACGCACTTATGGCAGGTGGGCTAGATGATGAGTTAGATAATGCTAAAGAAGATGCTGGCCAAGAGGTTGCGGACGTCAAAGAGGATACGGACGAGGTAGCAGAAGTTGCAGAAGCAATCGATACTAAAGATGAACCACAGTCAAAATCAGAAAGTAATTCAAAGAATGCAGAAAATTACAGAGTAAGTGCAGATGGCGTTTGGCCACCACCACCACCGACTGAAGACCATAAAATGGTTCATCAGCTTGATGACGTAACAAGAGATAGTGAAGAAAAAGCTACTCAGATGTTTGATAAGCTTGAGACTATAAATAACTTTTTTATGGATGCTGAGAGCGACTCAAATAGCCTAAAAGACACAATAAACTCAAATATTGAGCTATTTACGACGCTAAGTGAGAAATTTCCAAATATCGCTGCATTTAGCGAGGCTTTAGAGAAAAACAACTCACTTCTTGGCACGATCGATAATATCATCGGAAATTTACAAATGGGACAAGATGAGATCATGATGGCTATGGATATGATGCAGTATCAAGACATCCATAGACAAAAGATCGAGCGTGTTATCAATGTTATGAGAGCGCTAAGTAAATATATGAATACCTTGTTTGAAGGTAAAATCGACGATGATAAGCGTGTTAGCTCTGCTGTTCACATCGCTGGTGATACAACGACTGAAAATCTTGTCAGCAACGACGATATCGAAGCTTTGATAGAAAGTTTGGGTAAAAAATAGTGCTAAAAAGGCCTGAGCTTTTATCTCCAGCTGGAAATTTAACAAAACTTAAAATAGCCCTTGAGTATGGAGCTGATGCCGTTTATGGCTCAGTGGCTAGTTTTTCACTAAGGACTAGATCAGCAAGGGAATTTAACCTTGAAACATTCAAAGAGGCGATAGACTACACACATGCAAAGGGAAAGAAATTTTATGCGACCATAAATGCCTTTCCTTTTAACTCTCAGATAGAACCGCTAAAAAGGCACTTGCAAACTATTTCGGCGATGAAGCCAGACGCCTTTATTATCGCAACTCCAGGCGTTATGAGTCTAGCAAAAGCCATCGCTCCTGATGTCGAGATACATCTCTCAACTCAGGCAAATGTCATGAACGTGCTTGATGCAAAAATTTATCACGATATGGGCGCAAAACGTATCGTCGTAGCACGTGAGATGAACTTAAAAGATGTTATAAAGATAAAAGAAGAAATTCCAACTCTTGATATCGAAATTTTTGTACATGGCTCGATGTGCTTTGCCTACTCTGGCAGGTGCTTAGTAAGCTCAGTGCAAAGCGGACGTATGTCAAACCGCGGCAGCTGCGCAAACGACTGCAGGTTTAAGTATGAACTTTACGCTAAAAACGAAGAGAGTGGCGTACTTTTCCGCTTAGAAGAGGATGAAAACGGCACTCATATTATGAACTCAAAAGATCTTTGCCTCATCTCTCACATCAAAGAGATCGTTGATAGCGGCGTTATTGATAGCCTAAAAATAGAAGGCCGCACAAAGAGCGAGTACTACGCAGCTTGCACAGCAAGAGCTTATAAAATGGCGATAGATGATGCTATGGATGATAAATTTGACGCACAAATTTATGAGAATGAGATAAATACACTAAAAAACCGCGGCTTTACGGATGGATATTTGGTGCATAGGCCTTATGAGAGAATAGATACACAAAATCACGTTAGCAGCCTAGAAGAGGGCACGCATCAGGTAAATGCAATAAGCGAAGATGGCGAGTTTTTTAAGTGCAAATATAAAATTTTTCCAGGCAATAGCTACGAGATCGTGGCTCCTACTGGATCGGTTATAGAAGATAGTGAAAATAAAATCTCAAAGGTTTATTCACAAGAGGGCAAGAAAATTATCAAATTTAAGCAGCTCATCACCAAAAAAGGTAAGGTTATGAGTGAAATTCATAGTGGCAATGAAAATGAGATAAACATCGGCGTTAAGCTGCCAAAATTTAGCTTTTTAAGGGAGAAAATATGAAATTTGTTTCTATTATAATGGGAAGTAAAAGCGATTATGAGATCGTTAGCGAGGCGGCAAAGACTCTTGAAAAATTTGGTGTAAAATATGAGTTGATAATAAGCTCAGCCCACAGAAGTCCAAAAAGAACTAGTGAGTACGTAGCAAATGCCGAGAAAAAGGGTGCAAAAGTATTCATCGCAGCTGCTGGTATGGCGGCTCACCTAGCTGGAGCGATCGCCGCTAATACTACAAAACCAGTGATTGGCATACCAATGGCAGGCTCGGCTCTAAGTGGTGTTGATGCACTTTACTCAACTGTGCAAATGCCAAGTGGCATGCCAGTAGCAACTCTAGCTATTGGCAAGGCCGGTGCTATAAATGCAGCCTATTTGGCGGTGCAAATTTTAGCTCTTGAAGATGACAGTCTGGCAAGTGCCCTAAAAGCCGATAGAGAGGCAAAGATAAAGGCTTTAGAGGAAGACTCTTCAAAGGTTGAAGTGATACTGTAAAAAGGAGAAGCGGTGCAGACCTATCTTGGAGTTGATGAATTTTGCAAACTTGTGCACTTGGAGCGTGAAGTTATCGAAGATATGATAAATCGTGGCGTTTTGAAAACCAAAGAGGAAAATGGAGAAATTTTGATAGAAGCGAGCGAAGGAACGATGAGCGTGGTGCCTAGTGTTTCGCAAAATTTATCTATGCAACCGCAAGGCCAAGATGGTATCAGCTTTGTTGAAAAGACGATTGGAACGATATTAAATTTACACGAAAAGGTACTTGACGCAAAGGATGAGACGCTTGAAACCCTAAGAAATGAGAATAAATTTTTAAAAGAGGCGCTTATTTCTATGCAAGAGCTCTATGACGAAGATAGAAAAACGGTCGAGACGCTTACAAAACAGCTTAAAATTTCACAAGATGAAGTTGAATTTTTAAAACGAAAATACAAGCTAATGTGGAACCAAGCGGTTGAAAATTTTAACGGGCAAAAGTAGTTTATGAAGATTATAAATTTAGAGGATAGCTTTGAAATTTACGGAGTAAAAACTCGCACTAAAAATGAAGATGAGATAGATGGCAATGGTAAAATTCCAGCTCTATGGTCTAAATTTATGAGTGAGCACTGCGATGGCAAGAGTGAAATTTATAGCGTTTACTGCAACTACGAAAGCGATCTTAACGGACATTACGATAACTTCATCGGCACAAGATCAAGTCACAAAAGTGATGAAATTCTAGAGATAAAAAGTGGCAAATACGCCGTTTTTAGTTTTGTAAGAGAGCCGCAAAACGTTGCAAAATTTTGGGGTGAAATTTGGAAATATTTTGAAAGTAGTGAGCTAAAAAGAGCCTATGAAACGGACTTTGAGCTTTACGGCAGCGACGAGATAAAAATTTTTATATCTATTTTAGGTTAGAAAAAATGAATAAAAAAAATAATAGTTCAATCTTAAGTTTTATCGAAAATTTTGGTAACAAATTACCAAATCCAACTATGCTTTTTATCTATCTTTCGATTATTACTATAATAATATCGTTTGTGTTAGAAAAAATGGGCGTTGGCGTAAGCTATCAGGCTATCAAAGACGGACAAATATCACAGCTTAATGCAAATGTTATAAATTTGCTTTCTGCTGATAGTCTTAGATCTTTTGTTTCGTCTGTGCTTAAAAATTTTACTAGTTTTTATCCTTTGGGAGTAGTCTTTGCAATTATTCTAGGTATTGGTATTGCAGACAAGTCTGGACTTTTATCAGCACTTATGACAAAGATTGCCTTAAAATCTTCCAAAATATGGGTAACTCCAATCGTTATTTTCCTTGGCGTAATGTCAAATGTTGCTTCCTCAGTTGGCTATGTTGTACTAATCCCGCTTGGAGCTATTTTATTTGCTGGATTTGGTCGCCATCCAATTGCTGGACTAGCTGCTGCTTTTGCTGGTGTTAGCGGTGGCTGGTCGGCAAATTTATTAATCGGTAC
This sequence comes from Campylobacter concisus, assembly GCF_902460415.1. Taxonomy (GTDB): domain Bacteria; phylum Campylobacterota; class Campylobacteria; order Campylobacterales; family Campylobacteraceae; genus Campylobacter_A; species Campylobacter_A concisus_Y. The sequence continues at coordinate 459,236 of NZ_CABPTY010000002.1, forward strand.
AAATGACCCTATGTTTGCGGCATTTTCTATGCAAGCAGCTAGCGTATTAAATCCAGATTATGTAGTGTTAGCAACTGCAAATTGGTACTTTATGATAGCTTCGACATTTTTGATCGTCTTTGTTGGCTGGTTTGTAACAGATAAAATCGTAGAGCCTAGGCTTGGTAAATTTGATTTTTTGGGTGATTTTAGCCTAAAAGAGCATAGTGAGATAAGTGCAGAGCAAAAACGTGGCTTAAAATTTTCACTAATAGCATTGATTGTTTTTGTGATTTTACTACTTGTGGCTATTTTGCCTTCTGGCTCTTTATTTGGAGCAAAAGGCAATGAAAGCTTTATGAAATCTACTTTTATGCATTCTATTGTTGTTTTTATGATGTTGCTTTTTATAGTGGTAGGTGTCGCTTACGGTGTAGGTGCTAGGAGTATAAAAAGCAGTAATGACGCCATAAAATTTATGGAGCAATCTATTTCTGAGCTATCAGGATTTTTGGTTTTGATATTTTTCGCAGCTCAGTTTACATATCTTTTTAATACCTCAAATATTGGGCTAGTGCTTTCTATCAAAGGTTCTATTTTTCTAAAAGAGATTGGATTAACCGGACTTAGCCTTATTATAGTTTTTATTTTCTTGATCGCTTTTATAAATTTATTTATAGCTGTTGATTCTGCAAAGTGGGCGATGATGGCTCCAATTTTTGTACCAATGTTTATGAATCTTGGACTCTCGCCAGAGCTTACACAGGCTGCTTTTAGAATAGGCGACTCTACTACAAATATCATAACGCCTTTGATGCCGTTTTTTGTTTTGATAGTAGCTTTTATGCAAAAATACAATAAGGATTTAAAAATCGGATCAGTAGTTTCTATTATGCTTCCTTATACGGTTGCATTTTTAATTTCTTGGACAGCATTAATGTCGTTTTGGTACATTTTTGATCTACCACTAGGACCTGGTGCAGTTATACACTATGTAAAGTAAAATTTTAAAAGGAAAGCAATGACATTTTCACAAATAATATTAACCCTTCAAAACTATTGGCAAGAGCAAGGTTGCGTTATACTTCAACCATACGACATGCCAGCTGGTGCGGGCACATATCACCAAGCGACATTTTTAAGAAGTCTCGGACCAAAGCCGTGGGCGACTGCATATGTAGCTCCAAGCCGCCGTCCGACTGATGGTAGATACGGCGAAAATCCAAACCGCCTAGGCGCTTATTATCAGTTTCAGGTGCTTATAAAACCAAGCCCAGAAAATATCCAAGAGCTTTATCTAAAAAGCCTTGAAAAGCTTGGGTTAAATTTGAAAAATCACGACATCCGCTTTGTCGAAGATAACTGGGAGAGCCCGACGCTAGGTGCTTGGGGACTTGGCTGGGAGGTCTGGTTAGATGGCATGGAAGTGACGCAGTTTACGTATTTTCAACAAGTGGGCGGCATCGCATGCGAGCTGATCTCTGGTGAGATAACATACGGACTTGAGCGTTTGGCCATGTATCTCCAAGATTTAAATAGCGTCTATGACATCGTTTGGGACGACAGGGATGGAAGCATCGTAACCTACGCCGACGTTCACAAACAAGGTGAGTATGAGTGGAGTAAATATAACTTTGAAGTAGCAAACGTAGATATGCTTTTTAACCAGTTCGAAAACGCATTTAACGAGTGCAAATGCTGCTTAGAGGCTAAAATTTCGCTCCCTGCGTATGATTACTGCATGCTTGCAGCTCATACATTTAACGTCCTTGATGCGCGTGGGGCGATAAGTGTTACACAAAGGCAAGACTACATCTTAAAAATCCGCGAGTTAGCCAAAGAGTGTGCGCTAACATATAAAGAGAGCCTGGAACAAAAGTAAAATTTAATGAAAATAGCTGAAATTTATAAAATTCTAGATGAAATTTGCCCGTTTGCGAGCCAAGAGTCTTGGGATAATAGTGGCCTTCAAGTTGGCTCATTTGATAGCGAATTTGAGCGAATTTATCTAAGTCTTGATTTGGATAGCGAACTTTTGCAAAATGTCTTGCCAAATTCGCTCATCATCACTCACCATCCGCTCATTTTTAAGGGACTAAAAAGCCTAGACTACAGCCTTTATCCAAGCTCACTCATAAGGGAGATGATGATAAAAGATATCTCGCTCATCTCGCTTCACACAAATGCTGACCTTGCATTTTTAAATGAAAAATTTGTGATGCAGGTTTTGGGGCTTGAAATTTCAAACAAAGAGAGCTTTTTGATCTACTCTGATGTGAAGATGAAATTTAGTGAGCTTTGCAAATTTGTAAAAGAAAAACTTGGGCTAGAAAATTTAAGAGTAGTTCATGCAAAAGATGAAATTTCTAAAATTTGTATCTGTACAGGAAGTGGCGGAGATCTCATCCAAGATGTCAAAGCAGACGCCTTTTTAACAGGCGATCTAAAGTATCACCAAGCTCTTTATGCAAAGGAAAACGGGCTAAATTTAATCGATATAAATCACTATGAAAGTGAACGTTATTTTGGTGATTTTTTAGCAAAATATTTGCAAAATCTAAAAATTGAAGTTATAATACGCAATTCTAAAAATCCATTTACATATTGCTAACAAAAAAAGGAAACATTATGAATAAATACTTACAACAATTAGTTGAATTATCTGACCTTGATAAACAAATAGATGGCTTTATACCACGCATTCAGGATATAGAAAAGGCTTATAAAAATATAGAAGAAGAGTGCGAAACTATAACGGTTAATATAGAAAGACTAGATGAAGAGGTAAATGACTTAAAGTCTCAAAAATCAGGCACAAATGCCCATATTGCTGAGTTTAGTGCGAAGATAAAAGATGTGGCTAAAAAAAGCTCAAGCGCAAAAAGCGAAAAGGAGATAAAAGCTCTAAGTCTTGAAGAAGATATTGCAAAAGAGCAACTTGAGGCTGCAAATGAAGAGATCGCTAGACTTGAGAAGCTAATAGATAGTAAAAATAGTCAAAAAGATGAGCTTGGTGCAAAAAAAGCTGAACTTGAAGAGAATTTAAAAAATATAAAAAGCAAAACTTCATCTGAACTTGAAAATATCGGGAAAGAACGTGAAGAAGTTTATGCTAAAAAAGACAAGCTTATCGCCACTATGAATCAAAAAATTCTCGCATTTTATGAAAAAATTAGAAAATGGGCTCATAACACAGCTGTTGTTCCTGTAAAAAAACAAGCTTGTTATGGTTGTTTTATGCAGATAAATGACAAAACTTTCTCTGCTGTTATCAAGGGCGAAGACATCGTTACATGTCCGCATTGTGGCAGAATTTTGTATAAACAAGAGCAATAACACGTTTCGTGATAATAATATATTATTTTTTAGCCTCAATACTCTACTTTTTTGGGGCTATTTTTCTACTTTTATTAAGTTTCAAAAAAAAATACCATAGATCGATCCCAGCACGTTTTTTTCTCTTTAATAACCCTAAATTTCAAGATGTAGATGTGCATTTTCATGCTTGCTCGTTTGGCGAGGTGCAAGCGCTTAAGCCTTTGATACAAAAATTTGATAGCAAAGCCATAAGCGTGGTGACAAATACGGGCTTTGAAGCGGCAAGCAAAATTTGCTCTAACACAAGATTTTTGCCATTTGAAATTTTCTTGCCATTTTGGTTAAAAAAGAGCAAAACTTTAGTCATTTTTGAGGCTGAGCTTTGGCTCATGCTAGTTTTCATAGCAAAGCTAAAAGGCAGCCGCGTGATCCTCATAAACGCTAGAATTTCAGATAGAAGCTACAAAAGCTACTTAAAATTTGGCTTTTTTTACAAATATCTTTTTAAATTTATAGATAAAATTTACGCCCAAAGCGAGCTTGATAAAGAGAGACTAAAAACGCTAGGGGCAGGTGAAATAGAGGTTGTTGGCAACATAAAAGCTGCGTTTTTGCCAAGTGTAAGTAAAATTTATGAAAAGCCAAAAGCTAGAGTGATCGTGCTAGCAAGCACGCATACTGGCGAAGAAGAGATGATTTTAGGTAATTTAAATTTAAAAGAAAACGATCTTTTAATCATCGCACCACGCCACCCTGAGAGATTTGCAGAGGTTGAAAAGATTTCAGGCGATTACGCTAAAAAGCATGATTTTAGCTTTGCTAAATTTAGCCAAACACATAAATTTGATGCTAAGGTAAATTTGCTTGATACTTTAGGCGAGCTTGTAAATGTCTATGCTATTAGCGATATAGTCGTACTTGGAGGCAGTTTTGTGCCAAATATCGGTGGGCACAATCCAATCGAGTGCGCGCAATTTAACCCAGTGATAATTAGCGGCGAGTTTATATTTAATCAAAAGGCGCTATTTGGCCTAGTTGAAAACATCTACATCGCAAAGGCCAGCGAGATCGGCGACATCATAGATAGTGACGCCAAAAAGAGCAAGATCGCCGTGCAGGCCAGCGCTGATGCGATCATAGAAGATATAAGGAGTACTTTATGAGTGAAGAAAAAGCGTATAAAATTTTAGCCAAACAAAAAAATATCTCAAACAACGAGGCAAAGGAGCTAATCGACAGCGGGCTAGTCTATGCCAAGGGGCAAAAGGTGATGATCGCTCGTGCGCTAATGAGCGAAAATACTAAATTTAGCGTCGAAGAGATGCCAAAGCCAAGCGTTATCTTTGAAGATGAAAATTTAATAGCCATCAATAAACCAGCTGCCATAACTAGCGAAAAAATCAGCCAAATGTATAAATTTTCGCTTCTTCACAGGCTCGATAAAGATACGAGTGGCGTGCTGCTTCTTGTAAAAAATAATGAATTCGCAACGCTTGCGATAAATGAGTTTAAAAAAATGAAGGTTGAGAAAATTTATGTGGCCGCAGTTAGGGGTATCATGAGCGAGGAAGTGGTCGTAAATGAGCCGATCTTAACGATAAAAAATAAAAATGGCGCTTTTTCAAAGATATCAAAAGATGGCAAAGAGGCGATCAGTGAAATTTCACCACTCATGGTTGTGGGCAAAAAAACGCTTGTAAAAGTTGCCATAAAAACAGGCAGAACACACCAGATAAGAGTGCATTTGGCTAGCTTAAATTTACCTATCGTTGGCGATGAGAAATACGGCAAAAATAGGTCAAACAGAATGTTTTTGCATGCTTATTCTATCGCTCTTTTAAACTATAAATTTAAAGCGCCAATCTCAAGAGAATTTAACTCTCTTGGATTTGAGCTATCTAATAAATTTGAAATTTAAAGAGCAATAAAGAAATTATTTAGTAATATACGCCCTTTAATAACAACTTAGAAAGGTGATTAGTGTTCGAACAAATTAGTGAGTCTTTTAGATTAGCTGTTAGCAAGATACGTTTTGTAGATGACGAAAAAGCTCTAAAAAACGCACTTGATGTGCTCAAAAAAGCTCTTTTAAAAGCTGATGTTCACCATAAAGTCACCAAAGATCTGCTCACTTCTATCGAAAGCGAACTAAAGCAAACTGGTGTTGGTCAAAAGAATTTCTTAGATGCGATCAAATCAAATTTGACGACTATTTTAACAGCTCCTGGCAACCAAGGCTTTGTCTATGCGCCAGTTGCACCGACCATTGTTTTGATGGCTGGTTTGCAAGGTAGTGGTAAAACAACGACAACTATCAAGCTTGCAAACTATCTAAAACTAAGAAAGAAAAAAGTTTTAGTTGCGGCTTGTGACTTGCAAAGATTAGCGGCGGTTGAGCAGCTAAGACAGCTCTGCGTTGCAAACGAGATCGATCTTTTTTATATAGAAAATGAAAATAATCCTATAAAAGTGGCAAAAGAAGCATTAGAAAAAGCAAAAATTGGTCTTTACGATGTGCTTTTAGTGGATACCGCTGGTCGTCTCGCGATCGATGAGAAGTTGATGCAAGAGATAAAAGATGTAAAAAATGCGATAAATCCACATGAAATTTTCTACGTAGCTGACGCTATGAGTGGTCAAGATGCTGTAAAAACAGCTGCAAGTTTTAATGAAATTTTAGGAATTTCTGGAGTTATTCTTTCTAAATTTGACTCTGACTCAAAGGGTGGCGTAGCTATTAGCATCGCAAAACAGCTAAATATTCCACTTAGATTTGTCGGTACTGGCGAGAAAGTAGCTGATATCGAGAGCTTTATACCAGATCGTATCGTAAGCCGCATAATGGGCGAGGGCGACTTAGCTACTTTGGTCGAAAAAACATCGACCATTATCGATGAAAAAGAGGCGAAGCGTCTAAATCAAAAGATAAAAAAAGGTCAGTTTAACTTTAATGACTTTTTGGATCAAATGGAAAGCGTTAAAAAGCTTGGTAGCATGAAGTCTTTGATGGGTATGATACCTGGACTTTCAAATATTGCAAATCAGATAAAAGATATAGACCTTGATAATTAAAAAGAAATTTTACATATTAAGGCTATGATAAACTCTATGACGCAAAAAGAGCGTGAAAATCCTGAACTTTTGAATAATAGTAGAAAAAGACGTTTAGCGGCTGGTTCTGGACTTTCTCAGATAGAGGTGAATCGATTTTTAAAGCAGTTTGAAAATGCCTCAAAACTTGCTAAGAAATTTTCAGGAAAAGGTGGAACAAAAGGACTTGCAAATATGCTTTCTCAAGCAAAATTAAAAAGACTTGTTTGATAAAAGGGTTTAAATTTGGATATTTGTTATCTAAATTTAAGCTTTATTTAAAAACAAGAGGAGAAATATAATATGGCAACAGTAGTAAGACTAACAAGAATGGGACGTAAGAAAAGACCTTTTTATCGTATAGTTGTTACAGATAGTAGAAAAAGACGTGATAGTGGCTGGATAGAAAGTATTGGCTATTACAATCCTATGGTTGAGCCAAATGTTATAAATTTTAACAAAGAGAGATTAGATTACTGGAAAAGCGTTGGTGCTAAACTTAGCGATAGAGTTGCACAAATTACAAAATAATGGTTAAAAATTTTTTATACGAATATGCCAAGTTGATTGCTGATTTTCCTGATAAAGTAAGTGTTGATCGCCAGGAACTTGGTGAAAATTTTGCTGAGATAATTATAAGTGCTGATAAGGTTGATACAGGAAAACTTATCGGTAAAGATGGTAAAATGATAAATGCTATAAAGACCGTTATTATTGGTTGTAAAGCCAAAGATAATACAAGTTATAGGGTAACGGTAAAAGCTATTGAATAGTGATATTGTTGAAGTCGCTACCATTGGAAGATGCGTTGGTTTAAAGGGCTACTTAAAGCTTCACAATAAGAGCGACTTCCCAGAACAGTTTAAAAAAGGTGCAACCTTTTTTGACAAAAACAATGATCAGCTCGTCATAAAAGACTATAATAGACAAAAAGAGCTGGTTTTATTTGAAAATTTTGATGACTTAGATCTTGCTAAAACGCTTGTAAATAGAACTATATATACCACAAAAGAGCTCACTAGAAAAAACTGCAAATTAAAAAAAAATGAATTTTTTCAGTTTGATATTATTGGCTTAAAAGTTATAGAAAATGGTGAAATTTTGGGTATTGTAGAAGATATCCAAGATAATTTTGCAAATTCACTTTTATATATAAAAACAGATGAAGAGCTTACCTTGGGTAGTAAACCAAAGAATTTTTACATTCCATATTTGAAGCATTTTATTGAAAGCGTAAATTTGGATGGTGGAGAGATTTTAGTAAAAGGTGCTAGAGCCATTTTAGAAAATTCATGAAATTTACGTTTATTACACTTTTTGAAAATTTAGTTAAACCTTATTTTTGTGATTCTATTTTAAAACGTGCAATTGGTAATAAATTTATTGAAATTGATTTTATAAATCCAAGAAATTTTACTAAAGATAAGCATAGTAAAGTTGATGATTATATGATCGGAGGCGGAGCAGGGCTTTTAATGTTTCCACAGCCTTTGGATGAGTCGATCAAATTTTTAAAAGCAAAAGATAAAAATACTCACGTGATATTTTTGACACCAGCTGGTAAAAAATTTAATCAAAATGATGCAAAGAGGCTTTCTAAAAAAAATCACATTTGTTTTGTTTGCAGTAGATATGAAGGCCTTGATGAACGAGTTGTTGAGCTTTGGGCAGATGAAGTTTTTTGTATAGGTGATTTTGTTTTAACTGGTGGAGAGCTTCCTGCGCTTTGTATGAGCGATGCAATATCAAGAAATGTACTTGGAGTTTTAGGAAACGATATGAGCCTTGAAGTTGAGAGTTTTGAGGATAATTTACTTGAAGCCCCATCTTTTACAAAGCCTGATAATTTTAGATCGATCTTTGTGGTTTCAGAGTTTTTAAAGGGTAACCATGCTAAAATCCACACTTTAAAAAATAAGATGGCTCACTGCAAAACAAGGTTCTTTCGCCCTGATTTATATCAAAAGCTTAAGCCACATAAATAAGGAAAAACATGAGAAATAAATACATTGAAGCATTTGAAAATGCTCAAATTGCTAGTAAAAATATTCCTGACTTCCGTGCAGGAGATACATTGCGTGTTGCTACTCGTATTCACGAAGGCGATAAAACTAGAATTCAAAATTTTGAAGGCATTTGTATAGCTAGACGTGGTAGCGGTACTGGTGAAACATTTATCATTAGAAAAATTGGCGCTAATAGTGTTGGCGTTGAGAGAATTTTTCCAATTTTTAGTGATTCTATCGAAGAGATAAAAGTTCTTAGAAAAGGTCGTGTTAGAAGAGCTAAATTATTCTATCTACGTGATCTTCGTGGTAAAGCTGCTAAGATCCGCGAACTTAGAAAATAATTCTACTATCTGTCCTGAAGCCTATTCAGGACTTTTCAACTTTTCTTTAAATCTAATTTCTATTAAATATTTTTATCGTTTTAATATTAATAAAAATCTATTTATTTTTATTGTTTTTACCACTAGTCTATAAAAATTTAAAATATATACTAAATTTATTTATTTTCTACTTTTTCTTATTCGTGTACCAAAACAAAAAAGAAGTACAACAAAGAATTACTCCAAGCATTATTGATACAACTATTATAGTAGCATTTTTAGTTTCATTAAATGGCAAGCCTTGTGTATTCATGCCAAAAAACCCAGTTATCAGATTTAGTGGTAGCATTACAGCTGATATCATTGTCAAAATGTAAATATTTTGATTGATTTTGTCATTTTTTATACTTTGTATAAATGTATAAATATCATCTATTCTGCAGGCATACTCATTGGCCATTGTTCTAAAAACATTTGCCTCATGAGTACTATTTTTAAGCTCTTTTTTTAAATTTTGTTGCTCACTTTGACAAATCGAAAGTGTCTCATAAAAGTGAGATATCTTGTTTTGAAATTTTCTAATCTCGTATTTTAAAAAGTGGTGTCTTTTGATAAATTGATTAAAGTTTTTTCGACTAGCATAAATTTTTTCATACTCGTTTAGCTCATCTTGATGTTCTAAAATTTTATTTGCATATTCATTACATAGTTTTTTAAGAGCCGCTTCAAACTCATTTTTATCGCATTCGTGATCAAGGTCTTCTTTATAAATCTTGCCATTTTTAAATAAAAATTTATAGCTTTGCTTTTGTGTGAAAGAAACAAGTAAAATATAGTCGTATTCATCACCATAAAAATATCCACAAACTGAACCTTTATAGCTCATTTTTTACCCTTTTAGCATAAAAATTTTTCTTAAATTTGGCAAATTCGCCTCTTTCTATCGCTTCTCTCATCTCTTTCATTAAATTTAGATAGTAGTGCAGGTTGTGAAGGCTTGCTAGTCTAAAAAACGTTAGCTCTCTAGCCTTAAAAAGGTGGTTTAGGTAGCCTCTAGAGTAGCGTTTGCAGGTATAGCACTGACACTGTGGGTCGATTGGCGCGTGGTCATTTATAAATTTGGCTGATTTTATATTTATCTTGCCAAAGCTAGTAAAGAGTGTGCCGTTTCTTGCATTTCTTGTTGGCATGACGCAGTCAAACATATCAACGCCTTTCTCCACGTTTTCCACAAGATCTTCAGGTGTGCCAACACCCATTAGATAGCGCGGTCTAAGCTCATCCATAAATGGCATAACCGCCTCAACCGTGTCATACATCGCCTCGTTGCTCTCGCCAACGCTTAGCCCACCTATGGCAAGGCCGTCAAATGGCATCTCGTTTAGCGCCTGCGCGCAAAATTTACGCGCCTCATAGTCGGTGCCGCCTTGAACGATGCCAAAGATATTTTGCTGCAGGCCAACGCCCTTGCTCTGCATAAATTTATGATAGTCAATCGCCTCTTTAGCCCATTTTATCGTTCGTTTTATGCTTAGATCTATCCTTTTTGGCTCAGCAGGCAATGCAACTAGATCATCAAGTATCATCATGATGTCGCTGCCAAGCTCATGCTGCGTGTCAAGGACCGATCTTGGCGTAAAGTAGTGCGTGCTGCCGTCGATGTGGCTTTTAAATTTTATACCGCCATCGTCGTTTTTGGTGTTTGACCTAAGTGAAAATGCCTGAAATCCGCCGCTATCAGTTAAAAATGAGCGATCAAATTTAGAAAAGCCGTGAAGTCCGCCAAACTCACGCACGACCTTGCTGCCAGGGCGCAGATACATATGGTAGGTGTTTGCTAAGATTATCTTTGCGTCTAAAATTTCACTCATATCAAAGGCGTCTAGGCTTTTAACTGCGCCAACCGTGCCAACTGGCATGAAAACTGGCGTTTGTATCACGCTGTGAGCGGTTGTTAGGACGCCGCGCCTTGCGTTGCCATCTTTTTTTATAACTTCAAATTTCATCTAAGTCCTTAAAATTTTTGATTTTTTATTTTAACAAAATTTATAATATAATCCAGAAATTTTAAGGCAAAGGAACTTTTTGCAAAAAAGAAATTATATCGTTTTTACCGAAGCAAACGGCACTGCGACCATAAAATTTGCAGGCGAGTTTAGCTACAAAGAGGCTAAAAATTTACAAAGCATTTTTAAAAAAATCCAAAAGCTTAACGGCAATGTTAAATTTGACTTTAGCGAGCTAAAGAGCATTGATTACGCTGTTTTGATCCTTTTAAAAAACACGCTAAATGGCAAGAAATTTGAGATCGTCACAAACGACGAAAAGATAAAGGCGATGAGTGATCTTTTAAATGACGAGAAGATCGACTTTAACTATATGCCACCGCACAATAGCCTAAATTTCTTCTCACGCTTAGGTGAGAAAATTTGCGAGGGATTTGTAAATTTGCTTGAGTTTGGCTCGTTTTTGGGCGAGTTTTTGATAAAGAGCGTGAGGATTTTATTTAATCCTGCAAATTTAAGATTTAGAGAATTTAGCAACTACATAAAAGATGGTGGCGTAAATGCAGTTTTCATCGTCTCGCTCACCGCTTTTTTGATAGGCGTCGTGCTTGCTTATCTTGGTAGTGCGATGCTTGCAAGCTTTGGGGCAAGTATATTTATAGTAGAGATCATGGGCATGCTAACGCTTAGAGAGGTGGCTCCGCTCATCGCTGCTATCGTCGTGGCGGGCAGGTCGGCCTCCAGTTTTACCGCGCAAATTGGCGCTATGAAGCTAACTGAGGAGATAGACGCGATGAAGACGATGGGTTTTGAGCCTTTTAACTTCTTAGTGCTGCCACGCATCATCGCCATGGTGCTTTGCGTGCCTGTCATCATCTTTATAGCTGATAGCATAAGCATTTTAGGGCAGATGATCATTTGTCAAACTATTCTTGATATCAGCTTTAGCGACTATCTTAATAGATTTCGCGAGATGGTCGAGCTTAGGCACTTTGCTGTTGGCATGATAAAGGCTCCGTTTTTTGGCGCTGTTATAGCGATCATTGGCTGCATGAGGGGATTTGGTGTTAGTCAAAACGCCCAAAGCCTTGGAGCGATGACAACCGTTAGCGTTGTAAATGCGATATTTTGGGTCATTGCGCTTGATGCATTTTTCGCGATAATTTTTATGTGGCTAAAGATATGAACGAGATAATAGTTGGAAAAAACATAACAACAAGTTATGGCGACAAGATAATGCACGATAATGTGAGCTGGAGCGTCAAAGAGGCTGAAATTTACGGCTTTTTAGGCGGCAGTGGCGCTGGTAAAACGACGCTTATGAAGACGATGATATATCTAAAAAAGCCAAGCAAGGGCGATATATTTTTTGATGGCGTTAATATGTGGAAAAGTAGCCAACAAGAACAGCAAGAGATAAAGCTAAAAAGTGGGACGATGTTTCAGTTTGGAGCGCTTTATAGCTCGATGACTATCCTTGATAACGTGGGCGTTTTGCTTCATGAGTACTCTAAATTTAACAAGCGCCAGATCGATGAGATAGCGATGTTTTGGATACAAAAGGTGGGGCTTAAAAAAGAGGTATCAATGCTCTATCCAAGCGAGTTAAGTGGCGGTATGAAAAAAAGAGCCGCGCTTGCAAGAGCCTTGGTGCTAAGTCCTAGGGTGCTATTTTTAGATGAGCCAAACAGTGGTCTTGATCCTGTTAGCTCGCGCCAGATGGACGCGCTCATAAAAGAGCTTCGTGATAGCATCGGCGTAACTGTCGTTATGGTGACGCATGATGCGGATAGTATTTTTGATATTTTGGATAGATTTTTGATAATAGATAACAAAAAAATAGCCTTTGAGGGAGATATAAAAGAGCTTGAACATCTTGAAAATAACCCACTTGAAGAGCTATTTAAAATGAGGAAAAAGTAGATGGAAAATAGAAATTCTTATACCATTGTCGGCATGTTTTTCATAGCCTGCCTTACAGCGTTTGCCATATTTATCTGGTGGATGACTAGCAAAAATAGCACAAAGGTTGATTTTAAAGAGTATTACATCCACACAAGTGAGCTGCCAAGCGGGCTAAAGGTTGATTCTACGGTTAAATTTATCGGCGTGCCAGCTGGAAGTGTTAGCGATATAAATTTTGTCGATGACAAAAACGCTCTTATAAACATCACGATGAAGATAAGAGAGGATCTGCCTATCAAGGCTGATAGCGTGGCTAGCATCGAAGTTCAGGCTATTAGCGGCGTGGCTAGTATAAATATAAGCCGAGGCACGAAGGATTTTAAACCAGGCGATAAGCCTATTTTAAAGCTTGAAGAGAGCCTTCTTTCAAAGCTTGGAAACAACGCTGAAAACATCACTTTAAAGATAAATCAAACTCTTGATAAAGTTGATGGCTTTTTCTCAGCTGAAAATATCTCTCACATCGAATCAATCCTAAGAAATATTGATAAATTTACACAAGTTTTAACAGATGAAAATGGTCTAAGTGAGGTTGATAGCATAGTTAAAAATGTAAAAAATTTCACCGATAGTTTAAACAAAACCGACACAAAAGAGCTTGCTAAAAATTTAAACATTCTAATAGCAAGCGCAAATTCAGTCTTTAAATCAGCAAATTTGGCTGTCACTGGATATAGCTCGCTTCAAGATATCGTCACTCAAAAGGTAAAAAACGGCGAGTATGACCTTAGAAATACCGTCTCACCGCTGCTTAGAGAGGCTAGCGAGTTTTTGAATGGATTTGACAAGACGCTTCGTGAGTTTAGGGGTGCGCTTCAAAGACTTGAGGATAATCCTTACGAGTTTTTCTTCACAAATCCAGTGCCAAATGATAAAAATGATAAAGGAGATAAAAAATGAGAAATTTAATCTTTCTAGCGGCCCCATTTTTATTTTTTGGCTGCTCGCTAAAGACCGACGTGCCACAGGCTACGATGTATGAGATACACTACTCAAACAAAGAGTGCTCAGCTGAAAACAAGCAAAAAGAGCTAAAAAATGTCTTTATCGAAAACGTAAGTGCCCTTGATATGGTCGATACCAGAAAGATACTAATCGTCGCTGAAAACAATAAGATAAGATATTTGACAGACGCCAAATTTGTATCTGAGCCAAGCGAGATGATCTATAAGTCGCTTGTAAAAGGACTTTACTCAAACTGCGCTGCAAAGCCGATATTTTCGCCAAATGCAAAGGATCTTAGGCTAAAAGTTAGCATCATCTCACTTCAAATAAGAGGCGACAAGGCCGAAGTTTCGCTAGCGTATGAGCTATTTAACGCAAACGCCTCGCTAAAATCAGGCATGATCACAAAAGAAATTTTTTGTCCAGATCCAAGCTCAAGTACTATTTTTGATACGATAAATAAGGCTACAAATTTAGCAATAGATACGCTAATCTCTGAAATAATCTCTTAAATTTTCTTGGCTGTAAATTTTTAAATTTATAGCCAGAATAGCTTATTTTAAAGACCTTTTGTTATAATGTGAGCTTTAAAATACGGAGAATTGATGAAGAAAATTTTAATAATCGCAGATGGAACTTTCGCAAGAAATTTTTTAAACAGACTGCTTGAAACAAAATCAAATTTACATCACTATATCGTTGTTTCAAGTGAGGATTACAGTCAAAAATCAAATTATGAAAATTTTACATTTTACCAGTTTGACCCAACTAGCCTCTCAAAGCTAAAAAGCGTGAGCGATGGCTATTTTAGTCAGTTTTGTATAGTTTGTGATGATAAAAATGAGGCGGTTGCTGTTTATGAAAATTTAAGACAGATCAGCACAAAGACCGAGACTGTTTTTATGAGTTCATGGGAGCTTGATGAAAAATGCAAAGAAATATTTGCAAGCGATAAACACTTAAGCGTGGTTGATATCAGAGATATTGCAGCATCAAGGCTTATGGACTATTTACCAGATCTACCAGTTTTAGCTGATAATATCGGGCTTAGTGAGGGCGAGATCATGGAAGTTAAGGTGCCAATAGGTAGCTCTTATATGTATCGTCACATCAGCTCAGTAGCTCAAAAGAAATGGCGAATAGCTCTCATATATCGAGGCAGCGAGATCATCTTGCCAAAGCCAAATGTAATGATACAGCCAAGCGATATATTACTGATTGTTGGTGATCCAAATGTGCTTCAAAATGTTTACCGCTCGATTAAGCGTGAAAGTGGGCAGTTTCCAAGTCCGTTTGGTAGCAACATCTATGTGCTGATTGATATGATCTCAATGGACAAAGAGCGTGTTAGCAAGCTTATAAAGGATAGCTTGTATTTGCATTCAAAGCTAAATAATAAACGCCTTTTTTTTAGAGTGATAAATCCAACTTTAGGTGAAAATTTAGATACTTTAAAAGCGATAAAAGAGAAAAACATCATCGTTTTGATGGATTATTTTAATAGTGATAACAAATCTATAAAACATGATGTGTTAAAGCACGATATCGGCCTAATCTTAAGCGATGATAAGTACTTTTTTAAATTTAAAAAGCTATTTTATGAGCTAAAACTTCCAGTGCTAAAAACAGGTAAAATTTTGCTCTCAAATATAAAAGAGGGCGTTATACTAGGCGATCAAAGTCAAGAAGTGGAGAATCAATCAGCTGTGATAACAGACTGCTGTGCACAGCTTGATTTGGAGATGAAATTTTACTATTTTGATAATAAGCATAGCGAAGATGAAGCGCTAAGAGAGCATTTTGAGAGCATTAGCGCGCTATTTTCTAAGCGTATAAAGATAGAAAATCACAATCTTAAAAATCCGCTTGTAAAACTAAAAAATACAAAAGATTTGCTTCATTTTGTAATGTTTACTAAAAGCGTGGCAAATGGTGGGGCATTTGCCTTTTTATCGACAAATTTAAATAGGCTTTATGAAAAACTGAGCCAAAATGCACAGCTTTTTGTGCCAGTAAGTGAGTAAAAATGCAGATAAATTTAAATCTTAAAGAAAAAGCATCAAGCTATAAAATTTATATAAACGAGCTTGAGAGACTAGAGCTAAAAGGCAAGGTTGGCATCGTTACAAACACTAAAGTAGCGGGGCTTCATCTTGAAAAGCTACTTAGTATTTTGAAGTGTGATGAGAAATTTATCATAAGTGTACCTGATGGCGAAGAGTATAAAAACCTTGAAACGGTAGAGCAAATTTTAGAGCAGCTTTTTGTGAGTAAATTTGATCGCTCGTCTACGCTAATCGCCTTTGGTGGTGGCGTCATAAGCGATATGACTGGCTTTGCGGCGAGCATCTATGAAAGAGGGATAAGCTTCATAAATATACCAACTACGCTTTTGGCGCAAGTTGATGCGAGTGTGGGCGGAAAGACTGGTGTGAATAATAAATTTGGCAAAAATTTAATAGGCTCTTTTTATCAGCCAAAGGCAGTTTTTTGCGAGATAAATTTCTTAAAGACATTGCCAAAGAGAGAATTTGCAGCTGGCGTGGCTGAGGCTTTAAAGATGGCAATAACTTTCGATAAAGAGATGTTTGATTGGCTAAAAAGCGTAAATTTAGATGATGAAAACTTAGCTAAGCTGGTTGAAAAGTCGGTAATTTTAAAAGCAAAAGTGGTTGAACAAGATGAGAAAGAAAAATGGTTAAGAGCCATCCTAAACTACGGACATACCTTTGCTCACGTTATAGAAAATGAGACAAATTATAAAGAATTTTTACACGGCGAAGCGGTGGCAATAGGCATGAATATGGCAAATCGCTTAAGTGTAAAACTAGGGCTCATGAGCGAGGCAGAAGCAGAGAATATCAAACAGGTTTTGGTAAAATTTGGCCTTCCAGTAAGCTACAAAATAGAAAATGAATATGCATTTTACGAGGCATTTTTTATGGATAAAAAGACAAAAGATGATAAGATAAATTTCATCATTGCAGATAAAATCGGCAGTGCGATCATCAAAAATGACGTCAAAAAAGAAGATGTTTTAAAAATTTTAAGAGAATTTAAATGAAAAAGATCATAGCTTTACTACTTTTTTGCTTTGCCATTTACGCTGAGGAGAACGTTACGCTTGAGCAAAATGGCTCGCAAAATTTACAAAATAACGAGCTTGTAAAAGATATTTCAAATCTAGATAACTCCCTAAAAAACAATATCTGGATCACAAGGTATGCTAACTATAACACTTATCAAAGGCTTATTGATGAGCTTGAAAAAAATGAAAATGAACTAAAGAAACTGGACAAAAGCTCAAGAAGAGGCAGCGATATCATAAAGAGAATCCAAACTCTAAAAGAGCAGATAAATTTACTAAAAGAGTATGAAAAAACGCCATTTTCAAATATGTTAGCAGCTCCTGAAATGGATACTCCACCAAGGATAACAAGTCCTGTTGCACTTATATCTGGCTTTTCGTATATCAAAAAGATAAAGAGTGATAAGATTGAGTATCAAAGGCATATAAAAGAGCTTGATACGCTTTTAGAAAAGCTTGAAACAAAAGAGAATTTACTAAATAGACTAAATTTGATCGAAGAAAATGAACAAAATAGAGAAAGCCTAAACTTGGTAAAACAAGAAATAGGCGACTTTAAAGCGGCAAAACAGATCGCTGATACAACTTATAATGTCTATGAAAAAAGGGCTGATGAGGCTATAAATTTAACCACCTCTGATATAAAAGCTCAGTTTTTAAGCATGGGCTATACAGCTATCATCATCCTTTTGACGATCGGACTAACATTTATCGCTAAATTTATCGTTAAAAGAACGATTACTGATAATGAGAGATTTTACACGGTCAATAAATTTTTAAACGTTTTGAATATCACCGTTATCATCATAATCTTACTCTTTTCATATATCGAAAACGTCACATATCTAGTAACCGTGCTAGGTTTTGCTTCAGCTGGTATCGCCATTGCGATGAAAGATATGTTTATGAGTATGCTTGGCTGGATGGTGATCATGTTTGGTGGCTCTATACATGTGGGCGATAGGATCAGAGTACTTCATGATGGTAGTGAATTTGTGGGCGATGTGATCGATATCTCTTTACTTAGGCTGACTGTTTTTGAGGATGTTAGCTACTCGACTTATAAGACAAACCGCCGTGCAGGTAGAATTATCTTTGTGCCAAATAACTATATCTTTACCGACCTCATCGCAAACTATGCTCATTATGGCATGAAGACCGTTTGGGATGGCATAGATATCATGATAAGTTTTGATAGTAACCATAAAAAAGCCGTCTATCTAGCAAGAAATGTCGTTAAAAAATACTCAAAAGGCTATACCGATATCGCAAAACGCCAGATGAATAAACTAAGAAGTCAATACAGCATCAAAAATCCAAATGTCGAGCCAAGAATTTATACATTTTTTGAGCCTTATGGTATAAATGTCTCATGCTGGTATATGGCAAATTCTTATGCGACTTTGGCTCTTAGAAGTACTATTAGTGCTGAGATTATAGAAGCATTTTTAGCTCAAGATGATATAAAGATCGCTTATCCAACACAAACTATGTTTATAGGCAAAAAAGAAAATCCAAGCGATCATACCGCTCACAGCGAGCAAGAGAGTGAAAATTCTTAATGCAAAAGATATTTTTTAAAACATTTGGGTGTCGTACAAATATCTATGATACTGAGCTTTTAAAAAGCTACATCAAGGACTACGAGATCACAAATGATGAAGAGAGTGCTGATATCGTGGTCATAAACTCATGCACTGTTACAAATTCTGCCGATAGCGGTGTCAGAAACTACATAAACGGCGTAAAAAGGCGCGGGGCAAAGGTGGTGCTGACTGGATGTGGCGCGGTTAGCAAGGGCAAAGAACTTTTTAATAGCGGTATATTTGGCGTGCTAGGAGCCAGTAAAAAGAGTGATCTAAATGAGCTTTTAAAGCAAGAAAAACCATTTTTTGAGCTTGGGAATTTAAACTCAGTTGATAAAAATATAGTTACAAATTATGAAAATCACACTAAGGCTTTTATAAAGATTCAAGAAGGCTGCAACTTTAGCTGCAGCTACTGCATCATCCCTTCGGTCCGCGGTAAGGCTAGAAGCATGGATGAGGCCATGATATTAAAAGAGGCAAGAATTTTAGCCCAAAACGGCTATAATGAGCTCGTACTAACTGGCACAAATATAGGTAGTTACGGTAAAGATACAAATAGCTCTCTTGGTAAGCTTTTGGCAAACTTAGGTAAAATTTCTGGCATTAGACGCATTAGACTTGGAAGCATTGAGCCAAGCCAGATAGATGAGAGCTTTAGAGAAATTTTAAAAGAGGAGTGGCTGGAGCGCCATCTTCACATCGCACTTCAGCACACGAGTCAGGCTATGCTAAAGATCATGCGAAGACGAAATAACGCATTTAGTGATTTGGAGCTTTTTAATGAGCTAAGTTCTCTTGGCTTTGCCCTTGGTACGGACTATATCGTGGGTCATCCTGGTGAGAGTGAGGAGATATGGACAGAGGCTGTGGAAAATTTTAAGAAATTTCCTATCACACATCTGCACGCTTTTGTCTATTCGCCAAGGCGTGATACGCACTCAGCTACGCTAAAAAGCGATGTCAGCGGTGATGTGGCAAAAAGTAGGCTAAAAATTTTACAAGGCATAGCTTTGCAAAATAATGAAAATTTTAGAAAAAAGCATAACGGAGCTTTGAAAATTTTAGTCGAGCAAAAAAATAGTGAGTTTTACGAAGGTTTTGATCAGTTTTACAACAAAGCTAAAATTTTAAGCCAAAAAGATATAACAAAAGAGTGGGTGGAGGTAAGCGAATATGAAGTTAAGCCAGATGCCAATTATGCAAAAATTTAAATTTAATAAGAAAAATATCCTAATAATCGCAGCTGTCGCATTAATCAGCGTGCTGTTATTTGCCGTTAGTAAAGAACCACGAAATATCACATATTCGCAATATATGCAGCTAATGGATGGAAATTTTATAGACCGCGCTGTAATCGATGACGATGAAGTAGTGCTTTATGCACAAAACAATCGTTTTTCAATCATAAAAGAGGGCATCGATCTAAAAGAGCTTATCAAAAAAGTGCCTGTTGAAAAGACTAAGCAATACATCACTCCTGGCATGATCTGGGGATTTATCATCTTTGTCTGCTTTGTGCTTTGGTACGCTTATATCTTTAGAAGCATCAGAAAAAAAGAGGAGAGCTTGCTTAGCAAAAAAGAGGGTGCATTTGAGATAGAGAGCGTGCTAAATCAAAACACTATGCCAGTCATCTCAAATGTGAGATTTAGCGATGTAGCTGGTATTAGTGAGGTTAAAAGCGAGCTTAGCGAGATAGTTGATTTTCTAAAAAATCCACAAAAATATAGAAATTTTGGTATCAAAATGCCAAAAGGTGTGCTGATGATAGGCCCTCCAGGCGTTGGTAAGACGCTTGTGGCAAAGGCAGTTGCTGGCGAGGCAAATGTGCCATTTTTTTATCAAAATGGTGCAAGCTTTGTTCAAATTTATGTTGGTATGGGTGCAAAGAGAGTGCGAGAGCTTTTTAGTAGAGCCAAGTCCTATGCGCCCTCAATCATCTTTATCGACGAGATAGACGCCGTTGGTAAGAGTAGGGGCGGGACTAGAAACGACGAGCGAGAAGCCACGCTAAATCAGCTACTAACTGAGATGGATGGCTTTGAAGATAACTCAGGCGTCATCGTCATAGCTGCTACAAATAGGATCGAGATGATCGATGAGGCACTACTTAGATCAGGGCGTTTTGATAGGAGAATTTTTCTTTCTATGCCTGATTTTAACGACAGGGTGGCGATCTTAAACACATATCTAAAAGATAAAAACTGCGAAGTGGCGGCTGAGGATATCGCTAAAATGAGCGTTGGCTTTTCAGGTGCGGCACTTAGTACACTTGTAAATGAAGCTGCGATAAATGCCCTAAGAAACGGCGAGAGCGTGCTTAAAATGAGGGACTTTGAGGCTGTTTTAAATAAGGTCTTGCTCGGTAAGAAAAAGGTGCTAAGCTATAGCGAAAACGAGAAGAAAATTCAAGCCATCTATCAAGGAGCAAAGGCACTAAGTGCTTATTGGTTTGATGTGAAATTTGAAAAAATTTCTCTTATAGAAGATAGGTTTATGGCCACAGAGCAAGAGATCGAGTCAAAGTCGCAGATGATATCTCGTATCAAGGTGCTCATCGCTGGTATGTGCAAGCTTGAGATAGATGAAAACGACATCTTTACAAACTCAAGTAGTGATCTAAATTTAGCCAAAGAGATCGCTTCAAAGATGGTTTATGAATATGGCATGGGAAGCTCTTTCGTGCCAAATCCAAACGATGTAGAAGAAATTTTAAAACAAGCAAAAGAGGAGATCACATCCTTTTTGAAAGGCACAAATGAGCAGATTGCAAAGATAAGCTCACATCTGCTAGCATACGAGAGCGTAGACAAAGAGATGCTGGCGAAAATTTTAAATGAAAACTACTAAAGGAGAAAAAGTGAAAGCAAAAATAGGTATATTAACCCTTTCTGACCGTGCAAGCGAAGGCACATACGAGGACAAATCAGGCCCAGCAATCAAAGAGGTGCTTGATAGCTGGATAGTGAGCGAGCGTGAGTACTTTTACGAGGTTATACCAGATGAGTTTGAGCTGATAAAAGAGAGGCTTGTGCACATGGTAGACGTGCTTGGCTGCGACCTTGTGCTAACTACCGGTGGTACAGGACCGGCGGTGAGAGATGTTACTCCAGAGGCTACTGAGGCGGTTTGCGAGAAGATGATGCCAGGCTTTGGTGAGCTAATGAGAGCTGCAAGCCTGCAATACGTCCCAACAGCGATCCTATCACGCCAAACAGCAGGCATCAGAGGCCACGCGCTCATCATAAATTTACCAGGCCAGCCAAAGGCGATAAAAGAGTGCTTGGAGCCAATTTTTCCAGCGGTGCCATATTGTATCGATCTAATAGGTGGTGCATTTATCGAGACTGATGAAAACGTGATGAAAGTTTTCCGCCCAAAACAAAAGAAAATCTCGTAAATGAGTTTGACAGATAGCCTAAATTTAAAAGCCACTGCCTTTGCAAATAGGTGGCGACTTATTATTAAAATTTGGCTTGTTTTTTCTTTTTTATCCTATGCGCTGGCCTACTATCTTGGGTTAGAGGTTTTTGGCTTTATCTCTGCCATTTCTATCTTTGGCTGTGTTTGCCTGCTAGCCTTTAGCTCACTTCTTTGGTTTATCGCTAGCCTTGTATTTTTGCAACCTTTGGTATTTTTACTACTTGAAAAATTTGATGAAAGCATTACTGTTTATGCTTTAGCCTGCTCAATTTGGCTACTTGGCTGGATCACTTTGTCGCTTGTGGTCGATGATAAATTTGCAAGACTGGGAAATGACATCTTGCTAAAGATCTCTCGCATAGTTCTTGTTGGCGAGTTTGCCTTGCTATATTTTTTTAACTACAACAGCAGCCTTGACATAGAGACTTTAATAAAGTCAAATTTGACAAAGTCGCTACTTTTAGTGCTAAACTCCTATATGCTGCCATCGCTTGTGACGCTACTTATATTTGATATAAAAACATATATCGCTAGCAAAAATGAGTAAAATTTTACGTATTATTTTATGTAATTTATACTAAATTTAGCCGTTTTTGCTCTCTGCTATCTTTTTTATAAGCTCCATATCGCCGTTCATTGCTAGGCTCATGAAGCAAATGCCGTTTGCTCCAGCTTTTATGACCTCTTTGTAGTTCCCGCTATCTAGTCCACCAAGTGCGTAAATTTCTTTATTAAAGCTTTTTAGCTCGCTTATAAAATTTAACCCCTTTGGCTCTAAATCTGCCTTGCAAGAGGTGGCAAATATATGAGAAGCAACCAGCACATCAGCGATAGAGGCTGAAATTTTAGCTTGTTCTAGGTCGTGAGCTGGGGCGTAAATTTTTGCTGTTTTTCTAAATTCATCTAAAAAAACGCCGTGATTTTTAAAAAAATCAAGCTGCGCTGAAGTGAGCCAAAAGTCACTCTTTAGCTTGCAAGCTACGTCAAAAAATTGATTAATGATAAATTTCTTGCGGTAGTTTTCACAAATTTGAGCCACAACCCTAGCAAGATCATAAAAATCAGCTTCATTTAGCCCCTTTGCACGAAGCAAAATTTCATCCACGCCAGCCTTCTTGCAAAGTAGCTGGATCCTTTTTAAAAAATCATTACCCTCATAGCTATCAAAGTCAGCCACGCAGAGAATTTTAAACAAAGACATACTCGCTCATCAATGGCTCTAGGCCGTTTGCTTTTATCATTGCTTTTATCTCATCCACGCTTCTGTCGTCGCTTATCTCAAACTGCTCGTCGCCCTTTTTCTCTTCGCCGTGAGCGCCGATGCTCACTTTTACGCCAGCGCTTATCTTGTTTGCGGCGATATTTACGGCGTTGTCGCGAAATTTCACCTTTTCTCTGGTTGAGATCGTTATGCTAGCTGTTGGCATGAAAATTCTATAAGCGCAGATCACTTGTAAAAGCTCGCGCTCGCCCACGTCGCGTGGATTGATGCGGTAGTTGTTTATGATAGGGCGAAGTCTTGGGCATGAAAATGCGATCTCGGCGTGCGGATACTTTTTTTGAACTAAGCTTGCGTGAAGTGCGGTCGCAAAGGCATCAAGTCTAAAGTCGTCTATGCCAAGAAGTGCGGCAAAGCCAACTCCTCTCATGCCTCCAAGAAGCGCTCGCTCTTGCGCATTTAAGCGGTATGGGAAAATTCTTTTGTTGCCACCAAGGTGGATTTTCTCATATTTTGTGGGATTATAGGTCTCTTGAAAGACGGTCACATAGTCCACACCACTTTTGTGAAGCAATGCGTAGCCATCAGAGTTTAGCGGATAGATTTCAACTCCAACGACTTTAAAAAATTTCTTTGCCAAAGCACAGGCGTTTGCGATATAAGCCACACTTGAGTTGGTTTCGCTCTCGCCTGTTAGGATCAAAATTTCTTCTAAGCCACTCTTTGAAATTTCTCTTAGCTCTCTTGTGATCTCCTCGTCGCTTAGCTTTGCCCTTTTTATTCTATTTTTAGCGTTAAAACCGCAATAAACGCAGAGATTATCGCAATAGTTTGCTATGTAAAGCGGTGTAAAAAGCGTTATGTTTGAGCCAAAATTTGCTCTTGTTTTTGCCTGAGCGAGCTGGGCGATCTGCTCTAAAAATGGCGCTGCAGCAGGCGAGAGTAGGGCTTTTAGGTTTTCAAGTGAGCAATGCTTTGCATTAAGAGCTGCTTTTACGTCAGCTTCGGTGTAAATTTCT
This sequence comes from Campylobacter concisus, assembly GCF_902460415.1. Classification (GTDB taxonomy): domain Bacteria; phylum Campylobacterota; class Campylobacteria; order Campylobacterales; family Campylobacteraceae; genus Campylobacter_A; species Campylobacter_A concisus_Y. The sequence continues at coordinate 483,206 of NZ_CABPTY010000002.1, forward strand.
GGCTTGTAGCTTGCACGCTCTTTTAAAATTTCATCCATAATGTCGCTACCAACATCCTGCATGTGAGGCAGCAGCTGCATGTGATTGGTTCTTGTAAATTTCATCAGTCTAAAAATCCAGTGAGCGGCGATGAGGCATTTGCACTTTTGCTCTTTGCGCCAAGCCCTGCTAGATAGGCGTTGCGACCAGCGATGATAGCCTCTTTGAAGGCTCTTGCCATCAGTGGGATATTTTTTGATGAGGCGATAGCTGTGTTTGCCATGATCGCAGCCGCTCCCATCTCCATCGCTTCGCACGCTTGTGATGGCCTACCGATGCCAGCATCAACTATGATCTGCGTATCAAGCTCGTTTATCAAAATTTCAATGATATCTTTAAAAACTAGCCCTTGGTTTGAGCCAATGGGCGCAGCTAGAGGCATTATGCAGCCAGCACCTGCAGCCAGCATCGCTCTTGCGGCATTTAGGTCAGGAAACATATATGGCATTGGCACAAAGCCGTCATTTGCCAGTGCTTCGCATGCTTTTATCGTCTCAGCGTTGTCTGGAAAGAGAAATTTAGAGTCAGTTATGATCTCTATCTTAACAAGCTCACCACATCCAAGCTCACGTGCGAGCTGGGCGATACGAACGGCCTCTTTAGCGTTTCTAGCACCACTTGTGTTTGGCAAGAGCGTCACGCCTTTTGGGATAAAGTCAAGTATATTGCGCTCTTTGCTCTCGTTTATGCGTCTAAGAGCAAGGGTTAAAATTTGTGCTCCAGCCTCGTTTACGGCTGAGTCGATGAGCTCGTGCGAGTACTTGCCAGAGCCAAGGATAAAGCGGCTTTGAAACTCCTTGCCGCCAAGGATCAAGCTATCACTTTGCACTTACGCCTCCAAGCCCATAAGTAGTCTAATGGCCAAATTTGCCTCGTGGTTTGCGCAGACTGCGACGCGCGGCGCCATGAGCCCTTGGCCGATCTTTGCCTCGTTTGTGAGGTCGCCGCAAAGATAGACATTTTTGGCAAATTTTATGGTTTTTATGAGATTTGAGCTAAAGTATCCTGCCATTCCAGAGGCGCCGATGATTTTTTTATCTTTTAGACTAGCACCAGCTTCGTTTAGTATCATCGCCTTGCCAGCGACGTTATCAAAGGCCTCGCATAAAATTTCACACTCGCCAAAGACGCTTGCCACGTTTTTTCCATCTAAAAATATATCGTGAGCCTCGACCTCGACAAAGGGATTGACGTCATTTATCAGCTCTTTAAGCGCCTGCGTCTTTTTCATGCCGATGTGGCGGACGAAATACTGCTGGCGGTTTAGATTGCTTGGCTCAACGACGTCAAAGTCGGCAAGCACTAGCTTTTTTACGCCAACTCTTGCAAGACTTAGCGCGATATTTGAGCCAAGTCCGCCAAGTCCAGCCACGCCGATTACTGCTTTGCTTAGGGCTAAATTTAGCTCAGGGCTGTTTCGTGAAGCGATCATTGAGCGTAAAACTTCACGCTCAGGCATCACGCCACGCCTTATAAATACGACATTTGAGCCATCCTTTAGCTCGCTATCTTCTTTTATAGCAAAGCCATCAACGATAAAAATGTCCGGCTTTGTCGCGTTAAATTTCTCTAAAAATTTATAAATTTCACTCTCTTTATCGCCAATAGCAAGCTCTTTTAGCTCGCTAAGGCTTTTTACTGGCACTTTAAATTTTGTGCCATTTAGTATTATCTCTATCATTTTCTCCTCATCCACCGCCAACTAAAGTGACGATCTCATAAGCTTTGCCCTCGCTCATAAAGTGCTCACTCCAAAGCTTTTTTGGCAAAATTTCTCCATCTCGCTCAAGGGCTATAAATTTAAGCTCATAGCCATTTTGAGCTAAAAAATCATAAACGCTCATATCGTTTTCAAGCTCGAAAATTTTGCCATTAATAGTAAATTTGATCATTAAATTTTGTAGCTTTTTACAAAATTTGCGATCCTCTCGATCGCTCTTTTTATGCTCTCGATGTCAGTCGCAAAGGAAATTCTAAAGTATCCCTCCATGCCAAAGCCAACACCTGGAACAGTCGCTACGTTCGCCTCTTCAAGCATCTTTTTGCAAAATCTAAGCGAGTCGCCATCTACTTCTTTGCATTTTACAAATAGATAAAACGCGCCATCAGGCTTAACTACGCTAAGTCCTTGGATAGCATTTATCATCTCAACTGCCACATCACGTCTTTTTTCGTACTCTTTTCTCATGTTTTCGATATCGTCATCAGTTTCGCCAAGAAGCGATGGGATAGCGCCTATCTGCACGATCGAGCTAATATTACTTGTGCTTTGGCTCTGAAGCTTTTTGATGCCAGCTATTAGCCAGTCCATCGAGCTTGCGATATAGCCAAATCTCCAGCCAGGCATCGCTCCGCATTTGCTTAGGCCATTTATCGTGACCGTTCTTTTAAAGAGATCTTCGCTCACTGAGGCCACTGCGTGAAATTCTTTACCGTAGATCACTTTTTCATAAATTTCATCGCTTGTAATGATGATGTCAGTGCCCTTTAAAACCTCGCCAAATACCGCGATCTCCTCTTTTGTATATACCGCACCTGTTGGGTTTGTTGGGTGATTTAGCGAAAAGACTTTTGTTTTTGGTGTGATCGCTTTTTTTAGCTGCTCGGCTGTGATTTTGAAATTTGTACTCTCATTTGCTTCGATAAAGACAGGTACGCCTCCACAAAATTTAACGATCTCAGGGTAGCTCACCCAGTATGGAGAAGGGATAATGACCTCGTCGCCTGGGTTGATAAGCGCTTGAAATACGTTAAAAAGTGAGTGTTTCGCGCCGATATTTGTCACCACTTGGCTTGCCTTGTAGTCAAGTCCGTTATCTCTTTTTAGCTTTACTCTGATAGCCTCTATCACTTCAGGCAGGCCAGGTACTGGCGTGTATTTGCCACTTTTGCTGTCATTATCTAGTGCGTTTTTTACAGTTTCTCTTATCTTTTTTGGAGTCATAAAGTCAGGCTCACCAGCTGAAAGTGAGATCACGTCGATACCAGCAGCCTTCATCTCTTTGGCCTTTGTGCTGATCGCAATAGTTATCGACTCACTTAGCGTTTGCATTCTATTTGCTAGTTGCATTTTTCGTCCTTTTTAGTTGATAGTTTTTAAGTAGCTATTATCATTTAAAAATAGATAAAGTTCACCCAAAATTTGCTTCTTTTGTGTTTCGTTTATCATAGTTGATTTCTCTAGGCGCTCATTTAGAGTGTCTTGGATTTCGTAGATATCATAGTCCATGTCCTCCATAATATCAAGGATCGACTGGCTCTCTAGTAAATTTGTGATCTTGTAGCCATCGCTTGTTAGCTCTATCGTGGCCTCTGTCGGGTGGGTAAAGAGGTTGTGCTTCATACCGATCACCTCTTGATATGCGCCAACTAGGAAAAATCCCAAGAAATAATCCTCCTTCTCTACATCCACGTCGTGCAAAAGCAGTGGGTTTTTCTCGTCATCATAGCTGATCTCGCCGTCGCTATCGCAGGTGATATCCCAGATCGAAGCCGGCAAAGTAGGGCGCTCATCGAGCCTGTCAAGTGGCATGATAGGAAAATTTTGCTTTAGCCCCCAAAAGTCAGGCAAGCTTTGAAAGATCGAGAAATTTAGCAGGTATCTCTCTTGAACCTCTTTTTGAATTTTAGTTAGATCGCTTGAGTTGCTCTTATTGCCAAGCATCACGACAGCTTTTTTGCTAATTAGCCTTAAAAGCACCTCGGCGTTTGATCTATCTTGAAGATCAACATATCCAAGGTCAAAGAGTGTTAAAACGCTTTCTGTGTGATGGATAGCGTCGTGTAGGTATTCTAGGGCGTTTGAAGGCTTGATTGATTTATAAAGATCGACTAGCTCGGTTATTAAATTTGGATTGTTTTTCTTTAAATTTAGCTTCTCTTCGGTGTATTCTTGAGAAAATAGCTCAAGCACAGGAGCTACTAAAAGTGCGTGAGAAGCGGCGATGTAGCGACCTGACTCTATGAAAATATCTGGCTCGATCTCCTTTTTTTGCTCGCTTATGGTTTTAAGCATATAAACAACATCGTTTGCATATTCGTTTAGCGTATAGTTTCTGCTGCTCTCTTCTTTAAACTGCGAGTATTCTATCGCAAGACCGCCACCTAAATTTATAGCTTTTAAATTTGAGGCACCCATTTTTCTAAGCTCAGCGTAGATGTTGCCAGCTTCGATGAGAGCCTTTTTGAGTGGATGGATTTCGCTTATTTGAGAGCCGATGTGAAAGTGTATCATCGTGAAGTTTTCAAGTAAATTTGCCTTTTTTAGCATCTTTACAGCTTCTATCAGCTCGGTTGATGTTAGGCCAAATTTAGAGTGTATGCCACCACTTTTAGCCCAGAGCCCCGATCCTGTCGAGTGGAGTCTTACCCTAAGTCCGATTTTTGGTTTTGGTTTGAAGCGCTCTTTTGCGATGGCGATTATCGCTTCAAGCTCGTTTAAGCCCTCAATCGTTAGCGTGATATTGTGTCCCATCTCAGCGGCGATAAAGCCTATATTTATCATCTCTTTATCTTTAAAGCCATTTACTGTTATAGGCGCTTTGTCGTTGTTATAAGCCATAGTTAGAAGTAGCTCAGCCTTGCTGCCAGCTTCAAGGCCGTAGTTGTAGGGCTTGCCAAGGCGAACTAGGTTTTTTACAAAGCCTGGATATTGATTTACTTTAAGCGGAAAAACGGCGTTAAAGCTGCCTTTGTAGGCAAACTCTTTCTTTGCCTTTGCAAAGCTTGCGTGGATCTGCTCAATCTGTTTTTGGATAAGGTGCGGAAAACGAAGCAGTAGTGGCCCTCTGTAGCCATCGTCTCTTATCTCTTTTACGATGTCTATGATCGCTGGTTTGCTGGCTGCATTTATACAGACTTTACCATCTTCTATAACAAAATTTGAATTGCCCCAAATGCTAAGTCCAAAATCATTCATCCCAGCTCCTTTTCAAGCTCATCTAAATTTATTGTTTTTTCGTCTTTGGTCTCTAAATTTTTATACCAAATTTTATTCTCTTTCATCTCATTTTCGCCTACACAAAGGAAAATTTTTACATTTTTATTGTCGGCATTTTGCAGATGTTTTTGAAGTTTTTTAGCTTCATAAGAAATTTCAACCTGATATTTTTTGCGAAGTTTTGTGCCAAGCGCATAGACAAAGTCTAAATTTGGCGCATCAAGCGCGCAAAGATAAACTCCGTCACGCTCATCCTCGGCCTCACCTAAAATTTCCATTATCCTCTCAACGCCCATCGCAAAGCCAACGCCATAACTTGCTCTACCGCCAAGGTACTCGACCAGCCTATCGTATCTGCCGCCACCTGCGACTGCACTTTGTGAGCCGATCTCATTGCTGATAAACTCAAACGCCGTCTTGCAGTAGTAGTCTAGCCCACGAACTAGCTTAGTATCTATCTCAAATTTAATACCATTTGCCGTTAAAATTTCTTGCAGTTTTGCAAAATCAACCTCCGCCTCATTGCTTAGGCTATCAGTGATGACTGGAGCATTTTTGTAAATTTCTTGGCAGCTCTCGACCTTGCAGTCAAGTACGCGGATAGGGTTTAAAAGCTTGCGTCTTTTGCAGTCTTCGCAAATTTTATCGTCGTTTTCATCTAAAAATTTAACAAGTTTTTCTTTGTAAGACTTCATCGAGCTCTCGTCGCCAAGCGAGTTTATTTTTAGGGTTGTTTTTATGTTTAGTCTGTTAAAAATTTCGCTCACCATCAAGATAATGCTCGCATCCTCATAGACGCTGCCCTCACCAAAGCACTCACAGCCAAACTGGTGAAACTCTCTTAAGCGGCCTTTTTGTGGGCGCTCGTAGCGAAACATCGAGCCGTGATAAAAGCAGCGTTTTGTCACATTTGCCCTGTCAAGTTTTGCCTCGATAAACGCTCTAACCACGCCAGCCGTGCCCTCAGGACGCAAACAAACGTCGTTGCCGCCTTTGTCTTCAAACTGATACATCTCTTTGCCCACGATGTCACTGCTCTCGCCGACACTTCTTTTAAAAAGTGCTGTCTCCTCGAGGTGTGGGGTCAAAATTTGCTCATATCCGTAGTTTTTTGCGACTTCCTCGCAGGTTTTTATTATCTGTGCGTAAAGTTTTGCGCGAGCTGGAAGCATATCTTTCATGCCACGAAGTGCCGTTATCATCGCATTATCCTTTTTATTTTTTGTGATTTTACTTAAAATTTATAAAATTTTCTATCTCTTTTGAAATTAGCTCTATGCTTTTAGATGCGTCTATAAAAAGCGTTTCAAAGCCATTTTTGATAAGAATTTGCTTCATTAGGCTTTGCACTTTTAAAAGATACTCTAGCCCACGAGCCTCGATCTTATCGCTTGTGCCTCTTGCTTTTAGGCGCGAGCTTATAAGCTCATGGCTTGCTTCAAAAAAGACTATCTTATCTGCAAATTTATCATTTAGTGCAAATTTATTAAGCTCTAAAAGCACGTTTTCATCTAAGTTTTCATCATTTGCCAAAGCGTAGGCGACGCCAGAGATAAAGCCTCTGTCGCTTAAAATCAATTTGCCTAAATTTGGAGCTACCAGCTTTTCAAAATGCTCAGCCCTGTCAGCTAAAAAGAGTAAAATTTCAGCTCTTTTGCCTATTTTTATGCTTGAGCTTAGTAAGATTTCTCGTAAATTTTCACCAAGCTGCGTGCCACCAGGCTCTTTTGTGACGATGGCATCACTAAATTTGGAAGCTAAAATTTCTATCTGCGTGCTCTTGCCAACGCCGTCAATGCCCTCAAACAAAACATACATTTTACGCCTTTAAATTTTTAAGAATTTTTGCTGGCACTAGATTGCTTACATCGCCGTCGTGGCGCAAGACTGAGCGGACGATAGAGCTTGAGATGAAGGCGTTATTTAAGCTTGGCATAAGATAAACCGTCTCAAATTCGTCCCAAAGTGCGGCGTTTGCGTAGCCGATTTGTAGCTCATACTCAAAGTCACTAACCGCGCGAAGGCCTCTGATAACGGTGTTTATGCCGTGCGACTTAGCAAAATCAACAAGCAAGTTATCAAAGCCAAGAACGCTTACGTTTTTTAGCTCACAAACTGCCTCTTTTGCCATCTCTATGCGTTTTTCATGTGCAAACATCGGCTGTTTGCTGTCACTTTTTGCGACTGCGACGATCACTTTGTCAAAAATTTTTGTAGCTCTTATGATAACGTCCAAATGGCCGTTTGTAATGGGATCAAATGTACCTGGATAGATGCAAGATTTTTTCAAATTTGCCACCTTTTGTAAAGATTATTTTCAATTTTTAAGGCATCAAGCCACTTGCCAATGATGAAATTTTCCATATCATCAAGGCTTTTTATGTCTGCGTAGTAGCCCAAAACTGGCGGTGCAATGATAGTTCCAAGAGATGATAGAAGCTGCATTTGAGAAAGCACGATCGTGGAAAACGGCATCTCTCTAACTCCCAAAACTAGCCTTTGTCTCTCTTTTAGCGCGACACTTGCGGCCCTTGTGATGAGTGTGTCGCTTATGCCGTTTGCAACTTTTGCTAGCGTGTTGGTAGAGCATGGCGCTATGATCATCGCATCAGTGCCAAATGAGCCTGAAGCCGGACCCGCGCCAAGATCTTGGTTGTCATAAATTTTTACGCCAAGACCATTTAAATTTAGCCTCAAATTCTCCTCAGCCTCTAAAACTTTCATGGCATTTTTACTCACTATGACATGCGCCTCGCAATTATCTTTGGCAGCCTTGACAAGCTTTAAAAAGAGTCCAGCCCCGCTTGCTCCAGTGGCTGCAAATACTATCTTTTTCATCTTATCACTGCCTCATCTTTGCCTGAAACTGTGGCCTGTAAAATTTTATTATCTTTTGTTCTTATCTTTATCATATCACCTAAATTTCCATCCTCAAGTGCCTTTACTTCAGCTATTATCTTAACGCCATCCTCGCTCAAAACTGCATTTAGCATTTGACCTTTTTTGACTAAGCTTATAGCGTTAAACTGGCGCTTGGTTAAAATTTCACCGCTTTTTATCTGTACTTTTGTTATAAGAGCCAAGCTATTTGAGCTAGAAAGTGCATCTTTTGGCCATTTGCTAAACTCGATCATAGTTGGTTGATAGTCAAGTAGGCTTAAAATGTGGTTTGTATTCATTGAATTTATAGCGATAAAAACTGGCATTTTGGCGTTAAAGCTAAATTTAAAATAAAGGCTTTTAAGGCTTAGATCAACATCCTCAAATGAGGCTCTAAAGACACCTTTTTGGCTATTTTGATCGCTTAAAAATATGTTTTTAAAGACTAGATCTTTGAAATTTGCTGGGAGTTTGTTTTGTGGACTTATGCTAAGATCGTTCACGCTGATGCCTGGATACTCGTCGCTGATCGCTTTTAGAAAGTGCATCTGAATTTCGTCCATGATCTGGCAGTTTTTGACAAAGACTACGCTTCCGCCGCTTTTATCTTTATATGTTTTAAAATTTGAAGTTAAAATTTCATAGAGTCTTTTGCTATCTATCTTGGCCGCTCTCATGCCCTCTAAGTTTAAAATTTCGTTATCTTCGCCGTCAAAGCCGAGCGTGCGAAGTGAAATTTGGTCATTCACGATGCAATACATCGGATAGATGCTGACTTCATTTGCAAAAAGTTTTGTTGAAAATAAAAAAATGAGTATAAAAAAGATGGAGCGGGAAACGAGATTCGAACTCGCGACCCCAACCTTGGCAAGGTTGTGCTCTACCCCTGAGCTATTCCCGCAATGAAAATGAAGTCCGCATTTTATCAGATTGTTTTTCATTTGTCAAGGATTATGGAAGTTTTATTAGTGAAATTTCATCATTTTTCAAAATTTCACTTTGATCTGGGCTGGTTATCAAGACAAAATCACTCTTTAAGATATGTTTTATCATGCCTGAGCCATATTTTCCACCGTCAGTTGCTATAAATTTGCCACCAGTTACATTGCCAAATACAGCATTTGCTCTGCCAGATTTTACCTTTAAATTTTCACCATTTACTGCTTTTTGCGTCACAAAACATTCGTCTTTTAAAAGTGGTAAAACAAGCATCATTAGGCATAGATATGCTGCCATTGGATTTCCAGGGAGCACAAAGACAAGCTTGCCATCTTTTTCATAAGCCTTACAAGGTCTGCCAGGTCTTATTTTAAGGTGAGAGAAAATTTCGCTGTACCCAAGCTCGCTTAGGGCTATCTTCATAAAGTCAGCCTCGCCAGCACTCGCTCCGCCAGAGCAGATAACAATGTCGTAGTTTGCAGTGTTTAAAAATGCCTCTTTTACGGCGCTAAGTTCATCTTTTATGATGCCAAGATATGAGCTTTTTTGACCAATGGAGCTTAAAAGTGCAGTGATACCAAAGGCATTTGCGTTGTAAATTTCATCCTCACTCGCTCTTTGCCAAGGCTCAATGATCTCGTTTCCGCTTGAGTAAACTGCGATGCTTGGCTGCTTTTTTACATCTATAAAGCTTATGCCCTGAGCTGCTAGCATCATCACGCTTCTAGTATTTAAAATTTCATCACTTTTTAGCAAGATCTCGCCTATTTTTGCCTCTTCGCCTTTAAAGCGGTAGGCATCACATTTTTTAAGCTTCTCTGGCGCTTTTACAAACTCGCCCTCAACGATGCAGTCTTCAAACCTCATTACCGTGTCAGCACCCTTTGGTATCTTTGCACCAGTCATGATTTTCACGCACTCGTTTTTGCCGATGCTTAGCTGCTCTTTATCGCCTGCAAAAGCACTTGCGATGATCTTATAAGGCTCATCTTTTTCATCAAATTTAACCGCAAAGCCATCAAGAGCTGAGTTATCAAAGCAAGGCAGGTCTTTGACCGCTATCACGTCATTTGCTAAGGTTTTGCCAAGAGCCTCGCTAAGAGGTAAAATTTCACTCTCATTTTTTGGTTTAAATTTAGCCCTTAAAGCCTCAAGTGCGTCATTTACTAGCATTTTTACTCCTCAAGCCTAACTATTTTTGCGCCAAGGCCTTGAAATTTCTCTTCTAAATTTTCGTATCCTCTATCAAGGTGATAAATTCTATGTACCAAGCTTTCACCATTTGCTATAAGAGCAGCTAGTATCAGCGCTGAGCTTGCTCTAAGATCTGTCGCCATTACATCGGCTGCATTTAGCTTAGCTGGTGCATAAACGCTTGCAATATGCCCATTTAATTTAATATCCGCTCCCATTCTAGCAAGCTCGCTAACGTGCATAAAGCGGTTTTCAAAAAGTCTCTCATCTATCGTACTAACGCCATTTGCTGCAAGACAAAGCGCCATAAATTGAGCTTGCATATCTGTTGGAAAGCCCGGATACTCGGTGGTTCTTATCTCTACTGGTTTTATCTCTTTTGCTGGCAATATCGTGATCTTATTGCCGTCTACTTCGATACCAAAGCCCATCTCTTCAAATTTATTTAAAATAGCCGTCATATGAGCTGCATTTGCCTTTGTGACTGAAATTTTGCTATTTGTTATAGCTCCAGCGCAAAGGTATGTGCCAGCCTCGATCCTATCAGGGATGACTTCAATATCGCAAATTTCAAGCAATTTTTGGCCGCTTCCGGTTATCTTTAGTTCACTTGTGCCGATGCCTTCTATTTTAACACCACTCTTAGCCAAAATTTCACAAATTTGCACCACTTCAGGCTCAAGTGCTACGTTAAAAAGCTCTGTCGTGCCGTGCGCTAGAGCTGCAGCCATGATGATATTTTCGCTGCCAGTTACGGTGATCTTATCAAAAACGATCTTTGCGCCTTTTAGTCCATTTGGTGCTGTTGCGACGACGTAGCCTTGCTTTATTTCGATATTTGCTCCCATTTTTTCAAGCGCATTTAGATGCAGATCGATAGGTCTTTGCCCAATCGCACATCCTCCAGGTAGGCTCACTTCGCAGTGCCCAAATCGTGCAAGAAGCGGTCCAAGTGTCAAGATAGAAGCGCGCATTTTTCTAACGATATCATAATTTGCAGTCGTCGAGCTTACACCACTTGTGTCTATGCTTAGTGAGTTTTTATCTTTAAATTCGCACTTTGCTCCTAGGTTAGTTAGCAGTTGGCAAAGCGTTTTTATATCAGCGACATTTGGAATATTTGTTAAATTTACACTTTTTTTTGCAAGTAAGGTTAGGGCGATGATCGGTAGAGCAGCATTTTTAGCACCGCTTATTTTTACTTCGCCACTTAATTTGGCATTTCCTTTTATCTTTAAATAGTGCATCATTGTTTTTTGCCTTAAGAAAATATGTTTTTTGCCGATATTATATTGCTTTTTAACTTAGAATAAAGAAAGCAAAGCACTATTTCCGGTTCATTTACGTTTAAAAGTTAAAATTGCAAACACTAAAATTTTGGATATAAATATGTCAAATTCAATAAATAAAAAAATCTTTTTTATACTTAGTATTATATTTTTTACAGGTTGTTCTTTTACCTCTAATCAACCGACAACTCCGCAAAATGAAACAAATCAAACCGTAACTTCAAGTGTTGATTTTAGTGAGCAAATGATTGGTGAAATCATAGATGAAGACAACGATAGAGAAGATAAAAAATTTGGTTCTTTTTTTAAAAAATACCTAAATACAAGAGCGGGCGGTGATTGCTCTGGATTTGTTTCTATTGTAAATGCAAAGTATCAAAATATGTATTTTGATGAAAAGACAATAAATCGCTACTACGATAATGGCGGTAGAAAGTCAAAAGCGATCTATAATTTTTATGAAAGTAAAAATTTAATTACTCATAAAAATCCAAAAATAGGCGATCTTGTATTTTTCTCAAATACTCTTGGTAAGGGTGTTCAGAAAAATAAAGATAAGAAAAATATCACTCATGTTGGCATAGTTACGGCTGTCCTTGGCGATGAGACAGTAAAATTTATACATAATTCTGGCGGAAAGATAATTCATAGCTATATGAATCTAAAACAAAAAAATGTGCATCTAAAAGGAAATCAAGAGATAAATAGCTACCTTGTAAGGTGCTCAAATTCAAGTTGCTTGGCAGCAAATAGATTTGCTGGATATGGCAAAGCAAAATAAACAGAAATTTTTACTAAAGACCTTTTAAAACAAATACTAGGCTCAAATTTTAAGCATTATTTATATAAATTTACACTCGTAAATACAGATTTATATAAAGAGAAAATATGAATTTTTTTGATGAAATTTGGGAAATTTTAAATGAAGGCGAGATCGGGCTCAAATTTCTAAAATTTGAGCTATTTTATGAGAAATTTAAACAAGATTTTAATATAAATTTTTGTGAAAGCTCTAAACCAAACGAGCTAATAGCGCCTAGCTACGCAAAATTTTGTGAAGTGGTTAGTATGAAAGAGCTAAACAAAAAAGTAAAGCCAAAAGATAAAAATTTAAATTTTATCCATTCGGTAGCTCATATTGAATTTAGTGCTATTGATATCGCGCTTGATGCTTGTTATAGATTTAGAAATTTGCCAAGAGAATTTTATGAAGACTGGCTAGAAGTGGCTGAAGATGAGATTAGACACTTTTGTATGATAGAAAATTTGCTCTTAAAACGAGGCGGTAGATACGGCGAGCTAAGTGTGCACGACGGGCTTTTTATCGCACTTCAAAAGACTTCAGATAGTCTAACTAGCCGTATGGCACTACTACCAAGATATATGGAAGCAAATGGACTTGATGCAAACGCTCACATCATCAAAAGACTAGAAGCTGAGGGCGGGCAAGAAGAGCTAATAGAGTGCCTAAAAGTCATCTTAAAGGAGGAAGTCTCTCATGTTTATAAAGGCGATAAGTGGTTTAAGTTTGCTTGCAAAAAAGAGGGTATTGACGAAAATAGCTACTTTGACATTATCTTAAGTTTATATCCAAATTCATTTAAGAATGTTAGAGAGATCAATGAGCAAGATCGCTTAAAAGCTGGATTTAGCAAAGAAGAGCTTTACTTGATAAAGAATTTCTCAAAGGAGAGATAGTGAGTAAAATTTATTTCATAAGACATTCAAAAGCGGTTGATGAGAATAAGGACGGAACTAAAGATGCCTTAAGGGAGCTTAGTCAAAAAGGCAAAGAGGACGCTAAATTTATGGCAAATAGACTAAAAATGTATGATGTGATGCCAGGGACTATCTTTTCTAGTAGTGCCAAAAGATGCGAGCAAACAGCAAAGATTATTGCCAAAACTTTAAAATTTAAAGAAGAGATCGATCTTATAAATGAGCTTTATGATATAAGCTTTGAAGATCTTTTAAAATTTGTCAAAAATATAGATGAGGGTTTGGATGAAATTTTTATCATCACACACAATCCAAGCATAACTGAAATTTGCGAGTATTTAAGTGATTCATCAATAGACAATATCCCAACTTCTGGAATATTTTGCGTTGAGTTTGGATGTAAATTTAGTGAGTTAAAAGAGGGTAGTGCAAAAGCGTTATTTTTTGACCACCCCAAAAAACATCAAAGATAATTTAACACTTTAGTTTTTATCTTTAAAAATTTCGTTATATGAAGTAAAAATTTGCTCGCTTAGATCTTCTATTTTTTTAGATTTATCAACAAAATAATTCAAATTTTGTTCGTTGTAGCCAGAGGCTGACTTCTCAAGCAAGAGTTTAATTTCATTATTTAGCGACGCTGTAAGCTCTTTTGACTTATCGAAATTCTTATTTTGCTTGTGTTCGCTTATACTCTCGTTCTCATACCAATCTAGCAGACTTTGCGCTAAATCACGTATTTCCTCACTATATCCTTGTTCGTTTATAAGATCAGAGTACACTTTAGTTTTGTAGGCAATTTGCGAAATTTTTGCGATTATAGCAAAGGTTTTATTTTCGACATATTTTGATGTTTGAGCAGTATTTTGTGCGTTTGCATTAAACTCGCTCAATACCTTTTTGAAATTTTCTACATTTTGTGTTGTTAGTTTAGAAATTTCATCGATTTTTTTAGAATTTTCATCGATATCATTTACCTCTTGCTGAAGTGTTTTTATATTGACTTCTATGTCGCTTGCGGCTTTTTGTGTGTTTTCAGCTAGTTTTCTTACCTCATCAGCGACTACCGCAAAACCACGTCCATGCTCTCCTGCGCGGGCAGCTTCAATGGCGGCGTTAAGAGCAAGCAGATTTGTCTGATCGGCAATATCTTTTATTAAATTTAAAACAGAGCTTATTTCAGAAGCCCTAGTGCTTAGCATGCCAGTAGCATTCGAGCAGCTTTGTACTAGACCATCAAGCTCTCCCATGTTTTGACTAAGCTCGACGATGTTTGACATATTTTCTCTTGCTATTTGTGCAGTTTGTCTAGCATCTGTTGCCGTTTGGCTTAAATTTTTGATACTTTCGTTTAGATCATCTCTTACATAATTTATACCATTTATGCCGTTTCCAAGTTTGTCAAGCTCGCTTGATAGAAGACCTCTAACCTTGCTTTTTTGGCCGTCTTTTATGCCTGTGACACCCTTACTCATAGATATGGCATTTCGTTTAAATAAACCCCTAAACCCTTCTACAAATATATTTCTATATGTTTTTGAGTTTTGTGCAGCTTGGACTGAGGTTGAAATTTCACGTTGAAGCGCCTCAACTTGATCTAATAAATCATTTATGCCAAGGGCGACTTCATACATCTCGTCCTTTTCTCCAACATTTACAATGCGAGGCTCTAGTATGCCATTGCTTGCCGATTTGACAACACTTAAAATCTCATTTATTGCATTTGATTTTTTCTTAAACATATCTAGAGCCTTTGTAAGTTGTTTATAAATTCATCATAGCTTGTTGATTTTTCTTCCAAAAAATTAAATAAATATTTTTTAGATGCTTCAATACCGCCATCTCGTTCTAGCTCAAGTAGTTTTGCATAAAGTGGTTTTATGGTCTCTATCGCTTTTGCATTTGGCTTACGTCTAACAGAATAGTATCCAACGATATTATCTTGTTGATCAAGTGAGGCTGTGATATTGCCAAATACCCAGTAAAATCCACCGTTAAGAGTTTTATTTTTAATAAAGGCAAAAATTTCCTCTTTATTTTGTATTCGTTCCCAAAGTAGCTTGAAAATAACTCTTGGCATATCAGCGTGTCTTATTATATTGTGCGGTTTTCCCAAGAGATCACCTTGTTTTACTCCTACGATATTTAAAAAAGGCTCGTTGCAATAAGTAATCCTTCCTTTTGTATCTGTTTTTGAAACTAAAAATGCGTTCTCATCAACGCCATATTCTCTTTCTATAGGCATTTTACTCCTTTAAATGTTGATTTAATTTTTAACAGCTTTTGCCATATCCCACATTGGCATAAATATACCAAGGGCGAGCAAAAGCACCATAGCTGCGATAAATATTAGTAGTATCGGCTCAATATAGTTTGAAATATTATCAATAATATCATTAAATTTCACTCTATAATAATCAGTAACTTTTTGTGTCATGTCATCTAAGCTACCACTTTGTTCGCCAGCTCCTATCATTTGTATAAGCATACCCTCATAAAGCCCAGTTTGCCTAAAGGCCTCGGTTAAGCTTATGCCGCGACCAACCAGTACTTTTACGGCAGTTAGCTTATTTCTTATGTCTTGATTTGAAACAGTTACAACGGCAGTATCTAGCGCATCAGCGATAGGAAGTCCAGCGCGAACAAGCTCTGTAAAGATTAGATTAAATCTACTCATATTTGCAAAAAATATTATCTTACCTACAAGATAGACTTTTAGTAGATATTTATCGACCTTATCTCTAAAATTTTCATCATTTGAATATTGCCTTTTTAGCAAAAAAGCAAATGCGACAAGAACAACTATTATATATATACCGTAATTGCTCATTATGTATTCAATGTTTAGTAAAATTTTAGTAGGAAGAGGTAGGTCGGCATTAAGCTGGCTAAAAATTTCTCGAAATTGTGGAACAACTGATGTCATGAGCACAATAAAAGCCAAAATTATAGAGCATATTACGGTTATTGGATACCTTATGGCTTTTTTAAATTTTTGCTGGTTATCCCAGACTTCTTGCAAGATAGCAGCTAGCTTTGATAATGCGTCGGCCATATTACCAGTACTCTCTCCAAGCCTTACCATAGCGACAGTGACATCGCCTAGCTCTTCTTGAAAATTTTCTATACTTTGAGTTAAACTTGCACCTTGATTTAGGTCTTCATCTAGTGTTTGAAATATTGTTTTTAGCCTTTTATCCTCGGTAGCATTTGCTGTCTCTTTTATGCCATCATGTATTGATATGCCAGCATTAGTCATAACGCTAAGTTGCCTTATGGTAGCGACTAGAGCTGGAATTTTTACTTTTGAAGAAGAGAAAATTTTGTTAAATTTTTCTTGCAAGTCCAAAAAATCATTGTTAATACTTGAGACCTGAGTTTCTTTGATCTTTACTATCATGCCTTGAATATTTGCACGATTTTTAACATCATTTTTGCTATTGGCCTTTAGGCTCATCTTTTGGCGTTTGCCATCTTTTATATATTCTATTTCATAAAATTTCATATCTTGGCAACTCTATATACTTCTTCGATTGTTGTTACACCATTTGCTGCGCGTATAACGCCATCATGGAACATATCTATAAAGCCTTCGTCATAGGCGGCCTTTTTAAGCTCTTCTTTTGAGGCGTTGTTTGCTACGATACTTGCTATATGATCGCTGATAGATAATATTTCGCTTATCATTTCACGCCCCAGATATCCAGTTTGTGAGCAGTGCTGGCAACCTACGCTTTTATAAAACTGATAATCTTCAGGGAGAAATTTCTTAATCTCATCAAGAGCTTTTTGAGATAGCGTGACTTTTTGTTTGCAATACGGGCAAAGCTTTCTTACAAGCCTTTGAGCCTCTATGCAAACTAATGCACCACTTACTAGATATGGCTCAATGCCCATATCAACCATACGAGGTAAAGCGCTAATAGCGTCGTTTGTATGAAGTGTAGAAAAAACCAAGTGGCCAGTTAGTGCTGCTTGAATTGCGATTCTAAGCGTCTCTTGATCTCTGATCTCACCTATCATAATAATGTCTGGATCTTGCCTTAAAATAGAGCGAAGAGCCGAGATAAAAGTAAGTCCAGCTTTCTCATTTACATGTACTTGTTGGATCATATTTAGCTGATACTCGACCGGATCTTCAACGGTAATAATCTTAGTTTTTACACTTTTTATATCATTTAATGCACCATAAAGTGTAGTCGTTTTTCCTGATCCTGTTGGGCCAGTAACTAGGATGATGCCATAAGGCGCTTTCATGCTCTTTTTAAATTTAGCAAAGTTATCTGGATGCATACCAAGGTCTTCAATGTTTATGATAACTTTTGATTTGTCCAAAATTCTTAAAACTATGCTTTCGCCGTTTAAAATAGGTAGCGTAGAGATACGAAAATCATACTCTTTATCTAAAATTTGAGCTGAAAATCTACCATCTTGTGGGCGGCGGCGCTCCGCGATATCCATGTTTGAAAGTAGCTTCATTCGGCTTACCATTGGAGGATAAATATCTTTATCAAATATAAATGTCTCACTTAGCATACCATCTATCCTGCTTCTTACGATACAGTTTGTCTCGGTTGGCTCGATGTGGATATCGCTCGCTCTGCTTTGAATAGATGTTTTTAAAATTATCTCAATTAGCTTTAAAATTCCAGAACTTTCTGTGCTTTGCCCTTGGCTACTGGAGCTTGAAAGCTCTTTTCTGATCTCTGTAATAACGTCCTTTATGCTTTCATTAAGAGCTATTTTGTTTATATATTTTTCTATCTGGGCTGGATCTGCGCAAGCTACTTTTAATAGCTTTCTGTTAAATAAATTTTGAACTTTATCTTGAATGATCACGTCAAAAGGATTTTTAAAAGCAACATAAACGCTTATCTCGTCTTCTTTTACGGGTATGGCGTTATATGATTTTAGCTGCGAGGTACTTAGCTTTTCACTGATACGGTAGTCGATATCTATATCATCAAGATCAAAAAATGTGATTTTAAATTTATCACATACATATTGAATAAAGCGCTTTTGATCTATCTGAAGACTAGTCGAAATTTCATCAATGTCAGTGTGTCCTCTTCTATAAATATCAGATAGAATTTCAAAAAAAATCTCTTCTTCTAGCATATTTTCTTCAAGCAAAATAGCCAAAAGACTTTTTTCGTTTATCTTTTTTATCTCTATAATCTTTAAAATTTGCTCATCATTTAGTTTATTAAGTTGCTCTAATGTTTTTAGTGTTAAATTCTCTAAATTATTCATCTCTTCTCTTTATCTATACTCAATCTGCGAAGTAAGATCGTCATTTTTAAAAATTTTTAAAATCATTTTTGCAAAATTTGGGCTAACGATTGTACTAAGTTCATATCTTGTATCTGAATTTGGCTCTTCAAAAATAAATACGCCAAGCTCCTCAATGTATTCTTTTTTGACAAATTTATCAAATATAAATGAAAGAATGTAATCGCTCTTTGGAAGCCTAATATAGCTTATATCAGCCCCATCCAAGATAGCATGAAGCAATAGCTTTTTTTTAAGCAATATATCTGCAAAATATGCTGCATTCTCTCTTGAACTTTGCGTTTTTGATAGTTTGCTTGCTGGAAGAGCGAGCCTATCTATATCATTTGTTTTTAAGCAAGATATGCCAAAGATATTAAGAAATTCTTCATTTTGTGAATCTTTTAAAAGATCTTGTATTTTTTGATTGCAAATTTTAGGATATTCAGCTTTTTCAAAATAACTTTTAATGTCAGCAGTCCCAAGCGCAAAGGCATTTAATGATAAAAATATAACGAGCAAAAATTTCACAACGTATCGCTTTTTATCTTATTTATTAGCTCATTTATCTCGGGCTTATTTTTATTTTTATTATATTCTTCTAATGCACGCAATGCGTCATCTTTTTGTTTTAGCATATATTTTGCCTTAGCAAACATAACCCAAGACTCCTCAATGCTACTATCTAAATTATTTGCCGATAGTGCCCATTTTATAGTATCGCTATATCTTTTATCTTGATAGCATTTTCTTGCTATTTTAAGTGCGGTTTCTGGATTTTTGCTTTTATTAAAATTTTCTTTTAGCATAGAAATTTCATTGTTTTCACTTGAAATTTGAATATCAATTTTTGGCTTTGCTTTTGGTTCTAGTTCTATTATCTCTTCATTTGGTAGAGGCTGTTCATTTTGCATATTTTCATTTTCGGTTGGTAAATTTAGCTTTAGCCAACCGCCACCACTTCTTTGTTTTTTATCTGATGCCTGCTCTTTATTATCTTCATTTAGCTTTATGGATTGTTCTAGCTTTTTAGCTATTTTCTCGGCGAGTTCATCTTGTTTTTTATCTGATTCAAATCTCTCTTTTGCCTGCTCGCTTTTTTGCTTGCCATCTTCTAAAATATTTTTGCTGACATTAGTTTCAGCAAAGGTTATGCTCTTTTCTTTTATATCTGTTATATCTGTTTGTATTGTCAAATTTTTCTCAACCAAAGTTGGAATATTGGTTGTTTCTTTTTTGTTTTTAGCATTTGAGAAAAATAAAAAAGCACCAAAGATAAAAGTAATTAGCAAGATCGTAATTATTAAAAGGCCTAGCTTTTTATGTGATAACAATTTTAAAAGACTATTTTTATTCTTTTTTTCGTAATCTTCATAGAGCTTTTCTAGCCTTTGAATTTCTTGTAATTCAAGCATGAATTATTCCTGTATCAAGTGCAGACATTGTCAAAATTTTAATATTTGCGTCCTCGCTACTTAATTTTGATGGCTGATTTTGTTCGTAATATTCACAAATTTCATAAAATTTATACATAATTTTATTTAGTGTGCGTAGATTTCCGCAACAAAGCTCATAGGCTTTGTCATAGTCTTTTTTCTGAAAATTTAGGTATTTATCGTAGCCCTTTTGTCCTATTTTTCTTTGCAAATAGACTATGATTTCATTCGTGTTTGCACTTCCAAGCTCTATACTCTCCCAAATTCTAGTTTGAAAATAGTCCTTTGCTAACACATCTTCATTTTCAGTTTTATGAATCGTAAATAGAAATTTAAATAATCTTGTATCGGCCATTAGCCTTATTTTTTCGATCAGTTCAGTAGGATAAAGTTGTGCTTCATCCAGGATGACAACTATTTGGTTTTGTAAAATTTCATCTTTATTTTTAAATTCTTTTGAGTAGTGTGCAACAAAACTTTCAAAATTATTTATATTATCAAGCTTATTTCCGTATATATCCTCACAAAGAGCTTCTATAAATGTAGCCTCGCTAAAAAAAGGATGTGGAAAAAAAATTAATTTTTTATCCTTTTGAAGATCAGAGGCTATCTTGTTTAACAAAAAGGTCTTTCCACTGCCAGGCTTGCCATAAAAAAGTATAAGTTTTAATGGCTTTTTTAGAGCCGAGACGATCTTATTGTAACAAGTGATTGAGTTATCTAGATTAACAAAATCAGCTACTTCGTCTTCGTTGATAAAGATATCTTTTATATCCGTATAAATATTCTTATTATTCATAGATCGTTTTAGAAAAACCTAAGTCTTTTAATGATTGATTAAGTGGCTTTTTTTTGTCAAAATCAACTACATGAGGAGTGATGACAAAGATAAGCTCTGTTGTTTTTATATTGTCTCTTGTGCTTTTAAAGACACCACCTATAAGTGGGATATCAGAAAGAAGAGGTACGGAAGTATTGTTTTTACCCTTTGTCTGGCCTATTAATCCACCAAGAATAATAGTATCACCGCTATCAACTTGAACAACAGTTGAAAGCTTCTTTTGCACTGTATCTGGAGCAATCTCTCTTAACGCATTTTGTCTTGTGTCGTCTTCAGCGTATTTAAAGTTACTAAGCGATGGATTGATTCGAAGCATGATTTTGTTGTTATCAGAAACTTCTGGTAGTAAATTTAATAATATGCCTATAAAAACAGAGTATTGTTTATAAGTAGTTGTCAGCCTATCGCTATTGCTGTTTCCATTGTCAGTCTTTTGTTGAACACGGTAGTTTATATTATCACCAACTGAGATTAGTGCTTGCTGATTATTAAGTGTTGTTACTTTTGGACTTGATATAACCTTTGTCTTTCCATTTGTTTCAAGAAAATTTATCATTCCATCAAGGCTAAAATTTAAATTAGCTGCAATGTTTAATGTACGGCCAAATCCATCACTTAGGCTATTGCCTTTATTTGTCCAAGTTGCACTTGAGCTCGGATTATTTCTTGAATTACCAATGTATGTATTAAACCCAAGTTCAAATTTACTCCAATCAACACCTTGCTTATATTCATTATTTAATTCAACTGAAATAATAGAAACATCAATAATTACTTGTTTTTTTAGTCTTTTTTGCATTTCATCTATATATTTTTCGACTCGCTTAAGTTGAGAAGGAGTGGCCGTAACAGTGATAAGGCCTGCGTTTTGATTTATGATAGGATCAGGCGCTGTGATATGTTCGCTACTATTATTTAAAATAGCTTTAAGCTCAGCATCTAGTTTTTCCCAAAAGTCAAACCTTTCGGTAGTTTTTATAAGGTTGCTTGAGCCTTGGGAACTATCATCTTGAGAATTATCGCTACTACTTGAACCACTAGAAATTTCAGATGGAGTAGCATCCACTGAAGCTTGGGTGACAGCAGTTCCTTCTCTAATAGAAGTTATATAATCTAGTTTAAAAATTTGAGTTTTTAAAGATGAAATTTTTAATACATTATTTGAAAACTCGTAGCTTAAATTTTTCTCACTTAAAAGCAGGTCAAAAACTTCGCTGAGACTCATATTTCTGATATTAACGCCAAAAACTTTATCTTTTAGCTCTGTTTTGCTATAAGTATCCTTTGCAACAATACTGAAGTTACACATCTCTGAAAGCTGATTCAACACATCTACTAGCGCAACATCATCTGAAATTTTCATATTAAAATTCTTGCTTAAACAACTACTTTCATTGGCGCTAGCATAATTCATATTTAAGCAAAATAGTGCACCTATTATTAATATTTTATTTAATTTTAATCTCAACATTTTTACTTCCATTTTTTAAAATTAGCTCTTGTTTTTCGTCGCCTTTTACTAAAAAAACACTATTTCTAGTAATATTGGCTATTTTGTAACCATCAACAATATCACCGACAGCATACCATTTAGAATCAATATTTGCTTTGTTTAATAAAATTGCTTTTAAACTAAGCCCTTTTGAAGCTTGAGTGATAATTGATAAATTTTGATCTGTTATCGTCTTGATAGGTTCTTGTTTAAAAGGATTTTTTATGCTCGAAAGCTCAATATCGCTAAGACCGCTTCTTTTTTCCTTTATTTTTTCAAAAATTTTATCATAAGAGTCCATTTCCTCTTGAAGCTGATTAGCAAAAACAATATTTAAAAATAAAAAAGCCAATAAAATTTTTATTTTCATTAGTATTTCATCCCCCAAACAGA
>NZ_CABPTY010000002.1:505893-545341 GCF_902460415.1 Campylobacter concisus
GAGATCTTAGTACCAAGCTCTTTTTGGGTAGAATTTACATCCATTTTATGAAGATCAACTACTAGCTTTGATTCTTCAAGGCCATTTATATATGAAAGCATATCTTTAAAACCTCCCAAAAATGTCAAGTCAATATTTAAAATTTGCTCAATCTTTTGGAAATTTGGCTCTTTTATATCACTTTTTAACTCTAAAATTTTTATATTATTTTGCTTTGCTAAAGATACGATGTTGTCTAAAAAATTTGCCCAATTTTGATCGTTAAATAATAAAAACGATAGTTCTTTTAGCTTTGAGTCAAAATGAGCATTAAATTTTAAAACACTAGAATACTTGCCTTTAAGCGTTTCAAGTATTTTGGACTCTTCATTTATTTTAAAATTTTTATCCCCACTAGGTGAGCTAGTCGATCTTAAATAATCTCTTGTTCTTGAAAGGTCATTGCTAATTTTAGTATGCGAATTAAATCTTTCATCATAAAAATCTTGCGACGGATCAAAGCAAAGCATATAAACAATATAAATAATAATTAAAGCTGAACCCAAAAAAATTATATTTGTTTCGCTTTGTTTTTTTGCGTCAAAATACTTATCTATTTTACTTAAAACGTCTTGTCTCATTGTCTAATCTCTATACTTATATTACTTTCATACTCGTTGTTTTGCCTATCTTCTTTAATTTTTTTTGTATTTACTGAATATTTAGGCATCTTGCTAATATCTTTTATTAGCTGCGTAATCCTTTTTTCATTATCGCTAACAACGGTTACTGTTAAATTTTTATCGTTGTTTTTAATATTTGTTATAAAAACGCTATTGTTGTTTATCATATCGGTAATTTCAAAAAGATTTAAACCTTTCATTACGTAATGATCTTTTTTATTTTCAATTTCTTGAAGCAACCCTTTTCTAAAATTTAACTTCTCTTCCTCTTTGTCAGTTAATCCTTTTATATCATTTTGATCTTTTTTTAGTCTTTCAAGAGTACTTCTTATTTGTGCTGCTTGTGCATTAAGAACATCAAGCTCATCACTTAGCTTTTGTGAATCTGCCTCTAAAATACTGCCAGCTATATAATTATAAAGTGGATAGGACATGCTTAGGCAAAAAGCAGCAGCACATGTCAGTATAAATTTACCACTTTTTCTTTTTATGAACGGATCAGGCCTAAGCAAATTTGAGAAGTTAAAATCAGCATTAAAGGCCTCTTTTTTATAAAAATTTGCATACAAAGCCATCATGTTATATCGTTCACTAATGGCTAAATTTTTAGAATTTATTACAGTGCTTGTATTTAATTTCGTAGCATTTGTGCCAAGCTTTGTATTGATAAATTTTTCTAAACGCTCTATTTTATAGTCGCAGTCAATATAGATATTTTTTATATTTATGCTATAGATTCTATTGACAACATTTATCGTGTCATTTACGTAAAATATATAGTCCTCAAAAACAGTATTTAGATCGTAGCTAAAGCCTTCTTCATTGCTATCTAAAAGTCCTCTTGTCTTTAGGATATCCAAAAAGCTTTCTAGGCTTACTCTTTCGCCGCTTTGCTCTATAAATTTATCTTTTAAATAATTTAGTGTGTATCTTAAACCTCTTGATGTAAGGTATTCCCCATTTACATAAATGCTTATAAATGCTTCATCGGCCCTAAATGTCAAAAAACAATCACTCTGAGTGCTAGGAAGCAAACCTTTCTTGTAGATAGCACTATATAAAAGTGGCTCTACAACGACATAATCTATAAAAGGTACTCTTTTAGAAATATTTTTAAAAATTTTATTTATCGTTTCATTTGTAGCAATAAAAACATTAAAAATCCTATCTTCTTTTTCAACATTGCTTTCAAAATAAACTATTTTATAGTCAATCGCAGGATCAAGAGAGAGCTCTTCGTAAATTTTGATCGAGATATTGTTTTCAATATCCTCATCATCTATTGTTCTTGAGATATTTATGGTAGCTGTTATTATATCTTTGTACTCGATATAAGATATAAAAAAGTCTCGCTTTAGAATATTCTTTGAAAGACTTAGCGAATCGACATTGCTATTAGAAAATCTAAAACCTTCATATTCATAAGGATCTAGCGTAACGATTGGATTATCGTTAATTTTTCTAAGCTTTAACATAAAAATTTACCTCATAATGCTCTAATTGGGCTGTATTTTAATATTTTTACAATAAAAAATCAATAACCAATTATTTTATTAAGGCTCTTTTCTTCTTTACTCCAGCCTTTTTTAACGATTACATCGAGTTTTAAAAAGACCTTTGTTCCGGTTAAATTTTGTATTAACTTTCTTGCAAAAATTCCTATTCGTTTTATCGTTTCACCATTCTTACCGATGATCATACTTTTATGATTTTCACGTTCAGTGATGATGCTTACAAAAATTTCAGTAATGCCAGGTTTTTCTTTTACACTTTTTATGATCGCATCGCTAAGATAAGGGATCTCATCGCTTAAATTTTCATATATCGCTTCCAGTATAAATTCTCTAAAAATTTCTTTTTCATTTGTTGAAGTAAGAAATTCCGGATCGTAAAAATATTCATGCTTTGGCAAAAGCTTGCAAATTTCATCAAGAAGCGGCTTTTTATAAGTAGGCTGCTTGGTGCTAAAAGTAAGCAAAGCTGCAAATTTATCTTGAAATTTCTGGTACTGAGTGATCTTTTCTAAAACTTTTGCATTTGAGCTTTCATCTACTTTTGTTAGCACTAGTATGTGTGGTTTTTCAGGTTTTAGAGCTAAAAATTTCTCATAGTCTTCTGTGTCATCATGGATGGGCGCTAAAAATACGATGAGATCGCAGTCTCCCATCGATTTTATCGCTTGACTAATTAGTAGTTGATTTATCGCCTTGTTGCTCTCGTGAAGTCCAGGTGTGTCGGTGAAGATGATCTGATCTTCACCGTTCATAACGATACCATTTATCTTTCTGCGAGTTGCATTTTGCTTGTGCGAGACGATGGCGATCTTTTCGTTTAGTAGCGCATTTAAAAACGAGCTTTTGCCAGCATTTGTGCGTCCTATGATGCTAACAAAGCCTGATTTCAAAGTATATACCTCGCTAGATCTTGATCTTCGATCACATCTTTTAGGCGCTCTTTTACAAGCTCTTTTGTCACACTTATCTTCTCACCGCTCTTTTCGCTAGCTTCAAAGCTAATATCTTCTATCACGCGCTCGATCACAGTGTGAAGGCGTCTAGCGCCGATATCTTCCATCTTTTCATTTGCAGCGTGGGCGATACTGGCTATCTCTTTTATCGCTTCATCGTCAAATTCTAGCTCGACATTTTCGGTTGAAAGTAGGGCGATATATTGTTTTAAAAGCGAATTTTTTGGCTGAGTTAAAATTTGATAAAGCGCGTCCTCATCAAGGCTATCAAGCTCAACCCTTAGCGGAAAACGGCCTTGAAGCTCTGGGATGAGATCGCTTGGCTTGCTTATGTGAAAGGCGCCAGCTGCGATAAATAAAATGTGATCTGTCTTTAAATTTCCAAATTTTGTATTTACATTTGAGCCCTCAACGATCGGTAACAAGTCTCTTTGTACGCCTTCTTTGCTAGGATCTTGTCTATTTGAGCTACCTGAGCCAACAGCTACTTTATCGATCTCGTCTATAAAGATGATGCCCTCGTTTTCAGCTCTTCTTAAAGCCTCAGTTTTTATGCTCTCTAGGTCTAAAATTTTATCATTTGCTTCGCTTTGAAGGGCTTTTTTGGCATCTTTTACCTTCATCTCTTTTTTGATGTTTTTACCGCCGATGCCAATTATCTTTATAAAGCTCTCTTGCATCTGCACCATGTCAGGTGGCACGTTTGAGCCAGCTTCAAGTGGGTTTTGCTGCACCTCGATCTCGATACTTAGCTCGTCAAGCTCGCCGTTTCTTAGTCTATTTAACATTTTTTCATAGCTCTTTGCGTACTCTGCTTGTTTCTCTTCACTTGCACCTTTTGGAAGTGGTGGAAGTAGCTTTGAGACGATCTTTTCTTCGATGTAGGCGTTGATTTTATCTTGATTTTTCTCGCTTTGCTCGTTTTTTACGAGATTATATGATGCCATAGCAAGATCTCTTACCATGCTTTCAACATCACGGCCGACAAAGCCAACCTCAGTATATTTACTAGCCTCAACCTTAATAAATGGCAGTCCCATCATCTTTGAAAGACGCCTTGCGATCTCGGTTTTGCCAACACCAGTTGAGCCGATCATCAAGATGTTTTTTGGCATGATGTCATCTTGCAAGCTCTTTTCAAGCTTCATACGGCGATATCTGTTGCGAAGTGCGATCGCTATGATCTTTTTGGCATCCTTCTGACCGATCACATAGTCATCTAAAAATTTAACAATTTCTCTTGGTGTTAAGTTCATTTTCTCTCTTATTCTAAAACATAAGTTTTGATGTTTGTATTTGTATAGATGCAAATTTCGCCGGCGATCTTGAGACTCTCTTTGACTAGCTCCTCTTCGTCTATATCGGCAAATTTATCTAAGGCACGGGCTGCTGAGAGAGCGTAGTTACCGCCGCTTCCGATAGCTGCTATCTTGCCATCTTCTGGCTCTACAACATCTCCAGTGCCACTAAGTAAGAAAATTTTATCCCTATCAAGCACAAGCATCATTGCTTCAAGCTTTCTTAGATACTTGTCTTTGCGCCACTCTTTGCTAAATTCTATAACCGCCTTTAGCAAATCGCCCTTTGTATGTTCTAAATTTTTCTCAAACATATCAAAAAGATTAAACGCATCAGCAGTGCTGCCAGCAAAGCCAGCTAGGACTTTGCCGTTGTGAATTTTGCGGATTTTTACGGCATTGCCTTTTAAGACGGTGTTGCCAAAGCTCACCTGTCCGTCGCCGCCGATAACCGCTTTATTTTTGCCTTTGTAGGCTAAGATGGTTGTCGCATGAAACATCTACTCTCCTTGCACATCAACCTTCAAGCTCGCATTTATCGAGTGTCCAAGCTTTACATGAACGTCATAAAGGCCGACTGCTTTTAGATGAGTGTCCATGTCGATCGCTTTTTTCTCGACAACTAAATGATGTGTTTTTTCAAGCTCTGCTGCGATCTCCTCTTTTGAGACCGAGCCAAAAAGTGAGCCATTTGCGCCAAGAGTTTTTTTGATGACGACTGTCACTTTTGCAAGCTCTTCTTTTAGTTTTTCTAAATTTGCGATCTCATATTTTAGCTCTTCAGCCTTTCTCTTTTGAGCCGCTTCGTATTGGCGAAGTACGTCTGGAGTGGCTGCTTTTGCAAAGCCTTTGCCGATTAAGAAGTTGTTGCCATAGCCATCTTTTACCTCTTTTATCTCACCAGCTTTACCAAGTGCTTTTACATCTTTTATTAATAATACTTTCATTTCTTTCCTTTTTAAATTTTATTTTTTAGTCAAATTTTCGCCCATTTTTGCGTGCGATTATAAAGCGAAGTGCATTTAGTTTGATAAATCCCTCTGCATCTTTTTGGTCATAAACGCTGTCCTCTTCAAATGTGCAGTACGCCTCGCTAAATAGATTATCATCTTTGCTGTTTCTACCAAGGATGATCACATTGCCTTTATAAAGCTCAACTTTTACAGAGCCATTTACGTGTTCTTGGCTTTTGTCGATGAGAGCTTGGAGCATATTTCGCTCAGGTGACCACCAGTAGCCGTTGTAAACTAGCTCGGCGTATTTTGGCATGATCTCATCTTTTAAATGAGCAGCACCGCGGTCAAGCGTGATGCTCTCGATCGCTCTATGAGCTTTTAGCATTATCGTGCCACCAGGAGTTTCGTAGCATCCGCGACTCTTCATACCAACTGAGCGGTTCTCTACGATGTCAAGTCTGCCTATACCGTGTTTTGCGCCAAGGCGGTTTAGCTCGGTTAAAATTTCAGCTGGGCTCATTTTTTTGCCATTTATGCTCACTGGATCGCCTTTTTCATAGCCGATCTCGATGATCTTGCTCTTATCTGTAGCATCTTTTGGGCTTACTGTCCATCTCCACATATCATCTTCTGGTGCGTGGCTTGGGTCTTCAAGCACTAGGCCTTCGTAGCTTATGTGAAGTAAATTTGCGTCCATTGAGTATGGGCTTTTGCCTGGTTTTTTAGTGATATCTATGCCGTTTTTCTCAGCGTATGCTAAGAGCTTTTCACGGCTGTTTAGATCCCACTCGCGCCATGGAGCGATGATAGTTAGGTTGTCGCCAAGCGCGTAGTATCCAAGTTCAAAGCGAACTTGGTCGTTGCCTTTGCCTGTTGCTCCGTGGCTCACGCCATCAGCGCCAACAAGCCTTGCGATCTCGCTTTGGCGTTTTGCTATTAGTGGGCGCGCTATCGAAGTGCCAAGCAGATACTCGCCCTCGTAGACTGCATTTGCTCTAAACATTGGAAATACATAATCACGTACAAATTCTTCTCTTAAATCTTCTATAAAAATATTTTCAGGCTTTACACCAAGTGCTAAGGCTTTTTTGCGTGCAGGCTCTAGCTCCTCGCCTTGGCCAATGTCAGCTGTAAATGTGACTACTTCGCAGTTATATTCATCTTGAAGCCATTTTAAAATGATACTTGTGTCAAGTCCGCCAGAGTATGCTAAAACCACTTTTTTTACGTTTTTTTTCATAGCTCTTCCTTTTGTTAAAATGGTCGTATTTTAGCCTAAATTGATTAATTTTTAATAAACTAATTTAATAAATAATGCAAGTTTTTTTCTTAGAAAATTTTATAAAAAAGATTAGTATTTAAAATTATGATAATTAATATTGTTTTAAAAGATACTTTGTTAAATTTCAAACCTTTTCAAATTAAATTTTAAAAAGGATAGTCATGAGAAAAACAAAATTTATTGCCATTTGCCTTAGTGTTTGTGTGGCAAATTCTCTCTTTGGAGCAGAGTATAAAGACAATAACGAAACAAAGCTTGATGGCGTCGGTAAGTGCGAGTGGCTTTTCGCAGGAGATTAAAGAGGCTCCTGCAAGTATCAGCGTAATAAAAGGCGATGAGCTTACAAAAGATAGCTTTACTTCACTTCATTCAATCGCTCAAAAAGTCCCAGGTGTAAATGTAGTTGGTGGCGAGGACGGGGCAGCTAGTGGCATCTCGATACGTGGCATGGAGAAGTCTCAAACGCTAGTTTTGATTGATGGTAAAAGGGTAAATTCAAGCAGCGCAAATCCAAAGGGCGGAGCAGGGGATATGAACTCAAATTTTATCCCACCAGCTGAAGCGATCGAGCGTATAGAGGTTATCCGTGGTCCTATGAGCTCGCTTTATGGTAGCGACGCAGTTGGAGGCGTGATAAATATCATCACTAAAAAGGACTTTTCAAAATTTAGTGGCAACGTCGGTATCTCAACCACGATAAACACGCATAAAGGCATAGGCGATGGTAGGCAAGGTGACTTTTATCTAAATTCACCTCTTTATAAAGACCTTTTCGCACTTCAGCTTTGGGGCTATAAAAAGATAAGAGATGAAGATGGCTACATCGGTGGTTATCAAAAGAGCGATAAGAGAAATTTAAGCGCAAAACTTTGGGTCACACCAGATGAGCACAATAAATTTTTTATCCTTGGCTCAAACGAAAGGCACGATTACTCACGTACCATTGGTAAGTCAGCCGATCCAGATATAAGAAAAAAAGCTTTAAACGCCTATGACTACGAGAAGAAGAGCTATGGCGTGGGCTATCTTGGCGAATTTGATAATATAAATGCCGATCTTAGCTACATTTATGATGAGACGCAAAGAACGAGCCTTTTTGATAAATTTATACCAGCAAAAGCTAAAAATCATAACTTTAACTCAAAATTTACAACGTTTTTTGGCGCACACACTCTAACTTTTGGCTATGACTTTAGCAAGCAAAATGTAGGCACGACCTTTATCGTCTCAAACGCTTCAAGAAACGGCTTAAAAGATCCAAAGACCTACTCGATGAGCGAGCATGCGGGATTTATCGAGGATGAGTGACAAATTTTAGATGAGAAGCTCTTTTTAACGCTTGGATCAAGGCTCACGCACAACGAATTTTTTGGCAACCACCTCTCGCCAAGAGCCTATCTAGTCTATAACGCTACAGATACGCTAAGTCTAAAAGGCGGCATAGCGACTGGCTATAAAACGCCAAATGTCAATCAAATCTCCCCAGAAGTAGGCACCATTCAAAATGGTTGGAAAATAGTTGATTTTGGCAACAAGGATCTGAAACCAGAAAAGAGCACGACTTACGAAGTTGGTGCATATTATGACAATCAGGCTGATTTTAGAAGCTCGGTAACGCTTTTTAAAAATGAGTTTAAAGATAAGATCTTAGACACTGATGGCAGTAACGTCAATAAAATTCCTGCCTTTGGCACTTGCGCAGGTGCACCACACGTTAATTGTCCTGGCTGGGGAACTTACTTTAACATAGAAGGTGCAACCGTTTGGGGAGTGGAGCTAAGCGCCGACTACGACATCCTTTCAAATCTAAATTTAAGCTCAAACTACACCTATAACAAGTCAAAGATAAAAACTGGCAACCCAACGATAAACACGCCAAATGGTCCTATGAAATTTAGTGAGACAAATCTTGGCAGACTTGATGCAAAAAGCCTAACAGCAACGCCAGAGCACGCACTTCACGCCACGTTTACTTATAAGCCTGTAAAAAGCGTTAAAACATTTTTTGGCGCAAACTATGAGAGCAAGCTTACTAGCGTACAATTTGGCCCCGGTAACAGAGTAAAAGAAAATGACAAAAATTTACTCACATTTGATACAGGCATAAGCTGGGACGCAAACAAGCACCTAACACTTAGTCTAAATGCCTACAATATCTTTGATAAAGTAAGATACGATGAGGCGCTAGCAGACGACGGCAACTACTATTGGTATCCGCAAGAGGGTAGGAGATTTTGGTTTAAGGTTGCTGCAAAATGGTAAGAGCGTTTAAATTTTTGCTTTTTACGCTTGGTGTGGCACAGACTTTGCACGCAGGACCCAGCCAAACGCCTGAGCCACTTAGCCAAAAAGCTGCTAGTAAATTTGAAATTTCAACCTTTAAAATGAGCGCAAATGATGAAATTTATAAAATTTTCACAGCCAAGCTAAAGGGGCAAGATGAGTTTAAAAACGTGCTTTTCTTGCTTGACGCAAACGCCCAGTTTAACATGCTTTTAAATGAATTTGACGCCACGACTGCACCACTAATAATAGGCATAGGGTATGACACAAACAAAAGCTACGAGGTGCAAAAACGCACGAGAGACCTCACCCCAAAGGCAGAGGGTGAGGAGTTTAGCAAGGGTGGTGGCGCAGATGCGTTTTATCACTTTTTAACTAGAAATTTAGTGCCTCTAATTGATGAGAAATTTAACGTGCAGGGCAGTCAAAAAAGCCTTTATGGACACTCTTTTGGCGGCCTTTTTACGCTCTATGCCTTGCTTAAAAATGAGGGTATATTTTCAAATTTCTTTATCGCTTCGCCATCTCTTTGGTGGGGTGAGTCTGAAATTTTAAAGCAAAACGTGAGCGAAGGTAAATTTAAAGAGAAACTAAAGGCTAAATTTGTCTTTCTTAGCGTTGGCGAGCTTGAAAAGAGAAAGGGCAAAACTGACAAAGCTGGCATTTTAAAGACAAGCGATTTGGCTCGTATTTTAAAACAAAGTGGCATAAATTCTCACTTTGAGCTTTTTAAAAATGAAACCCACGGCAGCGTCATACCTCTAAATTTAAAAGAGCTTTTAAAATATCTAAAGGATTAAAAATTTAAGGCTATTTTTGTTAAAATCCGTCGCATGAGAGTAGATAAATTTTTAAACGTAGTAAATATCACCAAAAGGCGTGCTGTTAGCGAAGATATGTGCAAAAGCGGCGTTGTGAGCATTAATGGCGTGCAGGCAAAAGCGGCAAAAGATGTAAAGATCGGCGACGTTATCACCATCAAATTTCTAGCTCGTGAGGCGAGATACGAGGTGCTTGCGATCCCAACTACAAAAAGCATACCAAAAAGCGCTCAAAGCGAATATGTAAAAGAGCTTTGATGGTTTTTGAGCTTTTAGAAAATGAGCTTGATGGACTTGTGCGGGTGCTGCCAAAAAGTGGCGTGGTGCTACTAAGTGGCGATCTAGCAAGTGGCAAAACGACGCTTGTAAAGGCGATCATCAAGGCTCATGGCATCGATGAGAGCGTGACGTCGCCGACATTTTCTTTGATGCAAATTTATGGTAAAGATATCTATCACTACGACATCTATCAGATCGGTTTTGACGGGATGGCAAAAAATGGCCTTTTTGAAAATTTATTTGAAGAGGGGCTTCATCTAGTAGAGTGGGGCGATGAAAATTTAGAAAAGGCTCTAAAGAAAAACGGCGAGAGCTATACATTAGTAAAAATTTCTCCTAGCAAAAATGGCAGAAAATACGAGGTTATAAGTGCATAAACTAGAAGTAAAAGAACTAAAAAAGACGATTAAGAAAACTGAGATCATAAAAGGTATATCTTTAGAGGTAAATAGCGGCGAGGTGGTGGGGCTTCTTGGGCCAAATGGTGCCGGAAAGACGACTACTTTTTATATGATCTGTGGGCTCATCTCACCAACTAGCGGAGATGTCTTTTTGGATGATCAAAAGATCACAAGCGTCCCGCTTCATAAAAGGGCACACCTTGGCATCGGCTATTTACCGCAAGAGTCGAGCATATTTAAAGAGCTAAGTGTAGAAGAAAATTTACTTCTTGGAGCTGAAATTTTAGACCAAAACACAGAAGAGATCTCTAAAAAAGTAAATGAGATGCTAAATATGCTAAACATTGAGCCTATTCGCCTAAGAAAGGGCGTTAGTCTAAGTGGTGGCGAGCGCAGACGCTGTGAGATCGCTAGAAGTCTCATCATAAAGCCAAAATTTTTGCTACTTGATGAGCCATTTGCAGGCGTCGATCCTATCGCAGTTAGCGACATCCAAAGTATCGTTAGAGACCTTAAAAAGCTAGGCATCGGCGTTTTGATAACTGACCACAACGTCCGTGAGACGCTAGCCATTTGCGACAGAGCCTACGTTATCAAGGACGGCTCGCTGCTAGCAAGCGGCAGTGCGAGTGAAGTGGCAAACAACAAGCTTGTTAGAACGCACTATCTTGGCGAAGAATTTAAGCTACTTGAGTAGATGATGCTAAGGCAAAAGCAAACTTTAGCGCCAAAGATCAAACTAAACCAAACACTGCGAAGCTGGCTTCCTATCCTTCAAAGCGGGCTTGATGAGCTAAAAGAGACGCTTGAGCCTTTTATAAAAGAAAACCCTTTTGCTACGATCGAACATAAAAATTTAGAAAAAAGCGAAAAAAAGCGAAATTTTTTCGAGCAGGTTAGTAGAAATTCTGTTAGTGAGAGCATCGAGGCTTTAAGCATCTATAAAGAAAGCCTCTATGAAAAGCTTTTTAGCCAGATCAATCCACCACTTTTCCCCACGCAAAAATCCCAAGATATCGCATATAAGATCATCGAGTGTTTAGATGATGAGGGCTATTTTTCTTATGATGATGAAATTTTTGCTGATTTTTGCGAGAGCGAAGTGGAGCGGGTTAGGGCGAGATTTGCCTACCTTGAGCCATGTGGCGTTGGTGCAAAAGATGTGAAAGAGAGCTTTTTGTTTCAGCTAAGCGAAGCAGAGTCAAGTGATGAGATCATGGAGTGCGCGAAAAAGATCATCTTAAATTTTGAAAATATAGAAAAGTTTAGAAAGCTTAAATTTTACGAAGATGCGCTAAAGATCATAAAAAAATTTAAAAATCCACCAGCTATTGAGTATCTAGAAGAGACTAGTCAAAAGGTGCCTGACATTTTCGTGCTAAGCACAAGTAGTGGCATTAGCGTGCAGATAAATGACGATTACTATCCTGAAATTTCGATCGACACCGAAGGATTAGACGAAAAAGAGGCCTTTGTTAGCTCACGAATCAAAGAGGCTAGCGAGCTCATAGACGCCCTTGAAATGAGAAAATCAACGCTTTATAAAATAGGGCTCATGATAGTTGAGTATCAGTACGACTATTTTTTGGGCGGCGATATAAAGCCTATGAAGCTAAAAGACCTAGCTGACGAGCTTGGGCGCAACCCATCAACCATCTCAAGAGCCATCGCAAACAAATATCTAAGCTGCTCAAGAGGCACGGTCGCACTTAAAAATTTCTTTTCAACTGGTTTTGACGAGGAGACCTCAAACGCTGCGATAAAAGAATTTTTACTAGAGCTCATTAAAGGCGAAGATCACAAAAAGCCACTTTCTGATCTAAAAATCCAAGAGCTTATACAAGCTAAATTTAACATCCAAATCGTTCGCCGAACTATCACAAAATACCGCAAAATTCTAAACATCGGCAGCTCAAGCCAGCGAAAAAGAGTCTATCAGATAAACGGCTAGCTACCACTCATTTACAGCAAAAAGTATGGCCTTACGCATCTGCGTAAAAAGCTCGTTGCTAAGCTCTTCGTACTCTTTGCCACGTTTTTTATATTGTACCATGCCCGATGCATCGTCGTTCCAAGAGCCCATACCACCAAAGACATCAGCCAAGCTTGCTATAGTTAAATTTTTCTTTGGCATAAGCGGCGCATCAAATATCTTAATGACTGATTTTGCGGTAGAGTTTAAAAAGCCAAGCAACAACAATGGCACATATGCTAAACATTTCACCATTCATTTTTGCTCTCTTTAATAGCTCTCGTGGTAAGCCGTGCTCTAGCCAACCATCACAAAATTTTCTTGATTTTTAAAGTATGGTTTTAGACTCTCATAAGCAGATTGAATATTTTTAAATTTCTTTGCGTATTCTTCTTGTATGATAGGATTTTTGTTGGCGTGCCTATCTGGGTGATAGATATTTACGAGTGAAAGATAACTTTGTCTAATAGTTTCAAAGTCATCATCTTTTTTGCAACCCAAAATCCCAAAATTTTCCTCAAGTAAATTTGCAAGCACAGAAAATCTACTTACAAATTTAGATGAACTTTTTATTTTTATGCCTTGTTTAAAGGCTTTGTAGTCTTTTTCATCATAGATAAAATTTACGCTAAATTTTGGATAGCTTCTTTTGTAGAGCAGTTTGTTTAATGTGTTTATGTCGTTGTCGTTTGAGATGGTGATGTTTAAAAAATCATCATTTTTGCTAAAAGTAACATTGCTTTTTACTAGACTCTCGCTGATGTAGCTAGCAAAATCTCTGCAAAGTACATCTTTTAGTTCAAATTTGACTTCATTTTTTACAAAATTTACGTTTAGGCTAATGACTGGAGTTAGGGTATTTTTTTGAACAAAGCCAAGTTTTATGGTTTTATAGTTTGCAAAACGAATATCGAGCTTATCATCGCTTTGCTTTTCATAAAGTTTTTTTATAAATTTTAAAAAGCACTTGCGTTGTGGGATTTCGCTCTCTTCATAAAACGAAATAACCTTATTTTTATTAGATAAAATTTTTGTAAAATTTCTGCTTATCATATCTCTAAGCTCACGAAACAAAGTGTCATTATCAGTTAAAATACTTAGAGATTCTAATGTTTGCGTAACTTTCATTGCCTACTCCACATAAAATATTACATGTTTTAGCAATAAGCATTCCAAATTTATATTTTTCTTATATCTTGGCCTTTAATGTACTCTGCAAATTCATTTTTTAGTTTATTCTCTTTATACAAGATCGCCTCTTCTTTTGTATGAGAAACGGCTTCTTTTTGAGTTTTTTTGATCTCACCTTGCTCTTTAGTAAGTTCTTTTTTTATCTCTTTTAAACTATCGAAAAAATCATTCATTTTTACTCCTTTTTGTTTTTATCGGATTTTACTAAAACAGTTATAAAATTAAAATGAATACAATTTTTCTTTAAGGAAAGTTTGGCTAATATCTCAACTTAACTTTCTTGTGCGCTCGTAGCTCAGCTGGATAGAGCATTTGATTGCGGTTCAAAAGGTCAGAGATTCGAATTCTCTCGGGCGCACCATCTTTTTGATTCTTAATGACAAACTTCATAATTTTTATAGTAAAATAAGCAAAAAAATTAAAAGAGAAAAAATGGATTTTCAAAATATTCAAAAACAAATTTTGGTACTAAAAGAAAGTTTGACAGCATTAGAACAAAATAGTGAGCACGAGATCGGCTTGGCAGTTGGGGTTGTTGAGTTTAATAAAAATGCTGATGAACTTAAAAAAAAGCTTGCAAATTTAAAAGGTGAAAGCGATTTCTTTAAAAGTGTCTTCAATACAGAGGACTATTATGAAAACATTAGTACTTATTTGGAGCAGATAAAGAGAAGCTTAAATTATAAAATTGAAAAAAATGGTGTGAGCTTTAAGGCAAATGAAAATTTGCAAGAAAGCTATGTTGCCATTTTAAATATAATAGAAATTTTGGTAGCAGAGTATCAAATACAAAACAAAAATAAAGCAAAAAATCTCTTTTCTAGGACAACAGACACTACTCAAATAAAATCAATACTTGCGGAGCTAAATACTCTACAAGAGCGCATACATAATGTTTTGCATATTCATTCTAGGATAGTTTCAAATGTTATTTTGCAAAATTTTAAGATAATTTATACGTTCTTTTATAATTGTATTAAGGCTGCGAAGCAACGCAAAGATGAACTTTTACTGGTAGAGATCGCGGGTATAACTGATAAGATAATAACTATGATAAAACCGGTCTTTAGTGCAAAAATTTTAAATACAAATGAGCTTATTTATCACTACTTAATTTTTGAGCTAAAAGAACTAAAAGCTTGTGCGATAGGCGAGGAGCTAGTTTAAAATTTTATCAATTATCTCTTTTGCTCCATTTGGCAAAAGGATCTCTTTTAGAGCTTTACTGCTTTTGTTTAGATCAAAATTTTCTATCATTCTTATAACTTCGTCTTTGTCTAAAATTTCTCCATTTTGCAAGCAAATTTCAGCAATGCCCTTATCTTTTAAAAATTTAGCGTTATAAAACTGGTGATTACCAGCGGCATAAGGAAATGGCACAAAGATAGATGGCAAAGCATTTGCGCAAAGCTCCCAAAGAGAGCTAGCTCCTGCTCTTGATATGGCAAGGTCGGCCTTGCTCATCTTATTTTCTATCTCTTTACTAAATTCAAAAATTTCTAAATTCGTTTCATTAAAGCCAAGTTCATCATATCTTTTTTTAAGTTCATCAAAGCCGTTTTTACCACATTGATGAATTATATTTATGCCTTTTTCTTTAAGATATGGAGCTAAATTTATAGCTAGTTCATTTATCGCTTTTGCGCCTTGCGAGCCGCCCAAAAACAAAATAGTCTTTAGCTCCTCTCTCATTCTTGCACTATCGAAAAATTTCTTTGCCACAGGGTAAGGGTAGGGCGAAGCTTCATCATAAGAGCTAAAAAAGTCTTTCGCATAAGGCTTTAAAATTTTATTTAATTTACCCATTACAGCATTTTGTTCGTGGATAAAAAGTGGCACTTTTGAGATGATTGCCGCAATGGCCGCTGGAGCTGCTGAATAGCC
This sequence comes from Campylobacter concisus, assembly GCF_902460415.1. GTDB lineage: Bacteria > Campylobacterota > Campylobacteria > Campylobacterales > Campylobacteraceae > Campylobacter_A > Campylobacter_A concisus_Y. The sequence continues at coordinate 521,390 of NZ_CABPTY010000002.1, forward strand.
ACCAACGCTAATGACTGCCTTAACGTCATTTTGCTTAAAAATTTTTCTACATTTTAAGGCAAGATTTACGATATTTGTTAGTGATTTTAGCTTAGCAAAGCCTCTTTTATTTACTACGCCACTACTTGGTAAGAAAAATTTTTGTAAAAAATTCTCGTCATTTTCAAACCAAAATTTATCTTGACCACTAGTTGAGCCAATAAAAATGGGCTTAATATCTCGTCTATTTAGCTCCTCGCAAAAGCTTCTTGCGATCGCTAAATGTCCACCAGTGCCTCCACCGCAAATAACAATCATAATTTTGCCCTTTTACTAACCATCAAAACCATACCGATACCAATACAAATCGCAAGCACAGAGCTACCGCCGTAACTAAGAAATGGCACAGCAATACCCTTGATAGGCGTGATCGATGTGATGCCATAGCTATTCATTAAAAATGAAAACGATAAGATAAGTCCTACACCAAGCGTAAATAAATGATAGACCTTATTTTCGCTTCTAGCTGAAATTCTAAAAATTCTATAAAGTAGCGTTATAAATATAGCTACGATACACAAAATACCAAATACACCGACCTCTTCAGCGATACCAGCTAGTACAAAGTCAGTATGAACCTCACTTAAAAAGCCAAGTTTAAAGATACCAGCGCCAAGCCCTTCGCCGAAAAATTCGCCATGCTTTATAGCGTTTAACGAGTGAGAAATTTGATATGGCTCTGGCGCATCAGCCACTCTTAATACATCTGCAACGCTATCAGGCAAGAAAGAAAGCACCATATTTTGTATCGTGCCCCACCATGACTTTATACGTAAAATTCTATGCTCAGAGCTGATTATCGCTACTGTCATAACAAAAGCAGCTCCTAAGATACCGATGCTAAAAAGTCTCGCACTTGCTCCTGCAAAAAGTGCCATCGTCACAAATGTAAGCGCCAGTACGACCACTTGACCAAGGTCATTTTGCATAACAGCGATAAGAAAGATAGCAACACCAAAAAGAATAATATAAGGCATAAGTATCTTAACCTCATCTAGCAAGGTCCTTTTGCCTTCACTAAATTTTCTAGTAAAACTCCAAGCCAAGAAGTAGACAAAACCGATTTTAAAAAACTCAACTGGAGCTAGTGAAAAACCAGGTAGCCTGATCCAACGCCTAGCACCACCAGCATCAGTCACCATAGAAGCTGGCAATGCATGCATTAGCCCCATGGCGATACCGCAAGATATAAGAAGGCCAAACCCTATCCAAACAAGCGTTTTTTCAGGATTAAGCCTAGAGAGCCACCACATAATGAAAATTCCGATACAACCAACAATAAACTGGCGGATGAAAAAGTGAAATTCGTCATAATTAAAAAATAAAACCGTAAAAACTGGCAAAGATAGTGAAAAAATAATGCTTATAGCGATCAAAGTCGAACAAAGATAGAAAATGATCTTATCAACTGCCAAAATTTAACTCCAAGTTTAAAAAGTGCCAAAGTATAATAAAAAACGGCTTACAAAGATATTATTTGCTATAATTGCAGGCTTTAAGGAAGGGCATGAAAATAGGTATATTTGACTCAGGACTTGGCGGACTTAGCGTCTTAAACGAAGCTTTAAGCAAGCTTAGCGAGCATGAATTTTTATATTACGCAGACGTTAAAAATGTTCCATACGGACAAAAGAGTAGGGATGAGATCTTAAAATTTAGCTTTGATGCGGTGAAATTTCTCATAGAAAATGGTGCAAACGCCGTTGTAGTGGCTTGCAACACGGCAACAAGCGTAGCGATAAAAGAGCTTAGAGCAAATTTAAATGTACCTATAATCGGCATGGAGCCAGCCGTAAAAAAGGCTCATGACTTAAGCTGTGATGACATCCTAAAAACGCTTGTCATAGCCACTCCAGTCACCGTAAATGGTGCAAAACTAAAAGAGCTGATCACAAATTTACACGCAAAAGATAAAACTGAGCTACTTGCTCTACCACGCCTTGTAAATTTTGCTGAAAATGGGGAATTTGATACCAAAAACGTAAAATCATATCTAAAAGAAGAGTTAGCTAAATTTGATCTAAGCAAATTTGGCTTTTTGGTGCTTGGCTGCACGCACTTTAACTATTTTAAAGATAGCCTAAGAGAAATTTTGCCGTCAAATATAAGCATAATTGATGGCAATGAAGGGACAATAAATCGCCTTATAAGTGAGATTGGACTAAAAATTTCTACTTTAGATCAAGCCCCAAAAGTTAGATTTTTCTATTCTGGTGATGAAGTATTCAGTAAATTTGAGCTAGATAAAATTTCAAGAAATTTAGCTAGATTAGAGAAGATGAGGGCGATTTGCTAGGTTAAATCTAACTAAATACCACAAATAAAAATTTTATAAAATACACTAAATTTTACATATTTTTATATGTATTTAGGCTTTTCTTTGCCTTATTATATAAACCACACTTATTACTGCAACAACAGCCAAAAGAGCGATCGTGATTATTAAAAGTGTTTGTTTGCTAGGATTTGAACCTAGAAAATAGCCAACTCCAAGCAAAACAGCACACCAAATCCCAGCTCCAAGTGTGGTAAATAGACAAAATCTAAATATATTCATCTTAGCAAGTCCAGCTGGTAGGCTGATGTATTGGCGAATGCCAGGAATCAGACGTGAGTTAAATGTAGAAATTTCGCCGTGTTTATTGAAAAATGCTTCAAATTTATCCATTTTTTCGTGAGTGATTCCCACAAATTTGCCGTATTTTAAAACGATCTCGCGACCAAAAAAGTAGCAAAGATAATAGTTAAAAATAGCGCCAAGCAGGCTTCCAAGCGTGCCTATAAGAAAGGCCAAAATTAAACTCATTTCACCTTTATGCGCCAAATAGCCAGCCGGTATCATTGCGACCTCGCTTGGAAATGGAAAAAACGAGCTTTCTAAAAACATCATCACAAATATGCCAGCATAACCCCAGCTACTTACGCTCGCAACTATAAAATCAATAACATCATGCAGCATTTAAATTCCTGAAAAATTTTAAAGTGAGCCATTTTAGCAAAGCATAGCTTAAGCTTTTTGACAAAAATAAAGAGAGTTTATAGCTTATTAAAACAAGATGAAAGTAGAAACAAAATAGGGCGAAAGCTCGCCACATTTTTAAAATGCAGGTATAACTTCGCCTTTATAGTGAGTGATGATGAAATTTTTAGTATCAGGGCTAAGCACCGCATCAATCAAAGCTTTGATCTTAGGGTTATTTTCGTTGCCAGCCTTTGTGACGATGATGTTAGCATAAGGGCTGTTTGCGTCTTCAAGCAAAAGCGCGTCTTTTGCCACGCTCATGCCAAGATCAAGGACGAAATTTGTACTAATGGCAGCAATATCGACATCATCAAGCGTTCTTGGTATCTGAGCACCCTCAAGCTCTACAAATTGTAAATTTTTAGAATTTTTAGTTATATCATTTATGGTTGCAACTTTTACGTTTTTATCGATCTCAATAAGACCAGCCTTTTCTAAAATTCTAAGCGCTCTATTGCCATTTGATGGATCATAAGCGATCGCCACTTTTGCGCCATCTTTTAGATCTTTTATATTTTTTATCTTTTTAGAGTAAAAGCCAAGTGGCTCGACATGAACATTTGCAACGCTTACAAGATGCAAGCCTCTAGCCTTGTTTTGCTCCTCAAGATATGGTAAATGCTGAAAGAAATTTGCGTCCAAACTGCCATCTTCTGTGGCGACATTTGGGATAGAGTAGTCTGAAATTTCAGAGATAACAAGGTCGTAGCCTTTATCTTTTAGCTTTGGCTTTACAAATTCTAAAATTTCAGCGTGTGGTACTGGCGAAACGCCAACAACTATGGTATGGTCCTTGTCGGCTGCGTGAAGGCTTAGAGCAACTAAAGATGCGGTTAAAAGTTTGATAAATTTCATTGTTTTTCCTTTTTTATTTGGTTTAAGCGACGCTAAAAAGGTAAAAGCTTCCACGTCGCTTATTTAAAATTTTAATTAAAATGCTGGAAGAATCGCGCCGTTGTATTTGATCTCGATAAATTTTTTAACTTCTGATGAGTTTATTGCTTTATCAAGAGCCTTTATTTTAGGGCTATTTTCATTACCAGACTTTACTACAACGTAGTTTACATACGGGCTATTTTTGCTTTCAAGCACAAGTGCGTCTTTTACCGGATTAAGATTAGCATTTAGAGCGTAGTTTGTGTTGATAACTGCGATAGTAACGTCATCAAGTGTTCTTGGTACTTGAGCAGTCTCTATCTCTTCAAATTTAAGCTTTTTAGGGTTATCAACTATATCAAGCGGAGTTTTTAGTGGATTATCGTTTAGCTTAATAAGTCCAGCATTTGCAAGAATATCTAAAGCACGGCTTTCATTTGTCGGATCATTTGGGATAGATACGGTCGAACCATCTTTTAGATCTTTGATATCTTTTATCTTTTTAGAATAAACTCCCATTGGCTCGAGGTGCACGCCAACTGTTTTTACAAGGTGAGTGCCTTTGTTTTTGTTAAATTCGTCCAAATATGGAAGGTGTTGAAAGAAATTTGCATCTAAATCGCCATCTTCTGTTGCAAGATTTGGCGTAGTGTAGTCGTTAAATTCTTTAATTTCAAGCGTATAGCCATCTTTTGCCAAAATAGGTTTTACAACCTCTAAAATTTCAGCATGTGGGATAGGTGTAGCACCAACGATTATTGTTTTTGATTTATCAGCTGCATTTGCACTTACACTAAGACCAAGAGCAACTAAAGAAGTAAGAAGTAGTTTTTTCATTTATTATCCTTTTAAAATTTGCCAAGCACCAAAAAAGGATAAATTTAAGCTAGAGGGTTAAATTTCTTTTTAAGCGCTTAAGCTAGTTCTAAGCACTTAAAAAGAAATTTTGTGCTTAGAGATTAGTCTTTCGACAACGCGTTTTTTAATAGGCGGCACATGTGGCACATATCTGATTTCATCTTTTATCCTTTCAGCTAAAAATTAATTCGGGCAATTTTAAGGAAAAAAGCTTAAAATCAGATAAAAACAAAGACCTATTTTTTAGAAATTTTATATAAGTAGTTACCTAGAACCTGAAAAATTTGAACCATAATGATAAGAATAACCACGGTGTAGAGCATGATATCTGGGCGAAATCTTTGATATCCGTAGTTTATAGCGACAGATCCTAGTCCGCCACCACCAACTGCTCCAGCCATCGCTGAAAAGCCGATATTTACGATAAGAGTTAGTGTAAATGCCGAGATGATACCAGGAAGTGCCTCTACAAACATCACTCTAAAGATGATCTGAAATTTCGAGCTTCCAAAGCTTTGAGCCGCTTCTATGATACCTTTATCAACCTCTTTTAGTGCATTTTCAATAAGCCTTGCTACAAACGGAGCCGCTCCGATAGTTAGTGGAACGATCGCAGCTGTGGTGCCAATACTTGTACCTACGATCATTTTTGTGACTGGAAAGAGCACGATGATGAGGATAATAAACGGAAAGCTTCTAAGTACGTTTATAACGATATCAAGTACAAAATAAAGCTGTTTATTTGGCTTTAGTCCGTCTTTATCTGAAAGTATGAGCAAAACCGCTGGTATGAGGCCAATGGCAAAGGCGAGTAGGGTAGAGACGATGCTCATATATAGCGTTTCGCCGATAGCTGGCAGCAGTATCCTAGAAAATACATCTGGAAATTTAGAAAAATCAATACCAAACATCAAGCAACCTCCCATAAAACGCCACTTTGCTTGATGTAGTTAAGTACGTTTTCTTTATCTTTTTCATCTATGTTTATGACAAGCGAGCCAAGAACATTTTCGTTTAGCTTCTCAAGCTTACCCCAGACTATGTTAAAGTCGATATTTAGGCTTCTAGCCATGTGCGTGATCACGCTGTTTTGAGCCACTTCTTTTGGGAAAAATAGTCTTATATTTGTGCCAGTGCTAGGCAAAATTTCCACTTCACCCAAAAACTCTTTCATCTTCTCATCTGGCTTTAAAAATAGCTCTTCAATGCTTCCAGAGCCTATTATCTTGCCGCCTTCAAGTAAAATCGCGCGTTTTGCGATCGATTTTACTACCTCCATCTCGTGCGTGACGATGACGACGCTGATGTCTAGCTCTTTGTTTATCTTTTCAAGCAATTCTAAAATTTGATTTGTCGTGTTTGGATCAAGAGCCGAAGTAGCCTCGTCGCTTAGTAAAATTTTAGGATTTAAAGCAAGCGCTCTAGCTATAGCGACACGCTGTTTTTGTCCGCCACTTAGCTCGCTTGGATAGCTATTTGCCTTGTTTTCAAGACCGACTAAATTTAAAAGTTCTCTCACTCTTTTCTCGGTCTCGTCGCTTTTATAACCCCAAAATTTAAGCGGAGTAGCGACGTTTTCAAAGACATTTTTTCTAGCCATCAAGGCAAAATGCTGAAATATCATTCCGACATCTCGCCTTAAATTTCTTTGCTGCATCTCATCTAAATTTTTTATCTCTTGATCAAAGACTTTTAAGCTCCCACCTTGATAGCTCTCCAGGCCGTTTATGCACCTTAAAAGTGTTGACTTGCCAGCACCACTGTGTCCTACAATAGCAAAAATTTCACCCTTTTTAACCTCTAAATTTATATCAAAAAGGATCTGCGTATCACCATAAAATTTGCTTAAATTTTCTATCTTTATCACTATTTTTCTCCAAGAGCTTCTAATTCTTCACATACTTTTTTAATTTTAGCCTCAGCGCTATCTAAAGCCTCTTTGTTTGCCTCTATAACTTCTTTTGGTGCATTTGCCACGAAATTTTGATTATTTAGCATGCCTGAGAGCTTAGCTATCTCTTTTTCAAGCTTCGTCTTTTGAGACTTGAGCCTTGTGATGATACCGCTCATATCAAGCCCTTCAAGCGGGACAAATGCCTCTAAATTTTCGCTCACATCTCTGATAGAATTTTCTATTTTTTCATCTACAAAGCCGATCCCTTCGCATTTTGCAAGCAGCTTAATATACTCTTTGACCTCATCAAGATCTATTTTGTCGTTAAATTTAACAAAAGCTCTTTCTATCTTTGAGTTGCCAAGATCTATGGTCGCTTTTGCACGGCGTATAGCCACGATCGCTTCGATAACTAGTTCAAATTTCTTCTCAACATCTAAATTTCGATCTTTTACCTCTGGATAGCTCATTACCATTATTGACTTTGTATCTTCTAAATTCGTGCCGCTAAGCTCCTGAAATAGATACTCTGAGAGAAACGGCATGAAAGGATTTAGCAGCTTCATCGCCTCTTTAAATATACTACCAAGCTCTTTTACGCTCGCTTTATCGGCCTTGCTAAGCTCGATACCCCAGTCGCAAAACTCGTCCCAAAGGAATTTATAAAGTGTGTTTGCTGCGTCATTGAAGCGGTAAGCGTCGATGTTTTCACGCACCTCTCTCACGCACTTGTTAAAGCGGCTATTCATATAAATTCCAAGCTTTGTTTGAAGCTTGATATCCTCTAAATTTTCAAATTTACTCTCATTTAGCATGAGGTATTTGCTAGCATTATAAAGCTTGTTGGTGAAATTTCTTACCTGCTTCATCTTAGCGTCACTTAGCTTAATATCGCGTCCTTGAACAGCTAAAAGAGTTAGCGTAAAGCGCAAGATATCGGCACTATACTCATTTATGCTATCAAGCGGATCGATGACGTTGCCAAGGCTTTTACTCATCTTTCTGCCAAACTCATCTTTTACAAGCGCGTGTAGATAGATATCGTCAAATGGCAACTTACCAAGGGCATTTTCACCCTGAAACATCATCCTAGCAACCCAGAAAAATAATATATCAAAGCCAGTTATAAGAAGGTTGTTTGGATAAAACTCAGCCAAATCGCCTTCAAACCATTTTTCATTTTTTAGCTCATTTTCATTGCCCCAGCCAAGTGTGCTAAATGGCCAAAGACCAGAGCTAAACCATGTATCTAGCACGTCTGGATCTTGGTGAATGTTTTTACTTTTACACTTTTTACACTCGCACGGCTCTCCCTCATCAGCCCACATATAACCGCAATCATCGCAGTAAAATACTGGAATTTGGTGTCCCCACCAAAGCTGGCGTGAGATACACCAGTCTCTTAGCTCTCTCATCCATGCGTTAAAGCTGTTTATCCAGTGCGGTGGGTAAAATTTAGCAAGACCCTCTGAGACCTTTTCGATCGCCTCGTCTGCGATCTTTTTTTTGACAAACCACTGCTTTGAGATGTATGGCTCGACGACGTTTTTACAGCGGTAGCAGTAGCCTACTTGGTTTTCGTAGTCTTCTATCTTCTCAACATTGCCAAGTTTTTCAAGCTCAGCTACTACGATATCTCTAGCCTCAAGCCTCTCAAGACCTGCAAATTTATCGCACTTGTCGTTTAAAATGCCTTTTTCATCAAAGACAGTGATAAACTCAAGGTTGTGCCTTTTACCAACCTCGTAGTCGTTTTGATCGTGTGCAGGTGTGACCTTAACAAGGCCTGTTCCAAACTCCATATCGACATGCTCATCTGCGATGATCTCGATCTCTCTATTTATGATAGGTAGAACAACCTTTTTGCCGATTAAATTTTTATAGCGCTCGTCGTTTGGATTTACCATTACAGCGGTGTCGCCAAAGTAGGTCTCCGGGCGAGTTGTTGCAACAACAACAAATTCGCTTGGCTTGTCTGCAAAGTAGTATCTCAAATGATAAAGCTTGCCTTTATTCTCTTTGTGCTCAACCTCGATGTCAGAGAGTGCTCCGTCGTGCGTACACCAGTTTATCATGTAGTTTTTCTGAACGATCAGTCCTTTGTCGTATAAATTTACAAAGGCTTTTTTTACAGCCTTTCTTAGGCCCTCATCCATGGTAAATCTCTGGCGAGACCAAGCTGGAGTGATGCCAAGTTTTCGCATCTGATGGACTATCATACCGCCACTTTTTTCTTTCCATTCCCACACTTTTTCTACAAATTTTTCACGTCCGAGATCTTCTTTTTTGACGCCTTGTGCTAGGAGCTGCTTTTCAACGACGTTTTGAGTAGCGATGCCGGCGTGGTCAAGTCCTGGCTGCCAAAGTGTCTTATAGCCGTCCATTCTTTTATAGCGTGTCATGATATCTTGAAGTGTGAATGTTAAGGCGTGTCCGATGTGAAGCGAGCCAGTCACGTTTGGAGGTGGCATCATAATGCAAAATTTACGTCCATCTTTTTGGATATCTTTGTTTGCGTCTATCTCGAAGTATCCGCGTTCTTCCCAAATTTTATAAAATTTATCTTCTATCTCTTTTGCATTGTAAAATTCTGCCACTTTTGTGTCCTCTTTCGTTTAAAAAATGCTTAATGTTATCTAAAATTTGTTTAAAAAAATCTTTGCAAAAGTGGGGAAATATGGGCTTGGGGCGGTTAAACGCCCCAAAATTTATATGGCTTATTTGACAGTAAAGCTTCGCTGAGCTAGGTCGTAGTCGTTTTGTCTTTCGTTATACATATTTTCAGTTGTGACCGCACCAAGCGAGCATTTGCCACTAAGTCTTACACGATAAGGTGTGTAAAGCACAGCCTCTCTTTTGTCGCTATCTAATGCATAAAAACTTAAAACTCGATCATCTTTTATGCTCTGATATTCAAGCTCAATGCTATCTTTAAGATTCTTACTAAAACCACTTAAATTTTCATTTATTGGCTCAAAGCAGCTACTTACTATCTCGTTTATTACGCCATTTTTAACCATAGCTTTAGAATTTATCACTATTTTTGAATAGATAACATCATTTACTCTTAGGCTGTCAAGACCTAGCTCTTTGCCTTTTTCATCGACAAACGTTCTATAAATATCAAGCTCTTTTGGCTCTATTTTATGCTTAATCTCAAGTGGCACATAAGCGTAGCTTAAAATAGTAGCATATAGCTTGTTTTCACCAAGTGGCGTGATGGTAAAATTTCCATCTTTTGCTGTAAATGATACGCTTAAAAGACCATCAAATTCTTTGCTTTCGCCATTGTAGCTAAGCTTAAATTTATTATTTTTCTCGCCAACATCTTTGCCAAAGTAGGCATTTAGCGCTCTAAGTGTAAAAGCGCGCTCCTGCGTTGAGCTAAGCTCATTTAAATTTGTGATCAAGAAATTTGCAAGATCATCTGAGTAGTCGTTTTTATCAAAATATTTTGCATGCAGATACAAGATAAATGCATTGTCTCTCATCTTTGAGCCAAAACTAGAATAATCCCTGCTGTAATCAGCCGCTTGAGCTTTTTTAATATCTTTTAGCGCCACCTTTGCTTCGTCATTTAAGCCGTTTAGCTTTAGAGCCGCTGCCATTAGATATTTATTAAGTGCGGTCGTATTGTAAGCTTTGTGGTCATAAATTTTATTTAGTACCGATTTATCAGTAACATTTGCGCGGGAGCTTACATAAATAGCATATAGAGCTTCAATATCTGTGTTTGTATACTTTAAGAGCGAATTTAATGCTCTTTGCTTTACATTTTTATTTAGCTCATATCCAGCCTCTTCAAGATCAAGCAATACATCAGTTGCATAGATCGAAGCAAATGCATTTGTACTACCTAGATCGCTCCAGTAGCCAAAGCTACCATCTGGTTTTTGCATCTTAATTAGCTCACTCATTCCGTTTACGATAAATCTCTTTTGATCATTTTTTTCAAGCTCATCTTTTGGCTTTAAATTTAAAAGTGCAAGCAGTCTTGAGCTCCTTTGCTCCGCACATCCGTAAGGGTACTCGACTAAATTTTTAGAAGCTGCTAATAGCACGCTTGAAACCGAGCTTGACGCATCTATACTAACATTATGAAAGCCTTTTGGAAGCGAGATCATGCTCTCTTTGTCAAAGACGCTACTTTTTGCATAGGTGCTAATCGTATAAGGATTAACTACATCAAGTAAATTTTGAGCAGTTTTCGAGCTGTTTTTATCGCTTATTGTTATATTGTATTCGCCAGCTCCAGCTTCAAGAGCTGAAATTTTAAATGTAAAAGCTTTATTCTCAAGCGGCTTTAAATTTATATTTTCTTTTGTTTTGATGCTTAAATTTTTACTGCTAGCCACTTTTATGGTTAAATTTTTATCCTCATTTGTTATATTTATGAGCCTTAAGTTTGCATTTAGCTCATCGCCTTTTAGCAGATAAACTAACGCACTTGGCTTAATAATCACATCATCTTTTACTAAAATTTCTTTATTTACAGCGTTCATGCCAGTTTCATTATTTGCCACGACATCTACTCTAATGGCAGAGTTAAAGCCATTTGGTGTTTTAAACTCGTATGAGATTTCACCATTATCGTCAGCTTGAAGGCTTACTAAATTTGCATATGTTTTTACTTTTTTACTATCGACCGGGCTAGCATGTTTTGCCATTTTTGCCTCCATGGCAAGTGCCGCCATATCGCCACCAAAGCTTAAAGTTTTACCCTCGACTTTATAGTTTGTGAGCATATTATAAATATCATAGTCAAAAACACCATCTGGTAAAATTTTGTCAAAAAATTTAAGTGGATCGGCTGGCTTTTGTGACGTTATATCAAGCACGCCAACATCTGTGATAAATAAATTTACATAAGCTTTTGGCTTTGTTTTTAGTGAAATTTTTATATTTTCATCGCCTTTTGCTGTATTTGGTGCATCAAGACTTAGATCAAGTATCCTTGATGACTTATCAGCTTTAGCATAAACCTTTCCGTAAGTCCTAAACGGAGTTAATCCACCATCTGTCATGCGGTAGATATTTGCACTAACGTAAAGTCCGCTAAAATCAAAATCAAGTTTAAATTTCACATTTGCTGAGTTGTTTTTTATCTTAACGACCTTGTAAGCTTTCACGCCACCATCTTCAAGTGTAACAAGGGCGATGCCTTCTTTTATAGCTGAGCTTATATCAGCACTTAGTTCATCGCCTTTTTTGTAGATAGTTTTATTTAGTTTGATTTGAGATTTGCTAAGCTCTTTTGTTGGTGCTAGAGTCGAGTAGTTGTAGCCACTTACGTCCATATCAAGGCTTGTGCTTGCTCCACTTACTAGATTTGTAGCGATGATCACATATGAGCCGCTTTGTGTAAATTTGTAGCTAAACTCGCCATTGTCTTTATAAAAATTATCCACATCTTCTAGCGTTTGAAACCACTTTATATAGCCATTTGCATCTCTTTGGTATTGCCAAGTAACACGTTTTATGTCAAATTTTAAATTTGATTTTACGGCCTTTTGACTTGACATATCTACTACAACCGTTCTTATTTTTACATCTTCGTTTGGCTCAGCAAATGTCGTGCTTGCTGCGATACCGACCATATCTTTGTAAGGATAGAGCGTAAAGCTTTTTGTGTCGCTTACGTTTTTACCATCATCATTTACATTGAAATTTATCACGCCTGTTATGATAGAAGAGGCATTTTTAGTGCTAAAGCTAAGATCTATCATTTGACTTGATTTACCATCTTTTGAAAGAGTGAGATCATTCTCAAAAGATGGATAAGCACTTGGTTTTAGCGTATTGTTTTTAAATTTATACTCTTTAAACTCGCTATTTTTATATTCATCATCAAAAAAGCTCACCTGCATGCTACCATCAAGCTCGCTAGCAGCGCCACCAAAGAGATAGTTACTAGCTAGATTTGCTCTAACAAGCTCATTTGAGAAAAATTTATCTCTCTCAAGCGTTATCTCATTTTTTATCCTATTTGGCATAAAACTCTCAATAAAAAATGGCACATTTGAGATCACTTTGCTTGCGTAAATTACTTGCATATTAAATCTACCGCTAAGATCACTTAGTATCTCTTTTTCAAAATTTACCATGCCAACGTCATTTGTATTTTTTGAAATTTCAGCACTACTTTTGCCTTGTGGATCGAAAAATTTTATCTTTACAGGCATATTTTTTAAAGGATTAAAATCTCTATCCCTTAGATAGATTGCCCCCTTTAAACTCTCATTTGGTCTTATGATATTTGAAGCAAAATGAACGTACGCATCGATACTCTCACTGGCATTTTGGCTCATAAATTTCGCTTCATTTAGCGCTTCGTCTTCTTTTAAAATAAGAAAATTTTGCTCTTTTCCAAGAGAGACAACCACCGAAGAGATATCTTTATAAATATCTTTTTTGTTAAATTTAAAAACACCTATATCATTTGTCGCACCAACTGCGATTTCTTCGTTCTTTTTGCCATAAATTTTCACATTTGCGTTTGGAAGCATTGTATTTTCGCCAAGACGATTTGCAAATACGAAAATTTCATCCTTGCCAAGCTTTGCATTTACGGCGATATCACTTAGATATACTACTTTTGAGACGCTCTTATCTTTGCCGTAGTTTAAATTTATCTTATAAACGCCGTCTCCAGCTCCAGCAAAGTCAACTTTGATTTTATTTAGAGAAATTTCATTTAATGCGCCATCAAGCTTATAACTTTTGCTTGCCACTTTTGTGCTAAAGTTACTTAACTCTTCGTTATTGTCATTAAAATTTAAGAAATATCTAAAATTTTGATCGCTTAGCTTTTCAATGCTTATATTTAGCTCAGGTAAATTTGCACTTCTGATACCGATTTCGCCAACACTTGAGATATATGGCTCATTATTTATAAAATTTGCAAATGGAGTGAAATTGCCAGCTACTACTTCATAGCTACTTTCATCCCTTACTACATTTCTATCATCGCCAAAACCGGGCTTAATAGTGATTTCATAACTATTTTGTGGCTTAAAATCGTCACTTGTAATATCAATGTAGTAATAATATTCGCTAAGTTCTGAGTTTTCTTCATAGTTGTCACTATATTTAACGTCACTAATGCTAAAGTTTTTTACACCTTTAATGTTTATAAATTTCTTTAAGTTAATGTCGTCATCAAGCCAATTTTTTAGATAAATTCTAAAGCCCAAGATACCATTATCAAGGCTCACTGGATAAATTTCTGGTATCTCAAGACTCTTTGCATTATCATTTATATTTACGCTTTCTTCGCTTATTTCATCGGCAAAATTTACTATCGTTTCACCTGAAAGCGTTGCGCCAAATTTGCTCTCAAATTTTTCACCAAAATCAAAAACTGGATTGCTTAAATTTTTATCAAGATTAAGCTCAAAGCTATTGTTAGAAAGCTCAATTGCTTTAAATTTCGCATCTTTTACAGCAATATTTTTGATAGCTTCAATATTTACTTCATCATTAAATTTAAGTATATATTTGCTATCGCTTATTTTTTCTATCTTTGTTAGTTCAAATTCTTTCGTAGCAAAACTAGCAGTGCTTCCATTTTCAAGCTTGCAGCTATAATCCAAACCAGCATGCATATCTTTTGTAAAAAGTAGCAAGCTTTGACTATTAAATCTAACCGTACCATTTAATGCTGGTTGGCACAAAAGTAGCTTTTTATCACTTAGCATACCAACAAAATTTTTATCGACTTTATCTTCTAGTCCAAACTCTACGCTTAGGGGCGATTTTATCTGCGCAGTGCCATTTAGGCTCAAAGCATATAAATTTGTCATTCCCAAAAGTGCTAGAAGTGCTACTTTTTGCCACATTTTATCTCCTTATTTTTATTGTTATTTCACTTTGATTTGAGTTTTGATCAAGGCATTTTATGCTGTGCTCGCCAAGAGTTAGATCAAACTTTTTTTCGCTTGCATTTTCTATCTTAGAAAAGTTCAAATCATCTATTTTTAGGTAAATTTCATCGCCTAAAAACGCGTAGCATTTTACCATAACTTGTGTAATATTTTCATCTGTCACTATCTCTTCATTGTCATACGGATAGGCAAAAACTGGCTTTTTATCTTTAAAAATTTCAGCGCAAGGACTTTTTTGTATCTCATCTTTATCCAAAAGCTCATTTTTAACCAAAAAATCGAGCTCTTCGCCCCTTAAACTTTCGCACTTATCCTTTAAATCTACACCCTTTATCCTATCGTCAAGTGCCATTTTTTTGCACTTTTCATAGTTAAAGGCATCAAGGCAAGTTGGCAGCTTTTCTATGCCATCTGGCTCACTCATAAATCTTAACTTCTCTTTTTGAGCGATTATCTTAAACATATCAAAAAGGCTCTTTGATACGTCATTTAGTCCTGTTAATTTATCAGTTTTGCTAGCATTAAAATTTCCAATCCAAATAGCAATTGTGTAATTTTCATCAACACCTATTGCGTAAAGATCACGTGAGTTTGCGCTTGTGCCAGTTTTAAAGGCTATTTTGGGCGTATTTTGGGCGTACTGCCAAGCATTTTTTAGATATGATCTTGAGGCTTCGCTTAGCATTTTAGCAGTCAAATAGGCACTTTGAGGTGAAATGAGAGTTACATTATTCTCTTCATTTTTGTAGTTTTTTCCTGCAAACTCAAGTGGCCTATAAATGCCGTCATTAGCATAAATAGTATAAAGATGAGCAAGATCAAGCAGGCTCATTTCAGCACTTCCAAGCGTTATAGAAGCTCCATAATACTCCTTATTTTCATCTACCAAATTTACCTTTTCAAGTAGTTCGTAAAGGGAATTGTCTTTTAGTTTTAAGTTTAAAT
Source organism: Campylobacter concisus (assembly GCF_902460415.1). Classification (GTDB taxonomy): domain Bacteria; phylum Campylobacterota; class Campylobacteria; order Campylobacterales; family Campylobacteraceae; genus Campylobacter_A; species Campylobacter_A concisus_Y. The sequence goes on from NZ_CABPTY010000002.1 coordinate 536,907, forward strand.
TTATAACCGGAATATTTAGACTAAAATTTAGAGCATCTTTCGCGCTTACGATACCTAAAAAATCATTACTAAAATTCTTTGGGGCATACTCTTTTATATAAATTTGCGTATCTATTAGCTGCGAGCTTGGCGTGATGAGACCGCTATCAAGCGCAAGCGAGTAGATAAAAGGCTTTAGCGTGCTGCCGGTGTTTCGCTTCATATTTATGGCTGAGTTTTTGCCGTCGCGTGCGCGCTCATCGTGTGAGCCGATAAATGCAACAACGCTCATTTTTTTATTGTCAATGACCACGGCTGCGGCGTTGTTTGCATTTTTAGCCTTTAGTGAAAACATCGTATCTTTTAAAATTTTAAGCATATCTTTTTGTAAATTTAGATCCAAACTCGCCTTTGAAATTTGGTTTTTAAAAGCGACATTTGCATAATCTTCTGCAGTTACGATAGCCTTTGCTCTTACATTTTTAAATGGCTCTGCCTGCGCTCTTTTAAACGCGCTAAGATCAATTAAATTTGCCTTATAAAGCATTTTTATGACCCTGTTTTTTAGGGCATTTATGTTTGAAACGCGGTCAAGTCTATTTTTATTTGGATTTTTTGGTATTGTGCTTAAAAGTGCAGCCTGAGCGTAGCTAAGCTCGTTTAGCTCTTTGCCAAAGTAAAAAAAACTTGCCGCCTTTGCACCCTCGATATTGCCACCATAAGGGGCTAAATTTAGGTATAAATTTAAAATTTCATCCTTGCTAAAGTGAAGCTCGAGCTGAAATGCTCTAAAAATTTCTCTTATCTTGTTTTTATAGCTCCTATCACTTGGCTCAAGCATCCTTGCAACTTGCATCGTAATAGTGCTAGCGCCTATGCGGTTGTCGCTTCTTAGGTTGTGGAAAAATGCTCTAAAAATGGAGGCAAAATTTACGCCAAAATGGTAGTAAAAGTATCTATCTTCAAAGAGAACAACGCATTGTTTTAGCGAGTTTGGGAAACTTTGCTCGTGAAATCTCCAAATTCCGTCGCTGCTAAGCTTCATATTTATGATCTCGCCATTTTTATCAAGCAAAATTTTGGCTTCGTCTTTTTTAAGCGCATCTAAATTTAGTGGATAAATTTGATCAAGTATCAAAAAAATAGTGACCATTAGAGCCAAAGATAGGGCAAGGAATTTTAAAAATTTAAACTTTTTCATCCGCGTGATTATAGCTGTTAAAGTTTAAGTAGCTATAATCAGACCTTTTTAAAAAAGAGGAAACAATGCCCTTATCTAGGTTAAACAAAGAACAATACACCGCCGCAACTGCGCCATTTGGACACAATCTCATCATCGCTTCAGCTGGCACTGGTAAGACTAGCACGATTGTCGCTCGCATCGCTCATCTTTTAAATTTAGGCGTAAAACCAGAGAAAATTTTGCTTCTAACTTTCACCAACAAAGCAGCCAGCGAAATGATAGAGCGCTTAAATAGGTATTTTGACAAACAAATCACCTCCAAAATCACCGCAGGCACCTTCCACTCGGTCTCATTTTCGCTTTTAAAAAGCCTTGATAAAGGCGTTACGCTAAAGCAGCCAAGCGAGCTAAAGACGCTTTTAAAAAGTCTTGTTGAAAGGCGTAAATTTTACCACTTAAGCGACGTCAAGCCTTACGGTGGAGCCTATCTATACGACCTTTACTCGCTCTTTCAAAACAGCGAACAAGGCACAACATTTGGCAAATGGATAAGTGATAAGAGCGAAGAGCAGGGCGTTTATGCTGAAATTTATGAAGATGTTTTAGAGGAGTTTGAGGCTGAAAAGGCTAAATTTGCCTACGCTGATTTTAATGACCTTCTTATCAAAATGCGCGACGAGCTAAAAAATGGGGCAAATTTAGCTTATGATGAAATTTTGATCGATGAGTATCAAGATACAAACACCCTTCAAGGCAGCCTCATAGACGCATTTAAGACAAAGAGCCTATTTTGCGTGGGCGATTTTGACCAGAGTATCTACGCATTTAACGGCGCAAATATCGAGATCATAGGCTCATTTAAAGATCGCTTCCCAAACGCAAATATCTACGCTTTAAATGTAAATTACCGATCAAGCTCAAGCATACTTGCCCTTGCAAATAAGGTCATAAACAACAACCCAAGGCTTTATGAAAAGCACCTCACAGTTAGCCGCGAGGGGAATTTCAAGCCTCCAAGGCTGCTTGTCTATAACGAGCTTTTTGATCAGTATCAAAATATCGCTGATATCATCTCGCTCTCGCCATTTAATAGAGAAAATATCGCCATAATTTTTAGAAATAACTCATCAGCTGACGGCATCGAAGTCGCGCTAAAAGAGCGAGGCATCGGCTCAAAGCGAAAGGGCGGGGTGAGCTTTTTTGAGAGCCGTGAGATCAAGGCACTCATCGACATCATGGGAATTTATGTCAATCCAAAAGATATAATGGCATTTATCCACATCTGCGAATACGCAAAGGGCGTTGGCAGCGCAGTTAGCAAAGAAATTTTTGACGCACTTCTTAAGCTTGGGCATGGAAATTTGATAAAAGGGATAGTTGAGCCAGATGAGAGCGTAAATATCTCATCAAACAAAAGGCGAAACTACCAGCTGGGCCTTTTTGATGATCTTGACGAATTTGCCGAAGTTTCAAGGTTTTCTAAGCTTGGCTTTAGCGATAGATTCCTAGGCCACCCTGTGCTAAAACTACAAAAGCTAAGCGAGAGTGGGGCGCAGTTTTTATATGAAATTTACAACTTTTTAAGAGGCATGAGAAATATCACAAAGCCAGCCACGATGATAAATGAGATAAAAACTAGCAAAATTTACTCTCTCATCGTCGAAAATATCAGCACAAAAAGGGCAACTCTAAAAAATGGCAATGTCGATCTGGCACTTAAAGAAGAGGTTAAAGAGCGCATAATGGCAAAGAGCGTGGTGCTAAGCGAGCTAGCTAAAAAGTATCAAGATATCAGTAAATTTTATAACTTCTTAGCCCTTGGAAGCAACGAGATGAGCGAAGGGCAGGGCGTTAGCTTACTTAGTGTGCATGCGAGTAAAGGGCTTGAGTTTGACCAAGTTTTTATCGTCGATCTCGCGCAAAACCGCTTTCCAAATTTAAAACTAATGAGCATGGGTGGCAGCCTAGAAGAGGAGAGGCGACTCTTTTACGTAGCAGTGACCAGAGCAAAAGATGAGCTATATCTAAGTTATGCAAAATACGACAAGATAAAGAAGGTGAATTATCAGCCAAGTAGGTTTTTGATAGAGGCTGGCATGGCAAAAGAGGAAGTTTAAAGAGAATTTTAATCTTATTAAGTAAAATTGACTAATTTTTTACAAAGAGAAGCGATGAAAAAATCTAAAATTTTAATAATCCTGCTTATTTTAGGCGTCGGTGGATATTTTATCTATGATAATTTTTTTAAGATAAAAGATGAAAAGGTGGAATTTATCACCAAAAAGGCAAAGAAAGGTTCATTTAGTAAAAAAGTCGATGCGACTGGAGAAATTTTCGCTACCGAACTAGTTGATGTGGGTGCGCAGGTGAGCGGCCAGATAAAAAAGCTATACGTTAAGCTTGGAGATCAGGTAAAAAAAGGTGATATGATCGCAAGTATCGATAGCTCGACACAGCAAAATAGCATCGATAATAAAGAGGCACAGCTTGCTATCTACAAAGCCCAGCTAGAAAGCGCAAAAGTGGCTCTAAATATCTCTAAAACGCAGTTTGATAGAGAAAATGCACTTTTTGCCAAAAACGCCACTTCAAAACAAGAATTTGAAAGCGCAAAAAATACTTATAGCGCAAATAGTGCCAAGATAAAGGAGCTCGAGGCTCAGATCAAGCAGACAAATATCGAGCTAAGTACTGCTAAGATAAATTTAGGCTACACAAAGATCACCGCCCCAAGAGATGGCATAATAGTAAGCGTGCAGGTTGAAGAGGGACAGACTGTAAATGCCAACCAAACTACACCAACTATCGTAAAGATCGCAGATCTTAGCTATGTCAAGATGAAGATGCAAATAGCCGAGGGCGACATCACAAAGATAAAAGTTGGTACGCCAGTTGAATACTCGATCCTCTCTGAGCCAACAAAAAAATTTCAAACGACGGTTAGCTCAATCGACCCTGGCTTAACGACATTAAGCGATGGTAGCTACGGCTCTAGCAGTAGTAGCAAATCCACAAGCTCAAGCACTTCAAGCAACTCAGCTGTTTATTATTATGCTCAAAGCATAGTTGAAAATAAAGATAAAATTTTAAGAATAGGCATGACAACACAAAATGAGCTTTTAATAGCAAATGTAAAGGACGCTATCATCGTACCAAGCATCGGCATCAAAAAAGATGAAAACGGCACTTTTGTCTATATTTTAAAAGACGGCAAAGCGGTAAAAACAGCGGTCAAAACTGGCATAAAAGACAACCTCGATACGCAAATAATTAGTGGTGTGAATGAGGGTGATGAGATCATCACATCACAAGGCTCGGCAAGCGAGATAGCCAAGATGATCGAAAAAGAAAATAAGAAGTTTTAAGTGATAAGTCTAAAAAATATCACAAAAAGCTTTAAGCTAGGTGAGAATGAAATAGAAATTCTTCATGGCATAAATTTAGAGATAAAAAAGGGCGAATTTATAGCCATTATCGGTCAGTCTGGCTCTGGCAAATCAACGCTTATGAACATCCTTGGCTGCTTAGATAGCCCAAGTGATGGGCAGTACCTGCTAGACGGCAAAGATATATCAAAATTTGATAGCGATGCACTTGCTAAGCTTAGGCGAGATAAATTTGGCTTTATCTTTCAAAGATATAACCTTCTTAGCACAATGAACGCTCTTGAAAACGTCGCACTTCCTAGCATTTATGCAGGAGCAAATAAGAGCGAGCGAGAAAAAAGAGGAATGGAGATCTTAGACTCTCTTGGCCTTAGCGAAAAGGCTAAAAATTTACCAAATAAACTCTCAGGCGGACAACAGCAAAGGGTCTCCATAGCAAGGGCACTAATGAATGGTGGCGAGATCATCTTGGCTGATGAACCAACAGGAGCGCTTGATAGCAAAAGTGGTCTAAGAGTGATGGAAATTTTAGTGGATCTTTACAAAAAAGGTCACACCATCATCATCGTCACGCACGACCCAAAGATCGCCGAGTACGCGAGTAGAGTGATCGAGATAAAAGATGGCAACATCGTAAGTGATAATATAAAAAATAGTGAAATTTTTGAGGCCAAAAAGCAAACTCAGCCAGAAAAAAGTAAATTTACATACTATAAAGATCAGCTAATTGAAAGCTTTAAAATGTCGGTAAATGCGATGCTAGCTCATAAACTAAGATCGCTTCTTACTATGCTTGGTATTATTATTGGCATCACGGCGGTCATTAGCGTCGTAGCTCTTGGCAAAGGCTCACAGGAGCAAATTTTAGCTGGCATTAGAAAGATCGGCACAAATACGATCGATATCATGCCAGGAAAAGGCTTTGGCGATATGCTCTCAGGCAGGGTAAAAACGCTCTCTATAAGTGACGCAAATATGCTTTCAAAGCAGTCGTTTCTTGACTCAGTCACTCCAAACACAAGTACTTCAGGCGTACTAACGTATGAAAATACCTCCTTAACAGCGACACTAAAAGGCGGTGGAGTAGGGAGCTTTGATGTAAATGGACTAAAGCTAGAAAAGGGAAGAATTTACGATGACGACGAGGTTTTAAACTCAGATTCTGTCACATTAATAGATCAAAATACCAAAAACAGTATATTTAAAAACGAAGACCCTATCGGTAAGATCATACTTTTTAATAAAAAGCCACTTCGCATTATAGGCGTTTTGCAAAAAGATGAGTTTAAAGTCGGTGATGCTAGCTCGCTTAAAATTTATGCTCCATACACGACTGTGATAAACAAGATAACGGGCGATAAATTTATTAGCTCAATAACCGTAAAAGTAAATGAAAGCGTAAATGCTCAAATCGCAGAAAAGAGCCTGACTGATCTTTTAACGATAAAACACGGCAAAAAAGACTTCTTTACAAGGAATTCTGATAGCATCAAGCAAACTATCGAAGAGACGATCTCAACCATGCGCCTTCTAATATCAAGTATCGCCGTGGTTTCGCTAGTAGTTGGTGGCATAGGCGTGATGAATATCATGCTAGTCTCGGTCACCGAGCGCACCAAAGAGATAGGCATCAAAATGGCGATCGGAGCCAGACAGAGCAACATCTTGCAGCAGTTTTTGATAGAGGCGGTGCTACTTTGCCTTATCGGCGGAGCTATTGGTATAGCCTTTTCCTACGCGATCGGCTACATATTTAATAACTTTTTAGATGGCTTTAGCATGATCTTTTCAAATGGCTCGATCGTACTTGCACTTGTTACGTCGATGGCTATTGGCATCATCTTTGGCTACATGCCTGCCAAAAATGCCTCAAAACTAAACCCAATAGATGCGCTTTCAAGGGAGTAATATGAAATTTCTTAGCCTAGCTTTAGTGCTCGTTTTAAGCGGCTGCGCTGTTAAAAATATAGATGAAAATTACAAGCAAATTTTACTTGAAGATAACGCTAGCAGGGAGCTAAATTTAAACACTTCTTGGTGGAAAGAGTATCATCAAAGCTACCTTGATGAGCTTGTAGAACTTGCGCTTAAAAACAATACCGACCTTACAAAAGCAGCAATAAATGTAAATAAAGCACTCGCTCAAGCTGGTATTTTGGAGGCAAATCTTATCCCAAACTTTAACGCTGGTTTCGAGGCTGGAAGTAGTAAAAATATAAAAGAGGGTGGTGCTTCTAGTAGAAATTTTAGCTCAAATATAGGGCTTAGCTACGAGCTTGATCTTTGGCAAAAGCTAGCAAATAGCAAAGACGCAGCGATGTTTGAGACAAAAGCAACTAAATTTGATCTGGAAGCTAGCAAACTAAGCGTGATAAACTCCGTAACAGACGCCTATTTTCAAATTTTATATCTAAATGAGAGCATTAAAACTTATGAGCAAATTTTAGAAATTTATAACAAGCTAAATGAGATAGTTGGGCTTAAATTTAAGCTTGGCAAAGAGGAGGCGTTAAGCCTAAAGCAGATAAACTCACAGCAACTAAGCGCTCAAAATAAGATAGAAAGTACCAAAAAAGAGCTAGTCGTAGCCAAGAAAATGCTTAGGATTTTGCTAAATGAGAGGCCAGAATTTGAGCTTAAATTTGAGGGCCTCACGCTAAGTCCAGTTAAAAGAGTGGGCGTTGATCTAGAAGTGCCAACAAGCGCCATAGCAAATCGCCCTGATCTAAGAGCGGCCATTTACCGCATAGAAGAGGGCATCTTAAACTACAAAGCTAGCCAAAAGGAGTTCTATCCAAGCATCACGCTAGGAGCTAGCCTCAAAAGTAGTTCAAACACAAAAGAGGGCGCATTTAGCCTCAAATTTCTAAATGGTAACATAGCTCTGAATTTACCATTTTTAAACTATCACAAGCTAAAGTCAAATTTAAAGGTTAGCGAGGCAAATTTCGAGCTTACAAAGCTAAACTACATAAGCACTCTAAATAGCGCATTAAACGAGATAGACGCATTTTACAAAGGCTACCTAAACGACGAAGCGCTACTTGCTAACTACCAAGAACAGATAAAAAACTACGAGGAAATTTCAAAAATTTACGAGATAAAATACTCTTATGGCAAGGTTGAGTTAAAGCAGTTTTTAGAAGCCAAAAATAGCGAGTTAGAAGCCAAAATAGGGCTACTAAAGGCAAAATATACTCTCTTACAAGACGAGCTAAATATCTACAAAGCCATGGCAGGCAAATTTAATAGGTAAATTTATGAGCTCAGCTTGGGACTATGAGGCAAATGTGTGTAGCAGTGATGGCAAATTTAGCGCCAAATTTGAAGGCTGTGAGGTTGCCATGGGCACTCCAACCCTTGGCGAGCTACGGCTTTTTATAAATAGCGAGCACTGTCTAAATTTAAAAAATGAGCCTTCAAACCACGCAAAAAGGCTATCAAATTTGGATCAAAATTTAGTTAAAGATGACGATGCGCTTCAAATTTTACTTAGCGAAAGGGCAACTGCTTGCTTTTTATTTTCAGAGGACTCTAAATTTCTAGCTTTTTCTGAATGGACGGCAGATAAAATGCAGATCATAAAGGTGGTGCGCCTAGCTGATATGAGCATAAAAACCACCGGAAAGCCAAAAAGAGTAGTGGAATTTCTCTCGTTTGATGATGGCGTGCTTGAAATTTTAGACTCACCGATCTTTATGCCTAAAAACTACACACTGGATATCCGCACACTTTTTGACGATAAAATTTAATTCTTGAGCGAGCGCTTTATGTACATTTATTGCAGTTTTTGCAAGGTTAGTGCTCCGCGCTTAAAAGCAAGAACCATAAACTCCAAAGATAGCTCTTGCTCACTTTTTCAAAATAGGGTAGATCAAATTTTAAGT
>NZ_CABPTY010000002.1:547891-576976 GCF_902460415.1 Campylobacter concisus
GCGACCTAAAATTTAAAAAATATCTGGCGACCCTTAGAGGATTTGAACCTCTGTTTCTACACAGAGAAAGTAGAGTCCTGAGCCACTAGACGAAAGGGTCATAAACCCAAAAATGGTGTCCTGCGTTGGATTCGAACCAACGGCCCCCTCATTAAAAGTGAGATGCTCTACCGACTGAGCTAGCAAGACATTTGCTTAAAAAAGAATTGAGATTATACAAAAAACATTATTACATGTCAAGAAAAGGATGCTTAAAATTTGTTTTTAGCTAACATGGTTGCATGGTTAGGTTGGTTTGGCATCAATAAGTTTTCAAAATAAAATATATTATAAAGCCCACTTGCAAGATATGCAGACATCAAATAGATGAATATTGGATTTATTTAATAAAATTTATTTAAATTTAAGTATCTTGTCTTTTAGCCTCATGTGAGCTATTGCTATACGATAGATGATGCGTGATTCGTGGTAAAAATTGTGAATAATATGGATCAACGATATTGATTGTAATATATGGCTAAATAAATTATTTTGAACTAATAAATTGATGCTATAGAGTTATTTAAAGACAGCAAATGTCTACTTGAATAAATTCTAATTGCCTCGTGTAAGTTAAACCAAAATTATAGATAGTGCTTGAAAAATATTTTAAATTGTATTCAATAAATAAAAAACTATAAGAACATAAATCTAGGATATTTAAGATTAGGATTAAACCCCATTAATAGGGGTTTAATAAATTAAATAATTATAGTCCATCAAAAGGATTTGAAACTACATCTTTGCGATCTACTATGTAAGGTATAATAGCTGCATGACGAGCTCTTTTGATCGCTTTTTCTACCATTTCTTGATGTCTTTTTGATGTGCCAGTTAAACGCCTTGGCATTATTTTAAATCTCTCTGATAAGCAATACTTCAAAAGAGAAGTATCCTTATAATCTATAAAATCAATTTTAGCTTCTGTAAATTTACAATATTTGCGTGAATATTTTCTTTTTTCTGCCATTTTCTATCCTTTAAATTAAAACGGTATTTCGTTGTCGCCATCAAAATTATCGGCGTCAATGTTTATATCAGGGATTTTCTCCTCATAGTACTCTTCTTGTACTTTTTTATTTTGTGGTTGCATTTGCTGTCTTTGTGGCGCTGAATTTTGATATCCACCATTACCATAGCTATTATTTGAACCATTATTTCGTTGTTGCGAGTATGAACTATTTTGATTAAATCCACCTTGACTTTGTCCATTAGCTCCGCTATTTCCGCCAAGCATCTCCATATTTTCAACTACGATTGAGTGCTTTGAACGGTTTTGTCCATTATTGTCGGTCCATTGATCAAATTTTAATCTTCCTTCAACCAAAAGTTTGGAGCCTTTGCTTAAATATTGATTTGCTATCTCAGCTGATTTGCCAAAGAATGATATGTCAATAAAGCATGTCTCCTCACGTTTTTCGCCGTTAGTATTAAATTTTCTAGTAACAGCAATACCGGAATTTCCTATAGCAGATCCACTAGTAGTGTATCTTAGCTCGATATCTCTTGTTAAATTCCCAACTAGTACTACTTTATTGAACATTTTTTATCCTTGATTATTCTTCTGTAAAAGTTTGCTCGTCTACTTTTTCAACTCTTGGCTCACGCGGTGCTCTTGGCTCACGAGGCTCTTTTTTTATAGTTTGTTTGATACCTTTGCAAAGTCTTTCCCAAGCTGCGATTTCGCGTTTATTTTCATATTTAACGCTTAAAAATCTTATGATATCTTCAGTGATCCTTACATTTCTTGTAAGCTCTGCAAGAAGTGCTGGTGGAGCTTTGTAATAGATAACAAAATATGTTCCACGCTCATATTTTTTGATGGTATAAGCTAGTTTTCTAGTACCCATCTCAACGACAGTAGCGATCTCGCCACCATTTTTTGTTATAACTTCTTTTACGAAGTCAACTTTAGCTTTAACTTCCTCTTCCGTTAATGTCGGCTTAAGAATAAATAAAAGCTCGTAATGTTTCATTTCTTCTCCTTATGGATATTTAGCTCACTTTGTGAGCAAGGATTTTGCTTTAAGCAAGGGTGGATTTTAGCTTAAAGTTACTTAATATTTGCTGTTGATATGAGATGTTGCAAATTTAAAATAGTTGATAATACAAAAATTTCTTTATCCATTTTTGTGTTTGTTTTTAGCTCTAGCTCGGCTAAATTTAGTGTTTTAAATATCTCTAAATAGGTATTTAAATTTAGTTTTAAGCTATTTGCTTTTAATAAATTTGCGACATTTACAGGCGGTTGATAACCGATTGCCTCATCTAAATTTAATCGACCATTTATCTTAATGTAAGAGTAAATTTTAAATAGCCTAAAAAATGCTTTGTAAAGCGAGTTTAGAAGTAAAATTTCATTAAAATTTGGATCTTCTAGATAGGTAAAAAAGTCGTTTTTTATATCTTTTAGTGCCATAAATTTATTGAAAAAGTCATCAAAATTTATCCCACCAAGTCCAAAAACTAGTCTTTTTACATCATCTTGTTCAATGTGTGTGTTTAGGCTCTTTAGCTTTGTTAGCTCGCTTGCTGCAAGGTATAAATTTTCATTATGCGTAAAGTAAAGTTCATAAAGTGCGTTTTTGGTTATGTTTAGACCAATTTTAGCTGAGCTTTTAGCTAGCAAATTTATCGCCTCATCTGGAGTTGAGGGCTTGAAAAATCTAGCAAAATTTGTCCCAAAAGCCTTTTGTGTATCAAAAACTAGTTTCATATCGGACTCATAAAGCTCAAACAAAAAGTAGTTGTCCTGGCTTTTTGAGCAAAGCGAGATGAGCTCTTTTAGCTCTTTTGCCGGGATCTTTTTGTCGCTTTTTACATAGAGGATATTTTTGCCGCCAAAAAGCGACTGCTCGCTTAAGTGAGAGCTTGCCTGAGCATAGTTGTACTCGTCAAAATAAAGGCTTAATAAATTTGCATCTTCGCTTGCATAAAAGCTCAAAATTTCCTTACCAAAAAGCTCGATCTGAAACTCGTCCGCGCCAAAAAGCAAGAAGTAGTTGCTTAAATTTGCATTTGCTAAATTTAGCTCCAAATCTTTTCTATACATCGATCTTTCTTACCACTTTTGCAAAAATTTTAGCGCTCGCGATGTCGGCTTCTGTGATCTTTACGATGAGCTTTTGAAGTAAATTTGCACTGTATCCAGTGATGAAAATCCTAGCTCCAACGAAATGATCATCAAGCTTGGCAATCAAGACATTTTGGTTTTCGCTCACGTAGCAACGCACCTCTTTGCCGATATTTGCGGCCGCCCAGCGTGCGAATTTCCTATCCATAAAGTCGTAGGCTACCTTGTCGGCTTCTCTTTCAAGTTCGCTTAAATTTGCGCAGGTGCTTTGGATATTTAAAAGCAAAAAGTTGTAAAGCTTGTCATCTTTTGAAATTTTAGCCTTTAAAAGTCTGTGTAAAATGAGATCAGAATAGCGTCTAATAGGGCTTGTAAAGTGTGTGTATCTATCAAATCCAAGCCCAAAGTGGCCTAAATTTTCACTTGAGTATTCAGCTTTTTTTTGAGACTTGATGATGAGTTTATCTATCTCTTCGCGGTTGCCTAGCTCGTCGGCTTTTATTTGGATCTTTCTTATCAAATTTGCAAGGTCACTCTCGTAGGTAAAGTCAAGCCCCAAAAGCTGCAAATCTTCAAGCAAGGTATCTATCTTTTTAAAATCAGGCGAAGCGTGGTTTCTAAAAACACCTTTTGTGATGAGCTTTGCAGCAGCCTTGTTTGCTAAAAGCATGCAGTCTTCAACTAGTCTATGTGAGTCAGAGTCGCTTTCAAACCTAGTTTGCGAAATTTGACCCTCATCATCAAGGCTCATTCTAAGCTCTTTTGTCCTGAAGTCAAATGCGTGCAAAAGCCTTTTTTTGCGAAGCTTTGTGGTTAGTTTGAAAAGTGGCTTGATCCATGAAATTTCACACTCTCTTTTGCCTTCTAAAATTTCATCGATCTCATCGTAGTTAAAGCGCCTTTTTGAAAGGATGATCGCCTCAAAAAGCTCCTCTTTTTTTACCTCGTTGTTTGCATCAAGTGAAATTTTAAAACAAAATGCAAGACGCGGTACATTTGGCTTTAGCGAGCAGATATTTTCACTAAGCGCGCGCGGCAACATCGGCACTGAGATGTGCGGAAAGTATATAGAAAAGCCTCTTTTTTTAGCCTCGCTGTCAATAGCGCTATATGCGGTCACATACTCGCTTACATCAGCGATTGCGACGTAAATTTCACGCTTTTTCTCATCAAAATATATGGCGTCATCAAAGTCTTTGGCATCGACTGGATCGATCGTGCAAAACTCTAAATTTCTTAGATCAACCCTGTTTGGATACATACTAGCATCGACTTCATCTCCAAAAGCCTTTGCTTCAAGCTCGCAAGCCTCGCTAAATTTATCATTTTTATTATAAATGGCAAGCGAAATTTTTTCATCACTTAATGGATCTTCTAAATTTCCTAAAACCTCTACTACCTCGTTGTTTAGGTTGTTTATCTTTAGTAGCGTCCCAAGAGGAAGCATCTTTAGGCTTTTTTGTGTCGCTTTTAAGGTCGTGCTTAGCCCTGTTTTTAAATTTACCCCTAAAATAGCTGCTCCAAAGCGTTTTGTGTAGACCACGCTTGTCTCATTGGCAAGCTTTAGGCTCATTACTATTTTAGCGCTTTGGCGTTTTTTCTTAAGTGGCAAAAGCTTCGCTAACACGATATCGCCAAGGTGAGAGTTGTTTAAATTTTTATTTTCTACGATGATATCTTGCTTGAAGCGTTTATCAAATGGCATGATAAAGCCAGTTGCGTTTTGGCTGATGTCTAGCTTGCCACAAACGTAGCCATTGTTTAGGTAAAATTTATCTTTATGGGAGCTTACGGCACCAAGATTTAAGAGATTTCGTAAAATCTCTTTATCTTCGTTTGAAACTTCTTTTTCCTTGATGCCAACTAGTAGTGAGGTTAGAAATTCTTTCACAAATTATCTTTGACTTTAGCAACAGCCATTAAAAACGTATCATGTCCAAAGCCGTATTCGTCAAGAAGAGGTAGGGTATTTTGTATGCTTATATCATCAAGTTGATTAAAGATATTTACAGCCGTTTTTATCACTTTTAGGGCTTTTGCGTAATCTTTTATATGATCTGGTGCCTCTTCTGGATTGTTTGAATAGAGTATTGAGCTGCTAAGCTCTGTCTCAAGGTTCCATTGTTCAAAAATTTTAGCTGTAACTTCTTCATTTGACATATCTAAAATTTCTGTTTCAAATAGGGCAAGATCGATTGGACTAGATATATTTTTAAGTTTTTCTCTAAATTCGACGTCTTGCCTATTTTCAGCTAATTCATGAGCAAGAACTATCTTGCCAATCTCAAGCATAAATGAAGCTGGAGAGAGAATTTCTAGACTTTTAGGATTAACTTTAGAATGCCAATTGTACATCAGTGCATTTTGTATTATTGAGATATTTAAAAAATCTTGTGTAGTAATGCCATAAGGCTCTAAATTTATAGAAAAACTCTTTTTAATCGTACTTGAAAGTGCAAAACCACGAATGGTAGCCATACCAAAAAGAGAAATAGCTCTTGCGATGGTTGTGATCTCTTGAGAAAACCCATAAAGTGGAGAGTTTGCTGAACGCAAGATATTTGCTGTTAGCATCGGATCCTTTTCGACCACTTTTGTAAGATCACTTATTGAGCTGTTTTCGTCCGCATGTAAGCGTTGAATTTGTATAACTGTGTCATCTAATGGTGGAAGTGCTTTGATTTTTTTAAAAACTGATTCATTCATTGAGTTATCTCTTTTTTTGAAATTTCAGCGTATTTTATCAAAATAAATTATCATAAAACTTAAAAAGAGTTTCTATATATTTCAGCCGAATTTTTGCTGGCTAAAGTTATAATTTTGCCAAATTTTAATAATAGGAGTAACAATGGCTATAAATGTTTATTATGATAAAGACTGCGATTTAAGCCTTATTCAAAGTAAAAAAGTAGCAATCATTGGCTTTGGTTCACAAGGTCATGCACATGCTGAAAATTTAAGAGATAACGGTGTAAGCGTTGTGATTGGCCTTTCAAAAGGTGGCAAAAGCTGGGCAAAAGCTGAAGCAAAAGGCTTTGAGGTAAAAACCGTAAGTGAAGCTACAAAAGGCGCTGATGTGGTTATGATTTTAACTCCAGATGAGCTTCAAGCAGAAATTTATAAAAACGAGATCGAGCCAAATTTAAAAGATCATGCTGCTATCGCATTTGGACATGGTTTTAATGTTCATTTTGGTCAAATCAAAGCTCCAGCAAATATAGATGTCATCATGATCGCTCCAAAAGCTCCAGGACACACAGTTAGAAGCGAATTTGTAAGGGGTGGCGGCATACCTGATCTTATCGCTGTTGAGCAAAATGCAAGTGGAAAGGCAAAAGAGATCGCTCTAAGCTATGCTTGCGGTATAGGCGGCGGCAGAACCGGCATTATTGAGACAACATTTAAAGATGAAACTGAAACAGATTTGTTTGGTGAGCAAGCTGTACTTTGCGGCGGTCTTTGCGCGCTAGTAAATGCTGGCTTTGATACGCTTGTAGAGGCTGGTTATGAGCCTGAGATGGCATATTTTGAGTGCTTGCATGAGTTAAAATTAATCGTTGATTTGATGTATCAAGGCGGTATGGCCGATATGCGTTACTCTATCTCAAATACCGCTGAATACGGTGATTACGTAAGCGGCGTAAGGGTAGTTGGCGAAGAGAGCAGAAAAGCTATGAAAGAAGTTTTAAAAGAGATTCAAAATGGCAAATTTGCAAAAGACTTCATCCTAGAGAGAAAAGCAGGATATGTTAGAATGAACGCTGAACGCGGTATAGCTGAGAGAAGTTTGCTAAATCAAACTGGCAAAAAACTTCGCGCAATGATGCCTTGGATAACTAATGGCAAACTTATAGATCAAAATAAAAACTAAGCCTTGAGCGAAAAAAAGACTACAAAGAAGCGACCTACAAAAAAGAGTGCAGGTCGCTCTCACAATAAAACCTATCTTGGTATCGGCATTATCGCGGCTATTTTGATAATAGCACTTAGCGTAGCTCTTAGTATAAAAAATAATGGTGTAGAACAGATAAACAAAACAAATGAGCTAAAGATAGAGAAACAAATTCCAAAAAAAGCAGAACCAAAGGTTGCTAGTAAAGAGAAAAAACAAGAATACGAAAAGAGAAAATATCCTCTAAAATTTGATGAAGATGAAAATTTAAGTAAAATTTTTACCGATCCTAAGCATAAAAGTGAGCTTGCTTTAAATTCAAAAGTTGAGCCAAAAGAGCAAAAAAAAATAGCTGAAGTAAAGAGTGAAGTTAAAAAAGAAGAGATAAAAAAAGAGCAAAACGATACTAAAAATTTACTCGCAAGTTATAAAAATACAGAGCCTAGCGTAATAGAAAATGAACAAAAGATAGAGCCATTTTATAGCTCAAAAATCGAACAAAAAACTGAGTTAAAACCTCAAAATTTTGAAGTAAAAGTCGATCAAAATAAAAGTGCTGAAATAGAAAAAAAAGAGAAATTTAAAAGCGAGAACACAAAAGTCGAGCCAACTAAAAAAGCTGAAAATTTAACTACCAAAAAGATAGAAAAAATAAAATACGAAGAAAAAAATATAAAAAAAGATAGCTTTGAAGCGGTACCTTTTACGCCAAACGCTAGCATAAAAGGACGTGCAAAGCTCGTTATCATAATAGACGATGTGGCGACATTTGAACATGCGAGTATGATAAAGTCGCTTGGCTTAAAAATCACGCCGTCTATTTTTCCAGCGACAAAGACTCATCCAGATACGCCAAATATCGCAAGAACATTTGAGTTTTATATGATACATCTTCCGATGCAAGCAAAACACTTTGATAGTCCAGAAATAGGCACTCTTACGATCAACGAGAGTTTTGAGAGCATGCACGAAAAGATAAAAAAGATACGCAAAGACTTCCCGCGTGCAAAATATACAAACAACCATACAGGATCGCGCTTTACAAGCGATTTTGACGCTATGGATAAGGCTTATAGGGCGCTGATAGAGCAGGGCTTTGTCTTTGTTGATAGTAAAACTATCGCTCAAACCGCAGTAGCAAGAGCTGCAAAAAAACATAATCAGCCATACATTTCAAGAGATATATTTTTAGACGACGATCCATCGGCTAGTGCTGTTAGGCGTGAGCTTGTGGCTGCTGTAAATTTGGCTAAAAAAAGAGGCTACGCGATCGCCATTGGGCATCCAAAGAAAAACACGATCGCAGTGATAAAAGAGAGTAAAAATAATCTTTTAAAAGATGTTGATGTGGTTTATCTAAAAGATATTTTATGAGACTTGATTTTATTCCAGAGCCGTTAAAAAGACTAAAAAATCCACCAAAACAGCTAAATTTTATCGGAGATACTTCACTTTTATCTTTGCCAAAGATCGCAGTTGTTGGCTCAAGAAAGGCAAGTGTTTATACAAAAGAGTGCATTACGGCACTTTGCGCAGTGCTAAAAAGTGTAAATGTTTGCGTGGTAAGTGGCGGAGCTATCGGCGTTGATATCGCAGCTCATAAAGCTGCTATGCCACGAACAATTGGCATTTTTGCGAGCGGACTTGACACCATCTATCCAAGCCAAAATAAAGCGGCGATAAATGAAATTTATGAAAAAGCCTTGGCACTTAGTGAGTATGATGAAGGTGAGCCGCCACTTGCTTATAGATTTTTGGAGCGAAACCGCATAGTTGTGGGGCTTTGTGAAGCTCTAGTCGTCGCGCAAGCTGATCTTAAAAGTGGCTCGATGCAAAGTGCAAGGCTTGCAAACGAGCTTAAAATTCCAGTTTATGTATTGCCGCAACGCATGGGTGAAAGCGATGGGACAAATTTTTTGCTTGCAAATAAAAAAGCCGAGCTTATCGATGACTATCATAAATTTGCTTCACTTTTTGGCGAGATAAAAGAGCAAGAAAAAACTAGTGACGAGATATTAAAATTTTGTAAAAATGGTGTAAGTCTTGATGAAGTTTTGACAAAATTTGGCGATATCATCTATGAGTACGAGCTTGAAGGGTTGGTTGAAATTTCAAATCTAAGAGTAAAGAGCTTGCTATGAGAGAGAAATTTATGGCGATCGATGTTGGGCTAAAGCGAATAGGACTTGCCTTTGGTTTTGGCGAGATCGTGACTCCGCTTGATCCAGTTTTTAGAAAAAATAGAAATCAAGCCGCAAGAGATGTGAGCCAAAAGATAAATGAATATGCTCCAAATACGCTAGTGGTGGGCGTGCCAATCGGTGGTAGTAGCGAAGATGAGATGAGAAGACGCATCGAGCATTTTGTCTCACTTCTTGATGTAAAGGCAAATATTGTCTATCAAGATGAGGCCTTTAGTAGCAGTGAAGCTAGTGAAATTTACACAAATACAAAGCGAGATGGTAGGCTAGATAGCATTTCAGCCACTATTATTTTAAAAAGATATCTTGGGATAAATTAAAAAGTAAAAATCGGTCTATTTTTCGAGCGAATTTTTAAAAGCTAGCTGAAAACTATCTGTGCTGAAAGGCTGCTTTAATACCGTGACATGATTTGGCAGATCGTTAGCTGATTCATCGCTTTTACAAATGGCTACAATACGAAAATTTTTAATATTTTTAAACTCAAGTATATCTTCTAGCATCGCTTCATTTTTTAAAATTTTACTATCAATAAAAATAACAAATGGGGTAAAAATAGAATCTTTTATATGTCTCATTAGATTGCTAATGTCGTTTTTGCCGATAACCTTTAGACCTAAAAAATTTATCTGAGCACTAATGGTGTCAAATAAAGCATCGTCATTGCAAGCAACTAAGATATTTGTATTTGTTTGATTTTTGATATTTATTTGTCTTTGGATGGCTCTATCGCCTGTTAGTGCCGCGCTAAAAGATATTAAAAATTCTCCATCATTATGAGAGATCATAGATTCATTTGCTTTTTTTAGATAGTCATTTATCTTGCTGAGATAGTAGTGGCTTGGCCTCATTACGCTATGGCTAGATTTTATCTTAATGTCAAAATGTACAGATTTAGGACTATAATTTTTAAGTTGAAAGAGAATGTAAATGTCTGCATATTCGGTAGAGTAAAGGAAAAATTTGCAAATATTTTCAAGTGTTTTTATGAGATTTGTGGCATCAAATTTTAAAAGCCTTGGATAACTTGGATCGTAGCTAAAAATGATGGAATTTTTAGTATCTTGCGCATCTTGGTATATGGCGCTAAGAAAAATTTCCATTCTGTTTATGATATCGATAGGTTTATCTTTCATATTATCAACATCCCGTCGCCGTATGAGTAAAATCTATATCTTTTCTCAACCGCTGTTTTATAAATTCTCATCGTCTCCTCAAGCCCTATAAAGCTCGTAACTAGCATTATTAGAGTTGATTTTGGTAGATGAAAATTTGTAAGAAGGTAGTTTTGCCTGATAGGCTTATTATTTAGGTTTAAAAATAACTTACAAAAGCCGCTTGCTTGCTTGCTTCTTGCAAATTCTTCAACACATCTAGTAACCGTCGTACCAACGCCAAGGATAGGTCTATCTGAGTTTATGATATTGCGTGCTTGCTCGCTTAGCTCGTAAAACTCGGAGTGCATTTTATGATCATTTATATTTTGACACTCAACACCTTTAAAGGTCCCAGCACCTACGTGAAGCGTAATGTAGGCTACTTCATGCTTTGCTTTTATCTGCTCTAATATTTGTTCGCTTATGTGAAGGCTAGCTGTTGGAGCTGCCACTGCGCCACTATTTTTAGCAAATATGCTTTGATACCAGCTCTCATCATCCTTTGTATCAGCTCTTTTGATGTATGGTGGAAGCGGTACGTGGCCGATCTTTTCAAGCTCACTAAAAAGGCGAACATTATCAAGCAAAACGCCATTTTGCGTAAAATTTACCACCCTTGTGCCATCGTCATTTAGCTCAAGCACATTGACTTTTATATTATCGGCAAAATTTAAAACGCTACCAGAGCTTACTTTGCCTCTTATATAAACGCTAAATTTATTCTCGCCTATGGGCTGATTTAGCATCACTTCGCAAGCCCCGCCGCTTTCTTTTTGTCCTAAGATGCGAGCTTTGATAACTTTTGTATTATTAAAAATAACTGCAGCATCCTCTGGGATGAGGCTGGAGAGATCTTTAAATTTGTAGTGTTTTATCTCTTTTGTATTTTTAAAATAGACAAGCAATTTTGCCTCTTCTTTTGGCAAAATTGGCTCTTTTGCGATGAGCTCTTCTGGCAAAAAATAA
Organism: Campylobacter concisus; assembly: GCF_902460415.1. GTDB lineage: Bacteria > Campylobacterota > Campylobacteria > Campylobacterales > Campylobacteraceae > Campylobacter_A > Campylobacter_A concisus_Y. The sequence goes on from NZ_CABPTY010000002.1 coordinate 559,220, forward strand.
TCATAACTTGAGACGTCGTTTATATTACTCATCGTTTGCTACGTCGCTGTCTTGTTCTTCTTTTTCGTCTTCATCGTCGCTCTTGTTAGCTCTTTTGGCGACGATTATTGAAATTCCATAAAGTCCGATGAGTGGTAGCGCCATTAAGACTTGACTTATCACATCAGGTGGTGTAACGATGGCTGCAAAGATAAAGATGATAACAACAGCGTATCTGAAGTAATCTTTTAGCATTTTGTCATCGACAAGCCCGATCTTTGCTAAGAAAAATGTAATGACTGGTAGCTCAAATGAAATTCCAAAGCCAATTAGTAGTTTTGCAAAAAAGCCAACATACTCGCCAATGCTTGGTAGTGCCGTAAAGAGCTGGCCTCCAAAATTTACCAAAAATGCAAAGCCAAGTGGAATCACCACGTAGTAACAAAATGCCGCCCCGCACGCAAACATAAATGAAGCTGAGATGACAAATGGGATCACATATTTTTTTTCATTGTCATAAAGCCCAGGAGCGACAAATAGCCAAAACTGCCAAAAAATGATAGGTAGCGCGATCACGATACCAGCAAAAAATGCAACTTTCATTGCTGTAAAAAATGGCTCTTGAATTTGAGTGAATATGATATTTGAGCCAGCTGGCAATACCTGTTTTAGCGGTTCGCTCATCCATGCAAGCAGTGGGTTCCAAAACGTAAAGCAGATGCCAAAGCAGACAAAAACGCTTACTATGCTTATAAAAAGTCTCTTTCTAAGTTCGATTAAATGGGGTCTTAGCTCTTCAAACATTACGCCTCTTTTTTATCGTTTAAGATCGCATCTTTAACTAAATTTGTTGGATTTTGTATATTTTCTACCGTTTTTTTCGTATCGCTTACTACATTTTGTATATCGTTTGTGATATCATTTGCGCTTTTTTTGATCTCATCAAGCTCTTCAAAAGTGAGCTTTTTGCGCACATTTTGCGTACTTTTAGTTATGCTTTCTTTATATTTTTGAGCATCTTCTTTTAGCTCAGCTATCTTCATTTCTTGATCAAATGTTGATTTTGCGTCGTTTATGCCTTTTTTAAACATTTTTAGAAATTTTGCAATCTGAACCATCGCACTTGGCAGCTTGTCAGGACCTAAAACTAACACTGCAATAATGGCGATAACTAAGATTTCAGAAAAACTCATTCCAAACATTTTTGCCTCTATTAAATTTTATTTAAGCTTTGTATTTTATCTTGACTTTGCTCAAAATTTTATAAATTTAGCCCTCGATAAAGAGTGCGATCTCGTCGCTTAGTAAGAAATTTGGATTGTAAAATTTACCATTTTTAAAGAGCAGTTTTTCATTTTCTACAAGTATATTTGCTCTTTTTATCTGAGCCTCACTTAAGCGTCCAGCCTCCACGCCAACCATGCTTCTAAGCCCTAAAAATATATGCTCTCTTACTAGCTCACTCTCGTTTAAAATTTCTTTTTCTCTGTAAGTTGGCTGTGAGATGTAGGCGTCTATGCTATTTTTGGCGTAGTATCTCGTGCCATCCACGAAGCCCACGCTATAAGCGCCCACACCAAGGTAATTTTTGCCTTGCCAGTAGCCAAGATTGTGCTTGCAAATTTGCCCGTAATTTGAAATTTCATACTGCTTAAAGCCAGCAAGTCCAATCTGTTCTATCATAAATTTAGCCAGGCTGTCACTATCCTTTTTATAGCTTTTTTTGCCAGCAAATGGGGTGTTTTCCTCAAGTGTGAGCGAGTATGCGCTAAGGTGAGTGATATTAAGATCTTTTAAATTTGCCACTTCAGCCAAAATGCGTTTTTTAGTATCAAATTTAGTGTCGTAGATGAGGTCTAAATTTATGTTGCTAAAGCCAGTTTTTTCAGCATTTTCAACTGCTTTAAAAATTTGCTCCCTGCTGTGAATGCGCCCAAGAAATTTAAGCTTATCTTCAAAAAAACTTTGAGCACCAAAGCTTATGCGATTTGCACCTAAATTTTTTATATGCTTTAGCCAAGCAAGGCTTGCTGAGTTTGGATTTGCCTCGAGAGTGATCTCGGTTGTTGGTGTACAAAGGGGCACTAAAATGCTAAAAATTTCATCATAAAATTTAGCATTTACAGCACTTGGTGTGCCTCCACCAAAAAATACGCTTGAAATTTCTTTTACATTTTGGCTTTTTAGCTGAAAATTTAGATCAAGAACTAGGGCTTTAAAATAAGCACTAACTTTATTAAATTCATCATCGCTTGACCCAAAAGCACAATAAGGACACTTGCTTTCGCAAAATGGCACATGGATATAAACTTGCAAATTTCTCTCTTTTTAAATTTTGGCGATTATAAGAAATTTGGCATTTATAGCAGTTTAAAAGTAGCTTTTTGTCTTTAAGAGTTTGCTTGGTAAAAAGCCAAAATTTATCTTAAAAATTTTTGCAAAATGTGTTGTATTTGCGTAGCCTACGATATTTGCGGCTTCTTTTATGCTGATATCATTTTGCTCCAAAAGAGTAAAAGCTAGTTTTAGACGCTCTTTTGCTAAGAGCTGGTAGATCGTATCTTTAAAAAATAGCTTAAAATTTTTCTTTAGCCAAAAGTCATTTGTGCCACAAAGATGGGCTAGCTCTTTGATGCTTGGAGGATTTTGCATGCGACTCAGCAAGATCGTTTTAGCCTTTAAAAGAGTCTTTTCTTCATCTCTGCTAAGTGAAATTTCGCTCTCTTTTCGTATTTTACTTTTATAAATAAGCTCTAAAATTTTTGACTCGGTAAAAATTTCCCTCATCGCGCCTTCATATAAATTTGTCGTTTCAAGTTCATTTAAAACGCAAATTTGAGCTAAATCTTTTTTATATTTCAAAAGCTCAAATTTATCATCAAATCTAAGTCCAGCAAATATCTCGAGCTTATTTGCGTAGCTTTCGTCAAAAAGTAGTGTTTTTGTCTTATAAAATTTATTTTGATACTCAAAGATACCTTTAAAATCGTCATTAACAAGCCCAATGCAAAATTCATCTTTGTTTAAGATATACTCTTTTTTATCAAGCTTAAAGCAAAGATCGTTTTTAGCCTCATTAAACATTAAAAATAGATATTTTTTAGACTTTTGACGATCTATTTTTATCCTGCCATTACATAAAATTTCACTTTTTAGATAGCTAATACCACTGCTTTGCTTGAAAAACTCTACGCTTATTTGTTTTTCCTTTTGAGATATCTTTCTCGTTCCATATTTTTTGTCTAAATTTATCATTTTATCCCTCAAGCGTTAAATTTAATCCCTTTAGCGTTACGTATGATATTGATAACGATTATTTAATTTTAGTAAAATGCGCATTAAATTTTTATAAGGAGTTTTTGTGAAAAGTGCATTAAAAATTTCTATTTGTGCGGCAATTTTTATAAATTTACCGCTTTTTGCAAATGAAGATAAGGTTCTACCAGAAGTTAAAGTAGTGAGTGCAACAGGATTTGAGCAAAATATCAAAGACGCACCAGCAACGCTTAGCGTTATAACCAAAGAGGCATTAGAAAAGAAAAATCACAAAGATATCGAGAGCATGACAAAGGATATCCCAAGTCTTTTTGGAACGACTCCCGAAGCGGCAAATAGACGAGGAATTTCTATACGTGGATTCTCTCCAAGATTTACTAAAATTTTAGTAAATGGCATGCCAGTACCAGGCGATAACGCCTATAAAGGGCTTAGAAGCGTTGGAGGCTCATATAGTTTCATTCCGCCAGCAAGTGCGATAAGCCGTATTGAAGTGATACGTGGACCTATGACTCGCTTTATGGAAGTGACGCGCTAGGCGGAGTTATAAATATCATTACAGATGAGTTTAGCAATGAATTTGGCGCAAATCTTGGCTCAAGCTATAAATTTGCTAGAAATAAAAATATAAGCGGCGAGCTTTATAATAGCCTTTATTTGCACTCTGGACTAATTGATGATGTTTTAAGTGTTTCTGTTTATGGTAAAAATTTAAATAAATCAGAAGATAAAATTTCTTATGCAAACAGAGAGCAAAAGGATAGAAATTTTGGTGCGAAGCTATTTTTGAAGCCAAATGAAAATAATGATCTTACGCTTGAGCTTGCAAGAAGCGATGTGAAATATAAAAGAACTAAAGGCAAAACACTATCAACTGGCACTAACTCAGTTGCTAGCGAGAGAATAAAAGGCGATGTGATAAATTTAAGCCACGAAGCAAGGCTTGACAATATCTTGCTTCAAAGCTATTTATCTTATGGCAAGCTAAAAGAGACAGCTCAACAAAATTTGACGCTAAAGACTCTAAATTTTGATACAAAAGGCTCATATTTTACTGATAATAACGCCTTTACATTAGGAATAAATGCTAAAAGAGAAAAGCTAGATGAAAAGGCAACCACAGCGGACGCTGCGAATGTAAAAAGGTATGATTATTCGGTCTATGCTGAAGATGATTATCGCCTTATAAAAGACTTTATCTTAAGCACAGGAATTCGCTATAACTACGATGAGAACTATGGTTCGCACGTTTCACCAAGAATTTATGGTATCTATAACTTAAATGACTTTTTTGCCCTAAAAGGCGGAGTTAGCACAGGTTATGCGACACCTGATATCAAGCAGCGCACGCAAGATCTTGCTTTGCCATTTGCCGGAGGACGTGGAGCACAGCTTGGTAGAAGTAGTCTTAAGCCAGAGACAAGCGTAAGTTATGAATTTGGTGGCGTTTATAATAACAATGAAGGTTTTGAAACGTCTTTAACTGGCTTTTACACAAGTTTTAAAGATATGCTAAGTTACAGGCCTATATGCTCAAGAGGCAGTGTTTGCAGGCATAAAGGCAAAATTTATCCAAATGGTATTTGGGAGAGTATAAATATCGGTAAAGCTGAAATTTATGGAGTTGAGCTAACAAATGAGTGGCAGGTGACAAATGCTCTCAGGTTAAATCAAAGCTATGTTTATACAAAATCAAAACAAAAAGATGGATCAGAAGTTGGTAAAAGCTTAAACAACTATCCGCTTCATACATTTAAATTTGGAGCAAATTATGAGCTAAATAGATGGCTAAATTTCTGGTCACAGATAAATTATTATGGTAGAACTAAAAACTCATTTAGCTATGCTGATGATATGAGGGCTTACGTTATCGCAGATCTTGGCATAAACTATAATGTAACTAAAAATTTCAGCCTAAACTTAAGCGTCTATAATCTCTTTAACGAGTTTTTTACGACAAGATCAGGCAGATATGATGTTTTGATAGTCGATGGACAAAAGATCGAGCTTGGCTTTAATTTGAAGTTTTAAAATGTTTAAAATTTGGCGGAAATTTCACTTAATTTTAGCTCTTATCTTTTCTTTACCGCTTTTGATAATCTCAATTAGTGGAGCGATTATTTCGTACCATGATGAGATAATTGAGGCTTTTAGCAAAGATGAGATAGACATAGCAACTAATAAAAGTGCTTTAAAAATAGATGAAATTTTAAAGGTCTTTAGTAAGACTTGGCCAAATTTTAACCTTAGTTATATAAAGATAAAAGGCGATGCAAATAGAGCTTATGTGGTAAGTGGCACAAGCGAGAGTGGCGAGTTTAAGTCATTCTTTGTAGATCCTTATACAGGCGAGGTAGTCTCTGAAAATAGTGTGGAAAAATTTATAGGGCTAGCTTTAAATTTACATAAAAATCTAGGACTAGCTCTATTTAAAAATGAAAATTTATCTAAATTTGCAAGTGAATTAGTGGCGATTTCGACGCTTGCACTACTTGCGGTTTTATTAACTGGAGCGTTTATACAATTTTGGAGATTTAGAAGCAAATTTATTAGCGCCTTTAAGCTAAATCTAAAGGCAAAGAAATTTGCATTTTTATATTCACTGCATGGATTTTTAGGGCTTTATTTGGGGGCCATTTTGCTTATTATCTGTTTTAGCGGTCTATACTTTTCTTATGAGAGTTTTGCTAAGGTTATAAATCAAATTTGTGGCGAGCAAAAGGTCTTTAAAAAGCCAAATTTTACTAGCAAAAATGGCTTTAGCCTAAGTGATGAGCAAAAGGTAGAAAATCTTCAAAAAGCTTATAAAATTTTTACTTTAAAATTTGGAAATGAATTTGACGCTTTAAATTTTATCCTCAATAAAGATGGCGTAAAATTTATGATCTTTTACTTGCCAAAAGGTGCTAGTGAGAGTGATGGCGTTAGGCTTGTAGTCGATACGGCAAGTGGAGAAATTTTAAAAAACACCATGCCAAAATCTTTTGAAATTTATAAATTTATGCTTGATCTGCACGCTGGATATATATTCAAAGAGGCTGGAAAATTTATCTTTTTTATGGCTTCTTTTGGAGTGGGCGTGCTACTTTTTAGCGGTTGTGTGATTTACTACAAACGGCGTAAAAAGTAGTTTTTATTTATCTATCTCTTAACTCTTTTTAGTTATTATCTCAAATAAATTTCTTGGAAAAAACATGCAAAAAAAATATAGACCAAACGTGGCAGCCGTTGTTTTGTCTAGCTTGTATCCATTTAAATGTGAAATTTTAGTCGCAAAAAGAGTGGATATGGATGATATCTGGCAGTTTCCTCAAGGTGGCATAGACGAAGGCGAAAGTCCAAAGCAGGCACTAAAAAGAGAGCTTAAAGAGGAGATCGGAACTGATAAATTTGACTTCTTAGAAGAGTATCCTGATTGGCTTAGCTACGACTTTCCAGCAAATGCGTCAAAGAGATTTTATCCATTTGATGGGCAGACGCAAAAGTACTTTTTGGTTAGGCTAAAAAATGGTGCGAGCATAAATTTAAAGACCGAGCATCCAGAATTTAGCGAGTATAAATTTGTAGATATCAACAAGGCTTTAGAGGGGATAAACCACTTCAAAAAGCCTATTTATGACAAAGTTTTGAGTTATTTTAAAGAGAAAGGATATTTTTGATGTTAATCGTTCAAAAATTTGGCGGAACTAGCGTAGGCACGCTTGAGCGCATCGAAGCTGTGGCAAATAGGGTCATAGAGACTAAAAACAGCGGCGCTGACGTGGTTGTGGTAGTTTCTGCGATGAGTGGAGTTACAAATCAATTGGTTGAATATAGTGAGTATTTCTCAAAGCACCCAGACGGCGTTGCTACTGATATGCTTTTAAGCTCTGGGGAGCAAGTAACTACCGCACTTTTGACGATTGCACTTAATGCAAAAGGCTATGCGTGCGTAGGACTAACAGGCGCAATGGCTGGGATAATAACAGATGAAATTCACACAAAAGCTAGGATAGAAAAGATAGACACCACTAGGCTAAAAGCTGAGCTAAAAGCTGGCAGGATCGTCGTCGTAGCAGGCTTTCAAGGCATAGACGACAAAGGCGATATCACCACTCTTGGCAGGGGCGGAAGCGACCTTAGCGCGGTTGCCCTTGCTGGGGCGCTTGAAGCTGATCTGTGTGAAATTTTTACCGACGTTGATGGCGTTTATACGACTGATCCAAGGATAGAAAAAAAGGCAAAAAAGCTAGAAAAGATAAGCTACGATGAGATGCTAGAGCTCGCCTCTGCTGGTGCAAAGGTACTACAAAATCGCTCAGTCGAGCTAGCAAAAAAACTAAATGTAAAACTCATTACAAGAAGTAGCTTTAATCACAACGAAGGTACATTAATAGCAAAGGAAGATGACAATATGGAAGCAGTTTTAGTAAGCGGAATAGCACTAGATAAAAATCAAGCAAGAGTAACACTAAGAGGTGTAGTTGATAAGCCTGGCATTGCAGCAGAAATTTTTACAGCTTTAGCTCATGAAAATATAAACGTAGATATGATAATCCAAAACGTAGGGCACGATGGTACTACAAATTTAGGCTTTACAGTGCCACAAAATGAGCTTGAAGTAGCAAAAGAGACTATGCAAAAGCTCTCGGCTGCAAAACATATAGAATTTGATGACGCGATCGTAAAAGTTTCAGTTATTGGCGTTGGCATGAAGAGCCATAGCGGCGTAGCATGTCTAGCATTTGAAACGCTTGCAAAAGAGGGTATAAATATCCAAATGATCTCAACAAGCGAGATAAAAATTTCAATGATCGTTGATCAAAAATATGGTGAGCTAGCGGTTCGCGTACTTCATGATGCGTATAAGTTAGATCAGTAATGCAAGACTTTATTCAGTGGACGTTAAAGGCTATTAGGGATGAGGGCCCTTTGATGAGCTGGATGGAGGAAAGGCGTGTTGAATGGACGCCTTTGCTCGCATCTAGGCTTAAATTTTTGCTTGAAGGAAGGGCTTTTATAACTATAAGTGATGAAGAGCGAAGATGGTTTGAAACTTATCTTTTAAAAAAGATGAACCATTCAAAAAGCATCAGGCCATTTTTACCATTTTTTAGCCTAAGATCGCTCTATCCATCGCTTGACGAGATAGAGACCAATGAGCAAAAGCAGCTACTAAAAGATATGCTAAGTCTTGCCTTTCCAAACGGATACTTGTTTTTTTATATCGGAAAGAGCCTTGATAAATATGCGAATTTAGCCAAAAGCGATGAGGATAGTTATATGTGGCTATTTGACGAGCAAGCACAAAATAGCTTTACACTTAGCTCAAGCGATGAAAATTTAGACATTAAACTAATAAGTCTTTGCAAAATTTTTGATAAAAGTATCGATGCGGCACTCTTTGCAAAGGTGATACTCTAAATGCTTAATAAAATCGTAGTTACAAGCGATTTTGAAAATTTAAAAGCCAAACTTGAAGATGAGTTTGGTATTAATAATTTAAGATTTTATGTAAGTGATGATTTTTTGCTAGAAAATGCAAAGGAGGTCATCGCAGAAGCATACATTGCTGAAAAAGATGAAAAAATTTTAGTAATACATGCTAATTCTTTTAGGACAGAGGCTCAAAATGCACTTTTAAAGATCATCGAAGAGCCTCCGAGAAATATAAAATTTATAATAGTAACGCAGAGCAAAAATTTACTCTTACCAACGATTAGATCAAGAATGCTTATAGAAAATAATCTAACCAAAAAGCCAAAGATAACTCTTGATTTAAATTTAAAATCGCTTAGCCTAAAAGAGCTAACAAGTTTTGTCGATCAAAAGATAGTAGAGGAGCAAGCTCAGAAATTTGGCAAAAACGAGCTAAAAGAGCTTGTCGGCACCATCGTGACAAAGGCGGTTGATAGCGGGTATAAATTTAGCGGCGATGAGATGGATTATTTTTTCTCGCTTATCAAGCTAGCTGATCTAAACGCCAAGTCTCACGCCGTGCTAACGCCGTTACTGCTTACTATATTTCAAAAAGGACGACGTTGAAATTTTACAAGATAAATAACAAAAGCGATTTTGATGAAATTTGCAAGTCCGTCTCGCCAAGTCCGGCTGGCGCGAAGTTCATGCAAGAAAAGAGTGAGATAAATTTTATATTTATAGACGAGATAAAAACTCCAGCGGCAAATATATTAAAGCAAGATGCATTAAGTGTTGGGGCTGAGCTTGTGACGCATAAAGATACGATTTTGGGTAAGCAGAGTCTAAATAAAGCCTTGCTAATGGCGACAAATGCGCAGCTTAGGCAGCTAGCTAAAAAAGAGAAGTTGCAAGACTTTGGACTTAAAAATTTAGCAGCCTTTTTAGAGACAAAATTTATAAAGCCCGCAAAGCCTCTTATAATGGGCGTTGCAAATATAAACACAGATAGCTTTAACGAGCAAAGCCGCATAAATACTCAAAATGGCATAGCAAAGATTAAAAGTATGATCGAAGCAGGTGCAGACTACATTGACCTTGGTGGCGTTAGCTCAAGGCCAGGGAGTGAGTATTGCGGCCGTGAAGAGGAATTTAGACGCATAAAAGATATCGTAGAGGAAATTTACAAGCTAAATTTACATGAAAAGGCGAAATTTAGCCTTGATAGCTTTGATCCTTATTGCCTTGAATTTGCCCTAAATCACGGCTTTAAAATGATAAATGACATCACGGCAAATATAAATTTAGCCCCACTTGCTGCAAAATACGATGCTGAGTTTTGCATGATGCATATGCAAGGCGATCCTGCGACTATGCAAGTCGCACCAAAATATAGCGATCTAATCGGTGAAATAGCGGACTTTTTTGAGCAAAAGATAGCCCTTGCAAGAGAGCTTGGCGCTAAAAAGCTTGTGCTTGATGTGGGTATTGGCTTTGGCAAGACGGCCGAACAAAATTTATTGCTTATCAAGCATTTGGAGCATTTTTTAAAATTTGACTGCCCACTACTAGTTGGTGCCAGCCGCAAATCAGTTATAAATCATTACAGTCCAAGTGAGGTCAAAGACCGCTTACCAGGCTCACTTTATCTGCATCTAAAGGCCTTCGAAAACGGCGCACAGATCATTAGAACGCACGATGTGGCTGAGCATAAACAGCTTTTTGATATGCATGAGGCGATGAGCCAAGCCACGCTTTGGTAGAGTGTAAGGCTAAAAAGGCTGAATGCTTTGGTGATAAAAAGGCTTTGGAGGAAATTTTATCCGCCAAAGATCCAGCGCAGATGAAGGCACTTGGCAGGCAGGTGCGAGGCTTTGACGCTAAGGTCTGGGATGAGATCAAATTTGGCGTCGTGCTAAATGCTAGCTATCTAAAATTTAGCCAAAATGCCCCTTTGCGAGACTTTTTGCTCCAAACTGGGAGTAAAGTTTTGGTTGAGGGAAGCCCAGTTGATAAAATTTGGGGCATAGGTTTGGCCGCAAGCGATGAAAATGCGAAAAATCCTATGAAGTGGTACGGACAAAATTTGCTTGGCTTTGCGCTGATGAGGGCTAGAGACGAGACAGCAAAGGTCTATAAAAATGTCCATTTACGTGACGCCAGAGAGCTAAATTTAGATCATTTATAAAGTATGTTTAAGATAAAATGCGGTGTAAATTTGGAGCAAAAATGACAAAACAAGAGTATGAAAAAGCGGTAGATACGCTAAATGCGTGGGCAAAGGCCTACTACGACGAGGACGAGCCACTTGCAAGCGACGAGGAGTATGATGCGCTATATCACGCGGTGCTTGAATATGAGAGAGCAAATCCCAGTGAAATTTCGCTATTTTCGCCGACTAAACGAGTGGGCGGAGGTGTAAAAGAGGGTTTTAGCAAGGCAAGCCACATAAAGCGTATGTGGAGTATGGAGGATATCTTTAGCCTTGGCGAGCTTGATGCATGGCTAAAGCGTGGCGAGAAAGAAGATTTGGTCTTTGTGGCTGAACCAAAATTTGATGGAGCGAGCCTAAATTTACTCTATGAAAATGGTTTTTTGATAAGAGCGATAACGAGAGGCGACGGCGTTACAGGAGAGGATGTGACACTAAATGCAAGGACCATTAGCTCGGTGCCAAAGAGCATTAGCTACAAAGGACTTATCGAAATTCGAGGCGAAGTCGTCATAAGAAAAGAGGACTTTGAGCTACTAAACGCAGAGCGCGCAAAAGAGGGTGAGGCGCCACTTTCAAACCCTAGAAACGCAGCCGCAGGAAGTCTTAGGCAGCTTGATAGCGCGGTGACTGCTAAAAGAAAGCTGCTTTTCATACCGTGGGGCGTGGGCGAGCATACTCTTGGGCTTAAAGATCATAGTGAGGTAATGAAATTTGTACGTGATCTTGGCTTTGAAAGAGATGAGTTTTTTAAAATTTTAAAAAAAGATGAGCTCGAGGCTGCGTATAATGAGCTTTTGGCAAATCGTGACTCAAAAAGCGTAATGATGGATGGTATGGTGATACGCGTAAATGACCTTGCACGCTGCGAAGAGCTGGGCTATACGGTCAAATTTCCAAAATTTATGGTGGCGTTTAAATTTCCAGCCATTGAAAAGGTGACTAGGTTAAAAGACGTCGCGCTTCAGGTTGGCAGAAGTGGCGTAGTAACGCCTGTTGGCGTGCTTTATGAGGTAAATATAGACGGTGCAAATGTAAAATCCGCCACGCTTCATAACTTTGATGAAATAGATCGCCTTGGCGTTATGAAAAACGACTACATCGGCATCATCCGCTCAGGCGATGTCATACCAAAGATCACAAAGGTTTATAAGGATAGGCGAGATGGCAGTGAAGAAGTGATAGAAAGACCTAAATTTTGCCCAGTTTGCGGCTCACATTTGCTTGATGAGGGGGCGTTATTAAAGTGTCAAAATTTAAGCTGTAGGGCAAGAGTGGTTGGCTCAATAATTCACTACGCATCGAAAAAATGCCTAAATATAGACGGTCTTGGCGATGCGATCGTAAATTTGCTATTTGACAAGGGGCTGATCTCTTGCATAAAAGACATTTACGGCCTTAAATTTGATGATCTCATGGTGCTTGAGGGCTTTAAAGAGAAAAAGGTAAATAACCTTTTAAATGCCATTGAAGCCAGTAAAGGTGCGGAGCTAGCGCGCTTTATCACGGGCCTTGGCTGCGAGCACATTGGCGAAGTGGCAGCTAAAAAGCTAGCAAGTAGTTTTGGGCTGGGCTGGCTTGATGCTAGCTTTGAAGAGCTTGTCTCGCTTGAGGGCTTTGGCGTGGAGATGGCAAACAGCTTGATAGACTTTGCCGAGGTAAATAGAGCAGAAATTTTAGCCCTTAGCCAGATCGTGCAGCCAAGCGTGACGCAGGCGCAGAGCATCTCAAATGCGCTAAGTGGCAAAACGGTCGTGATAACTGGCACGCTAAGTCGCCCAAGAGATGAGATAAAGGCGGAGCTTGAGAGTTTTGGCGCAAAGGTTTCAAGCTCAGTTTCTAAAAAAACGGACTTTGTCTTGGCTGGCGATGAGGCTGGCAGTAAGCTAGACAAGGCGAATGAGCTAGGCGTGCGAGTGATCGATGAGGACGAATATGAGAGGCTAAAACTTGAGGTTTGATAACTACGTCGCAAGCGTTTTAAATATAAGTAGAAATAAGGCGAGCGAGCTCATTAAATCTGGCAAGGTGCTAGCAAACGGCGAAATTTGCACCAAGGTCTCAAGCGAGGTTAGTGAGGCTAAAATTTCGCTACTTGATGAAATTTATGTTGGGCGAGGGGCTCTTAAGCTAAAAAGCTTTTTGGAGACGATGAAATTTGATCTAGCTGGTAAAAATGCGCTTGATATAGGCAGCTCAACTGGCGGCTTTATGCAAATTTTGCTTGAGCGTGGCGTAAAAAGCGTGACTGGCGTTGATGTGGGCACTGATCAGCTAGATGCTAGTCTAAGAAGCGATGAGCGAGTGAAAATTTATGAGAAAACTGACGTCAGGGAGTTTGCAAAGCAAAATCAAAGCAAATTTGATCTCATAACCTGCGACGTGAGCTTTATCTCTTTGGCTGAAATTTTGCCTGCCATTTGTGAGCTTGCAAGCGAAAATTCGCTCATCATAACGCTTTTTAAGCCGCAGTTTGAAGTGGGCGTTGGCGTAAAACGCAACAAAAAAGGCGTTGTCACCGACGCTAAGGCTGTAAATTTAGCGATGAAGCGCTTTGAAGTGCTAGCAAGTAGCTTAAAATTTGAACTGATAGCTTGCAAAGAGTGCGAGGTCAAGGGAAAGGAAGGAAATGCCGAATTTTTCTACGCTTTTAACAAAAGATAACATCACTGCCGTTGCGATCGGGCACTTTGACGGCGTGCATAGGGGGCACAAGCAGCTTATAAAGCAGCTTGGCGAGTTTGGCGGACTTGTTGTCATCGATAAAAATAAGGCCAACATCACGCCAAAGCTAAAGCGAGCTGAGTACTCAAACTATCCTTGCTTTTTGTATGATTTTGAGAGTATAAAAGGGCTTAGCGGCGAGGAATTTATCGCACTTTTAAAGCGGGATTTTAAAAATTTAAAAAAGATCGTTGTTGGGTTTGATTTTAGATTTGGCAGAAATAGAGCGTGGGATAAGCACGATCTGAAAAGAATTTTTGATGGCGAGGTAGTCGTCGTTGATGAGGTTTGTTATGACGGCATGGGCGTGCATAGCTCATCCATCAGAGAGCTGATACGCCAAGGCAACATCGATGAGGCAAACAGGCTAATAGGCAGGGAGTACTCGATCGAGGGCAACGTGATAAAAGGGCAGGGCATCGGCGCAAAAGAGCTGGTTGCTACGCTAAATTTAGATATAAAAAGCTATCTTTTGCCGCGCGAGGGCGTCTATGCGACAAGAACGAGGATGGGCTCATACACCTATGGCTCGGTCACTTTTATAGGCAACAGACTTAGCACGGATGGAAATTTTAGCGTCGAGACGCACATCATGGACGAGGTCGCGCCAAAAGTGACGACGCACGTTGCTGTTTGCTTCATAAAACGTTTGCGTGATAATAAAAAATTTAATTCTCTAAGCGAGCTAAAAGAGCAGATAAAGCGCGATATAAACGAGGCTAGGCAGTGCGTTGGCGTGTGCGATCTCTTTTTTGGAGAGACGATGAGATACTTTGACGGATATGGAGCTGGTATATGAGAGATGAAATTTTTAAAGAGCCTATAAGCAAGCAGTTTGAATTTGATGACTTCGTGGCGAGCGTTTTTGATGATATGATCTCGCGCTCGGTGCCATTTTACGACGTGAGCTCAAATTTAAATGCAAAGCTGCTAGCTAAAATTTTGCCAAAATCAGCAAAAGTGTGCGACCTTGGCTGCTCTACGGCAAATAGCCTGCTTTTGCTAAATAACCTTAGAAACGACCTCGTGCTAAGCGGCGTGGATAACTCTGAGGCGATGCTAGCAAACGCTAAAAACAAGGCAAAGGCGTATGGCGCTAGTATAAATTTTATCCTAGATGACATCACGGAGTGCGAGTTAGAGGGCTTTGACGCTGTTTTGGCAAACTATACTTTGCAGTTTATCAGACCGCCAAAAAGAGCAAATTTGGTGCAAAAAATTTACAACGGACTAAATGAAAATGGAGTTTTTTTATTTAGTGAAAAGATCATCTTTGATGACAAGAAGCTTACTAAAAGCGTCATAGAAATTTACGAGGACTACAAGCAAGCGCAAGGCTACTCACGCTACGAGATCGCCCAAAAAAGAGAGGCGCTTGAAAATGTGCTTGTGCCATACACCGAGGAAGAAAATAGAAGCTTAGCCCTAAATGCTGGCTTTAAACTGGTCGAGAGCACATTTAAATGGGGAAATTTCATGAGCTTTTTGGCGTTTAAGTAAAATTCTCTTTTTAAAAAGCTATTTTTATAGTGCGTGTTTTATAAAACTAAAGCCCTAAATTTAATATAAATATGGCTTACATAATGAAAATTTAAAATTAAAGACTAAAAAGCAGCTTTTGATCTACTAAATAATCGCCTGAAGCTTATCAAGTCAATCAAAACAAATATAAAAATAAGTGATACCTTTGGGTTTATAAAATTAGAAATTTAAATTTAATAATAAAGAAATTTAGCGGGAGTTACCCGCTAAATTTACTCATTTATCGCTGCATTTCCGTGATGGTGGAAGTCATCATAGATGATCTTTGAAGTTTGGAATTTTATGCGTTTTAGTTCGCGAACTCGTAAAAATTCTTCTTCATCGATCTTTTTGATCTGAATAGCTGCTTTAAATGTCGGAGTCTTACTGATGTAGTCCCAACCGCTGCTTGTTAGCTCATTGCAAGAGCTCTCCCAGTAGTGGAAAGTCATCTGGATGATGCCATCAGGCACGATGTCTGTTACTTCAGCTTTTACGACGATATAGCCGTATCTACTCCATGCTTTGATGAAGTCGCCTTGTTTTAAGCCATATCTTGCTGCAAGTGCTGGATTCATTTCGGCGATAGGTCCGATGCTATCTCCGCCTTCTTCGATCGCTCGTGAGCGTCTTGTCATAGTGCCAACGGTGTATTGATAGACCTTTCTAGTGGTTAGAAGCTGTATCGGATACTCATCGTCAGTCTTTTCATCGACTGAACCAGCCATGATAGGATACTCAGGCGACATATTCATCTTCTTAGCAAACTCAAGTTTTGCACTCTCGATCTTATCGGCCTTATCCACAAAGAGGCATGGCACAAAACGACCTTTGCCATCAGGTGTGAAAAATTTCTTATCAAGATAGAGGCTCTGACCGCCCATGTCATCTTCATTTGGACATGGCCAGTGAAGTCCGTGATACTTTTTGATACGGTAATAACTCATGCCACCATATCGTCTTGGGTCGCATTTTCTAACTTCTTCCCAAATTTCTTCTGGTGAGTTGAAGTTAAAGCCCTCTGTTGCACCTAAACGGCGTGCGATCTCACAAACGATCCACCAGTCTTGTCTAGCATCTCCTGGAGGTGTGATGACTGCTTCGTTGTGCTGTACGCGGCGCTCTGCGTTTGTATAAAGTCCTTCTTTCTCGCTACTTGCAACACCTGGAAGTATGACATCAGCTTTTAGTGAAGTCTCGGTTAAGAATAGATCTTGCACGACGTAGAAATCAACATGAGCGATACCTTTTAAGAAGTGGTTTGTATTTGGCTCAGAGATGACTGGGTTTTCGCCGATAGTCCAGAAGAAATGAACTTTGCCATCAAGGATCGCATCAGGTACTTCGGTTTTGTGAACGCCTATTTTTGAGCTCAAAAATCCAGGTTCTAGGTGCCACATTTTTTCAAACCAAGCTCTTTGCTCTGGATCAGTGACTGAGCCAAGATTTGGGAAGATATTTGGTAAAACGCCCATATCACAGCAACCTTGAACGTTCTCTTGACCTCTTAGTGGTAAGTCGCCTGTGCCAAGCTCGCAGATGTTACCAGTGATCAAGAATAAATTTGATACGTCACAAACTCCGCCAACGCCGTGGTTAAAGTGAGTTACGCCCATGCCGTGAGTGATGACAGCTGGCTTTGTGGTAGCGTACATTCTAGCAGCCGCTCTGATATCCTCTGGATTTAGCCTTGTGTATTTAGCCACGACCTCTGGAGCATAGTCTTTTACAGCCTCTTTGACGTACTCAATGCCGATTGTGTGATCTCTTACAAATTCTTCATTTACAAGGCCTTCTTCGATGATAGTGTAAAGAAGTGCGTTTATAACAGGGATGTTGTGCTCTGGCTCTAGTTGTAAGTGAATGTCAGCTCTGCTTGCAAACTCAGTCTTAATAGGGTCGATGACGATCAGTTTCGCACCGCGGTTTAGCGCTCTTTGGATGTGCATAGCTGCTATTGGGTGACCATTTTCTGGGTTTGAGCCTATCATTAATATACAGTTACTATAAGTGCCAATCTCCGTAAAGCTATTTGTGGCAGCTCCGTTTCCGATTGTTTTAGCAAGTCCTGCTACTGTCGGAGCGTGTCAAATTCTAGCACAGTGATCGACGTTATTTGTACCAATTACAGCACGCATTAGCTTTTGAGCGACGTAGTTGTCCTCAAGCGTACAGCGTGCTGAGAAATTTCCGGCTAATGCGTCTGGGCCATATTTTGCTTTGGTCTCTTTCATTTTTTCTACGACAAGATCAAGTGCCTCGTCCCAGCTGGCTTCCTCAAAATCACCATCCTTTGAAAATACGCCATTTTTCTTTCTAATAAGTGGTTTTGTTAGTCTATCTGGACTTGCAACGTAATCCCAGCCATAAAAGCCTTTTAAACATAAATTTCCTTGATTGACTGGATTGTCTTCAACGCCTGTGGCGGCACGAACGACATTGTTTTCCACATGCAAGGTTACTTGACAGCCTGTCCCGCAATAAGGACAGATGACTTTGCCTTCTTTCATCATTTTCTCCTTTGCTATGCAATATTTGCATATTTCTATATGAGTAATATTACTAGCCAAATTCTTAATCTTTAATAAAAATTCTTTATCTATAAAAATAAATTTCTAATTTAAGTTAGAATTAATTTAATTCTATTA
>NZ_CABPTY010000002.1:577198-589141 GCF_902460415.1 Campylobacter concisus
GAGTAGATAAATTAATACTAAAGATGAGAAATTTAAAATAGACTGTAAATTTTTGAATAAAAGAAATGTATAAATGAAATTTAGTAAGGAGAGCAGATCGCTCTCCGATGGATTATTTATCTCTTAAGCCAAGCTCAGAGATTAGTTTTGAATATGTAGTGTAGTCTTTATTTTTAAGATACTTTAAAAGTCTTTTTCTTTGACCAACTAGCTTTAAAAGACCTAAGCGTGATGAAAAGTCTTTTTTGAAAATTTTAAGGTGTTCTGTAAGTTCAGTTATTCTAGCTGTTAAAAGAGCTATTTGAACTTCTGGAGAGCCTGTATCTCCCTCTTTTCTAGCGAATTTCGCAACTATTTGAGCTTTTTTAGCCGAATCCAAAGCCATAATGACCTCCTGATTGGTGAATTTTGGAAGAGCGATTATAGCATTTAAAACATAAAGTTAGATAAAATTATGCTTTTTAAAAATTAATGAAAAATGCAGTAAAAATTTAATAAAATTAGGGCTATTTAAAGACTTAAGGAAGATAAATGCTTTTTACAAAGGCAAGCGAATACGCTCTACTTTCACTTATTTTAATATCTCAAAAATCATCTCCAGTTGATGTTGATACGATCTCAAATGAACTTAAAATTTCAAAAAGCTTTTTAGCCAAAATTTTACAAAATCTTGCAAAAGATGGAATTTTAAAGTCGTTTAAAGGGGCAAATGGCGGTTTCGCACTAAATAACGAACCTGAAAATTTAAGCATAAAATGGCGGTTTCGCACTAAATAACGAACCTGAAAATTTAAGCATAAAAAAGATAATAGAGTGCGCTGAAAAACGTGAACTTAACGTCTTTGAGTGCTCATCTTCTGCAGATGGCTGCCCATCAAATAAAGCCTCGAGCTGTCAAATTTGGTCGATGTTTAGCGGTCTTCAAGGCAAGATCGACGAGATGCTTGATGCGATAAAACTAAGTGACATCGTTAAGAAGTAAAGTTGGCAAAGCAAAAAAATAACATCTTAACTCTTGTTGCGCCGTTTCTTGCGCCAATTGTTAAGTTTAAAAGTCTTAGCATCGTTGGTATCATTGTTGCCATCCTTGCTATCATCATCGTACCGCTTCCAAGCGCGGTGCTTGACTTTTTCCTGGCACTTTCGATCTCGATTTCTGTGCTTATAATTTTAATTTCGATTTATGTGCCAAAACCAACCGATCTTAGCACATTTCCGACGCTAATTCTTATCGTTACGCTTTTTCGCCTCTCGCTAAATATCGCAACCACGCGTATGATCTTAAGCGAAGGTCACAATGGCCCAGAAGCGGTCAGCGAGATCATATCAAGCTTTGGAAATTTCGTAGTTGGCGGCAACTTCGTTATCGGCACCATCGTCTTTTGTATCTTGGTTCTCATAAATTTTATGGTCGTAACAAAGGGTTCAACCCGTGTGAGCGAGGTGCAAGCGCGTTTTACACTTGATGCGATGCCTGGTAAGCAAATGGCGATAGATGCGGACTTAAACGCAGGTTTGATTGATGAAAAAACAGCGCGCGAAAGACGCCAAGCCATCATCGGTGAGGCAAATTTCTATGGCGCGATGGATGGTTCGTCTAAATTTATAAAAGGTGATGCCGTCGCTGGCATCATCATTACTATCATTAATATCATCGGTGGCTTTGCTATCGGCTCGTTTCAGCACGGCCTTGATATGGCGACATCGGCTCAGTATTATACGATCCTCACCATCGGTGATGGCCTTGTGAGCCAGATCCCAGGACTTATTACTTCAACAGCGACAGCCATTATCATCACAAGGGCTAGCAAGGACGATGAGGACTTTGCAGAAGGCACATTAAATCAGCTCTTAGGGGATTATAAAACCTTGCTGATAGTAGGCTTCATATTATTTATGTTTGCCATTGTCCCTGGACTTCCAACTCTTTCTCTTGGCTTTATTGCAGTGCTATTTTTGGGACTTGGCTACATCATCAAGCAGACCAAAGATGGCGGGCTAAATTTAAGTCTTGCGTCAAAAGATAAAACAGCTTCTAAAAAAGCTGGAGCCGCTACGCAAAGTGGGGCAGGGGCAGCTGCTAGTAGTGCCACTACTAAGGTGCCAAAGAAGAGCGATGAAGAGATCGCAAGAGAAGAAGAGACGAAGATAAATGATATCTTGAAGCTTGAAATTTTAGAGCTCGACCTTGGATATGGCCTACTAAAGCTAGCTGATGTGGATCTCATTGAGAGGATTCGTGCTATGAGGCGAAATATCGCTTCTAGTCTTGGCTTTTTGATGCCAAAGATAAGAATTCGTGACAACCTTCAACTACCGCCAAACGAGTACCGCTTTAAGCTAAAAGGCATCGTGATCGGTCAGGGTGAAATTTATGCTGATAAATTTCTAGCGATGGATAGTGGACTAGTTAGCGAAGATATCGAGGGAATTCCGACAAAAGAGCCAGCTTTTGGGCTGGACGCACTCTGGATCGATGCTAGCGTCAAAGAGGACGCCATACTTAGCGGCTACACGATAGTTGATCCTGCAAGCGTCATCTCAACGCATATGAGTGAGCTTATCAAGCAAAATGCAGCTGAGCTTCTAACTCGCCAAGAGACGCAAAATTTATTAGATAAACTAAAGATCGACTACCCAGTTGTGGTCGAGGATACGCTAAGGATCGCGCCTATAAATTTGATTCAAAAGGTTTTAAAAGCGCTGCTTAAAGACAATATCCCGATCAAAGATCTACTTAGCATACTTGAATCAATTAGCGACATCGCCGAGGTTAGTAAAAACCTAGATATGATCATCGAACACGTGCGTGCAGCACTCTCACGTGTCATTACCTCGCTTTATGTCGATGAAAAAGGTCAGCTAAATTTTTACATTTTAGATAGTGCTGCACAGCAAAAGCTTATGGACGCGGTGCAGTATAAAGACGGTGCGTATCACCTGATGATAAATGTAGCTCAAACTTCATCGATCGTTCAGGCTCTAAGACATGAAAAAGAGAAACGTCCGATGAGTCAGCATGGCGAAATGGTACTTTGTGTGGAGCCAAGTCTAAGAAAATTTATAGCAAATATCTGCGCAAATTTTGCCATCGACATCGTGGTGCTAAGCTTTGCTGAGATCTCGGCAAATACGCCATTTGAAACGGTTGGCGTCATAGAAATAGAAAATTTATAAAGGAAAACGATGAAAATTTATCACCTCTCACACACCGATCTTGACGGATACGGCGCGCAATACATAACAAATTTTTACTTCAAAGATGTGAAATTTCTAAACTCAAACTACGGCAGAGAGATAGATGATAAATTTGCTCAAATTTTAACTGAGATAGATGCCTCAAATGACGATAAAAACATCATCTTGATCACTGATCTAAATTTAACTCTAGCTCAGTGCGAGAGCTTTACTGAGATGATAGAGGGTAAAAATATAAAGCTATTTTTGCTAGATCATCACCAAAGCGGTGCCGAGTGCGCAAGTAGCTATCCTTGGTATTTCTTGGATAGTTCAAGGTGTGCTACAAAGATCACTTACGACTTTTTTGCGGGCATCTTTGGTAAAAACAAAGAGCTTGAAATTTTTAGTGACGTCGTAAATGCCGTGGATATCTGGCTAAAAGATGATAAAAATTTTGAGATGGGCAAGGTCTGTTTGGGACTTGTTGCAAATGCTAAAGAGATAAATAAAGTGATGTTTGAAGCTGAAAATAACCTCTATATGGATCATCTCTTAAAAGAAGCTAGCAAATTTTTTAACGAAAAAAACGACTATATCGGGCTTGATATGCAGGTACATGCAATTAAAAAGTCATTTTTCAAAGAGGATAAAGACGACACGCTAAGTAATCTAATCTCAAACTATGTCGTAAAAAAGCTTAGTGAAAATAAAGAGAAATTTAGCATAAGCTATAAAGATCATAAAGGAATTTTAACCTACAATATCGGCAACGTTTCGGTTATCGGCAACGATTTTTTAGTAGCAAATCCTGAATTTGACTTCTTTATCGACGTGACAAATAAAAAAACACTAAGCTTTCGCGCAAATGGCAAGCTTGACGTTAGCGTCATGGCAAAGCACCTAGTTGGCGGCGGCGGACACGTGAACGCAAGCGGCGGGCTGTTTGCAAATTTTAAAGATAGCTTTAGCTATGAGCCGATCAAGGCACAGATAGTTGATCTAATAACCAAAAAAACACAGGAGGAAATATGAAAGAAGAAGAGGTGAGCGTAGAAGAACTTAGCTACGAGCTTAGTATGGTGCTTGAGGCGATGTTTTACTATGCTGGAGTGAAAAAAGATAAGCTTGAAGAGGCGGCAAATCTCTATGTAGAGTGCATTGACGATGCGCTAGAAAACTCTGACGCTAGCGGTAGCGACGAGGTCATAGAGATAGTTGAATATATGAAAAAACACCATCCAAAGTTATTTAAATAAGGAGAAAATATGAAGAAAATTTTAGTTTTAGCGGCGGCACTTTTTGCGTTAAATGCTATGGCAAATGAAAATTTAGACAAGGCAAATGAGCTTTATGCAAAGAAAAATTTTAACGAGGCCTATCTTGCTTTTAACAAAGCTTGCGGCGAGGGTGAGAAGAAAGCTTGCACGATGAATGCGATCATGCTATTTAACGGCGACGGTGTAGCAAAAGATAGAGTTCAAGCTGAGAAAATTTTTACAAAAATGTGTGACGAAAATGAGGGCATGGCTTGCGAAAAACTAGGCGAAATGATCGCTTATGGCCTTGTAAAAGATAAAGACGCAAACGAAGCAAAGAACGAAGAAAAAGCAAAGGCTTTATTTAAAAAAGCTTGTGATAACGGCTACCAACCAGCTTGCGACTTCGTAGCAAAATAAATTTAAGAGGCTTAAAATGGGCTACAAACATAAAGATTTGATAGGAACTAGAGAGCTTAGCAAGGAAGAAATTTTATATTTTTTAGAGGCGGCGAAAGAGTTTAAGGAGCTAAATTTAAGCCAAGTGAAAAAAAATGACTATCTTCGTGGAAAGACCACGATAAACGCATTTTATGAGAACTCGACTAGAACGAGGACATCCTTTGAAATTGCTGCAAAGAGACTTGGAGCTGATACGATAAATTTCAGCTCATCAAGCTCGAGTGTGACAAAGGGCGAAAGCTTAAATGATACGATGAATAACATGGCTGCTATGAGAACTGATATCATCGTGCTTCGTCACCCAAGCTCTGGAGCGGCGAAATTTGCAGCTGATAGGACAGAGGCTAGCGTCGTAAATGCAGGGGATGGCACAAATGAGCACCCAAGCCAAGCTCTGCTTGATCTTTTTACACTAAGAGAGCATGGTAAAATTTTAGATAAAAACCTAAACGTTGCAATCATCGGTGACATCGCTAGAAGCCGTGTGGCAAGGTCTGACATCTGGGCGATGAAGAAATTTGGTATAAATTTAAAGCTCTTTGCGCCAAAGATGATGATGCCAAAAGATGCTGAGGTCTTTGAGTCTCAAATTTGCAAAAATATGGAAGAAGCCTGCGAGGGCAGTGATGTCATCATCATGCTTCGCATCCAACTAGAGCGTGGCGGTGCGGACGTAGCATTTCCAAGCTCGAGGGAGTACTCGAAATTCTTTGGACTAAATAAAAATAGGATAAAGCTAGCCAAACCTGATGCGATCGTACTGCACCCAGGACCGATAAATAGAGGCGTGGAGCTAAACTCAGATGTGGCTGATGGCGCGC
Source organism: Campylobacter concisus (assembly GCF_902460415.1). Lineage (GTDB taxonomy): Bacteria > Campylobacterota > Campylobacteria > Campylobacterales > Campylobacteraceae > Campylobacter_A > Campylobacter_A concisus_Y. The sequence goes on from NZ_CABPTY010000002.1 coordinate 582,918, forward strand.
ACTCAGTCATACTAAATCAAGTTGAAAACGGCGTTGCTATAAGAATGGCGATACTAAATACGCTTGCAAAAAATAGGGGCTAACGATGAAAATAGCAATAATTAACGGCACTATCGTAAATAGCGACGAGAAATTTAAGGCAAATATCCTAATAGAAAACGGCAAAATAGCCAAAATCGGAAGTGAGAAATTTGAGGCTGATAAGGTCATAGACGCTACAAATAAGCTCGTCATGCCAGGACTTATCGACATGCACGTGCACTTTCGCGATCCTGGTCAAGAGTATAAAGACGACATCATCTCAGGCTCGCAGGCGGCCGTAGCTGGAGGAGTGACCACCTGCCTTTGCATGGCTAACACAAGCCCAGTAAATGACAATGCCTCGATCACAAGAGCGATGATAGAAAAGGCAAGAAACTGCGGGCTGATCGATCTTTTGCCAATTGCAGCCATCAGCAAAGGGCTTGGTGGCAACGAGATCGTTGAAATGGGCGATCTTATAGAAGCTGGAGCAGTTGCATTTAGTGATGACGGCCTACCAGTGACTAGCTCAAGCGTGATGAGGGCGGCACTTGAGTACTCAAGCATGTTTGGTAGCTTTTGTATAAGCCACTCAGAGGACTGCTCGCTTTGCAGGCAGGGCGTCATGCACGAGGGCAAGGTCTCAGCCATACTTGGACTTCGCGGCATGGCCAGGGAGAAAGAGGAGATCGCAGTGAGCCGTGATATGCTGCTTGCAAAGCTCACTAAAGCGCACATCCATATCGCTCACGTAAGCTCGGAGTACTCGCTAAAGATCATCGAAATGGGCAAAAAAGAGGGCATAAACATCACGTGTGAGGCCACACCTCACCACTTTAGCTTTAGCGATGATGAAATTTTGAAAAATGCCTACGATACAAATTTCAAAATGTCACCACCACTTCGTGAGGTAAGCGACGTAAAAGCGGTGAGAGAGGCGCTAAAAAGCGGCCTTATAGACGTTATCGCCACCGATCATGCCCCACATCACACAGACGAAAAGATAGTAGAATTTGACAAGGCGCCATTTGGCATCATCGGACTTCAAACCCTTGTGCCACTCACTCTAAAGCTCGTAAATGAGGGTGTTATAAGCTTAGAGCGCATGGTGGAGCTAACATCGACAAATGCGGCTAAAATGCTAAATTTAAAAGATAAAGGCAGGCTTGCTGAGGGCATGCTAGCTGATATTGCGGTGATAGATCCTGAGATCGAGTATATTTATGATGAGAAGATAAACCGCTCAAAATCGGTAAATTCTCCACTCTTTGGTAAAAAGCTAAAAGGTGCGGCGACTACTACTATAAAAAGTGGCAAGATCGTTTATGAGTTTGAAAAATAATCTAAATTTGCTCGTACTTGCGGGTAAATTTGACTTAGATGCTTTGAGATATAAAATTTGCTAGAAATTTCTAGCAAATTTTATTTTTTATGAGTTATATTTTTTAACGATACCACAAACGACTTTTTCTATAAAAAGTGCAGATTCAACTTCGCAGCACTCTCTTGTTGAGTGAGGTGAGTGGATGTTTGGCCCTATTGAGCAAGCACTAAGACCCGCTTTTTTCTCTAAAAGCACGCCACATTCAAGTCCAGCATGCACAGCTGTTATCCTTGCATTTGGCTTATAAATTTTTAGCTCTTCTAAGATATCGTTTGCAAATTTGTTATTTATAGGCTTCCAAGCCGGATTTCTATCTTTTGCAATGACGCTAAAGCCAAGTGCTTTTGCAAGCTCAGAAATTTCAAATTCCATCCTGTTTAGCCCATCTTTACTCATTGATCTAGCAAAAAACTCCACTTCAAACATGCCATCATCTTTGATCTTTACAAGTGAGAGGTTTACGCTATCTTGTGGTATGCCTAGCTCGCAGTTATAGGCTCTTACACCTTGTGAAAATGAGTTAATAAGAGCTAAAATTTTCTCGCCATTTTCTAAAACTTCTTCACCGGTGCCAAGCTTTTTCACGCTTAAATTTTCACACTCGCTCTTTAGCTCTTTATCGCTTAAAACCAGTGCAGTTGCGCCGCTTGGGATAGAGTTGCTTCGCTCACCACCTTCAAATTTGACAAGCTTACAGCCATTTTTAGTCACAAATGCCGCCAAAACCTTGATCGCATTTGGGATATTTTTATGTATCTCGTTGCCAGAGTGTCCGCCAGGAAGCCCACTCACTTTTACTTCATAAAGCGTGCTCTCTTTTGTTTTTTTGCTATTAAGCGAGATAGTGGCAAATAAATTTACACCGCCAGCGCAGCCGATGGTGACGCGGTCATCCTCTTCGCTGTCTAAATTTAAAAGCTTATCGGCTTTGAGATCGCCACTAAAGCCAGTGGCTCCGATCATGCCGACTTCTTCGTTGTTTGTAAAGAGGCACTCAATGTCGTCAAATTCGCTTATCATCTGCATCATGATAGCTACGCCTATGCCGTTATCGGCACCTAAAGATGAGTTTTTAGCCCTCATGTAGCCATCATCGCCATAAACTATCTCGATCTTTGGAGCATCACCCATGCAGACCATATCGTAGTGACTTTGCAAGCAAATTTTTGGCTTGCCTTTAAACGCATGAACGTTGCCAAAGCTATCGACCACAACTTCACAGCCCTTATCTTTTGCATAGCTAGCCAGAAAATCACGCATCTTATCGGTCTCATAACTGCAGTGCGGTATCGTAGTAAGTGTCTCAAATTTCTTTAAAATTTCACTATTTGACATATCTGTCTCCGTAGATTTATTTTATTTCGCCCTTATAGCCAGTCGCATCGACTGCTTTTAAAAGCTCTTTTTCATCGACCTTATCATCTGCTATAACGACAGCTTTTCGCTCTTTTAGTGATACATCTGCCTTTTTTACGCCCTCGACGCCAAGAGCAGCCTTTCTAACAATCGCCGTGCAAAGCGGACAGTGCATGCTAGGTACTGAAATTTCTATCTTTTTATCAGCGTAGCTTGCAGCCACTAAAAGGGCTAAAACTAAAATTTTACGCATAAATTTCTCCTAAAAGCTCTGGGTATGTAAGGAGTAAAAGCAAAATCACTCCAAAAAGTATATATATAAGTATCCATTTTTTCTTTTGATAACTTAGGTTGCAGCTCTTTGGCTTGTAAAATAGACTAATTCCTGAAATCACAAAGCAAATGACCGCCACGACGCTTAAAGGGACGCGGTACTCGTATAAATTTTGTGTCCAAGATAGAAATGAAAAAGATGTGCCAAAAAGCAAGAAAAGAAGTGCCGGCAAGCAGCACAAGGTAGCGCTGATAGCACTACCTATGGATGTTAGTATCAGCCAAAAGGCTCTCATTTTAGCTCGGTTGAGACGTAGTCGTAGCTAAATTCTTTTGGCGAATAATAATTTTGTGTGTTGCCATCAACTTCAGCGTATGGATAGCCAAAGTTATTTAGCGGAGTTTGCTCTGGAGTTGGCTTTAAGATAAAGTCACGGCCGTAGTTAAAGCCTATCCAGCACATCTCCCAGTTACCAAAGCAATAATCTCTCACAGCTGCGATCTTGGCGTCGTCATTTGTTAGCTTCTCGCCCAGTCTTACCTTTGTGACATCCGCTGGATCAACCGGTATCCAACCATAGCCTTTTAGGTAAAATTCAGCCCTGCAGTGCTGTCCGCCTGAAATTTTAGCTACGCCGTCTTTTGCGCTACCCATTTGATCTGAAAATCTAGACTGACCAACCCTGATACCAAAAATTTCTCTTGCTGGGATGCCAACTGATCTGCAAAGCCCCACAAAAACTGAGTTTATGTCGGTGCATTTGCCAACTAGTTTGCCGCTTTCAAGTATGGCTTTAACGTCGCCTGTGCCACATCCTAGGATGCTGTTATCGCGCTGCATAGTGTTTGCAACCCACGTGTAGATCGCTTTTGCGCGCTCTAAATCGCCCTTTAAATTTCCAACTATCTCTAGCGCTTTTGCTCTTACGACGCCGTCAGTTGGGATGTGTGAAGTTGGTTTTAAAAACTCTAAAACAGCAGGATCAACCTTCTCATTTGGATCGTAATTTACCTTGCTAAAGTCAGTGTTACGCTCTGTTGTTTGAATTTTAAACTGCACATTTAAGATAGGTCTTGGCTCATTTTCTTCAAAATCAGCATACATTGTTGGTATTAGCGTATCTGAAATATAGACGTTTTTAGCGGTTGTGTTTATGACGTAGTCTTGGGTTAGTTGCTGATAAGTAGTGCTTAGTGGGAGTGGCAACCAAATTTTTGAGCTTTTGCCTTTTTCGAGCAGTTGGTGTTTGAAATTTACATCGAAATTTCTAACCACTGGATTTGCTGGCTCATCGCTAGCTAGAGTGACACTTGGAAGCAGACTCGCTGCACCTAAAAAACTACTGAATTTAAAAAAATCTCTTCTTTGCATAAAATGCCTTTTTGCTTAATATTAGCCAAACTTGGCTCTAAAACTGCCTGCTATTCTAGCATAAAATTTTTATTTATGATAAAATCCGCCACATGAAAAAGATTATATTTTTAGGCTTTATAGCGTTATTTTGTAACGGTTGTCTTTACATGAATGAGCGCGGAGTTTCGACTCAATATTACAATGACTGTAAAGAGTATTATGACGCGACTGGCACCTACCAAAAAGAGTGTCCACACAATATCGTCGACTGGAAATAGCGTGGATCTTAGCAAATTTAACGAGCAACAAAAGCAAATTTTTAATAGGATAGAAAATTTAGCAAATTTTGACTGCGAATTTAGCTTGAGTGACAGCGTAAATGTAAAATTTAAAAATTTAGATCAAGCTAAAAAAGATGAAATTTTTGACCTCGCCCTTAGCCTAAAGCCTTGGCGAAAAGGACCATTTTTACTTGATGATATATATATAGATAGCGAGTGGCAAAGTTTTATTAAATTTAATATCCTTGCCCCGCACCTAAATTTAGCCGGCAAAAGCGTGGCTGATGTGGGTTGCAACAATGGATATTATATGTTTAAGATGCTTGAGTACGGTCCAAAAAGCATAACTGGCTTTGATCCTAGCGCGCATACATATTTGCAGTTTGCTTTTTTAAATAAATTTATCCGCTCAAATATCGCTTACGAGCTTCTTGGAGTAGAGAGCTTGCCAGAATACGCAGCGAAATTTGACACCATTTTTTGCCTTGGCGTGATATACCACAGAAGCGATCCTATCAAGATGCTAAAAGAGCTAAAAACTGCGCTAAATCCAGGCGGCGAGCTATTTTTAGATACCATGTATATTGATATGGATGGCGATTTTGCGCTAAGTCCAAAGGATAGGTATTCAAAAATTCCAAATATCTACTTTGTACCGACACTCTCGGCACTTCAAAACTGGTGCGAGAGAGCTAAATTTAGGGATTTTACCCTACTTGAAACAAAGGCCACTGATCTAAATGAGCAGCGAAAAACGCAGTGGATAGATGGTGAGAGTCTTGGAAATTTCTTAGACCCAAATGACAATACAAAGACCATCGAGGGCTACCCAGCGCCAAAAAGAGCATATGTTAGAGTTAAAATTTAAGGATAAAAATGGCAGAAGAAAATATCTATGATACAAAAGATGAATCGCAAATAATCTTACCAGAAGATGAAAATCCATTAAGAAATGAGATCAAAACCGCTCCACTTACAAAGCTAAATTTTAGTGGAACGGCATTTTTACTTGAAAAAAATCACGCAAAGACTAGATTTTTTACTACAGATGATATGGTGTGCGATACTGAGGGGCTTATTCATAGTGGATTTATTTTTATGGGCGCAAATCATGCCGCTCTTTTAGCCATTAATGAAGAATTTTGCGTTAGTATCGGGGCTAGAATAAATTTCTTTGGGCCACTAAAGCTTGGTGATGTAGTGGAATTTGACGCGCAAGCAAGATTTGAAGAGAGCAGAAAAAGGGAAGTAAAAGTGCTTGGATATGTTAAAGATATAAAAATCTTTGAAGGAATATTCCAACTTGTTACACTTGAAGAGCATATCTTCTTGGCTCAACAAAAAAATATCCAAAAAGAAGCTGCTATAAGGCAAAAAAAAGAGCGAGAAGAAGCTAAGGCTAATAGCTAAAAGTAAGTAAAAATTTTTGATTTTTAATCCCAAATAAAACGAAATTTTAAAAAGACAATCTTTATCTCATTATCCTATTTTGGTAAATAATTGGTAACATTTTTTAAAATTTTAAGGAAAATTAAGCAATAAAATTAATTTTCTA
>NZ_CABPTY010000002.1:589305-597402 GCF_902460415.1 Campylobacter concisus
TACTACTTTTAGACCAGTACCTGCTATATCACCATCATCATAGAAAGTTTTGATAAGTTGCTTGCCAGCTGTAATAGTAGTATTAGCTACTTTATAGCCTAAGTACATCTCATAAACGCCAAAAGTGTCGGTTGTATTTGTTTTATCTGTACCTTTTAGGTTTTTGTTGCCAGAATCATCTGTTTGATCATTACAAAGTAAATCCGGACACAAAAGATAGGACAAATGATGTTGCTGGTTACGCATTTAGAATGCAAACATCATTTAAGGCTGCTATCGACGATAACTTCTTTGGTGTTTTAACTTTAAGATATGATCAAACAGATGATTCTGGCAACAAAAACCTAAAAGGTACAGATAAAACAAATACAACCGACACTTTTGGCGTTTATGAGATGTACTTAGGCTATAAAGTAGCTAATACTACTATTACAGCTGGCAAGCAACTTATCAAAACTTTCTATGATGATGGTGATATAGCAGGTACTGGTCTAAAAGTAGTAAGTACTGATGTACCTGGTCTTACTTTAACAGCTGCAGCTTATGATGCACTACAAAGCGACGGTACTGAAATAGATGGTCCATTACTTAATAGAATAGTAAATGGTACTGAAAATGATAAATTTAATGGTTCTGCTGGCAATCTTTACTATTTAGGTGCAGCTGGCAGTTATGATCCAGTATCTTTTAAAGCAGCTATTGCAAATCTTCAAGAGATAGCAACACTTTATGGTGCTGAAGCTGGTGTTAGCTTTAATGTAACCGATGATGTAAATCTAAACCTAAAAGGTCAATTTGTCCATAACGACTCAGATCACAAAGATGTAGCTGATGCAAATTTCTGGGCAGTTCAAGCTGGTACAAAACTATTTGGTGCTAAGCTTAACGCTGGTTATTTAGACTTTGATGCTAAAAATAAAGATAATAATAAGTGGTCATTTACTTCAATTGACGCAAGCGGACAGTTAATCAACCCAACTAAGCTACTAAATAGTGTAATGGGTGGCGGCGGAAAACAATATTACAACAATATCAAAGGCAATAACGACTACTGGTTTGTTAATGCTGGATATGACATAGATAAATTTGGCTTTGGTGCTGGATATACTCAAGGTAAAGGCTATAGCTATACACTTAATAAAGAGAGAGCAAAAAGAAGTGAGTGGTATACAGAAGCTAGTTACAAATACAGCAAAAAGCTTACATTCTTAACATGGTATGCAGCTGCTAAAGACAAAAAAGATGGTGCAAGCTTTAAACAAGATCGTATCAGATTTGAAGCAAAATATAGCTTCTAAAAACATTTATCCGAGCGAGCTTTCGCTCGGACCTTTTCAAAATTTAAAATAGACCCCATACAAAATTTCTCTATCTTTTTTGATTAGTTCTTAGTTTTATAAAAAATATAAATTTTTAAATAGTGATTAAGTGTATTCTAGAAGCTTGAAATTTGAAATTAATACCACCGAAATTTTTAGCTATTTTTTACTATATCTATCCAATAATCAATATTATTTTGCTCGGCCTCTAGTGTACTGCCTTCTCCGTGCCCTGGATAAAGTGTGAAGTTACCTTTTAAATTTTTACATTTTCCTAGACTTTCTAACATTTTATTTTTATCTGAAAAAGGAAAATCCCAGCGTCCTATGCTTCCTCTAAATAAAAAATCTCCACTAAACATCATGTCATCTATCTCTATCATTGAGCAACCTGGTGTATGTCCTGGAAAATGATGAAATTTGATGCAAAAATCATCAATGTTAAAATTTTCATCATTATCAACCAAAACATCCGGAGTAAAAGTACTTTTCATATAACCAAAAATATCACTCTCACACATGAAAGCATCAAATTTATTAATATAAACTGGAATTTCTAGCTCATTTTTTAGTTCGCTCACGTCAAAGATATGGTCAAAATGCCCATGAGTACAAAGGATGGCTTTTAAATTTTTAGCATTTTGTAAAACCCACTCTTTTGCCCCGTCTCCTGGATCTATTACCAAACTTGAACCATTTTTTGTAACAATATAACAATTAGTACCAAAATCCCCAAAACTTTTGTGTATTACTCTCATTTTTTACCTTAAATTTATTATTTCTTAAAATTTTACATCTTTTTACTTAAACTTAAAGAAAAATTTTAAATTTACTTAGTATAATTTTTGCAAAAGGAAGCAAATCTAGGCAAAGGAAGAATGAAGGAGTATCAAAAAATTGAAGAAACTTTAGTTTTTAGCTTAAAAGATAAAACTAAAGATAAAAATTTGTTATTGGGTGTTAGTGGAGGTATTGATTCTGCTGTAGTAGCGACTTTGTGTGCAAGAGCAAAACCAAATGAAACTCATGCACTCATTATGCCAACAGCATCATCAAACAGACAAAATATGGACGATGCCTTAAATTTATGCGAAAAACTAAACATAAAATATAAGGTTTTATCCATAGAGGGTATTTTAAATGCCTTTTACGAAACGATAGATGTAAATTTAAGCAATTTAAGAAAAGGGAATTTAGCAGCTAGAGTTAGAATGAGCTTGCTTTATGATTATTCATCTAGTATAAACGCTCTAGTTATCGGAACAAGCAACAAAAGTGAGCTTATGCTTGGATACGGTACGATATTTGGGGATTTAGCATGTGCAATAAATCCTATCGGAGAGCTTTACAAAAGTGAAATTTTTGAATTTGCAAAACATCTTGGGGTTGATAAAAATTTTATCAACAAAGCACCTTCGGCTGATTTGTGGGATGGACAAAGTGACGAAGGCGACATAGGTTACAGTTATGCTGTTATCGATGAGATTTTAGAAAATTTAGAAAATAACAAGGAGCAAGTCATCAAAAAGTTCGGATTAAAAGCGGTATCGGATATAGAAAATAGAGTTGTTTCAAACAGGTTTAAACGACAAATGCCGTTGATAGTGAAAATTTAAAGGATTAAAGATGAGAGAGATTCCGTTTTATAGACCAACTATCACTGAGCGTGAAAGTGAGCTTATTGAGGAGGCTTTGCACTCTGAAAATACTACTAATATCGTTGCTAGATTTGAAGAGAAGTTAAAAGAGTATTTTGGTGCAAAATTTGTAGTTACCACAAATAATATCGCAGCCGCACATCACTTGGCACTAAGTGCGCTTGACACTAAACGCGGAGATAAGGTCATTTGCTCCATAAATGCCTTTCCTAGCATTGCACAAGCTGTTAGACATTTTGATGCTGAACCTATTTTTGTGGATGTTGATGAAGAAGATTTTAACATCTGCCCAGACGCCCTTGAGAAAGTGCTAAAAGAGCAAAATCATAAAAAATTAAAATGTGCTTTTATCTCTCACATCGCAGGGCAAAGTGCTAGGATGGACGAGATAACGGCGGTTTGTGAGAAATACGGTGTAAAAATTTTAGATGATGCAAATCGCGGTATGGGACTAACATATAATGGCAAAAAAGTTGGTTCAGACTCCTTTTTGTCATGCTTTCAAACACATTCGCGTGTGCAAAATCCTATATCAACGGTTGGATTTTTTACGACAAATGATGAGGAAATTTATAAAAGAGCAAAACTACTTCGCAACTATGCTCTTGTAAATGGCATTGATAAATTTGGTAGTTTGAGTTATATTTATGATGTCGTTGATATTGGCTTAAAGTATGATATAAACTCGATAAATGCAGCATTTTCTATTGCACAGCTAGAAAGAACAGACAAACTCATACAAAGAAGACAAGAGATCGCGAAAATTTATGATAAAGAGATTGGCGAGTGCCACAATATAACAATCCCTGTCAAAAAACGCGAACACATTTATACTCAGTATATTATTAAGATAAACAAAAATCGTGACGGCTTTGCTAGAGAGCTTTTGGAACACGGCATTCACACATCATTGCACTACATACCGATACATTTACTAAGCTATTACAAAAACAAATACTCGCTTAAAGTAAATGATTTTCCAAATGCTTTAAAAAATTATCAGCAAGTGTTGTCATTGCCTATTTATCATAGTTTGAGTGATGAAGAGGTGCAATACGTCTGCAACAAAGTAAAAGAAATTTCTAAAACTCGTGTTTAAGAAATTAAATATTTTCTTGCATACTTGGGCGAATGACTACTTCTTTCGCCCAAATTTCTTTCAAATTTTACTAACATTTTTACTTTTGCCACTAAGTTTTATCTATTTTCTTATTGTTATTTTTAAGAAATTTACTGCTAGAAAAATAGACTTTGGCATAAAGATAATAAGCGTTGGAAACTTAACCCTTGGAGGAAGCGGAAAGACCCCACTTTGCGTGGCAATTGCTAAAAATTACGAAGGTGCTTTTATCATTCTTAGAGGCTATAAAAGAAAAAGCAAAGGCATGCAAATTGTCGCTCGAAATGGCGAAATTTTACTTGACGTTGCAGCGAGCGGCGATGAGGCGATGATATACGCTACAAGCATTAAAAACGCAAATGTAATAGTAAGCGAAGATAGGAAAGTAGCTATAAAATATGCCAAAGAGTATGGCGCAAAGTATATTTTGCTAGATGACGGATTTTCTAAATTTGACATAGCTAAATTTGATATCTTGGTGCGTCCAAATCCTGAGCCAAGGCTAAAATTTTGCCTGCCAAGTGGAGCTTATAGATATCCATTTAGCTTTTATAAATTTGCTGATTTTGTAGCGATCGAAGGGCAAACTCATTTTAGAAAGAGTGAAATTTTAAATAAAACCAAAAGCATGGTGCTAGTTACTGCCATAGCAAACCCAGAGCGCCTCAAGCCATTTTTTGATGAGTGCATAGCTCGCGTCTTTTTTCCTGACCATTATGATTTTTCAAAAGATGAGTTAGAAGAGATTTTAAAAAGATATGATGCAGCCTCGCTTTTGATGACGCAAAAGGACTATGTAAAGGCAAAGGATTTTGGGCTGAGAGTATCGCTTATCAAGCTTGAAGTTACGCTAAGTGAAGAGTTTAAAAAGGTTTTAGAGCAACAAATTTAAGCCCAGTTTGTTATAATGAGCCACTTTCTTAAAGGAAATCTTGGATCAAAATGAGAATTTTAATCACCTCAGTCGCAAAGAAAAAAGAGGCAAAAAAACTAAGCAAAAAGCTCGTAAAAAAGGGCTTTGCAGCTTGTGTAAGTAGCTTTAGCGCAAAAAGCATTTATCTTTGGCAAAAGGAGCTTTGCGATGAAAAAGAGCAAATTTTACTTATAAAAACAGATGCGAAATTTAAAAAAGTAGCTAAATTTATAAGAAAGCACCATAGCTACGAAACCCCAGAAATTTTGGCACTTAAGCCAAAAGAGGTTTTTAAAAAATATGAAAAATGGATAAAAAAATCAACCAAAAAAGGTAAAAAATGAGACTAACACCAACTAGAAGCGTGAAAGATGAAAAGATAAAAAATGTAAATTTAAGCACAGCCATGCTTAGTCCAAGCTCCGCTCATGGCGGACTTTACGCACCAAAGAAGCTTCCAAAGATAACAAAATCAAAGTGGCAAGAGCTCTCACAATTAAGCTATGAGAAGCTCGCACTTTATATCATATCACTATTTAAATTTGATGTGCCAGAGGCGTTTTTCAAAAAGGCGGTTAAGAGATACGTGAGTTTTGATGATCCAAAGCATCCAGTCATTTTAAAAAAAATAGATAAAAATTTATACGTAAACGAGCTATATCATGGCCCAACTAGGGCATTTAAGGATATGGCACTTCAGCCTTTTGGCTCGCTGCTTAGCCAGCTAGCCAAAGAGAGGAGCGAAAGATACCTTATCATGTGCGCAACTAGCGGTGATACGGGCCCTGCTACACTTCAAACCTTTGCAAATGACGAAAACATAAGGGTTGTTTGCCTCTATCCAGATGGTGGCACAAGCGAGGTTCAAAAACTGCAAATGCAGACCATGCAGGGTGAAAATTTAAAGGTTTTTGGTATAAGAGGCGACTTTGACGACGCTCAAAGGGCGCTAAAAACGCTACTTGCAAATGATAAATTTAAGGCTGAGCTGAAGAAAAAGCGCCTTAAACTAAGCGCGGCAAACTCGGTAAATTTTGGCAGAATTCTCTTTCAGATCATCTACCACGCCTACGCCTACGCAAATTTGCTAAAACAAAAGGCACTTAAGGCAAACGAGAGCTTTGATATCATCGTGCCAAGTGGAAATTTTGGTAACGCACTTGGGGCGTATTACGCTAAAAAAATGGGCGCAAGGATCGGTAAGATCAAGATCGCCTCGAATGCAAACAATATCTTGACGCAGTTTTTTACTACCGGCGTTTACGACCTCAGGGACAAAAAACTAGTTAAGACGATAAGTCCGGCGATGGACATTTTGATCAGCTCAAACGTTGAGCGCTTGCTGTTTGATAAATTTGGCAGCGTTAGAACAAATGAACTCATGCAAAGTCTTGCAAAAAATAAATTTTATAAGCTTAGTAAGCAGGAGCTTGAAGCGTTAAAAGAGGACTTTGAGGCTAGCTGGTGCGACGATAAAGAGTGCGAGGCATACATCGCAAAGCTCGCAAAGGGCGGCTACGCGATCGATCCACATACGGCTACTTGCTTTAAGATGGTGGATGCTAGCCGCATAAACGTCATAACATCGACTGCACATTGGGTGAAATTTACGCTAAGCATGATCAAAGCGTGCCAGATCAAAGATACAAAAGATGAAAAAGATGCGCTGGCAAAGACCGCTAAAATTTTAAATGACAGCGTACCAAGCTCGATAAACTCGCTATTTAGCGCAAAAATTTTACATAAAGATGTTATTAGTGAAGATGAGATAGACAAATGTGTCTTAGAATGGATCGAGCAATGATAATCATCCCAGCCCGCCTTGCTTCGACAAGGTTTAGTAATAAAATTTTAAAAGAGATAAATGGCGTGCCGATGTTTGTGGCGACAGCTCTTAGAGTAAGCGGCGTGGACGATGTGGCGGTTGCTGTTGATGAGCCAAGTGTGCTGGGTATGGCCAAGGCTCACGGCATAAAAGCGGTGCTAACTAGCAAAGATCATCAAAGTGGCACTGACAGGATAAACGAAGCAGCACAAATTTTGGGGTTAAGCGAGAGTGAGATTATCATAAATGTTCAGGCTGATGAGCCATTTATTGAGCCTAAAAATATCGCTAAATTTAGGGCATTTTGCGAGCAAAACAAAGGGAAAGCCTTTATGTTTTCTTGCTATAAAAAGATGGATGATGAGTTTGCAGATGATAAAAATTTAGTCAAAGTAGTGACTGATTTTGAAGGCTATGCGCTTTACTTTTCAAGATCAAGGATACCATTTAACAGAAGCGAGTGCAAAAGCTACAAGGCGCATCTAGGCATCTATGGATACAGTGTAAAAAGCTTAAAAGAGTTTTGCACTCTTGCCACTTCAAGCCTTGAAAATACCGAAAAACTTGAGCAGCTTCGTGCTTTAGAAAATGGCAAAAAGATAGCGATGCTAGAGGTTGAGAGCCAAAGTATCGGCATCGATAGCGAAGAGGATTACCAAAGAGCGCTAGCTAAATTTGGTAAGAAATAAGTCGGCAAATTCTCTTTAAATAAAGTCAATATTTAAAGAGAATTTATCTAAATTATCAACCTTTAAAAGTACTAAAAAGTGTTTTTGCTCAAACAATATAAAACTAATTTTTCTTGATTTTTATTTTTTTAATTCTGTCTTTAACTATATAAAATTTTAAAATTGCACTCGAGTAAAAGTCTTTATAGAAACCTAAAATTTTAGGCTCTTTCTTAGTGCAGATAGCTGCAAACACGCTCTCAAGGTCTATTCTCTCTTTTTGTGTCAAATTTTCCATCTATTTTCCTAACAACTTTCTCATCTTATTGATAACAAATAATATTTCATCATCGTCAAGCTCACATAGTAGCTTACAAACTGCAGCAGCAGCTTGTGGCTTTGAGTTGCCAAGCCTCCAATCTTGATATGTTCTCATTGGTACACCAAGCTCTTCTGCCATTTTTGCTTGTGAAATTTTCTTACCGATATTTTTTGCCTCAACTGCATTGTGAAGCAAATTAAATATATCACTTATTTCAATCATTAAAGTATTATACGGATTATTTTATTAAATATACATAAAATAATATATAA
>NZ_CABPTY010000002.1:597826-667365 GCF_902460415.1 Campylobacter concisus
ACGTAAAAACGTATAAAAATATTAGAACGTAGAGGTAATATAAAAGATTTTTAAGTTTGTTTAATTATTTTTTGTAATTTTATTTTTGGAAAGACTTATACAATTAATATTAAAGAAGCTTAGTTATATAGACTAAAGATATATAAATAAATTATTTTAACTTAAATACTTGACATTGACAAACTAAAGTTGTATAATCCGCTTAGCAATTAAAAAGAAAGAGTGCTAAAAGTGAGTAAAACAAATAAACGTGATTTGATACTAAATTCTATCATCGAGGCTTATTTGCAGGACAATATGCCTATTGGTTCAAATGAGCTTGGCTCTCGTATGAGCGCGGCTATTCCGGCTTCTACGATACGTGTTTATTTTAAAAAGCTTTCAGATGAAGGTGAGATCACAAAGCTTCACATTAGTGGCGGTCGGATCCCAACAATCGCTGCGATGAGAAGATATTGGAGTGAAATTTTTGCTATAAGTGATATAAATTTAGAGATAAATGATGCCGAAGGGCTAAAAAAACTATGTGATGAATTTGAGCTTTATTGTATGATTTTTGGCACAATCGATAATGAGTTGCTAGAAATTTTAAATTTAAATAATAGATATATGATCTTAAATTTTGGTGAAGATGAGATCGTTATTAAATTTGATGCTAGGATGTATAAATTTTTAAGTAATCTTGCTGGAGTTAGTTTAAACAAGCTTGAGCTCATCTGCTCTCAAGTTGGCTTAAGCGAACTAAAAAGTAAAATAAGAGAGCTTAAAAGGACTAAAATTTACTTCCAAGAAAACGAAATTTTAGCCTTTGATATGTTTAAGGATAGACGTTTTAAGATGGTTTTTGACCCAAGTTTTAGTCTGCAAATGGATGAAAAACTTACATTTTCTCCTATGTTTGATGAAAATTTTATGGGGCTCAAATTTAGTGCAAACTATCTTGGCAACGAAGCACAGATGATCTGTGCTGGCAGTATTTATACTGACTATGTGAAATTTATAAATCTAATAAAGGAGGCTGCGTGAGCGAAGAGGTAAAAGAGCAAAACCTACCTGAGGTTGAGCCTGTGCAAGAACTAGCTAATGATAGTGTAAATTTGGACGCACTTGGCGATATTTCAAAGGTTGAAAAACTTGAAAAAGAGCTCGGAGAAATAACTGATAAATATTATAGAGCAAATGCTGAGTTTGAAAATATCAAAAAGCGTTATGAAAAAGAAAAGACAGACGTTGCAAACTATGCAAATGAGAAATTTGCTAGGGACTTGCTACCAGTCATCGATGCTCTTGAGATCGCTGCAAATTTTGATCCAGAGGATGATGAATTTGCCAAAAAGATCAAAGAGGGTATTTTGATAACTATAAATCAGTTTAAAAAATGCTTTGAAAAGCATGGCGTAAGCGAGATACCAACTGATACTGAGTTTGATCCAAGCGTGCATAATGCCGTTTTAAGGGTCGATAGCGAGGAGAAGCAGAGTGGTCAAATCGTACAAGCCTTGCAAAAAGGCTATATGATAAATGGTAGGGTTTTACGCCCAGCTATGGTCAGCGTGGCAAACTAAAATTATAAAAATAAAATCTAATAAAAAGGAAAAATATGTCAAAAGTTATAGGTATAGACTTAGGTACAACAAACTCTTGTGTGAGCGTTTTTGAGCGCGGCGAGAGCAAAGTTATCCCAAACAAAGAGGGTAAAAATACAACTCCATCAGTTGTTGCTTTCACAGACAAAGGTGAAATTCTAGTAGGTGACGTTGCAAAACGTCAAGCAGTTACAAACCCTGAAAAAACGATATATTCTATCAAACGTATCATGGGTTTGATGAGCAATGAAAAAAATGCTGAAGAGGCAAAAAGCCGCTTGCCATATCACGTTGTAGATAGAAACGGCGCTTGCGCAGTTGAGATCGCTGGTAAGGTTTATACTCCACAAGAAATTTCAGCAAAAATTCTTATCAAACTAAAAGAAGACGCTGAAGCATATCTTGGCGAGAAGGTAACAGATGCGGTTATTACCGTACCTGCATACTTTAACGACAGCCAAAGAAAAGCTACAAAAGAGGCTGGAACGATCGCGGGACTAAACGTACTTCGTATCATCAACGAGCCAACAGCTGCAGCGCTTGCTTATGGTCTTGATAAAAAAGAGGCTGAGAAAATTTTAGTTTATGACCTAGGTGGTGGTACGTTTGACGTTACAGTGCTAGAAACTGGTGATAATATTGTTGAAGTTTTGGCAACTGGCGGTAACGCATTCTTAGGCGGTGATGACTTTGATAACAAGATAATCGACTGGCTAGTAAGCGAGTTTAAAAACGAAAATGGTATCGATCTAAAAGGCGATATCATGGCACTTCAACGCTTAAAAGAAGCTGCTGAAAATGCTAAAAAAGAGCTAAGCTCAGCTCAAGAGACTGAGATAAATTTACCATTTATCACAGCTGATGCAACTGGTCCAAAACACCTTGTTAAAAAGCTAACTCGTGCTAAATTTGAGGGCATGATCGACTCACTTGTGGGCGAGACTATTACTAAGATAAACGAGGTAACAAAAGATGCTGGTTTAAATAAAAGCGACATCAAAGAGGTCGTAATGGTCGGTGGTTCAACTCGTGTGCCACTAGTTCAAGAAGAGGTTAAAAAAGCATTTGGTAAAGAGCTAAATAAGAGCGTAAACCCTGACGAAGTCGTAGCTATCGGTGCTGCTATCCAAGGTGCGGTTATAAAAGGCGATGTAAAAGACGTGCTACTTCTTGACGTTACTCCACTTAGCCTTGGTATCGAGACACTTGGCGGTGTGATGACAAAGATCATTGAAAAAGGTACAACTATACCAACTAAGAAGAGTCAAGTCTTCTCAACTGCTGAAGATAATCAAAGTGCGGTTACTATTATGGTTTTACAAGGTGAGCGTGAGTTTGCAAGAGATAATAAATCACTTGGAAATTTCAACCTCGAAGGCATCCCAGCAGCTCCAAGAGGCGTACCTCAAATAGAAGTTGAGTTTGACATCGACGCAAACGGAATTTTAACCGTTTCAGCAAAAGATAAAGCAACTGGCAAAGCTCAAAACATCACTATCTCTGGATCAAGCGGCTTAAGCGAAGAAGAGATAAACAATATGGTAAAAGATGCTGAGCTTCATAAAGAAGAGGACAAAAAACGCAAAGACGCAGTTGAGGCTAGAAATCAAGCTGACGCATTAGTTCATCAAACTGAAAAGAGCATGAGCGAGCTTGGCGAGAAGGTCCCAGCTGAGGATAGAAGCAACATCGAGGCTGCGCTAAACGATCTAAAAGAGGTCTTAAAAGATGAAAATTCTTCAAAAGAGCAAATCGATGCAAAAGTAGAAGCTCTAAGCAAAGCTAGCCACAAACTAGCAGAAGCTATGTATAAAAAAGATGAAAACGCTGGAGCAAACGGCGGAAATAATAAAAAAGACGACGACGTTATAGACGCTGAAGTCGAGTAAAACTTCTAGAGCAGGGCAGCTTGCCTTGCTCTTTTATAAATTTATCTTCATAAATCCTTAAGATTGATTCAAAATAAGTATTTTAAATAGTTAAAATTTATATAATGCCAAACAAAAAAAGGCAAAAAATGTATTTATTTTTTTTGATTACTCATTTAATTTGTGCCATTGTATTTATAGGATACGTTTTTTTCGATGTTTGCATATATCCGTTTGCTAAAAAAACGGTTGATGCTAAAACCCTTGAAATAGTTAAAAAGGCCTACACAAAAGGCAGCGCAAAGGTTTTTGGCACAGCATTTTTATTGCTTTTAATAAGTGGCGCTTATATGGCAAAAGACTATTTTGGAGGTAAGCTTGGCTGGTGGCAAAGCAACTTTCAAAAGCTACTGCTTGTAAAAATTTTTGTTTTACTCATAATGTGCCTTGTAACTTTTATCTCTGTTTTTAATGTCATTATTTTAAAAAAACCTGATCCATTTGGTAAATTTTCACATTTAATAGCTCTAGTGCTTTGCCTAATAATGGTCATTTTAGCAAAAGTAATGTGGTGGGCTTAAAAATTTAGCTAACAAATCTAAGCAAATCGCCAGCTAGAAGTTAAAAGTGTTCTAATCGATACTCTTTAACTTATCTTTATTTAGCCCTTCTTCTATGCGCTTTATCTCTTCACTTCCATCTCTTACGACGTTTTTGTCAAATTCCAAGTAGTCATTTATCTTTTTTGGATATTCAACGTGACTTAGGATAAATTTAAAGACATTTAGCCTAGCTTCTTTTTTGTTATCGCTTGAGACAATGACCCATGGTGAAATGCTATTGTGAGAGGCAAGAAGCATCGAATATTTAGCGATAGAGTACTGATCCCAAAGTTCTTGTGCTTTTTGATCAACGGGTGAAATTTTAAATTGCTTTAATGGATCATTTTGCCTCTCTTTGAAGCGTTTTTTCTGCTCATCCTTTGTGATTGACAGATAAATTTTAAAGAAAATTATGCCAGAGTTTATGATCATCTCTTCAAATTTTGGTACTTCACGTAAAAATTCCTTATGCTCTGCTTGCGTGCAAAAGCCCATCACTGGCTCAACACCAGCTCTATTGTACCAGCTTCTATCAAAGATCACGATCTCTCCAGCACTTGGTAGATGAGTCACATATCTTTGAAAATACCACTGCGTTTTTTCGACATCACTTGGCTTAGCAAGCGCTACTATACGGCAACCCCTTGGATTTAGATGCTCAGTTAGGCGTTTTATCGTTCCTCCTTTGCCGGCTGCGTCGCGCCCTTCCATTAGCATAAGTACTCTAAGACCTTTTTCTTTTACGTAATTTTGAAATTTTAAAAGTTCAATTTGAAGTAGTCTAAGCTCTTCCTCGTAGCCAAGCTTCTCGCTTTTTTGGTGTTTTTTGTCTTTTGACATCTTTGCTCCTTTAAAATTTCACATATTTTCACGATTTTACAATAAAATAGAATAAATTTAAGAATTTAGACTAAAATCATCTTTTTTAATTTAGCAAGGATTAGTATGTTTTTAAAATTTCTTTTTTCGCTCATTTTGTTTGCAGGCTCGCTTTTTGCTGAGGTTTTAGATGTTAGCAAAGCCTTTGTTTTAACTCCAAGCGTTGATAGTCAAAATGTTGAAGTGAAGTTTAACTTTGGTGAAAATATCTATCTTTATAAGGAGAGTTTTGAGATTAAGCTAGCTGGCAAAAAGATAAATGAGCTATTAAATTTGCCAAGTAGTGAAAATACAGGGGAATACGAAATTTATCCAAAAGATTTTTCGATTTTTATCCCATTAAATTTAGTAAAAGAAAATCTTTCAAATGGCAAAGCAATACTTGACATTAACTATCAAGGCTGTGCTAAAAACGGCATTTGCTACCGTCCACAAAGCAGAATTTATGAGATAACTGACCAAGCTGGAAAATTTAGTATCGCCACTTTTAAAAAAGAGCAAAAAAGCGATACCGACAGCTTTGCTGAAGAATTTTCTAGCGAGCAAGATATCGCAAATGGGCTTGGAGATAAAAATTTTTTTATCTCACTTCTTACTTTTTTTGGTTATGGTCTCTTGCTTTCACTAACACCTTGCGTCTTTCCGATGATACCGATACTTTCAAGTATAATTGTCTCAAAAGGTGCTAATTTAAATGCAAAAAAAGGCTTTTTATTATCATTTATCTATGTTGTCGCGATGAGCTTAGCTTACGCATTAGCTGGAGTGGCAGCTAGCCTACTTGGTTTTGGTATCGCAGGAGCTTTGCAAAACATCTATGTGCTCGGCGCTTTTGCGGCCATTTTTGTCATTTTAAGCTTTAGTATGTTTGGATTTTATGATATAAAATTGCCAGCAAAATTTGAAAATTTGATAAGTAAAAAATCGCAAAATAGTTCAGGCTATGTTGGAATTTTTATTATGGGTTTTGCCTCAGCTCTCATCGTATCACCTTGCGTAGCAGCACCATTAGCTGGCGCACTTCTTTATATCGCTCAAAGCGGAAATATCTTTTATGGTGGCATTATGCTTTTTATCATGGGGCTTGGCATGGGCGTGCCACTACTTATTATCGGGCTAAGCTCTGGAAAGCTCTTGCCAAAACCTGGTAGTTGGATGGATGAAGTGAAAAAATTCTTTGGTTTTTTGATGCTCATCATGGCGGTTTGGATCCTTGCACGTGTACTTGGAGAATTTTTTGAGCTATTAGGATATGGCATTATAGGCGTTTTTATGGCAGTTTATTTTGGGGCATTTGAAGTAGCAGAGCAAAGCTGGACTAAGTTTAAAAAAGCGTTTTTTATCCTAGTTTTTATATATTCAGTTATGCTAATAGTTGGTTCATTTTTAGGCTCAAAGGAGGCTTTTTCTCCACTTTCTGGATTAAATTTGGCAAAAAGTGATAGTGCGTTAAAATTTAATTCCGTTAAAAATTTAGATGAACTAAATGAGATAATAAAAAACTCAACCAAACCTGTTTTAGTAGATTTTTATGCTGATTGGTGTGTAAGCTGCAAAGAGATAGAAAAGATCACTTTTAAAGATAGCGATGTTATGGATGCTTTGGCAAATTTTACACTTATTCGTATCGATGTAACAAATGGTGGATCACAAAATGATGAGATGCTAAGAAATTTTGGACTTATTGATCCGCCTGCACTCTTGCTATTTAATGGTGGCAATGAGCTAAAATTTCTTAGAACTATCGGCTTTATAGATGCTAAAAATTTTCTAGCAAAGCTTGAGAAAATTAAATAATCTTATCCTTGCTGTTACAAAGATCATTTAAGATACACTCATGGCAAAGTGGCTTTTTGGCTTTACAGGTATAACGTCCAAAGAGCACCATGGCTTGATGAAGCTTACCAAGATCTGTTTTAAAGGCATGGCTAAGATCAGCTTCAGTGGCTTCTGGCGTTTTTGCATGGCTAAGATCAAGTCTATGTGCTACTCTAAAAACGTGCGTATCAACAGCCATAACATTTGCATTTGTAGCTTCTAAAAGCACGACATGAGCGGTCTTTTGTCCAACTCCAGCAAGCGCTTTTAGCTTCTCTTCATCAAGCGGAATTTCTCCATTATAAAGCTCAACCACGCTGTTTGCCATTTTGATTAAATTTGCCGCTTTGTTATTAAAAAAGCTACACGAGTTTATCATGAGTTTTAGACTTGCTAAATTTGCACTTGCTAGCTCAAAAACGTCTTTATACGCCTCGAATAGGGCAGGTGTGATCAAATTTACCCTTTTGTCGGTGCACTGGGCTGATAGCATGACGCAGACAAGTAGTTCATATAAATTTCTAAATTTAAGCTCACTTTTGGCGTCTTTAAACTCTTCTAGAAGTCTTCTTTTTATCTCTAAAATATCTTTTTTTGTTCTTTTTGTTCTCATTTTCGTATTTTACCTTATTTTCTTAAGTTAAATGAAAAGTTATCACTTTATTTGATATAATCTTGCCCATAAAATCAATTTTTTAAAGGATTTATATGAAAAAATTTTTGTTTCCAGCAGTTTTAAGTTTAGCTGCAGCTGTCACTCTAAACGCAGCAGTAGTTGCAACAGTTGATGGTGATGCTATAAGCGATAGCGATATTTCAAGCCTTTTATCGGCAGCTATGCCAGGATTTGACGCTAGCAAGCTTCAACCAAATGAGAAAAAACGTATAATCGACGATCTAATAAATAGAAAACTTCTTTTAAAAGATGCTAAGTCAAGCGGTATCGAAAAAGATGTAGAGTACATCAAAGCTGTAAAAGCTGCACAAGAAGGCATCGCGGTTGAGCTTTATATGAGAAAGCTTTTTGACGGCATAAAAGTAAGCGATAGTGATTTAAGGGATTTTTACAACAAAAATAAAGCTAGCATGAACCAACCAGCTCAAGCAAGAGCAAGACATATCTTAGTTGAAGATGAAAAAACAGCAAACGACATCATTGCTCAGCTTAAAAATTTAAAAGGCGAGGCACTAACTAAGAAATTTGCAGAGCTTGCAAGCGCAAAATCAATCGACAAAGGCTCAGCAGCACACGGTGGCGAGCTTGGCTGGTTTGGTCAAAGCCAAATGGTAAAACCTTTTGCAGATGCAGCATTTTCAATGGCTAATGGCACAGTTTCAACAAAACCAGTTAAAACTCAGTTTGGCTACCATGTTATCTTAAAAGAAGATGGCAAAGCTGCTGGCACTGTAAGCTTCGAGCAAGCAAAACCAGAGATCGAGCAAGCTGTAAAAATGGAGAAATTCCAAGCTGCTGTTAGACAAAAAAGTGAAGCTCTACGCCAAAAAGCAAAGATAGAATACAAATAAAATTTGGAGGATAAAATGGGCGTTTTAGATATCGTAAAACCTGGTGTTTTAAGCGGAGATGATGTAACAAAACTTTATGCTTATGCCAAAGAGCAAGGTTTTGCAATACCTGCTGTAAATGTCGTAGGTAGCGACTCGGTAAATGCTGTTTTAGAAGCGGCAAAGGTTGCTAACTCGCCTGTTATCGTTCAGTTTAGTAATGGCGGTGCAGGTTTTTACGCTGGTAAAGCCTGCGAAAATGCAGCCGTTCTTGGCGCGATCGCTGGAGCAAAGCATGTTCATTTGCTTGCTAAGGCTTACGGCGTGCCAGTCATTTTACACACTGACCACGCTGCTAGAAAGCTTTTGCCTTGGATAGACGAGCTAGTAAAAGCAAGTCATGAGTATAAAAAAACTCACGGCGTGCCACTTTTTAGCTCTCACATGCTTGATCTTAGTGAAGAGAATATCAACGAAAATTTAAGCACGTGCGAGAAGTATCTAAAAGAGCTTAGCGAGCTTGGCATAAGCCTAGAGATCGAGCTTGGCGTCACTGGTGGCGAAGAAGATGGCGTAGATAACACAAGCGTTGATAACGCACTTCTTTACACTCAGCCAGAGGACGTCGCGCTTGCTTATGAAAGACTAAGTAAGATAAGCGATAAATTTAGCATCGCAGCTAGTTTTGGCAACGTTCATGGTGTCTATAAACCAGGCAATGTCGTGCTAAGACCAGAAATTCTTAAAAACTCACAAGCCTATGTCGCTAAGAAATTTAACACAAAAAGCGACAAGCCAGTAAATTTTGTATTTCATGGTGGTAGCGGTAGCGAGCTAAAAGATATCAAAAATGCTGTAAGTTATGGCGTTATCAAGATGAACATTGACACCGATACGCAGTGGGCATTTTGGGACGGTGTGCGCGAGTATGAGGCCAAAAATAGAGCATACTTGCAAGGGCAGATCGGCAATCCAGAGGGCGAAGATAAGCCAAATAAAAAATACTACGACCCAAGGAAATGGCTAAGAAGTGGCGAGGAGAGCATGGTTAAGCGTCTTCAGACTGCTTTTAGCGACTTAAACTGCCTAAATAGGAACTAATCCTATGCAAAATCAAAATGATTTTAGTGAGCTAAGCGTACCAAAAGAGCGCCAAGCTCACTCTTTCTTTGTCTTTTTTAAAGTTATCTTTATCCCTTTAGCTATCTACATCTTGGCGATACTGGCGTATCTTGGCGTTATAAATTTTCAGATGAAGCTTCACACCATCGTGATGATGGGCGTTATACTCTTTGTTGCTTTTATATTTTCTCGCCACAGCGCCTTGGTCGCTTACTCAAATTTCTTAGCAAATGCTAAAGACTACAAGATAAGGCTAAAAGAATTTATCATCGCTCACCTTTTTGAAATTTCAAGCGTCAAAAAGGCAAACGCTAAATTTGAAGATTTTTTCGAGAGCTATACAAGAAATTTTAGAAATGACAACCTAGCAAACATCGGTCAAGCAGTCTTTCCTATGCTTGGAATTTTGGGCACATTTATCAGTATCGCTATCTCTATGCCAAGCTTTAGTTCAAGCACTGCAAACGGACTTGAAAAAGAGATCGCCATACTGCTAAACGGCGTGGCCACAGCGTTTTATGTATCGATATATGGCATATTTTTAGCGCTTTGGTGGATGTTTTTTGAAAAGATCGGCGTTAGTAAATTTGAGAAATTTTACAGCGAGCAAAAAGAGCTAAGCCGTGAGTTTTTCTGGCAGGAAAATGAGCTAAATGCAAATTTCATGAAGGCAAGTGTAGGCTACTTTAAAGATAGTCACGACGCCTTTAAAATGGTGCTTGATGATAAATTTGTAAAAGAGCTAAGCGAGCAGACAAATGAGAAATTTAACAGCCTAAAAGAGCTTTGCGAGGTTGAGAAAAATATCATCAATCAAAGCAAGGCCGAGCTTAGCGCAAGTTTAAAAATGCTAAACGAATCTGGACTAAAACAAGATGAATTTGTAAAAATCCACTCTGATATGCTAAAGGCAGTAAGCGCATTTTCTAATGCCTTTAAAGATATGGAGGTTAAAATTTTAACCGAGCATGCAAAGCTTGGCGAAATTTTTAGTAGAAATTTAAACGCTACAAAAGAGAGTCAGCTTAAATTTGAGCAGACTATCAAGGGCTTTGACAAGGTTTTAAGGGAATTTTCTTACTCACTCATGAAAGAGCAAAACGACGCACTAAAGGAATTTAGAGCCTCGCTCGTGGAGAGTGCTACGATATTTAAGGCGGCTTATGAGCAAGAGGGCAGGAGTTTGGAGCGTGAAAAAGAGCGTGAGAGCCTCATAGCTGAGCTTAAGAAAAACATAGACGAGATCGACAAAGAAGCAAATTCTGTAATAGAAAAAATCGAAAATCTAGTGCAATGAAAATAAACAAAAATAACGAGGATCAATCGAGCTTTTGGGTTTCGTACGCGGACTTGATGGCGGGTCTGCTCTTTGTTTTTATGCTGCTAATCGGCGCTGTCGTCGTAAAATACGTCCTAACTCAAAACACCCTTGAAAATAAAGAGCAAGCCATTATCACGGCACTAGCAAATTTAAAAGACGCTCAGGGTAAGAATTTCACCCTTGAAGAGCTAAATGAAGCCCTAAAAAGCGAGCTTTCAAAGATAAGCGACGAAAATATAAATTTAAAAAAATCAAATGAAATTTTTGTCATCCAAATAGACGCCCTAAAAGAAAAACTAGCCCAGCTCATAGAGCAAAACAAAGACGCAAATGCGAGCATAAAAGAGCTAAATGCTAGCATTTTTGATCTAAATCAAAAGATGATCGTGCTAAATGATGAAATTTCATCAAAAGATAGAGCGCTTAGCGACGCAAACGAAAGCAGTGAGAAAAATTTAGCCAAGATCGCCTTTTTGCTTGAGCAAGTGAGCCAAAGAGAGGCTAGATATGACGAGCTTTTAAGGGATCTAAACGTTACTCGCGATAGAGTTAAAAATTTAACCGGTATCAGAGTAAAAGTGATCTCAGCCATAAAAGATAGGCTAGGCTCAAGCATCGAGATCGATCCAAACTCAGGCGCGCTAAAGCTTAGCTCTTCAGTGCTTTTTGATAAAGGCAGTGCAGTCTTAAAAGAAGAGGTCAAAGAGGAGTTAAAGGCCGCGCTTAGTAAATATTTCGACGTACTTTTAAATGATAAGGATATAGCGTCAAATATTGATCAAATCATAATCGAAGGCTTTACAGATAGCGATGGAAGCTATATTTATAACTTAGAGCTTTCGCAAAAAAGAGCTTACGCGGTGATGGAGTTTATAAACTCATTTAGCGATGATGTGCGCCTTAGAAAGCTACTTGTCGCAAGCGGGCGAAGCTACAATGAGCTGGTTTTTAAAGACGGAGCCGAGGACAAGGATGCTTCAAGGCGCATCGAGATCAAGTTTTCACTCTCAAACAAAGAGGCTATCAACGAGATAGAGAAATTTTTGGAGTTTAAGGGTGATTGATAAAATTTGCTTAAGAGGGCGAGAATTTTGGCTTTTAAGAGATGATCTGTTAGGCGAGTTTAACGGCAACAAAGCAAGAAAACTAGAGTATTTTTTAAATGCTGATCTTGGCGCCATCAAAGCCATCGTTTCTCACGGCTCAAGCCAGTCAAATGCGATGTATAGTCTAAGCCTTTTTGCTAAACTAAAAGGGCTTAAATTTTACTACGTCGTCTCTCATCTAAGCTCAAATTTAAAGCAAAATCCAGTTGGAAATTTCAAATTTGCACTTGAAAATGGCATGGAAATTTTCGTAAAAGAAGAGCGTGAGAAATTTGCTAAAGAGCTAGCTAGAAGCAAAAATGCACTTTTTATAAACGAGGGCGTGGCGCAAAGCGAGGCTGAGTTTGGTTTTATCACGCAAGCAAATGAGATAAATGAGTGGAGCAAAAAAAGTGGCATAAGGCCTGATATCTTCTTGCCCTCAGGCACTGGCACAAGCGCATGCTACCTAGCAAAACATACCGATCTTAGAGTTTTTACAGCCCCTTGCGTGGGGGACAGTGACTATCTAAAAAAGCAAATTTATGAGCTAGATAAAGATAGCAAAGTGCAAATTTTAAATCCGCCAAAGAAGTATCATTTTGGGAATTTATACCCAGAGCTTTATGAAATTTGGCTAGAGGTTTGCAAAAGCGGCGTGGAATTTGACCTAGTGTATGACCCTGTTGGCTTTATCACGCTTTTTGCAAATTTAGATAAGCTTGGAGCTGAAATTTTATATATCCACCAGGGCGGAATTTTAGGTAACATTACACAAAGACAAAGATACGAGAGAAAAATAAAATTAAAGGAGCATGGATGAAATTTTTTCATAGCAGCGACGCTGATTTTGAGAGTAAATTTTTACAGCTTGTTAAACGAAGCGATAATGATATGAGCGCTGTAATGCCGGTGGTTGCTGGAATAATAGATGAGATAAGAAAAGATGGCGATAGTGCACTTTTTGCGCAGATAAGTAAATTTGATAAATTTAGCGTTACAAGTAAAAGCGACATAATAATCGATGTAAAAGAGATGGAAGCTGCCTATAATTCGCTAGATAACGCCTTAAGAGTAGCTTTAAATTTAGCTCACGATAGGATAAAAAGCTATCATGAGCGAACAAAGCCAAGTGACTGGACCTACAAAGATGAGCACGACATCTTACTTGGTGCAAAATACACAGCGGTTGACCGCGCTGGCCTTTATATCCCAGGTGGCAAGGCGGCATATCCTAGCTCACTTCTTATGAATGCGATCCCAGCGATTGTAGCTGGCGTAAAAGAGATCGTGGTTTGCACTCCAGCGCCAAATGGCAAGGTAAATACCTTGCTTCTTGCGGCAATGCACCTTTGTGGCATAAAGACAGCCTTTAAAATAGGCGGTGCAAGCGCGATCGCAGCGATGGCGTATGGAACTGCAACGGTGCCAAAAGTAGATGTCATCACAGGACCTGGCAATATCTACGTAGCTACTGCTAAAAAGCTAGTTTATGGCGATGTAAATATTGATATGATCGCAGGTCCAAGTGAGATAGGCGTTATCGCTGATGATAGTGCTGATTCTCGCCACATAGCTATCGATATGCTCTCACAAGCCGAGCACGACGAGATCGCAAGCGCCTTTTTGATAACGCCAGTGGAAGCTTTCGCAAGAGCGGTGCAAAGACACATCGAAGATGAGTTAAAGACGCTAAAACGTGAGCCGATCGCAAGTGCAAGTATAAGAAATAAAGCTGCAATAATAGTGGCAAAAGATTTAAAAGAGTGTTTTGTCCTTATGAATGAGCTTGCTGTTGAGCACCTAGAGATCGCTACAAACGATGCTTTAAGTTATATTGATGATGTGACTCATGCGGGCGCTATATTTTTTGGACACTTTACGCCTGAAGCGATGGGAGATTATATCGCTGGACCAAATCACACATTGCCAACTGGAGGAAGTGCGAGATTTTACTCGCCGCTTGGAGTTGAAAATTTCATGAAGCGAAGTTCGATCATTTCAGTAAGTAAAAAAGGTATCATGCATCTTGGCAAATCATGCATGCAGCTAGCTGAAGCTGAGGGGCTAACCGCTCATAAAAAATCAGTTGCAGTGAGGCTAGAAGAGTAAAGAAAAATGGATTTTATAGAGATTTTGCAACTTTTTATAGAATTTATAGTAGAATCCATGGCGAATTATTAAAAAGGAGTTGTTATGAAGTTAGGAACTTATATTGCAAACCAGGCTTCAGGAAACTATTATTTAGATCAAGCAAAAAATAGCGAGAAGAAAGCGCTAAATGCTATCTCTGCAAACAGCGAGATCAAAGCATCAGGTGCAAATTTGCAAATCGCAGAGAGTTTGCTTTCGCAAACAAATGTCTTGAACGAAGGTTTGGCAAATGCAAACGATATGATCGGTATGCTTCAAATCGCTGATTCAACGCTTTTAAATTTAAGTAAAAGTACGGATAGAATAGGTGAGCTTTCAAGTAAGCTTACAAATCCTACTCTCTCGGCAAATGAACAAAAAGGCATAAAGAGCGAAATCAACGCACTAAGAAATGCTATGAATGATAGCGTAAAAGAGGCTAAATTTAACGGTAAAAACGTATTTGATGCTGAGCTTGGATTTTTTACAGGCGAGAGTACAAAAAATATAAATTTGGGCACAAATGCTCTTTTAAATGTAAAAGATGACGGCTCAAATACAGGTGAAATTTTAAAAAATATAAATTCACTTCGCTCAGAGATCGGATCAACACAAAATGCTGTATTTAGAGGTATAAATGCTCTAGCCGCAAGAAGCGTGGCAAATGCTAATAGTGTAGAGAACCTTGATAGCAGCGACATCGCAAAGAGCTTGGAAGAAAATTTACAAGCAAATTTAAAACTTCATGCTGCGAGCTTAGCCAAAGCTCATGACACTACGAGCTTAGCTACAAAACTAGATAAACTTCTAGCTGAATAAATTTTTACCGGTTTTGTGCCGGTAAATTCTTTTTATCTAATTTTATTCTTTAAAAAATATTAAGTTTTTTGTATTTTTAAGTTGGTCTAATGGCTAAATGAGGGCTGAATCCAGCCTTTCAATAATAAAATCAATGTAGATTGTTAGTGAAATTTGTTGCTAAAAAATTTTTAAATTTTATAAAGCTAAAGAGAAAGTCTTAAGGAAAATATCCAAAAGAAAAAAGGGCTTTTTAGCCCTCAATGTAGTTTTTAAGTTTTCTACCGACTTTTGGGTGTTTTAGTTTTTTGATAGCTGAGCTTTCTATCTGGCGAACACGCTCGCGAGTGACATTTAGTGCCTTGCCGATCTCTTCAAGTGTGCGGTCGCTCTCATCTTCAAGCAAGCCAAATCTCATCGAAATGACTGCTTTTTCACGCTCATTTAGCTGCGAAAGCACATCGTCAATTTGCTCTCTAAGGTCACTTTTTAAAATTTGCTCTATCGGAGAAAGTGAGCTTTTATCCTCTACAAAATCTCCAAATTTTCCGTCCTCTTCGTTTGCGATTGGAGCTTCGAGGCTTATAGGCTCTTTTGTTATTTTGATGACTTGTTTTACCTTATCAACGCTTAGCCCAACCTCTTTTGCGATAACGCTTACATCAGGCTCTTTTCCCTCTTCTTGGAGGTATTTGCGGTTTATTTTATTGATACGATTTATCGTCTCTATCATATGGATAGGTATCCTAATCGTCCTTGCCTGATCGGCGATCGCACGCGAGATAGCCTGGCGGATCCACCATGTGGCGTAGGTTGAAAATTTATAACCTTTTCTGTATTCAAATTTATCAACCGCCTTCATAAGGCCGATGTTGCCCTCTTGGATGAGATCTAAAAATGGCAAGCCTCTATTTGTATAGCGTTTCGCGATACTTACAACTAGACGAAGGTTTGACTTAGCCATTCTAGCTTTTGCCTCGTCAGAAATTTTCTTTCCGCGTTTGATCTGCTCTAAAATTTCTTTTAGCCTTGTTGGCTCAAGATCAAAGCCTTGCTTGCTCGCCTCTTTTGTAGTAAATAGCTTTTTGATCTCGACATAAGTTGAGACCATTGTAGCTTCTGGCACACGAGCTGCGATCTCTTCTTTGCTAAGCTTTATGATATCTTTTAAAATACTTTTGTGATTTTTCTTAAGCTCGTCGCTAAACATCGGTAGGCGATACTCCAAGCGTTTTAGCTCTCTGTCAAATTCGTCATCGCTTTTTAGCGCTGTCTCCATTGATTTTACGATCTCGCTAATAAGCTTGCTTGTTGGGCCAAGGTCCATTAGCTTCTCTTTTAAAATTTTCTTTTTAAATGCAAGAGTCATCTTTGAAGCCGTGTCATCGCTCTCAACTTTATCTTGCTTATTTGCAGTCTTTAGCCACTCTTTTTTTGCCTTTTCGAGGGCCTTGAAACTCTCTATAACTTTTTCTGCGCGCTTGTCGTTTTTGGCTGATTTTTTAGGAGCTTCGTTTTCTTCGTTTTCTTCATCTTCCTCGTCTATATCGTCTTCGCTATCTTCATTTTCTTCGTTTTCACTCTCGTCTTCAAAGCTCTTAAAAAGCTCTTTTACACGGCGTTCTCTGTTGATAAGTGGCTCTTTATAGTCAAGTATGAAATCAATCAAAAATGGCACCGAACAAAATGCGTCGATGATAATATCTTCGCCAAGCTCGATTCTTTTGCTGATCTCTACCTCTTCATCTTTTGTAAGAAGCGCGATCTGACCCATCTCTCTTAAATACATCCTGACAGGGCTATCTGACCTTGACCACTCTAAAAGGTCGCTCTCGCCAGAAAGATCGAGATCTTCGTCGATATCTTGATCACTTTTTTGAGCATTTTCTTGGCGTTTTTTAGCATCGGCTAAATTTCTAAGCTTTGCAGCTTCAGCAGATGTGATGAGCTGGACTTTATTTGTTTTTGCTAGTTGTTCTATCTTTTTTACTATCGTAGCAGTCGGAGCTTTGTCTAATAATTTTACTAATTTTTCGTATGTCAAAAAGCCTTTTGCATTTTCAGCGAAAAGCTCTTCTATCTGAGAAAAAGAGTCTTTTGCGGCGCTCATAAATTTCCTTTCGAATCGTCTAATTGTGATTTAAGTATTGTTTAAAAGAAAGTGGATTATACCCAAATTTTGTAAATGTGTATAAAAACAAAGTTGGAACGATGATTGCTTAGTAGCTATAAAAATCAAATTTTGATTAGGAAATTTTATGCAAAATGGTTATTATCAAGCCACTGCTGGCATGGTAACGCAGTTTAACAGACTAAATGTCATCTCAAACAACCTTGCAAATGTAAATACGATCGGCTACAAGCGAAACGATGTGGTCATCGGTGACTTTGCGAGAATTTTTAAAGAGACGCAAGATGAGCTTCCGCTTAAAAATCACACAAAAGATGGAGCTAAATTTTTAAATAGAACTCTTAACCGTGTGCCACAAGTGAGCGAAGAGTATACCGACTTTAGTGCTGGTGGCTTTAAATACAGCTCAAACACGCTTGATTTTGCGATAAAAAGAGATGACGCATTTTTCTTAGTTGATACCCCAAATGGCGTAAAACTTAGCAAAAATGGCTCTTTTAGCCTTGATGGCGATGGTTATATCGTCACGAAGGAGGGCTATAAGGTTTTACCAAGTGGCTATGAGGCACAAAACCCTGGACAAAGAGGCATTCAGGTACCACAAGGTGAGGTACTAACTGCTGATAAAAATGGAAATTTATACTCAAATAACAATCAATTTTCTAAATTTTTTATAGCTCAGCCAAGAGAGATAAGAGATCTAAAAAAGGTTGGAGATAATCTCTTTGAGAGTAGAAATTTTGACGACATCACGGAACTTGACGAGGCTGATAGCGTGATGCAAGGATATGCTCAGATGTCAAACGTAAACCCAGTTTTAGAAATGGTGGGCCTAATAGAAACCCAGCGCTTAGTTGATATGTATCAAAAGGTTATGACAAGCCACATGAGCGACCTTAACCAAGATGCTGTTCAAAAACTAGCCCTAAAAGCTTAATAAAAGGATAAAACTATGATGAGATCACTTTACACTGCGGCCACTGGCATGATCGCCGAGCAGACGCAGATAGACGTAACCTCACACAACATCGCAAACGTAAATACCTATGGATATAAGAAAAATAGAGCTGAATTTGCCGATCTTATGTATCAAGTCATGGAGTACGCAGGCACGGCGACAAGCCAGACTACCACAAGCCCGACAGGCATCGAAGTAGGCCTTGGCGTGCGCCCAACAGCGATAAATAAAATTTTCTCTCAGGGCTATTTTAAAGAGACTAGCAACAACCTAGATATGGTCATAGCTGGCAACGGCTTTTTTCAAATTCAACTCCCTGATGGCACGACGGCTTATACTAGAAATGGCGCATTTAAGCTTGATGCAAACGGCACGATCGTAAATAGCGACGGCTACCAGCTCATCCCTCAGATCACAGTCCCTGCAAACGCGACGCAAATTTCAATAGGCACAGATGGCACCGTCTCAGTGCTTCAAGCTGGCGAAACCAACATGGCTCAGATAGGTCAGATCGAGCTAGCAAATTTCATAAACCCAGCTGGTCTTCACTCGATGGGTGATAACAACTACCTTCAAACAAGCGCTAGTGGCGACGTAGTGGTAGGTGTAGCTGGACTTGATGGACTTGGCACTATTAGACAGGGCTTTGTCGAGATGAGTAACGTGCAGCTAGTTGAAGAGATGACTGATCTTATCACTGGTCAGCGCGCATACGAGGCGAACTCAAAGGCGATAACTACGAGTGACTCGATGCTCGAAATAGTAAATGGGCTTAAAAGGTAGGTAGTATGGATGTGACTCTGACTATCGTTGGGCTTATACTGCTTTCTTTTACGCTTGAGGTATTTTACTTTTTAAATAAAACATCAAAAGGCAAGGACTCGATAAAACAGACTCATTAATTTGGGCGAAATTAAAATTTGGCACATCTCGTCTAAAATTTCTGCTTTTAGTAGCAAGAATAAAAGTTACTGAGAAATTTTTAAGCTACTGCATGCTTCTTCCAAATCAAGCTCGCAGGCTTTTTTATAGTAGTTTTTTGCTCTATTTTTATCTTTTGGTATATCAGCATCTCCTGTTTCATAGATAAGTGCAATGGTATAGCAAGCAAATGCATTTTTTAGTTCGCAAGCCTTATTATAAAGCCCAAGCCCTTCTTCTTTCTCCTGTGCTAGGGTGTCTTTTTGTAGATATATATTTCCTAAAAATAGACAATTGTGCGGATTGCCTAGCTTGCAGGCCTTGTTTGCCATAGCTGCCATTTTATCGTGCTCATTTTTGTCAAGGTAGATATATATAAGATCGGTGCAGCTTTCTATGTTGTTTAAAGCGCATTCATTTTCAAGCTTAGTGGCATCAAAATTTTTACCCCAAGAAAATAGAACACAAAATAAAATTAAAATTACTTTTTTCATCTTTTGGCTCCATAAATTTTTATTATTTTATAAAATTAGCTCCATTTTTACTCTAAATTTTTCAAATTTTGCTAACATTTCGGCTTTTATCAAGGTAAAATTTTGTCATTTAACTACGTTTTTAAACTATCTATTCCTATTTTTATGGGCTATTTTCCCCTCGGCGTCGCCTTTGGGATACTGGCTAAAAGCATGGGCGTTAGCGCTTTTATCGCCGTCGCTCTTAGCACGCTGGCATACGGCGGCGCAGCGCAGTTTATGATGCTCTCGCTCTTTAGCGTTGGCACGAGCTATGTTGAGGTCTTTATCGTGAGCTACCTTGTAAATTTACGCCATACTTTTTATGGAATTTCACTTTTAAAAGAGTATAGCGGGATCAAATTTAGGCTTTTAAACATCGCTTTGCTAACAGATGAGACTTTTGCCATATTTAAAAATTTAAAGCTAAAAGAGGCGAGTGATCGAAGCTTTGCCTTTACTTGGCTAAATATCCTTTCTTGGTATTACTGGGCGGCTGGGACGCTGTTTGGAGCGATACTTGGTGATTTTATAAAGGCCGATACAAAAGGGCTTGAGTTTAGCTTAACAGCACTTTTTATAGTTATTGTGATTGAAATGTTTAAAAATGATAAAAACTACCGCGTGCTTTTTTCGGCGACATTTTTTGGTGTGCTTGGAGTGAGCCTATTTCCAGCTAAATTTGTGCTTGTTGGCTCAATGGCGCTTTGTTTTATATTTTTGCTTTTGTTCAAGGATAAAATTTGATAAGTGTAAGCTCAAGCGAGATGGTACTTTTTGTGGCAGTGCTTTTAAGTGCTATAGCTACTTTTATAACGAGGGTAACGCCATTTTATGTACTGAAAAACTATAAGTCAAACCCTTATTTAGACGCCATTGAGAAGCATATGGGTATGATGATAATGGTCGTTTTGGTCTGCTATGGCTTAAAAGATACGAAATTTAGCGAGTTTCCTTATGGCTTAAGCGAGATAGTAGCAGTTTTTACAGCTATTTTGATGCATTTAAAATTTAAAAATACCCTTCTTAGCATAGTTATTTCAACCGGAATTTATATGTTTTTGATAAGAATTTTTTAAATAAATATAAAATTTGGAAGTTAATAATTTTTTTAAATAAATGGCATTATAATGACTTTGCAAATTTTAATGCAAAGGAGTTAAAATGCGTTTAATCTTTAAGGCGGTGTTACTCATGATTTTAGGTGCTACTTTAGCGGTTGCTAAGCCAACCATCTACATACTAGCTACTGGTGGAACGATAGCAGGAAGTGGCTCAGGATCGCTTGATTCGAGCTATACTTCTGGAACTGTTACGGTCGATAAACTAATCGCAGCCGTGCCAGATATCAACAAGATCGCTACCATAAAAGGCGAGCAAATTTCAAATATCGGCTCACAGGATATGAACAACGAAGTTTGGCTAAAGCTTGCAAATAGAATCAACGAACTTCTAAACAGCGGCAAGGCTGATGGTATCGTCGTTACTCACGGCACAGACACTATGGAAGAGACAGCTTACTTTCTAAATTTGGTCGTTAAAAGCGACAAGCCAGTTGTGCTTGTAGGTGCGATGAGAAATAGCGGCTCACTAAGCGCAGACGGTCCACTAAATTTATTTAACGCTGTAAACGTAGCTATTAGCAAAGATAGCGTAGGCAAGGGCGTTGTGGTCACTATGAATGACGAAATTCACGCTGCTAGAGAGGTAACAAAAACCAACACAACAGGCGTTGATACATTTAAATCACCAAACAGCGGTAAGATCGGCACAGTTTTTTATGGCAACGTAAAATACTATATGAATCCGATTAGAAAACACACAGCAAAATCAGCATTTGACCTAGAGGGCGTAAAAGAACTTCCAAGAGTCGATATCATCTACTCTCATGCAAATGATAACCCTGACTTTGTAAACATAGCTGTTAAAAACGGCGCAAAAGGTATCGTTAGTGCCGGCCTTGGCAACGGCAACCCTTACTTTAGCGTGCTAGAGGCTCTTGGCGAGGCTTCAAAAGCTGGCGTAGTGGTAGTTCGCGACTCACGCGTAGGAAGCGGCGAAACGACTATGAACGGTGAGGTGGACGACGCAAAATACGGCTTTTTAACAAGCGACAACCTAAACGCTCAAAAAGCTAGAGTGCTTTTAATGCTTGCTCTTACAAAAACAAGCAACAAAGCAAAAATTCAAGAGTATTTCTTGACTCACTAAAATTTATTTTTGGGCGGATCTGCTAAATTTATAGCACCGCCCTCTCTTTTCTCAAATTCACATCAAATTTAAGGCTCTAAAATGGGAATCAGTGCGCACTACTACGCCTACTTGCAAGATGATATAGAGATGATCAAAAATGGCTGCGGTGGTGAACTTTTGGACGAATACGACATGGATAATTTTTGGGATGCGATGTGTAAAATGCTAACTGGCAGAAATTTCTCCCAGAGACTTAAGGCTGGTTATATTTTTAGCTCAAAAGAGCCTTTTAGCTGGGCTATTTTTGGGCGTAGCGCGTTAAACGAAGAGCTAAGC
The DNA here is from genome assembly GCF_902460415.1 of Campylobacter concisus. Taxonomy (GTDB): domain Bacteria; phylum Campylobacterota; class Campylobacteria; order Campylobacterales; family Campylobacteraceae; genus Campylobacter_A; species Campylobacter_A concisus_Y. The sequence continues at coordinate 619,596 of NZ_CABPTY010000002.1, forward strand.
GAGATGATCTCTTACACCAATGCTATAGATGTAAAAGAGGTGGCTAAAGCGATGATGGATACTGACATAAACGCACTTTTAGCAAATATAAATTTAAAAGAATTTGCAAGTTCAGGCACATATCCTGATATTTTTGGGTGCGAGAGCGAATTTGAAGATATAAAAGAAAAGCTAAAAGAGCATTTTGCCGGACTTTTAAATTTTTACCAAAATGCCGCTGATAAAGGGCTTGGCGTGCTAATAGTAATAGCCTAAATTTCTAAATTTATAAATTTGCCGTTTTGCTGTTTTTTATCATAAATTTATACATTTTGATTTAGCATTTCACTAAAATTTCAAGGCCTACCTATGAATTTCTTGCTCTTTTTCGTCACTATTTTTCCTATCTCTATGATGCCAGGTATAAACATGACCTATGCGATGAGTGTTGGTATGAGCCTTGGCTACAAGCACTCGTTTTTTGTAATGGCTGGGCAGCTTTTAGCACTTGCATTTGTTTCGTTTTGTTGTATGCTTGGCGTGGGCGCGGTGCTTCATCATTTTGAGTACGCATTTAAGGCACTAAACATCATTGCAGGCCTATATATGCTCTACCTTGGTGCGATGCTCTTTTTTGGCAAGGGCGAACTTAGCATCACGAACGTCTCAAATTTGCCAAGTAAAAAGCAGATGTTTATAAACGGCCTCATCGTTTGCGTCACAAATCCAAAGGCATGGATATTTTTCTCGGCTTTACTGCCTACATTTTTGGATAAAGAAGATCCCTTTAGACTAACTCGTATGTGTGCGATCGCGGCAATGCTCGTTTTCATCGAGTTTTGCTCGCTAAATATCTATGCGCTTGGCGGAGCTATGCTAAAGAAATTTTTACAAACGCACCTAAGGCTACTTGAAATTTGCACTGCCCTTATCGTCTGCACGATCGGAGTACTTTTACTTTTTAGATAAATTTAGCCTCTTTTTATATAGCTTGGCTAAAATTTGCTCGGTTTGCACTACATTTTTGGCAAAAGGAGAAAAAGATGAAAAAATTTCTATTTATACTTACAAATCAACCATACAACGGTACCGACAACGCTTACAACGCATTAAGGCTAGCTAAAACGCTAAAAGAAAAAGGCGAAGAGGTCAGAATTTTTCTAATGAACGACGCGGTCGACCTTGCGCGAAATAGCACCAAAAAGCCGGAAAACTATGACGTAGATCTAGTAGCGATGTTAAAAGAGCTTTACGCTAGCGGCGCTATATTAAAGGTTTGCGGTAGCTGCCAAACGAGGTGCGGTTTGCATGCGGGAGAGCCTTATTTCGAGGCTGAGGTGAAAGGCAGCATGGATATCTTGTCCGAGTGGGTTAGGCAGTGCGATCAAGTGATGACGTTTTAGAGTAGGCGAAAGAGAATTTATGAGCGTAACATTTAAGGTGAAAAATAAAAAGAAGCTTTTGGGCGGATATGAAAAGGCGCTAAGCGAGCGTGAAATTTCAGAGTTTATAGAGGGATTTTGCTTTTTTAATAGCCAAAACGACGAGCCGAGCGAGCATTCGCTAAATGAAAACGTGATGATTGCTGGCGTATGGCAAAAGAGCGCTCGCGGGTTTGAACTAAACTATGAAGACGGCAAATATATCGTCCGAGTCTGTACTCCAAGCGGGGTTGGCGACTGGCAGACGGCGATTTTGTTTCTTTCTAAAATTTCAGCCAAAACCGGCTCGAAAATAGAGTGCGACAATGAAGAAATTTACGATAGCGAGCAAATTTTAAAATTTGATTATGAAGCCGACATAATGTGGGGGCTTGAGGCTCTAAAGGACGCAAAAGAGAAAAATCAAACGCTTTATATCTCTGGCCTGGAGCGCGACGTGGCGTTTGACGCGGTTATGATAGATGAAATTTTTGCAAGCGCTAGCCCTGCGGCTAAATTTGATGAGATGATGAGACAGGTGCAGTATCTTGACGCTTATAGCGCAAGAGAGAATTTATACGAAGATAAAGACGGGAATGAAATTTTTGGCGCGTATACGCTTAGCGAAAATTTACCGACTATCTTGCCTTATGCCCCCTCTCCGTCGTGGCAAGCGCAAGAAGCACTTGGAGATCGCAAGGTCTCGCGCTGGATACTTACGCTAGTCGTCGGCGTAGACGATAGGGACGCGCACGTGCTCGGCGAATGCGAATATGGCGCTTTTATGGCAAATTTGCCAAAAGAAAAATATCGCTTCATAGACGCCGCAAATATACTGGTTGAGCCGCTTAGCGAAGAAGGGGTGATAGAAATTTTTAAAAAGGCAAATGAAGCTCAGGTTTAAATTTGATAAATCGCCCGGAAATGAAAATTCGCCTCAGGCTTGCTTAAAAATTTAAGTCGGTTTTAAGTGCAGATTTAAACTCGTAAAAGATAGAATTTTACTGGTATTGTCGCTTTTTGGGCTAAATTAGGCGAAATTTTAACCTAAATTAATCTAGGCTTTGCGTGATTTGAAAAAGGATAAAAATGAAAATTTTAAAGGCTATTTTAGCGGCGGCATTGGCGGTTTGTTATCTAAACTCGGCCGTTTTACCGCAAAACGACTGGAGCAAAAGAGAGCTAAAAGGCGAGGTAAAAAGCATGACGGCTACGGAGTACGAATACTCAATGGACGGCTCCGGGACGCTAGAAAATACGCGCGTAAAGCGGACGGAGTTTAACGAAAACGGCTATATAGTGCAAGAAACCGAGCATATAAACGGCGTACCGAACGGCTCGGTTTTGTTTGAGTACGGCAAAGACGGGCTAGTGCGCAAAAAGTATCAAGATAGCGCCGTTTATCTCTACGAATACGAATTTGACGGCGAAAATTTAGTCGCGACGGCCAAAGAACAGCACGTGGAGGATAAATTTTATCCCCGCACGGAGAAAATTTCCTACGGCAAGGACGGCAAAATGATCGCTAGGGCGGCGTATTCGGGCGGGACGCTAGTGACGGACGATAGCTACGTCTACGACGAAAAGGGCGTTTTAACGCGGATAGAAAATAATATGGAGCTGCGCCACGGCATAGAGATAAGCTTCGAACGCAAGCCAAACGGCGAATACGAAAAAATCACGCAAGCCCCAAACTCAAAATGGGTCTATTACTACGCCGCAAACGGCGACGAGATGGAGTATACGTCGGTAAATTACTTCGGCTCCGAGGCAAAAATCTGGCAAATATTGCAGTTTAAAGACATAACGAGGGACGAGCGAGGAAATTTGACGCGTAAAACCTCGGTCAAATTTAAGCCCGCGGACAAATACTACGAAAACGGCGACATAACGGAAATCGGCCTATATAAAAAGCTAGAAATTAGCTACGAATACTACTAAAGTGAATTTTTGAGCTAAGGCTATTTTTCCGAAAAAATTTTGCCGTTTATTATAGATTTAACCGTTAAAAACCCGACTATCAAAATCGAAGCGACTAGAACCGCAAAAGCGCCGACTCCTAAAATTAAGTAAAAATCGCTTTGCGTAATTTCGTAAGCTTTTAAAAACGCTATGGAGCTAGCGGCCGTCGGGAAAGTAAAAGCCCACCACGATAGGGCGAATTTGAGTTTAATAAATCTTTTATACGAAAAAAGTATAAGCGCTACGAAAAATACGTTTATATTAAGTAGTATCGCTGCAAAAGCGTCGAATTGCTCGGTTAATTTTACGTATCCCAAAAACGCCATAGCCGGCGGCGCTAGCGTAATGACTAGTGTCGGGACGAATTTGTCGGCTAACTTATCGCAAAAAACTAACCTATAAAATATAACGGCGAATAAAATAATCCAGAAAAATAGCCCCAAACTAAAATAATACCAGATCGCTTGAGATTTTTTGGCTATGATCGGGATTAGCAAGTTGCCCACTACGGGGATAAACCATGCCGGATTTAGCGTCGCGATATCGAATTTTTCGTCGATCCAAAAAGAAATTACGTAAAGCGTAAAAATCGTTTGCAAGCCTAAAGCCGCGTAAAAAAGCGAGTAGTATAGTCGCGGCGCGTCTTTGTAGGCTAGAGCTAAAAGAAAAAGCGAGATGATAAATCCGCCGATTTATAGGGTGCGAAAATTCGGCCTTTACCTCTTCTTTAAATTTTAAAAGCTTAAAGAGGTAAAACGCCGAAAGTAGGCAAAATACCGTGCAGTCTAGCGCTCTAAGCGCCGAGAATATCTCGTTCGGTAAATCAAATATTTCGCTTAGTTTCTTATAAGCCGAGCAAAGCCCTCCAAGCCCCATAGTACCGGCGAAAAGCATAATCGGCAGCGATTTTATTTTGCTTTGCGAGTCGTTTTTCTTAACGTCGTGCATTGTTTTTCTTTTCGTATTAAATTTTTATGCAATATTACCTATAATAAGGTTAAATTTTTGTAACGAAGTCACGAAAGGGCAAAATGCTAAGCGAAGAGTTAAAAGAAATTTTGCGCGAGAGGTTTACGAATAATTTCGATCTAGCAAGCGAGGATCTAAATGCGATCTTTGCTAACGCGTATCTAAAAACCGTAAAAAAGGGCGATATATTTTACTCCGGAAACGATTGCTTCGGATTTATCCTTATACTAAAAGGCGTTTTAAGGGCGTTCGTATCGTCTAGCGCAAAGGAAATAACGATATTTAGGCTAACTAAAGACGAGAGTTGCGTACTGTGCGATACGTGTTCTATAAATTCGCTAGAAAATAAAGTAAGCGTCGAAATCGAGCAAGATAGCGAGATCATCGTTATTCCGGCGCGGATTTACAAACCTCTTAAAGAAAAATATCCGAGCATTTTAAATTTTACTCTAAAAATCGTAGCCGATCGGTTTGCCAGAACCATAAACGTTATGGAACAGGCTTTATTTTCGCCGCTTTCGGTGCGGATTATGAATTTTTTATCCCAAAGCATCGAAAACCTAAACGAAAATTTTATAAAAATAACTCACGAAGAACTGGCGAATCATCTAGGAAGCGCTAGAGAGGCGGTATCTAGGGTGCTAAAAGAGCTTGAGAGAAGCGGGCAAATAACGCAAAGCCGCGGCGAAATAAGGCTTGTTTCTTAAAATTCTCGTTTTAAGGTAACTTTGTTACGGAGAGGACGGCCGTTTTTAGGTAGCATTTCATAAACTCGTTTAAAAGGAGAATTTATGAAAGGACTGCAAAGAAGAGACGCTTTAAAGCTAATGGGGGCCGTGGGGCTAGCCGCAAGTATGAGCGGTTGCTCGGTAACGGGTGGCGAAAACGACGATATAAATTCTAAAATCGTCATAATGGGCGCGGGACTTAGCGGTATCGCGTTGGCGGCTAAACTTAGAAGAGATATGCCTAACGCCAAGGTAATTCTCGTGGATAAAGACGAGAAATTTTACTACCAGCCGGGCTTTACGCTAATCGCCGTCGGAATTTACGAAGCTAGCGACGTCGTTTACGAAAAAGCGGATTATATCCCGCAAGGAGCCGAGTGGATACGCAAAAACGTATCGGAAATAAAGCCCGAAGCCAATCTACTCGTCCTAGACGATGGGAGCGAGCTGGGGTATGATTATCTAATCGTAGCAAGCGGCGTGGAATACGACTTTGAGGCCGTTAAAGGTCTGAGCTTAGAGGATATTAACGATACGAGCGGCAACATATCTTCCGTCTACACTCTACAAGGCGCCGTAAAGAGCAACGAGCTGATGAAAAAATTCTCTCAAAACGGCGGCTCGGCGGTATTTTGCGATCAAAAAACCCCGATGAAATGCAGCGGCGCCAATAAAAAAGTAACATGCATGAGCGAAGATAGGCTGAGGTTGGCCGGCAACCGCGATAAAGGCAGCGTTAATCTTTACGTCGGCGGCGGCAAACTTTTCGGCGATCCGACTTATGCCGCGGCTATGACTCAAATAATGATAAAAAGAAAGATAAAATTTAATCTTCGCCACCAAATCGTAGCCGTCGATAAAAGCTCAAATACTGCCACTTTCGAGTTTTGGACGGCGTATAGGCAAAACGGCGAAGATAAAATCGCGTCCGAGCTAATCGACGTAAAATACGACTGGCTTCACTTGCCGCCTAAGCAAAAAGGAAGCGAAATTTTAGCTCGCGCCGGCCTAACTAAAGAGGGCGACAAGCTAAATTTCCTAGCCGTCGATAAATACAGCCTGCAAAGTACAAAATTTAAAAATATATTCGGTATCGGCGATATTTGCGGATTTGCGTCTGGCAAAACGGGGGCTAGCGTTAGGAAAATGTATCCGATCTTAGCTAAAAATTTAGCCGATACGATAAAAGGACAAGAACCTAGCGAGAAATTTACCGGATATACGGCTTGCCCTTTTATCACCAAATACGGCAAGGCCATAATGGTAGAGTTCGACTGGGAGGGAACGGCTCCGACGTTAGAGTGCTTCGGCGCTACCAGAGAGAGCTATATGAGTTGGCTGGTTAAAATTTACGGATTTAAACCTATGGTTATGAACGGAATGCTAAAAGCTTTGGCTTAAAGGAGATAAAATGAGCGTTTTAGATAAAACTATACGTTTGATTATAGCGGCGATTTGGTTTTTTATTTTCGGATTTATTTGCGACTGCTGGTTGTGGACGGTCGGGCTAATTCCGCTTTTAACGGGATATTACGGTTACTGCCCACTTTATAAAATTTTCAAGAAAAGGTAAAAAATATGGTAAGCGTAAAAAGTAGAATTATTAGGGTCGTACTGGGGCTGATTTTTACGGTAGCGGTTTGGTATTTTTACGAGAGCTACTGGGCGTTAATCGGGTTAATCCCGATTATCGTCGGCGTTACGGGTTTTTGCCCGGCGTGTAAATTCCTAGGCAGGTGTTCTTTAAATTTAAAAAAATAAAAGGGGCGTTTAGCGCCCTTTGCCTTGCCCTTTAGCCGTTTAGGCCGCAAATTTTATTCGCCGTTTGATGAATTATTTAGCTACTTTTGGCTAAAATCTCGAAAATTTAAAAAAGGCGAAACTATGAATAAAGTTTGGAAATTCGGCGACAATATCGATACCGATATAATTATCGCCGCCAGATACTTAAATACTTCCGACGAAAATATCTTAGCAAAACATATAATGGAGGACGCCGATCCTAATTTTAGCTCCAAGATAGATAAGGGCGACATTATCGTAGCGGGCGAAAATTTCGGCTGCGGTAGCTCTCGCGAGCACGCTCCTATCGCGCTTAAAGCTGCCGGTATAGGCGCGGTGATAGCTAAAAGCTATGCAAGAATTTTTTATAGAAATAGCTTTAATACGGGACTTTTGATACTCGAGATCAAAGAAACGGACGAGATAAACGAGGGCGATGAGCTAAAAATAGACGTAGATAACGGCACGGTCGTAAATCTAACCAGCGGCAAAGAGTATAAATTTAGCCCCATACCGCCGTTTATGCAAGAGCTTTTAAACGCCGGCGGACTTATAGAATACGCAAAAGTAAAGTTGGATTAATAATGAGAGAATATAAAATTTGTGTTATAAAAGGCGATGGTATCGGTCCTGAGATCATAGATGAGGCGATAAAAATTTTAGATGTTGTTAGTGCTGAGTTTGGGATAAAATTTGAGTACGACTACAAGCTTATGGGCGGTGCAGCTTATGATGTATTTGGCGTGCCTTTGCCAGATGAAACGCTTAGTTCTGCTCTAAGCTCTGATGCTGTGCTTTTTGGAGCGATCGGCGGCGAGAAGTGGGATAGTTTGCCAAGACATCTAAGGCCAGAGAGCGGACTTTTAAAGATTAGAAAAGAGCTTGAAGCTTATGCAAATTTACGTCCAGCCATTGTTTTTGATGAGCTAGTGGATGCTAGCACACTAAAGCCAGAAGTTTTAAGAGGCGTTGATTTTGTCGTGGTTCGTGAGTTAACAGGCGGGCTTTATTTTGGACAGCCACGTGAAAAAGGCGAAGATAGAGCGTTTAATACGATGGTTTATTCTAAAATGGAGATCGAGCGCATCGCAAAGATTGCTTTTGAAACAGCAATGCTTCGCAAGAAAAAGGTCTGCATGGTCGATAAGGCAAATGTGCTTGAGACAAGCCAGCTTTGGCGAGAAGTCGTTAGCGAGGTATCTAAAAATTACCATGAAGTAGAGCTTAGCTTTATGTATGTAGATAACGCAGCTATGCAACTAGTAAGAGCTCCAGCAAATTTTGACGTCATACTTACTGAAAATTTATTCGGCGATATTTTAAGTGACGAAGCGAGCATGGTTTGTGGCTCGATAGGGCTTTTGCCAAGCGCTAGTATGGGCGGTAAAGTGGGAATTTATGAGCCAATACACGGCTCAGCACCAGACATCGCAGGGCAGGGCATAGCAAATCCGATCGCGACCATTTTAAGTGCAGCGATGATGCTAAGATACGCATTTAGTGAAAATGAAGCCGCAGATGCGATAGAAAATGCTGTGAAAGAGGCACTTGCAAAAGGTTACAGAACAAAAGACATCGCTGCTTTTAATGCGGTTGAAATTTGCTCAACTAGCGAGATAGGCGATGTTATCACAGGATTTATCAAAAAATGAAAAACACAATCACTGAAGCACTGATCTACGAAGCTCAGGGGCTAAAAGATGATGCACTTAAAATTTATAAAAATATCTTAAAGCAAGATCCATCAAACAAAGACGCCCTTAGCGCGATAAACCGTCTGAGCGGACTTCGCAAAGAGCGAGCGATAAAAAACGAGCAGATGAAAGAGTTTTTTATAGCGATGAAAAGTGATGAAGAGATAAATGAATTTAAAAGGTGGTTGATAAGATTATGAAGCTTGATGATATCGCTAGAATGGCAATCAGTGAGGTTAGCGCTGAGCTTGAGAAAATAGAAGCATTGCAAAGTAAAAAGCAAGAAGAGCTCGAGCGTGAGAATCTAAAAAAAGAGCTTTTGGCCATAGAGAATAATGAAAATGCGCTAAATAACGAGCTAAAAGTTGAGGCAAATTTACAAAATGAGCAAGCGTTTGAAGTAAAAGAGGAACCAGTAAGTCCAATAAAAAATAGAGAGGTGAGCGAAGAGAAAATTTTCTTAGCAAACCTTGCTGAACGCATAGAAGTGCTTTTTGAAGGGCTTAAACAAACTAGTGAACAAAATCTTGCTTCAAGGCTTGAACTAACGACAAAATTTTTAGAATTTACCCTTGCAAATATCGAAAATAGACTCCAAAATCTCTCAAAATAAGCCATTAGATGGCTCAAAAAATGAGATAAAAATCAAGAATAAAATTTATAAAAATAGCGAGCTAGACTTTTTTAGATCGCTATTTGCCCCATTTACTTCACGTGTCTATCTCGTAGGTGGCTGCGTGAGAGATGCATTCTTGGGGCGAGAAATTTATGATTATGACATCGAAGTTTATGACATTGAGCCTACTAAATTTAATGAGCTAATGGCTAGCATTGGAGCGAGTGGCGTTGGCAAAAGCTACTTCATCTATAAATACAAAAACTACGACATTGGGCTTCCAAGAAGCGAGAGCAAAACTGGAAATTCACACAAAGACTTTGCGGTAAGCTATATTAACGATCCAAAAACGGCGAGTCTTAGGCGAGATTTTACTATAAATGCCATGATGATGAATATCTTTAATGGAGAAATTTTAGACTTTTACGGCGGGAAGCAAGATCTAGCAAACAAGACATTAAGGCACATTGATAGTGAAAAATTTAAAGAGGATCCACTAAGGGTGCTTAGAGGAGTGCAGTTTAGCGCGAGGCTTGATTTTAGCATAGCTGATGGGACGCTAGCTCTTATGAAAAGCCTTAGTTTGGAGCATCTAAGCAGAGATAGGATAAATACTGAGCTTATTAAATTCTTTCGCGCAAAGTATCTAGAAAAAGGAGCTTACTATCTTTTTGAGCTTGGACTTTTTAAAGAAATTTTTGGTATGCAAATTTCTATGGACGATGGGTTTTTAAGTGATCTTAAGAGTGCTAGAGAATTTGTGGATGATGAGAGGCTATTTTTGTATCTTTTGTTTGGCAAATTTGAGCTTGACGCAAATGAAATTTTAGAGAAAATGCGTCTGCCAAAGAGCTACTTTTCTATCTTAAAGCAGCCTTATTTTAAGTACATGCCAATCGATAAAGAGCTAATGCAAATAGCTCTAAATATGCCCATAAAATCATGGCTTGGAGCTTATAATAAAGAGCGGATAGAGCGTGCCAAGAAGCTTGGAATTTATGAGGTAAAATTTGATGCGAAGGTTGATGTAGCGGAAATTTTATCAGCTGGTTTTAAAAACGAAGAAATTGCAAAAGAGATAAAACGTAGGCAAGAGCTTGAAATTTCAAAATATCTAAGCGAGCGTAAGCCTAGAAAAGATTAGTCTTTAAAACTCTTAAAAGCCCATTTTGGCTAAAATAGGCTAGTTTATAACACTTTTTAAGGCAAAGAAAGCTTATGTTTAACATAGTCCTAGTCTATCCTCAGATACCGCAAAATACTGGAGCTATCGGTAGAATGTGCGTTAATGCAAATTTAAAGCTACATATCGTTAAACCCACCGTGTTTGATTTGAGTGAAAAGGCTGTTAGACGAGCAGGGCTTGACTACTGGAAAATTTTAAATCCAAAAATTTGGGATAGTTTGGAAGAATTTTTAGAAGCGAACTTGAGTCACAAGGATAGATTTTTCTTCGCTACCACAAAGACAAATAGGCTTTACTACGAGGCTAGGTTTAAGCCAGGAGATTTTATATTTTTTGGTGGCGAGAGTACTGGGCTGCCAAGAGAATTTATGGATATAAATTTTAAAAACGCCATAACCATACCAATGGGAAAAGAGGGCAGGAGCTTAAATTTAGCTATGAGTGCTGGCATTATCGCGTATGAGGCGATCAGGCAAAATATCACTGAATTTGACTTTAGGAGTGAAATTTGAGAGTAGTTTTTGCTTTGTTTTTTACCATTTTAGTGGCATTTGCGAGTGAAATTAGCATCGCAACTTATAATGTGCAAAATTTATTTGATTGCAAAGATGATGGTAGCGAGTATCTTGATTTTAAAGTAGGCGTATCAAAATGGGACTGCGAGGCGGCTGATTCAAAACTACAAAGGACAAGACAAGTCATAAATGCACTAAATACTGACATTATCGCACTTCAAGAGATCGAAAATGAGCAAGTTTTAAAAGCCTTAGTAAGTGATAGCGAGTATAAATTTGTAAGCTTTACAAAGGAGAAAAACTCGCCTGTTGGGCTTGGGCTTATTTCAAAGTTACAGCCAAGTGGCAGTGAAGTTTTTAAAGTTCCAAATGTAAAGACGAGAAATATTTTAAAGGTTGTTTTTGAGGTAGAAGGTAAGAAATTTAGCATATTTGTAAATCACTTTCCAACTTATAAAAATGGCATAAATATGCAAAAAAAGGCTGAAAAAACGCTAAGAACGGCTCTGGGTAAAGAGAAAAATGCAATTATTTTGGGTGATTTTAACTCGCCCTTTGGACAAAAATCTATCCTAAATGACATCATTGCAACGAGAAATTTTTATGATCTTTATAAAGAGCTTGAGCCAAAAGATAGATATTCTCACGCAGTGCATGGCAAAAAAAGAGCGATCGATCATGTTTTGCTTTCGCCTAGTTTTATGGAAAATGGCGATCTAAGCTATGTTGGTGGTAGTTTTGAAGTCTTTAAACCAAGCTTTGCAGTTGATGAAAAAGGCTTTGCAAAGAGTGACCTTTATTCGGATCACTTTGCATTAAAGTTTAAAATTTCAACTGATCCAAGTCCAGTGAAAAAAGGATTTGTAAGTAAAATTTTTAAAAAAGATGAAAACAAAGCCAACAAAAAAACAAGCGAACAAAGCTATAAGACGGCTGATGTAGATACACTTTTTGATCATCCAGAAGCTGTACCAGTCGTGATTGAAAAAGCGGTTGTTATCTTAAAAGATAAACATGGCTTTATTATCTCGAAAAATCACCGTGGAATTTATGTTTATGATCCTAAAAATAGCGTTATTGTAGGCGAAGAGCTAGATGTTTTAGTAAGGCGAATGAAAATTTATAAAGATGCGCTTGAAGTTAGCTATTATGAGATCATAAATGAGCATGGCACAAAAGATATTAGTGAAAATTTACTAGATGCATCGCAATTAAGCGAAGCTAGAAGCGGCGATGTCTTTGCTAAAATTTCGGGTAGACTAGAGAGGGGCTATCTGCATACACCATACGGTAAGATCAGGGTTTATAGTAAGAAAAAGTTAAAAGATGGCGAGTATAGTTTTGAAAACGCGAGAGTTAAAATTTACAAGAGAGAAAACCAAATCATTGTGGAGTAGAGAGTGCAAATTTTAGATATTTTTATGATTACGGTGTTTGTTTTATTTCTTATTTTTATGATAAGAGGCGTCATTTTGCAGTCACAGGAGAAGGAGAGGGTAAGAAAAATGGTAAGAGAAAAAAGAGAAAATTTTAATAAAAAGAGTGAAATATGAAAGAGTTATTATTAGAAATTGGAGTTGAGGAGCTTCCAGCGATACCCTTTTTAAGGGAGCTGCCAAATATCAATGCTAAATGGCAGGCTGTACTTGAAAAATATAATCTTGTAAGCCCTTTTAAATTTTATTATACGCCGCGTCGTTTGGTCTTTTTCCATGAGAATTTTCCACAATCTCAGCCTGACAGCGTAGCTAGCTTTATCGGTGCGCCAAAGCAAGTAGCACTAAAAGACGGAGCATTTACAAAGGCAGCACTCAGCTTTGCAAATAAATGCGGCATAGATGATAGTGAGCTTAAATTTAAAGAGATAGACGGCAAAGAGGTGCTTTACTACGAAAAAGAGGTGAAGGGCGAGCTGGTTGCTAAGATAATGGGTGAGATGGTTGAAGAGTTTTTAAAGAGCCTTAGCTTTGGCAAGTCTATGCGCTGGGGCAACGGTGAGTTTGAGTTTATCCGCCCGATAAGATCGTTTTTATGCTTGCTTGGAGATGAGGTCATTAAATTTAACAAATTTGGCGTAGAGAGCAGTAACTCTACCTATCCTCACAGAAGTATCAGCTACGACAAGATAAAAATTTCAAATATAAAAGAGTATTTTGAAGGCTCAAAGAGCCGTGGTGTCGTGCTTGAAGCAGACGAGAGAGAAAAAATAATCCTTGATGAGTTTGAAAAGATCAGCCAAAAAAGTGGGCTAAAGATCGAGATCGATAAAGACTTGTTGGCTGAAGTCGTGGCGATCACTGAGTATCCGACGGCACTTCTTGGCTCATTTGAAGAGGAATTTTTGGAGGTGCCAAGCGAGGTCATCATCACTTCTATGAAAGAAAATCAGCGCTACTTCCCAGTCTTTAAAGGTGGCAAACTGGCAAATGGCTTTGTGGTTGTTAGCAACGCCATAACGCAGGACTATTCGCTCATCATCAAGGGCAACGAAAAGGTGCTAAGAGCAAGACTAAGTGATGCGATGTTCTTTTGGCAAAGCGACCTAGCGCACGAATTTGGCCCAGAAAAACTAAAAAATATAACCTACCTAAAAGAGCTTGGAAGTATCTACGAAAAAGAGCTTAGAGAGCTACAAGTGGCTAAAAAACTAGCCAGCAACTACGATGAACTACTCAAAAAAGAAGCTGGCGAGTATGGAGCCAAGCTTGAGCGAGCTGTGATGTTAAGCAAGGCTGATCTTACAACGCAGATGGTTTATGAGTTTACCGAGCTTCAAGGCATCATGGGTGCTTACTACGCAAAGGCAAAAAATGAGGATGAAGACGTCGTTTTGGCCATAAAAGAGCAGTATCTGCCAGACGGCGAGGAGGCACAGTGCCCAAGCAAGGTATTTAGCTCGGTTGTGGCACTTTCAAACAAGCTTGATACGCTAATGGGGCTCTTTAGTATCGGTAAAATCCCAAGCGGCACCAAAGATCCATACGCTCTAAGACGTGCGGCAAATGGCGTGATAAAGATCGTTTTGGCACATAGTTTGAAATTTAACGTAAAAGAAATTTTAGAAGATGTCGCAAAAGACTATAAAAAATTTGATGTTGAAGTGCTTATAAATTTCATCCTTGATAGGCTCTACACCTTCTTTGACGCAAACGCTTCTATCGTAAAAGCATGCATAAAAAGCGGCGAAAAGGATATCTTGGAGCTAACCAAGATGATAGAGGCACTTGCTAAAATTTCAAGCGAGCCAAATTTTAGAGAGAATTTCTCGACATTTAAGCGCCTTGCAAACATCATAAAAGATGATAAATTTAGCAAGGTCGATGAGAGCCTCTTTGAGATAGATGCTGAAAAAGCCCTAAATGATGCATTTAAAGCGGTCAATAAGAGCCTAGCGTATGAGCCAAGGCTAAAAGCGCTATTTGCCCTAAAACCACAGATCGATGAGTTTTTTGACAAAGTTATGATAAACGTTGAAAACGAGAAAGTGCGAAACAATCGCATCGCGATCATCGGTCAAATTTATAGTGAGATACTAAAAGTAGCTGATATAAAAGAGATCAGCTTTTAAATTTACGCCAGCTTCAGGCTCTTGCCTAGGCTGGCTTTAAATTTACTACCTAAAGATATCAAATTCTGGCTCATAAGCCTTAGTTTTTATTCCAAAATATCCAAGAACTGAGCTAAATATAAAATCATGCGAAAGACTTTCATTTTTTCTAATTTTTAGCCTTTTTAAAAGTTCTCTATCGCTTGAAAAGACGATGGCTGGGATGTGTTTTTGCTCATCTGGGGCGATGGAGTAAGGCAGACCATGTAAATATATGCCGTTTTCGCCTAGGCTCTCTCCGTGATCTGAGAAAAAGAACATGGCAACTTTAAATTCATCTTTTCTTGCTTCAAGGGCGTTTATTAGCTCGCTTTGTAGATAGTCCTCATATAAAATGGTGTTGTCGTAGGTGTTTGCTATCTCTTCTGGTGTACATTTGTTTAGCTCGGCAGTGTCGCATGTTGGGGTAAATTCTTTAAATTTGCTTGGGTAGCCTTTGTAGTAGATAGGGCCGTGCGAGCCTTGCAGATGTAGCACGATAAAGGTGGTGGAATTTGCATCTTCGATGACCTTTTTTGCTTCATTAAATATCACTTCGTCAAAGCCTTCTGCTCGATGATCTGAAGTATGGTTTTGATCAAGATTATTACAAACGCCCTTGCAACCGCCGCTATTGTTGCCAAAAAAGTATGTTTTTATGCCAAGTTTATTGATGATATCAACTAAATTTTCACGAGCTTTTGCTTCGCGGTTGCTAAAATTTTCTCGCTTTAAGTCTGAAAATAGGCAAGGCACGCTAGTCTCCGTGGCTGTTCCACATGAGTAGAAATTTGTAAAACTTACCACACCTTTTTGTTTAGTAAATTTATTCGTATCATTTTTGGCGTAGCCATTTAGTGAGTAGTTTCTGCTTCTTTGCGTCTCGCCAACTATCAAAACTAAAATTTTCTTTTTATCATTAGCTAGTACCGCATCATCTGCTACATAAGTAAAAGGTAGTGGTTTTTATGTGAGTGATTTTACTAGTTTTGTAGCTGAGTAGATGGGATAGTATGGGAGCAATACGGTCCTTAAATTCGAGTGTTCTCTAAAAAATGGTATAAAAATTTTAGGCGTTAATGAAAATATGATAGCTATTGCAACTATAGAAAATGAGATAATTTTTGCTCTTAATTTAAACTCATTAAATGCCAACAAAAACTAAGATAAAAATAATTGCAAATATAAGAAAAAGAGTATAAAAAAAGAGTGGATTATTTTATAAAAAGCCATAATAATAGGACTCAAGTGTAAATGGCTAGAAAATTTAAATAAAAAATAAGATTATTTTTTCTTGCCTTTGGAGTTTTTTGCTTCATTTTTTTTGACTTTCGCATTCTCTTTTATGCTAAGTTTTTCTTTAACTTTTTGCATATCGTTAAAGCCAATACCTTGGACTCTTTCAAGCTCATTGATACTTTTAAATTTATGGGCTTTTCTATATTTTATAATGTTTAACGCTTGGCCTTTACTTAGACCAAGCTCCATTAACTCGTTTTTGCTGGCTGTATTTAGATTGGCGCCATATGCAATACTTGCGACTACTAAACAAAGTAAAATTTTAATCCTCATCTTATCTTCCTAGAATAATAATCCATCATTTTCTTGATCTTGTATGATGTCATTTGCCGGTATATTTTGAGGTAGTGGTGAGTCGTTTGTGTAGTATTCGTCACTGCCACCATAATAGCCTTTATAAACACCATCTGGCTGCTCAAATGCACGTCTTAAAGTAGGATAAAGCTTAATGTAGCCTTCCATAAATTTCTTAAACACAGGTGCGGCTGTTCTACCACCGCCTTCAATCTTTTTCATAGGACTGTTGTCATCATTTCCGTACCAGATTATCGCTTCGATGTCAGGCGAGTAGCCACAAAACCAAGCATCGATGTTATTGTTTGTTGTGCCGGTTTTGCCTGCTATTTGGATACCGTTTATTTTAGCGTTACGTCCAGTACCGTTATTTACGACATTTTGAAGAAGTGTCGTCATCAAAAATGCTTGTTCTGGTTTTAGCGCTTGCTTTCTTTGTGGTTCATAATCCATCGACGCACCAAAACTATTTTCTATATGCTTAATAAGTGTTGGCTCAACCATCTCGCCCTCATTTGGGAACATCGAGTAAAATTTTGCAAAATCAAGTGGTGAAATCCCAAAACTTCCAAGTGCGATAGATAAATTTTCTGGGATATCGTTAAAGCCCATATCAGTAAGCTGTTTACGAACCGAGCTAAGGCCAAGATCGTTTAGCAAATTTATGGTTGCGAGGTTGCGCGACTGGGTTATGGCTGATTTTATAGTGATATAGCCTTGAAAGCCACCACTATAATTCTTTGGCGTCCACTCTTTGCCATTTCCCATGTCAAATGTCCTAGCGATATCAGCCACTTGAGAAACGACTGAGTAGCCGCTATCAAGTGCTATTTGATAGATAAACGGCTTAAAGCTTGATCCTGGCTGGCGCTTACTTTGAGTGGCGCGGTTATAGCTGCTTTTTGCGTAGTCAATACCGCCAATTAGTGCCAAAATTTGACCACTTTGTGGATGAGTGACTACTATAGCTCCATTTAGGATTTCTGCATTTGCTTTTTTATCGCGCTTTAAAATTTCATTGTAGCCATAGACTAGAGCGTCTTGAGCGATCTTTTGAACATTTAGATCAACTGTGCTTTGTATCTTATAGCCACCAGTCTTTATATCGTCAAATTTCTTTGAAGCCTCTTTTATTATCTCATCGACTACGTAAGGAGCTTTATTTCTTGTGAGTGTATCGTCAAAGACTGCTGGCTCTTCAAGCACGCCTTTGCGGTACTCGTCCTCGTTTATCCAGCCGATGCTATACATTCTCTCAAGTACTCTATTTGCACGGCTAAGTGATAGGTCAAGGTGCTTTGTAGGATCATAGGTGCTTGGAGCTTTTGGCAAGCCAACTAGCATGGCAACCTCTTTTATACTGAGCTCATTTAGCTCTTTTCTAAAATATCCTTCAGCTGCTGTTTTTATGCCGTAGTAGCCATGTCCAAAATATACGTGATTTAGGTATCTTTCGATGATATCTTCTTTGCTAAGCTCGCTTTCAAGCTTCATGGCAAGCACTATTTCTTTTATCTTTCTTGTAAATTTCTTCTCACGGCTTAGAGCCAAATTTTTAATGAGTTGTTGTGTTAGTGTTGAAGCTCCCTCTACTAGCTTTCTAGCCTTGATATCTTTTATGGCAGCTCTTGCCATAGCTTCTACGTTTATGCCACCATGCTCAAAGTAGCTCGTATCCTCAATAGCCACGAGTGCTTCTATGACACGCGGCGGGATGTCGTTATACTTTACGTAAATTCTATTTTCTTCAAAGATATTTGCGATGAGTTCATTGTTTCTATCAAAAATTTGCGTTGTAAGCTTTGGTTTATAATCAATAATAGCGTAAGCATCAAATCTAACTTGTGAATAAAAATATAAAAATGCTCCGCCAAGTGAAATGGCAACTATAAAGATAAATGCCAAGATATATTTCATAAAAATGCCTTTAATATTTTTAAATTTAGTCCCATGGCTGTGCTGGTTTCGCCGTGTTGGGAGATGATATATTTTTTATTAAAATTTTCTATCGTCATGGCTCCAGCCTTACCTTGCCACTCATTATTCTTTATGTATTCATTAAGGTCATACTCGTCAAATTTTTTAAATTTATACGTAGTTCTACTTACGTTTATAAGCTCAAATTCGCCTAAAAATATCATCGCCGTATAGACGCTGCATTCGTTACCGCTTTGTAAATTTAGCATGGCAATCGCTTCTTTTTCGTCCTTTGCTTTACCTAAAATTTTATCTCCACACGCCACACAGCTATCTGCAAAGAGCAAATTTTTAAGATCTATATTTTCTTTTAAAAATTGCTCTTTTTTAGCTTTTACGACATTTTGGACATAAATTTCAGGCTTTACATTTTTTTCTATCTTGCTCTCGTCAAACTGGAAAGAAATTTGAGTGAAATTTATGCCAGCATCTTTTAATAAATTTGCCCTTGTTGGTGAGCTTGAAGCGAGTGTTATCATAAAAACACCTTATAGCTTATACCAAGATAAATAGCTGCTAGAGAAGCTAATAAATTTAGCGGTGTGAAGTAATAAATTATAACGATCAAACTCTCATTTAGCTCGATCATTTCATGCGATCTTAGTGCTTTTAAGGCCTTTTTGTATCTATAAAATATATAGCTTAAATTTAATAGCAAAAATAGTTCTATTGCGCATTTTGTTGCCACCATCGCACTTGCCATAGGATTTGTCAAATTTGCATCATAAAATCCAAAAATTATAACTATGCTTGTAGCTATCACGCAAAGGATTAGTATGAAAATCGCAATGCCAAAGCGTCTTATAATGTGAAGTAAGATGTGATAGCGTTCCTTGTCTTCAAATTTATTTTTTATAAAGTAACTTCCAACAAGCACAAGACCGGCTTGTAGCCCCACAAAAAGAGCTACAAAGCATACATGCAAAAATAGTACTACTTGGTCAAATTTTATAAAAGCTATATCGTAATGACTCATTTTTCTAAGGCTTGCCTTGCGTACTCAAGTGAGTCTTTTATCGCATCTTCTATCATTGATGCATCTTTGCCACCGGCTGTTGCAAAGTCATCTTTACCACCGCCATTGCCACCTAGGATTTGTGCTGCAAATTTTACCCAAGCACCAGCTTTTAAAGGAGCATTTTTAACTCCAGCTGCAAGAGAAATTTTGCCACTCTCATCGGCTTGGATTAGCAAAATAGCAGCACTTTCATGCTCATTTTTAAACTCATCTATCAAGGTTTTTATATCTCCACCATCTACGCTTGTGACGCAAAGTTTGGTTTTATTTATATCTAAATAGACTAGCTCATGAGAATTTTTAGCATTTTTTAGTTTATCTTTTAAAACTTTTAGCTCATTTTTTAGCTTTTTGGCCGCATTTAGTGGCTCAGTGCTTTTTAGTTCATCTTTTAGCTCATCAAGCTCTGTTCTAAAAGACCTTGCTAAATTTAGCGCAGCTCTTGAGCAAACAGCCTCTATACGCCTAACGCCAGCACTTACGCCACCCTCTTTTGTGATGAAAAATGATCCTATCTCATCTATATTTTTCACGTGTGTGCCACCGCAAAGCTCTTTGCTGACGTCGCCAAAGCTAACGACTCTTACATTATCAGCGTATTTTTCATTAAATAGTGCGATAGCTCCACTTTTTTTAGCCTCTTCAAGCTCCATAACCTGCGTTTTTGCATTTGCACCGCTTAAGATCCACTCATTTACAAGGTTTTCGACCTTTGAAATTTCTTCGCTAGTAAGCGCCTTTGGATGAGAGAAGTCAAACCTTAGCCTATCTGCCTCGACGTTTGAGCCAGCTTGAGCGATATGCGTGCCAAGCACGCTTCTAAGGGCTGCGTGAAGCAAGTGTGTAGCGCTGTGATGACGTGCAGTTTCTGCTCTATCGCTAGAAACTTCAAGCTCTACTTCGTCGTCAACTTTTAGTGCCACGGTAGTTTTTACTAAAGATAAATTTAGCCCATGAAATTTTTGTGTATCAAGCACATTTGCTTTGCCTACTATCTTACCGCTATCACCGCACTGGCCGCCACTTTGAGCATAAAATGGAGTGACGTCAAACATCACCCAGCCCTCTTTGCCAGCATCTAAACTATCTACATTTTTAAATTCTTCATCAAGCAGGGCTAGAATTTTACTTTTGCTCTTAAGCTCTTCGTAGCCTATAAATTTATTCTCGCCAAATTTTTCAAGTAGCTCTTTAAAGTCGCCCTTCGCGCTCTTGTCGCCACTGCCTTTCCAGGCAGCTTTTGCACGTGCTTTTTGCTCACTCATAAGCTCATCAAACCTTGCCTCATCGACCTTTAGACCCTTTTCTCTAAGCATATCAGCTGTTAGATCAAGTGGAAAGCCAAATGTGTCATAAAGCTTAAACGCAGCCTCTCCGCTAAAAATTTCTTTTGTATTTTTAAGCTCGCTCTCAAATAGCTCCAAACCGCTAGCAATAGTCGCTAGAAATCTCTCTTCTTCAAGCTTGATCTGCTCTTTTACAGCCGCTTTTTTCTCATTTAGATAGGTGTAGTGCTCGCCCATTAGCTCGCAAACTTTATCGACAAGCTTATACATAAATGGCTCTTTTATGCCTAGCAAGTATCCATGGCGGATCGCACGGCGTAAGATGCGGCGAAGCACGTAGCCACGGCCTTCTTTATCAAATGTCGTGCCCTGAGCCAGCAAAAATGTGACCGAGCGGATGTGATCGCTTATGACGCGGTAGCTAGCGCCACTTTCATAGACGTATGGCTTGCCACAAAGCTTTGCTACTTCGTTAATTAGCGGCATAAAAAGTGAGCTATCGTAGTTGCTAAATTTACCTTGCAAGATAGCAGTAACACGCTCAAGTCCCATGCCTGTATCGATGCTTGGCTTTGGTAGTGGGCTTAGTTTGCCATCAGCGCTTCTTTCATACTGCATGAAAACAAGATTCCAAATCTCTAAAAATCTATCACCGTCGCCGCCCATGTAATCTTCAGGTGTATTGAAGTGCTCAGCACCTTGATCGTAAAAAATTTCACTGCAAGGGCCGCATGGTCCAGTATCGCCCATCTGCCAGAAGTTATCATGATCGCCAAAGCGGTAAATTCTCTCTTTTGCGATGTGAGTACTCCAAATTTCAAATGCTTCATCGTCGCTTTCGTGAACGGTTATATAAAGTTTGTCTTTTGGTAGTTTTAGTACTTCTGTTACAAATTCCCAAGCGTAAGCGATCGCCTCTTTTTTGAAGTATTCGCCAAAGCTAAAATTTCCAAGCATTTCAAAAAATGTGTGGTGGCGCGCTGTGTAGCCGACGTTATCTAGGTCGTTGTGCTTTCCGCCAGCTCTTATGCAGGTCTGACAGCTAGTGCGGATAGGTGGTGTTGGACGTGGCACTTCGCCTGTGAAAATACTCTTAAATGGCACCATACCAGCGTTTGTGAAAAGTAGCGTTGCATCATTTGGCACGAGTGGTGCAGAAGCTACGACTTCGTGACCTTTTGATTTAAAAAAATCAAGATACGCCTTTCTTATATCTAAATTTTGCATTTTTATCCTCGTTAGTTTTAAATTTTGCTTGATTTTAGCTAAAAATCGTTTGTAAATTTATAAAAAAATACAAAATTAATTTTTGCTTAATATATTTTATAAATTTATTTGTTTAAAAGCGATTTGCAATTAAAATAGCCTAAAAATTTATAACTAAAAGGTCTTTAGTGAAACTCAAAATTGGCATTGTTGGATACAATCTAGCTGGCAAGCGGCACTATATGGAGCTGAGGCGTTCTGACAAATTTGAAGTTTGTGGGGTTTTTGATAAAGAAAATAGAGATGATGCTTGCAGAGCTCCGTTTTTTGATGAGTTTAAGAAATTTATAGAAGTAGCCCAGCCGCAAGCTGTCGTACTTTGTCTGCCTCAACATGAGATAGTAGAGGCCTTTTGTCAGTGTGCAAAATATTGCCAAAATATCTTGATTTCAAGGCCGATATTTAAAAGTGTAAGCGAGCTAAAAGAGATAAAATATGCTTCAGTGGTAAATAAAGTAAGAGTTTGCACCGGCGTTGATGAGCGTTTTAATCCAACTATCGTTTCATTAAAAAAGGCACTTTTAAAAGAAGAAGAAATTTATAGCATTTCAATTGCGCATTTTAAGCCACTTTGTGAGGGAAATATTATAAACGAACTTTCGCTTTGCGATATAGACCTTGCGAAAAATTTAGTAGATAGTGAAATTTGTAGCTTTTTTTATACTCAGGCAAATAAAACCAATACCAAAATATGTGATAATGTTGGAATTAACATTAAAATGAAAAATCAAATTTTGGTGAGTATTACTGATTCTTTTTGTGGTTCATTAGAACGTTTTAAAATAGAAGTAAATGCCAAAGAAGGTGTTTATTTTGGCGATCTTATTGATTACAAACTTCACAGAGTAAATGAAAATGGTCAGATGAATTTAAAAACCGATCCTTTAAACAATGAAATAAAAGCCCAATATGATGCCTTTTATGATCTTTGTCAAAGCAGCGAAAGTAGCGAGCTTTCAAGCATTGATGATGCGATAAAAATTAAGGAGTTGTTTTGATGAAAAAGGCACTTTTGCTTTTAAATATGGGTGGGGCAAATAGCCTTGCTGATGTAGAAATTTTTCTAAAAAATATGTTTAATGACCCTTATATTTTGGGTATAAAGAATAAATTTTTAAGAAAATTTGTAGCTTTTATGATCACAAAAGGTAGGCTAAAAACGGCTAAGCATAACTACGAACAAATAGGTGGCAAATCGCCTATTTGCGAGCTTACAGCTAAGCTTTGCGATAAAATTTCAAGCTTACAAAATGAGTTTGATGCAGTTGATTTTGCGATGAACTATACTTCACCATTTGCAAAAGATGTGCTTAAAAAATACGAAAATTTTGATGAGATAGTGCTTTTGCCACTTTATCCTCATCATTCACAAACTACGATAACTTCGAGTTTAGATGATTTTAAAAAAGCAAAAGATGAGTTAGGCGTAAAGGCTAAAATTTTGCTTTGCGGGCCATTTTATGATGATGAAATTTATAATAAAATCATAATCTCACATATAAACGAAGCCATAAATAATATAGATGTAAGCGATGTGGAGCTTATCTTTTCGGCTCATTCATTACCTCAAAAAATTATCGATAAAGGCGATGTCTACGAAAAGCATATAAATGAGCATGTGCAAATTTTAAGCAAAATGATAAAAGATAGTGGACTAAACTTCAAAGAGATAAATTTAGCCTACCAATCGCGTCTTGGGCCTGTAAAATGGCTAGAACCCTCACTAAATGAAATTTTGGTAAAGAGTAAGAGTAAAAAGGCTCTTATCTATCCTCTCTCTTTTTGTATTGATAACTCTGAGACCATTTTTGAGCTAGTTATTGAGTACGCAAAGATTGCAAAAGAGCTAAATTTTAGCTTCTACAAGGTTGTTTGGTGCCCAAATTTTAGTGATGAGTTTGCTAGTTTTATCTTACAAAAATCAAAAACAGCCAAAGAGATTAACTTTTAGGAATAAATCTTGCTTATAAAATATATCTCAATACAGCAAAAGGAGATATATGAAGGTACAAAATAACGACATAATCGATTATTTATTGCAATCAGGCTCAAGCAAAACTAAGGATAAAAAAAATAGTTTTGATGAAATTTTAAGCCTTGCTATGGATAAAATCGCAAGCGATGCAAAAATTTCAGATAAGATTGAACAGTTTAAAAAAAGGCTTACTGAGATCGGCGCAGTTGGTTTTATAAGTGAGCTAAATTCTAACAAGATAGAAGAGAAAATAGCCCAAAAGAAAAAGGAGCTAACTGAACTTCTAGGCATAGATGATCCCGCAAAAACACAGGATCAAAAAAATGAGCTGCTTAAGATAATGGATAAAATTTTAAGTGATTACCGCAAAGAGCTAAATGTAGCACTTGCTAATCAAGCTCTGCTAGAGAAGCAAAAAAATCTTAATAGTAAGAGTAGTAGCTCGGTTAATTTAAGTTCTGTTTTAAATGAGCTAGGACTTGCTTAAAATTTATATAAAATATACTTAAGCCTATATAACTTTGCCAAAAATCTATCTTTTTACGGCAAAGTTATGCCAAATTTTATAGCAGCCCCGTATATTATTGCGCTAATTATTCCAGCAAAAAAGCCAGCTACCATATCATCGCCCATTACGCCAAGGCCACCTTTTACATTGCGGTCGATCCTACCTATTATCGAAGGCTTTTTAATATCAAGTACTCTAAAAAGTACAAGCGAGAGTATGAGCTGAGAAATCGTAGCTCCGCTAATGGCGACAGCAAGCCAAACTCCAGCAACTTCGTCGATCACAATAAAGCTCTCGTCGTGCGAATTTACCTTTTTTTCAAAATCATCTATAACGCTAATGCTTATCAAAAAGAGCAAAATACTAGCTAGAAAAAGCGTGGTTGATGATAAAAAATAAAGCACAAAATAAGCTACCACAGCACCAGCGATAGAACCCCAAGTGCCAGGTGCTTTTGGTAAAAGTCCAAATCCAAAAAAAGTTAAAAATAGTTTTTGCATAAATTTCCTTAAGTCATCGATGATGTTTGATAAAGCTTCATAAGCTCTTCGTAAAAGTCACGGTCAGTTTTGTTTTCAAGTAGTCCTGAATTTACAAAAAGATCATCGCAAAGCTTTTGCACGTCTTTGAAGCGATTTGTAAAGAGTTTGCTTAAAACTAGTGCAGAAATTTCTGGCCTCACAAGAATGGCTGGTGGCATAATGCCGTTAAATAGCAGCTCCTTGATAACATCTGGATGATATTTGATCTGATGATGTTGTCCGTGTGGGCAACTTTTGGTACTAACTAGTGTCTTGCATTTGTTGCAATAAACTAGCTCTGGCAGTACGATTACCTCTAAATTTAGGTCATTTTTATAAATATCAAGAATCGTATGAGCTTCATTGTGATCAAAAAACATTCCAATTCCTGAGTGGTTTTGTCCGATGACTAGCTTATTTGCTCCAAATCTTGAAGCAGCGATGCACTCAAGTGTTGGGTTTGCGTGTGAGCTAAAAAGAGTCGTATTTTTTAGAGCAAAGACAAAGACCTTTTTTGTCGGCAAATAATTTTGTATAAAATAATCTAGCACTTGCTTTCTAATCTCGTAATCAACGTGCTTTTCTTCGCGTGTTCGTATTAAAAAAATGATTACTAAATCAGCCTTGTCAATAGTCATTCTAACAAGGCGCTCGTGAGCTCTATTAAATGGATCAGCCGTTAAAAAGACCGCTGTTATCTTTTTAGCGCCATCTTCTTTTATTAGATCATTTAGTGTGTTTTTGCTTATTTGCATACTTTCATCATAAAGCTCAAATTCGCCACTAATGCCGTATTTGCCTAAATTTAGCTCTTTATCATTGCTAGCTTCGTTTGCTAAAAATATATTTTTAGCTCTCATGTTCTCGTCAAATTTAAAGACCTTGGCAACATTGATGTGCCCAACAATCTTACCATCAAGATTTAGATTTACCTTTTGTCCAGGAGTAAGCTTGCTGGCAATATTTTGATTTAGCTCGCCAAATGGAGCAAATCCAAAAGAATACGGCATCGGCTCACCATTAAAATAGCCTTTCTTACTCACCTCTTTTATCTGTTCATCATCCATCAGCGAGTCATAATCTGAGAGAATTTTATTTTTTATTAGCTCCAAAGCACCAAAAACTTCGGTATTTATAGAAATTTCGCTATTTTTTCTTGCTGACGTCATATTTCTTTCTCTTTTCCCAAAGTGATTTTCTAGAAATTCCAAGCTTCTTGCTAAGTTCTGTATCAGGGAATTTATCTTGATAATTAACGATTATGTACTTTATGTATTCATCGATCGTAACGATCTCATCGATATTGAAATTTTTATCGCGTCCTGAGAGTTCAAACTCGTCAAATGGTGCTTTTTGCGTAAAGTCGCTAGTTGAGATCGCGACCTTTTTCTTTTTGCAAATTTCTAAAATTTTCTCTTTTTCTTCTTGTTTTAGCTCCTCTAAATTTGTCATATAGATTAGCTCATCACCATTTTTGACTAGTGCCTTTTCAAGCTCAGAGAAACAGGCTTTGCCTAAAAATAAAAATGGCAATTTGCAAGCTTTTACGTAGCTAAATATAAATTTATCGCTGTATCCGCTTTTGCTTGATTTTAAAAGCAGTGGAAATTTTATCTTTTTTGCTTCAAAGCTAGAAATTTCATACTCTTTTAAAGCGTAATTTACGTAGCTTTCATAGTTTTTGATCTCATTTTTGAAATTTCTAAATTCCTCAAAATGCTTTATCTTTCTAACTAGCTCTTCTATCATAAATGGCTTTTGGATGTAATCAACCGCACCTGCTTGGATCGGTTTTAGCACAGTGTCACTGTTGATATAAGCGATGAGTAAAATGATTATAGAGCTTTTAAATTTTTCGATAACAGGGTAAAAATCCTGCCCTGGAAGTGTGGTAGAAAGTAACACTACATCAAAATTTTCAAACTTTAACGCTTCTTTTACGCTTTTAGCGATCTCGCAATCGTAGCCAAAATCAGCTAGTTTACTAGCCATCGAGCCAGCTAAGTAAATTTCGTTTTCTATTATTAAAATTTTCATATTTGCTTCCAGTTGTAAAATTTAAGGCTTGCACTTGCCATTACGGCGATCCCTTCGCATCTGCCAACAAAGCCAAGCCCTTCAGTAGTCGTTGCCTTTACATTTATGCGGCTCTGATTTAAATTTAGAGCTTTTGCGATATTTGCCTCCATTTTTGACTTTAGTTTTGAAATTTTTGGTTTTTGTGCCATTATCGTGATATCAGCGTTTGTTAGCACAAAACCCACGCTTTGCACCCTTTTGTAAGCTTCCTCAAGCAAGTAAATGGAGCTAATATCTTTAAATTTAGCATCTGTATCAGGAAAAAGTTCGCCTATATCGCCAAGTCCAGCAGCTCCCAAGATAGCGTCAGTTAGCGCATGAAGTGCCACGTCGCCGTCGCTGTGTGCTTTTAGCCCAAACTCATAGTCGATCTTCTCGCCACAAAGAATCAAAGGACGGCCCTTTTCAAACTCATGCACATCAAAGCCATTTCCCACAAAGACTTCATTTTCGGGCTCTTTTAAAGCAGAAATTTTGGCAAGATCCTCTTTGTAAGTGATCTTTCTTGCCATTTCATCACCTAAAATTTGCCAAACGCTTGCGCCAATGGCTCTCATAGCTGAGCTATCATCTGTGTAAATTTCACCGCCGCCAAGAGCTTTTTTAAGAAGTGTTGTGCGAGAGAGTTGTGGTGTTTGGATAAGTTTTACCTTTTCTCTATCGATAGCGTTTTCGCCAAGATAAGCAGTGTCAGCGATCTTTAGCGCCGGAACTACACAATCAGCCTGACTTGCTGCCTCTATAATTTTGTGAAAAAGCTCGCTTGATATGCAAGGGCGCGCGATGTCGCTAACTAGGACAAATTCGCTACTTACTAGCTCAAGAGCGTTTTTTAGGCTATCTTGTCTTGTCTCGCCGCCATCAACAAATTTATAATGTGGAGCAAATTTAGACATATATTTACACTCTTTACTAACGACGATGATCTCTTTAAATGTGTAAAAGTTACTCAAATTTTTAGTGGCAAATAGCCAAAGTGGGTCACTGCCTATACGAAGCCATTGCTTCTTTACAGGTAGCTCAAAACGGCTGGAATTTCCAGCTCCAAGCATTATAAGTGAGATATCAAGCAAGGTAGCTCCTTTGAAGATTGTTACGGAATTATACATTCTAAAACTTGAAAAAATCTTTTTAAAAAAGAGTAGAAATTTAGATTTATTTAGTTAGTTCAAATATAAAAAGGACTAAAATTAGCTTTTTTATAAATTTTTAAAAGGCTACTCATGAGAGAAAAGACGCAGATGTATTATGCTAGGCGAGGTGAGCTCACAAAGGAGATGAGCTATGTGGCAAAGATCGAGGGAGTGAGTGAAAATTTAGTGATGGACGAGGTGGCAAATGGCAGGATCATTATCCCAGCAAATGTAAATCACATAAATTTAAAGCCAATGGGCATAGGCAGAAAACTAAAGACAAAGGTTAATGCAAATATCGGCAACTCAAGCCTAAGCAGTGACATTTGCGCAGAGCTTAGAAAGCTTGAAATTTGCTTAGAATTTGGCGCTGATACGGTTATGGATCTAAGCACGGATGGCGATTTGGATGCCATTAGAAGCGCTATCATAGAGCATTCAAGCGTGCCAGTTGGAACTGTGCCGATGTATGAAATTTTAAAAGAGGCAAAAGAGGTTACAAATATCACAAATGAGCTAATTTTAAGCGTGCTAGAGAAACAAGCAAAGCAAGGAGTTAGTTACTTTACGATACACGCTGGCTTTTTGCGTGAGTTTTTGCCGCTTGTCAAAAAGCGAAAAATGGGCATAGTAAGCCGTGGTGGTAGTTTAAGTGCAAGCTATATGTCAAAGCTAAATAAGCAAAATCCATTTTATGAAATTTTTGATGAAATTTTAGAAATTTGCGCAAGATATGATGTCTCGCTCTCACTTGGTGATGGACTTCGCCCAGGATGTCTTTTTGATGCGACAGATGAGGCGCAGCTTAGCGAGCTAAAGGTGCTTGGAGAGCTAACGCTTCGTGCATGGGAAAAAGATGTGCAAGTGATGATTGAAGGTCCTGGCCATGTGCCATTAAATCAAATTGAGTATAATATGAAAATCGAACAAGAGCTCTGCCATGATGCCCCATTTTACGTGCTTGGGCCGCTTGTCTCAGACATAGGTGCAGGATACGATCATATCACCTCGGCGATCGGTGGCACAATGGCAGCATATCACGGTGCTAGCATGCTTTGCTACGTGACGCAAAAAGAGCACCTTGGCTTGCCAAACGAAAATGATGTAAGAGAGGGCATCGTAGCTCACAAGATAGCAGCTCATGCCGCAGACGTCGCGCTTGGCAAAGCTGGAGCTATCGAAAAAGATCATGCGATGAGTGATGCAAGATACGCATTTGATTGGAACAAGCAGTTTGAGCTTAGCTTTGATCCAAAAAAGGCTAGAGAGCTTCACGATGAGAGCTTGCCAGAAGACGTGTTTAAGAGTGCTCATTTTTGTTCGATGTGCGGACCAAAATTTTGTGCATATAAAATTTCAAAAGATCTAGAAAAAGGAGAAAAATGTTAAATAAAGAAGAGGTCTTAAATAGGCTAAAAGGTGTTATATATCCTGGTTTTGAAAAAGATATAGTTAGCTTTGGCTTTGTAAAAAATATAGAAATCGGCGATAAAATTACAATAGAAGTCGAGATAGTTAGCTCAAGCCCAGAAGTTGCAAACGAGCTAAAAACGGACATCAAACGTGTCATGGGCTCAAATGAGTATGTGCTAAATTTGATCCAGCCAAAGATACCTGAGGAGAAAAGTAACACTCAAAGTGGTAAAAATATTGCGCCGCAAGTTAAAAATTTCGTAATGGTAAGCTCTGGAAAAGGTGGCGTTGGTAAATCAACCACAACGCTAAATTTAGCCATCTCAATGGCAAAACTAGGCAAAAAAGTGGGAATTTTAGACGCTGATATCTATGGACCAAACATCCCAAGAATGCTCGGCGAAGTAAATACCCAGCCACAAGTCGTTGGTAACAAGCTAAAACCTATACTTAGCCACGGAGTTGAGATGATGAGTATGGGCGTTTTGATGGAAGAAGGTATGAGTCTTATTTGGAGAGGTTCGATGATCATGAAAGCGATCGAGCAGCTGCTAAAAGACGTGCTTTGGAGCGAGCTTGATGTCTTGTTTCTTGACATGCCTCCAGGAACGGGAGACGCGCAGCTAACTCTAGCTCAAAGCGTACCAGTAACGGCAGGTGTCTGCGTCACAACGCCACAAGTTGTAGCGCTTGACGATAGCAAGCGTGCGCTTGATATGTTTGAGAAGCTCCACATCCCAATCGCTGGCGTCATCGAAAATATGAGCGGTTTCATCTGCCCAGATAATGGCAAAGAGTATGACATCTTTGGCAAAGGCACGACTGAAGAGGTGGCAAAAGCTTACAACACGCAAATTTTAGCTGAAATCCCTATCGAGCCAGCTGTTCGCGTGGGTGGAGATAATGGTAAGCCAGTTAGCTTCTACGAGCCAAACTCAGTCACTGCAAAACGCTACGAGAGCGCGGCTGCTAGACTTTGGGAAGTGATAGAAAATATAAATAGTGATGGCGGAGCTGATAACTCAGCGATCCAGCCAGTAAATGACGGCAAGAGTGCTTGCTCGAAGTAAAATTTACAAAAGATAAAATTTAGAGCAAATTTTAAAATTTGCCAGTTTGAAGTTGGCTACCAAAATTTAGCTTTGCTTGATGCTTGGCTTAAATTTTGGAGCCAAAATGCAATCATTTAAAATTTAACAGGAGGAAATATGAAAGCGATCGTAACCGTAGTCGGAAAAGATAGAGTCGGCATCGTTGCTGGCGTCTCAGCAAAGCTTAGCGAGCTAGGGCTAAACATAGATGATATCTCACAGACTATTTTAGATGAGTTTTTTACGATGATGGCGGTGGTTTCAAGCGATGAAAATAAAGACTTTACGGCCTTAAGAGCAGAGCTTAACGAGCTTGGAGAGAGCCTAAAAGTAAAGATAAATATCCAAAGTTCTGCTATCTTTGATGCGATGCATACAATCTAAGGAAAAACAATGGACATCAAAAACGTAACCGAAACGATCTCGATGATCGAAGAGCAAAATTTTGACATCAGAACGATCACGATGGGCATTAGTTTGCTTGACTGCATCGATCCTGACATCAACAAAGCTTGTGACAAAATTTACGCAAAAATCACCACTAAAGCCAAAGACCTAGTCAAAGTGGGCAATGAAATTTCTGCTGAGCTAGGCATACCAATCGTCAATAAAAGAGTGAGCGTGACGCCTATCTCGATAATTGGCGCCGCAACGGACGCAAAAGACTACGTGATGATCGCAAAGACGCTTGATAGAGCGGCTATTGAGGTTGGTATTGATTTTATAGGTGGTTTTTCAGCTTTAGTTCAAAAGGGATATCAAAAGGGCGATGAAATTTTGATAAATTCTATCCCGCAAGCACTTTCCCAGACTTCAAAAGTATGTGCAAGTGTCAATGTCGGCTCAACGAAAACTGGCATAAATATGAGCGCGGTACGTGATATGGGACGCATTATAAAAGAGACAGCAGCAGCATCTGAGATGGGCTGTGCGAAGCTTGTTGTCTTTGCAAATGCAGTTGAAGATAATCCTTTTATGGCTGGTGCATTTCACGGCGTGGGCGAGGCCGATGTGGTGATAAATGTGGGCGTTTCAGGCCCTGGCGTTGTAAAAAGAGCCCTTGAAAAGGTGCGTGGCGAGAGCTTTGACGTGGTAGCTGAGACTGTTAAAAAGACGGCATTTAAGATCACGCGTATCGGCCAGCTAGTTGGCCAAATGGCGAGCGAGCGACTTGGGGTTAAATTTGGTATCGTCGATCTATCCCTTGCTCCAACACCAGCTGTGGGCGACTCGGTGGCTCGTGTGCTTGAGGAGATGGGACTTGAGGCTGTTGGTACGCACGGCACGACTGCGGCACTCGCTCTCCTAAATGACGCAGTAAAAAAAGGTGGCGTCATGGCGTGTAATCAAGTGGGTGGCTTAAGCGGTGCGTTTATCCCAGTTTCTGAGGATGAAGGTATGATAGCGGCGGTGCGCGCTGGCTCACTAAATTTAGAAAAACTTGAAGCGATGACCGCGATATGCTCGGTTGGTCTTGATATGATCGCTATACCTGCTGACACACCAAGCGAGAGCATAGCTGCGATGATCGCTGATGAGGCGGCTATCGGTGTTATAAATCAAAAAACAACGGCTGTTCGCATTATACCGCTAGGCAAAGAGGGCGATATGATCGAGTTTGGCGGACTTCTTGGTAGAGCGCCTGTGATGAGGATAAATAGAGCCTCTTCGACTAGTTTCATCTCTCGTGGTGGGCAAATTCCAGCACCTATTCATAGTTTTAAAAACTAAATTTTACAAAGTCCGCCTCAAATTTGCGGACTTTTCTACTCAAATTTATAGACAACATTTAAATATCTTTTAGTTAAAATAATTATAGATTTCACACATCAAGGGATTTAAATGAAATTTTTAAAATTTTTGATGGCACTTTGCTTTGGCATAGGTAGTGCAGCCGCAAATGACGGTAAGGTGAGGAGTATCGATATTTATGTGACGCCGTACTACTCGGCAAATGCCGGTAAGGTCGAGTATGTAAAGGTTTATGATAAGATCGATAACTTGCTCTTAAGTGGTAAGATAGAAGACTTCAAAAAAGCAGAAAAGATCGTGCAAGACGCCCCGCAAATGGTCTCTCCGATAACTCTTTTTGTTATCTCAGCTCGTGCTTATGATCTAGGACTTCGCGATGATGCGGTATTTTGGTTTTATGCGGCAAAAAATCGCGCGATCTTGCTAAGAGGCGTTATAGACATGGAGGGCGAGAAATTTACTGACGTGGTGGCCGCGATAGGGGCGTTTATGAAGCTTGTTGGCGACGTGGTCAATCCTTATGCATTTTGCGATATCAAAAAGCAACAAGATATCGCTGATAAAGCGCTTGAATGGACTAAGAAAAATGCCTATGAAGCGATGTTCTCGCCAGAATTTAGCTCTCCTCACGAAGATAGAAAAGCAGCCCTTGCAAAAGGCATAGAAAAGCTAGAAGCCCGCAATAAAAAAGAGAAAGATTACTTTTTAGATAAAGATAATCTTGCTAACTTTAAAGCTATGCGCAAGCAAAATGGCACTGATGAGAAATTTTGCTTCTAAATAGCGAGAAAAACTGAAAATTTGCTTGTAAATTTAGCTTTTGGTTTATGCTAAAAGGGCAAATTTACAAGCTATCTCTATTTTAGATGATAAATTTTAGCTCACTGCAAATCTGCTTAAATTTCGCTCTTTTTCGTAAGAGTAGCAAACCCACAAAAATGAGAATAAAAAATGACTTTGAAATTTGGCAAGCTTGAAAAAGTTGCAACAGATGAGGGCTTTATTTGGTATGCCCAGACGGTGCTAAAAAGCGAAATTTTTGGCCAAGTGCTCTTTTGCCTTATCTCGGCAAATGGGGCAGATGTGGATGATGAGACGATTTTGCTTGTGCAGCGTATCGCTCAGGATATCGACCGGCACATAAAAGATGCGCTTACATTTTTACAAGATGAGCTTAAACAGAAATGCCTTTTGAGCAAGGACGAGCTTAAATTACTTGACGTGCCAGTCTGCGATTTGCCTTTTAGCTCGCCTCAATGCACTTTTTATGTGCGTGATAAGCAGTGGCTGATGAGATTTGCTGAGGGTGCACTTGATATTTGTGAGCCTTTTGGTATTGGGGTGATTTTTGAAGGTGAAAAGCCACTTCGTTTAGAAAATTTGGAGCTTAGCCAGGAGTGTTAATCATGGATAAAATTTGCTTTTAAACGGTGAGATAAATTTGGTTGCTGTTTTAGGTTTTTAGCCCAAAACAGCAGAAACTTGCACTTATGCGTTGCAGCAGCAATAATCACTTGGATCTTTTTCTTTTGTGATCCTAGCTCTTAGGTCGTGACGGATGATCTCTATCGACCAGAACCATATCATGTGGCCGACAAATTCAGATACATGCTCGTACCAAGGAAGTGTCCAAAGTGGTGGAGTAAGCCCCAAAATAGGTAGTGCGATCACGTGAACAGCGATATTTACGATAACGCCAACTAGTAAGCCTTGCCATATTGTAATCTTTGGAAATTTCTCAGCCAAAACGCAATAAGCAACCGCGAAAACTATCGAAAACAATATATGCGTCATCATTACGTAGTTAAACGCATGCCCTGCAAACTCGTAAATAGCGGCATTTGGATCGACCACTCCCAAATAATCCCTTAAAAATACATAAGGCGGATTTAAGAAATTTCTAGAGCAATCGATCGCATCGGCTGCTCTAATGGCACTCTCTGGTCCGCAAGCAGCGTTAAACATATCCATCGGACTTCTTGGAGGAAGTGGAAATTCCGCTCCCCATTTGACAAAGGCTGAGACAACACCAGCGATAAGGCCGATTAACGCAGCCAGAGCAAATCTAGGTTTTGTTACTAAATTTGACATTTAAACTCCTTCTTTAAATTTGCAAAATCTTATTGCAATTTGCTTTATGATAAGATTAATCATTATTAAAAATATAAAAATATTTAAAATTTTAATGGACTTAAAATCATAAAATTTTTATCCATTTTTGGCTAGACTAAGAAAAAATTTAAAGGAGAATAGATGTCTAAAGAGTTTAAAGATGCAAATGAATTTAAGGAATTTTTTGAAGAATTTAGAAAAAAAGATGGCTACAAAGATCCGCTTGCTTTTGGTATCGCTAGGATCGATCGCGGACAAAAAAATACAGATAAAATTTTGCAAGCGACTTTTGCTGTTGTAAATTACAAAGAGAGCTTTTTAAGCGCAGCTGCTTATATCTATGCTTTGCAAAAATGTGATGTTAAGGTTGATTTTAATGGCTCTGAATTTGTAGCTGATCTTACGCCAAAAGTAGTGAAAAAAGCCAGTAAGCTCTTTAGCGTCTTTGAAAAAGAGATAAGCTCTCATAAAAATGTACAAAATTTGCATGCCGTAAAAATGGCATTTGATGATGATCTTGAACTAAATGAGAATAAATTTAAACTTGTGTTTTTGTTTGATGATGCAAAACCACTTAGCGTGGAGGCCGTATATCTCAAGCTTTACTTGATCTCACTTGGCAAGGTCGCACCTAGGACGATCGTGCTTGATGGAGCTTTTGGTGTGTTACCAAATGTTGCATGGACTACCCAAAATACGCCAATCGAGCTTGAATGGCTAAGAGAAAATGAAATTTCTCTAAAGATGTTTGGCGAATACCCAGCGATCGTTAGCGTCGATAAATTCCCAAGATTTTTAAGCCATATCATTCCGGCTGATAACACGAGAATTTTAGACTCAGCCAAGGTTCGCATGGGTGCTGCCGTGTATCCTGGCACAGTCGTTATGCCTGGTGCTGCCTATATTAACTTTAACGCAGGTACAACTGGTGGCGTTATGGTTGAAGGCAGAGTTAGTAGCTCTGTCGTAGTTGGCGAGGGTAGTGACGTAGGTGGCGGAGCTAGCATACTTGGCGTGCTAAGTGGCACAAACGGCAACCCTGTAAGCATCGGCAAACACTGCTTGCTTGGCGCAAACTCAGTCACAGGCGTACCTCTTGGCGATAACTGCATCGTGGATGCTGGCATAGCGGTGCTTGAGGGCACAAAGGTCTATATATCAGCTAGCGAGCGCGAAAAGTTAGCTAAGCTAAATCCTAGCTTTAAATTTGAAGCTGAAATTTACAAAGCACTTGAACTTGGTGGGCTAAATGGACTTCATTTTAGACAAAATAGCCAAACAGGCCAGATCACTGCAAGTGCGAGCAAAAGGGCGATCAAGCTAAATGAGGCACTTCATTAAAAGGAGCTAGCATGAAAGTTGGCATTTTGATGTTTGACAAGCTAAATCTACTAAGCTTTGCCAAAATTTATGATTTTTTACATAAATTTGAGGATTTTAATATCAAGACTTACGCACTAAAGCCTGAGGTTGTCGATGAATTTGGCGTCAGGCTTCATCCAGAAATTTATGCTGAGAGCCTTTATGGTGTGGATATTTTGGTAGTACCAGATGGTGTTGGAGCACTTGGATTAAGATACGATGAGATATTTTTAAGCTGGGTTAAAAGCTCAGCGAGTGCGAAATTTAAGATAGGTTTTGATCTTGGCGTGCTTATCCTTGGTGGTGCTGGATTTTTAGAAGACAGAGAGGCTTGCATAAGGGGCGGATACAAAAATGCACTTAGTGACTACTGCGATGTTAATGATGCTAAGATGTGTGAAAGTAGAGGTATTATAAGCGTTAGTGAATTTGATGATAGAATCAAAGAACAGCTGGCAACGATGCTAGGTAAAGATAAATTTTAATGGCTTTGACTCTTAAATTACGATAGAAATTTTATATTTTTAGTAAGCTTATAGCTTGTTTATAGCGCTATTTACCGCTTCTAAATGCCACTTTATCCACGCTGTGAAGTCAAAGTTTAAATTATTTTCAAGCTTTGTTGTCTGCTCTAAAATTTCATAATAATCTTTTTTATTTGCATAAATAACGCTGGAGATAGAAAATGGCTTAACGCCATCTTCTCTTAAAAAGTAGTGTGTCAAAGCCCTTGTTATGCGTCCATTACCGTCATCATAAGGATGTATAAAAAACTAAAGATGTGCAATAAAACTTTTTAGATATGCGTTTTCAAGGCTTTTGTTGATAAAATTTTAAAAGTTCTCATCTCATCTTCTATACCTCTACTGGCAAGGCTTTATAGTGGATTTGCCCATTTTCTGGAGGGCCTGAGACGACGCTCATCTCATCATCTCTAAACTTGGCTCGTTTTATCTTGTAAGTTTTGCTTTGGATATATTCAAACAAGGTATTGTGCCAGCTATGTAGTCGCTCGAGGTTCATATAGTCTTTGTTTAAATTTACTTCAAGTATTAGCGAGACTAGATTACCACTGTGTCTAGTCACATGAGTATCAGCTAGCCAGTCAAAATTTTTGTCTAGCCTCTTTTTTATCTACGAGCGAATGCTTGATCTTTTAAGCCTTTCGCCCCCTATGAGAGATGAACTTATTATTTCATCTTCAAGTGCACTAATTTGCACCTTTAAAAGATCGTCTCTGCTGATATTGCTTGTTAGCTCTTTTAAATTTTTATGGTCTTGCTCTAGCTTATTTGTAAGGGTGTCTATTACTCTTTTGTCGAAAGAAAAATTTGGGTAGTTGGGATGTTGTCGTATCCACAGGTTTTGTAATTTTTAATCAATGCACTGAACTTATTTATAGCAGTAAAATTTGGTATATGTATTGTTTTTGATTTGCTATTTGTAGAAGTCGTTTTTTTGTTAGAAAAGAGCCAGTTAAAGTTAAGGCTAGATAAGATTATCTACCTAGCCTATAGTCTCTTCTAGCATCCTTATAACCACGTCTATATCCACGCTCAAAACCATCATCATAGTCGTCATCGTTATAGTAGCCTCCGCGGTAACCACGCTGAAATCTATCATATCTTTCGTACTCATTTCGATAGTATGGGCGGTAGTTAGGCGGATATGGCGCATAGTTTGGATCAACAGGATAGTAGCCATTTGCACGGCAACTATCCTCGTCAAATTTTTCTATTCCGTTGCGAAATTTGTAGCTTTCTATTTTTTTGTCAAAGCTATCAATGCTTCTTATATCGCCATAAATTTTAGCCATTTCTCTTTGATTTATAAGACCACAAAGCCTAGCTTCAACTTTTTTTTCATAACTCATAGCAAATAAAAAAGTCAATGAACAAAATAAAATGGCTAAAAATTTCATGTTATTCTCCTACTTTTAGACTTCCGCCTTTGCCAAGACCACCTTTTACTGTTTGTGCTTTGTAGTCTTTTAGGGCAATAACTAATTGATTCATTGAATCAAGGAAAGCATTTACAAGTGTTTTTCCCTCAGGTGTTCTTGAATATACGCCAAGTCCCGCGCCAAGAGAAGCGCCAGCACCGCCGCCCATGCCAAAGAAGTCAGTGCTAGAAGCTGAGCCAATAGCTGCCGCTAATTGAACACCTGAACGATTTTCTATAAGAACCAATGTGGTTTGTGTCTCTTTTGTTGAAAAACCACCAGCTATAGCACCTGCTACACTACCAAAAAGTGCTTCAACAAGAGCACCTGCACCGCCCGTATCTTCGTTGCTAAAGAAAATTTCAGGGCGAATAGTATAATCAGCTGCTACCATTTTACCTTTACCAAAGCCGGAACCACCACGTAGTTCGCCTGATCTATCAAGTGCACGCTCTTGCATCATATTATCCATCATAGCGCCACGTTCAACTATAACAAAACAACCAGTTTGTTGCGCAAGAAGACGCAAAACCGGAATAGTTGATGTGAGCTTGTAGTTGTGTGTTAAATATGAATACCAATCAGAATTTTGGTCTTCATAAAACGCAAGTGTTCCAAGAGTGCTACTACACTTTTCTATTTTTGTGTTAGCGTTTTTATTGTTGCTACCAGCAGCACTGCCAGTTACGCCATTGTTGTTGCCAGTTGCGCAACCGCTTAAAAGTAAAACTCCAAGACCTACGCTTAGTAAAGATGAACTTAACTTCATTTTTATCCTTAATATTTAAGTTAGTCTTAGCATTATATATAAGCAAATATTATAAAAATATTAATATAAAATTTATGTTTAATAACATAAATGCAAAATTATTTTTCACAAAAATTTAAGCAGCCAGCAAGATGCCAGCCACACGAGTTATTCGACAGTTACGCTTTTTGCAAGATTCCTTGGCATATCGACGTTGTTGCCAAGTCTAACAGAAATTTCAAGTGCAAGTAGCTGAAGTACAAGCATCATCTCAAAAAATTCGCTCATGTAGTGATCTTGAACACTTGTTTTTACGTAGTCATCGCTTAGCTCAAACTCAAGTGGGCTTATCGCTAGGATGTACGCATCTCTTGCAGCAAGCTCTTCGACGTTGCTCTTTGTCTTTTCATAAAGTAAATTCTGAGGCATCAAAGCTATCGTAAATAGCTTCTCATCTGCAAGTGCGATAGGGCCGTGTTTCATCTCACCTGATGGATAGCCCTCGGCGTGAAGATATGAAATTTCTTTAAGCTTTAACGCGCCTTCTAATGCTAGCGGATAGAAGATATCTCTACCGATAAAGAAGAAGCCATGACCGTGCAAATAATGCTTGCTTAGGCGGTGAAGCTTCTCTTGAAGAGAGTTATTGATATTTAAAATTTGTGGGATGTGAAGAAGCGTTTTGATCTCGTGATCAAGCTCTTTTTTACTGATAGACTCTTTTGCTGCTGTCATTTGAAGCACAAGCATCCAAAGCACGATGATCTGCGTTGCGAAAGCTTTTGTGCTTGCCACACCTTTTTCGATGCCAGCGCGAGTTAGAAGTGTATTATCAGCTAGTCTAACGATAGATGAGTTATCGACGTTGCAAATCGCAAGCGTTCTAAGCCCAGCTTCTTTAGCTATTCTAAGTGCCTCAAGAGTGTCGGCTGTCTCGCCACTTTGTGAGATGACGATAAAGAGCGAGTTTTTGTTTAGATAAGGCTTTCTGTATCTAAATTCGCTTGCTACTTCGACCTTTGTTCTAACTTTAGCAAGTCTTTCAAAGAGATAGCTTGCAGTTAGCGCTGCATGGTAGCTCGTACCACACGCACAAAGCACAACATCATCGATACTTTTTAGATATTCATCGTCTAAATTTTCAAGGGTGACTTTGTGATTTTTGACTCTGCCCATGATGGTTTCAGATACGACCGCACCTTGCTCGTAAATTTCTTTCTCCATAAAAAATGTATAACCCTCTTTTTGGGCATAGCTCTTATCTTTTGGCAGTGCGTTAAAGGTTATGCTAGCTTTTTTGCCTTGTTTAAAAACAGCTATCTCGTCTAAGCTCACATAGCCGTAGTTATTGTCATCAAGATATGCCACTTCGGTTGCGTTGCCAATAAGCGGCGCATCTGATGAGGCAAAATATACCTCTTTTTTGTCACTTTTGCCTATCGCCATAGGAGCGGCATCTTTTGCAAAAAATATCTTATCAGGTGCAGTTTTGGTGATAAGTAGCGTCGCGTATGCACCTCTTAGCTTTGCGATAGTCGCCTCATAAGCCTTAAATGGGTCTTTTTTCTCTTTTAAAATTTCTTCAAAAAGATGCACGATCACTTCGGTGTCGGTTTGGCTCATAAATTTCACGCCCTTTGCCTCAAGCTCATCTTTAAGCTCTTTGTAGTTTTCGATGATGCCGTTATGAACGACAAATGAGTGCTCGCCAAGGTGTGGGTGAGCGTTTATCTCGGTTGGTTTACCGTGCGTAGCCCAGCGTGTGTGGCCTATCGCCACGCCAAAGCCTTCAGACGTGAAGTCCTGCGTTTTTAGGGCCAAATTTTCAAGCTTGCCAACGGCTTTAAAAAAGTCGATCTTGCCATCACTCATCACAGCCATGCCAGCGCTGTCGTATCCGCGATACTCAAGCTCTTTTAGCCCGCTTAAAATGACCTCTTTTTTCTCTTTATCTCCGATGTATCCTACGATTCCACACATGTTTTACTCGCTTATTAATAAATTTAATATCTCATCGCCTTTACTCTCAAGCCGCTCGTTTTTCTCGATCAAAAAGAGATTTCTCGTTCTATTTTTAACCGTCTGAATTCTCGCACTCGTGACTTGAAAATGAAGTCTGTCAAAAACACTCATCACATAAGCCATTAGCCCGCGCTGATCTTTTGCGTTGATGCTAAGTTTGGCGTAATCTTTTGAGTGATTTAGCTCGAAGTATATCTCATCTTTGTTAATATTTGGTTTCAAAGGCTCTCTTAAAACTTCGCTATTTAGGGATTTTAGGGCTAAAATTTTAGTGTTTTCAAGCTCGTGATTTTTTACATTTTGGTTAAAGTCAAGCCTGATATAAAATTTCTTCTCAAATAGCTCAAATATCTCCATATACGCAAGGTCAAATTTGGCAAATTCATAGAGCAGGGCGCTTAAATTTAGGCTCTTGTTTGTATAAATTTGAATGCTTAAATTTTTACTATTGTTTATGAAAATTTCTGTTTCGTTTAAGCTATCAGTCACTTTGCTTAAATTTATGATCTCACTCGCGCTATATTTTGTAAAGACCAAATTTGATGTGATCTTAAAAATTTTCTCTTGCAGCTTTGGCTCAAGCGCCAAAAACTCGCTATTTCGTTTTATAGACTGCTCTTTTTTTACTCGCCTTGTCGCTTCATCAAGTAAATTTTCAT
Source organism: Campylobacter concisus (assembly GCF_902460415.1). GTDB lineage: Bacteria > Campylobacterota > Campylobacteria > Campylobacterales > Campylobacteraceae > Campylobacter_A > Campylobacter_A concisus_Y. The sequence continues at coordinate 660,491 of NZ_CABPTY010000002.1, forward strand.
CGCTAAATGCGCTAAGAGAAATTTCATAAAGCTCCCTTAAAAGCTTTGCTGTGTAGGCGTTGTAAAGCCTTTCATTTGTGGCGTTTATCACGCAGTAGCTAAGGATGTAAAGTAGCTTTAAAACCTGCTTGTCGCCTAGCTTTGAGATAAAGGCAAAGATGACGCGCTGCGAGTAGATGTCCTCTCTGTTTGAGACGTTGCTCATTAGGGTATGGTATTTTATCAAGATGACGCCGACGTTGATAGCTTTTTGACTTAAATTTAGCTTGTTCGCGTAGGCTCTAAAGATGTTTGCACCGATATTTGCGTGATCTTTGCCGCCAAGTCCTTTGCCAACGTCATGCATAAGCGTCACGATCTTTAGCATCGTTTTGCCCTCCAAGCAAAGCTCAGCGTAGAGATTTTTTATAAATTTATCTTTTATATTTTCAAGAAATTTGACGCTTAAAACGCTATGCTCATCAACCGTAAATTCGTGATAGCCGTCATATTCTGCTAGCTGGGAGATATGCTCCATCGGTTTTATCAAAATTTGTATCATCTGTGCATCGAGCAAGGATTTTAAGATAGCGTAGGAATTTTCTCTTAAAAATATCTTCTTAAACTCGCTGATAGCGCGCTCTAAGCCATCTTTTGTGATGATGGCTCGCTTGATATAAAAGATCGCGCTTATATCAAATTTATAATCCACATCTTTTAGCTCCAAAAGCTCATTTATGAGATCCTCGATAAGGGCTGGCTTTTTGTGAAGTGGCACGTAGATGACGCCATTTATCTCGTAAAAGCCATTTTTTAGCCTAGCAAATTTTCTCTGCTCGAAGCTTAGCTCGCTTTTGAAAAATGGCCTACAAAGCGAAGCTGCGATAAATCTTGAATAAATGGCTACGTTATTCATCGAGCTTAGCATCTTTTGGCTAATGACGCTCTCGTTGTCTTGCAGCTTTTTGGACTTTGTCTGCATGAAATTTGTCGTGATCTCAACACTTGAAGCGCTGAAAGTGTCGGTGTTTTGAGTTAAATTTAAAGCACTTAGCAAGCTTAGTAAAAAATCCACATTTAGATTAAAACTTGCGATCTCTTTTTCATTCATCACTTTAAGGGCTTGCGATCTAACCGAAACATCGCTATCTAGGCAGTTTAGTATGCAGTTTAGGTGGTAAATTTCATCTATCCCGCCAAAGCCACTTTTTAAATTTGGCTCTTGCGCCAAGTAGCTTATGCTAGAAAATGGCAAAAATGCCTTTAAATGGTAGTTTAAAAAGGCTTTTTTATCAAATTCTTTTATCTTTATGATCTCGCTTTTTACTAAGCGGTAGAGGCTTTTTGAGCCGCAGATATAGCGAAGTTGCGAGGTTTCACTTTTAAATTTAAGGTCATCTTTGAAATTTATAAAAATTTCATCCACTTCGGCGCTTTTTATCACAAATTTTATGCCAGAGCTATCTAAAATTTCAGAAAATTCTTTTAAGAAATTTTTTATATTGTAGCCCTTTAAATTTTTATAAACTAGCAAAATTTCAAGCTCGCTATTTGCGCTAAGTAGCGTTTGGGCGTATTTGCCAGTGGCTAGAACACTAAAGGCAAAGCTGTCGTTTTGTGGCACAAACTCATCAAAAAATTCTCGCATAGTTTCATTTAAATAAGATTTTATAAAATCATCATACTCTTTGGCTAAGAAATTTGTGAAATTTCTGCCTTGATTTTTTTGAAAATGTTTTGGCAAATTTGCCTTAAAATCAAGAAATTTCTCTTTGATCTTTGAATAATTATCACTATTTTTGGCACTTTTATCAGCTAGCATTTAGTGTTTCCATTGTTAAAAATATCTTGGCAAATGTTACATAATTTTTGCAAAAACAAAGCTTTATTTGCTTATAATGAAGCCTTAAGTTCAGCTTTAGGACGATATAAATAATGAATCTATTACAAAAACTAGAAAGTGGCGAGAGATTAAGCAAGCAAGAGGCTTTTTCGCTTTATGAGCTTGATCTTTTTACCTTGGCTAAATTTGCCGATAAAAAGCGTAGAAAACTGCACGGCAACAAGGTCTTTTTTAATGTAAATCGTCATATCAATCCAACAAATATCTGTGCTGATATCTGTAAATTTTGTGCATTTTCAGCCCACAGAAAAAATCCAAATCCATACTTAATGAGCCACGAAGAAATTTTAAAGATCGTTGATGAGAGTGTGAGCCACGGCGCAAAAGAGATACACATCGTCTCCGCCCACAACGCAACTAGCGGCTGGCAGTGGTACTTAGAAATTTTTAAAAAGATAAAGGCAGCTCATCCAGAGCTTCATGTAAAGGCGATGACGGCGGCTGAGATTGATTTTTTGTCAAGGCATTACGGCTTAAGCTACTATGAGGTGATAGAAAAGATGCTCGAATATGGCGTCGATAGCATGCCAGGCGGCGGGGCTGAAATTTTTGATGAAGAGATCAGGGCTAAAATTTGCAAAGGCAAAGTAAGTAGCGAGAATTGGCTAAAGATCCATAAAATGTGGCATGATCACGGCAAACAAAGCAACGCAACAATGCTTTTTGGTCACATAGAAAGCCGCGATAACAGGATCGATCACATGTTAAGAATTAGGGACTTGCAAGATGAAACTGGCGGATTTAACGCGTTTATCCCACTAGTTTATCAAAGAGAAAATAACTACTTAAAAGATGTGAAATTTCTAGGATCAGCTGAAATTTTAAAGACTCTGGCGATCTCACGTCTTGTGCTTGATAATGTCCCACATATCAAAGCTTACTGGGCTACTTCGACGCTAAATTTAGCGATGATAGCTCAGGAATTTGGCGCTGATGATCTTGATGGCACGATAGAAAAAGAGAGCATCCAAAGTGCAGCTGGCGCAAATAGCGCAAATGGCGTTACACTAAAGACATTTTGCGATCTCATAAAGACATCTGGTTTTACGCCGGTTGAGCGTGATAGCTTATATAACGAACTTAAAATTTACTAAAAGGAGCTTGGGGTGAAATTTTTTGACTTAGCACAAAACAAAACGAGTGTGAAGCAGGAATTTGGAGCGGGACTTACGACATTTTTGGCAATGATGTATATCGTGCCGGTAAATGCGATCATTATGAGCAAAACTGGTATGCCTTATGAGGCACTAATCACTGCAACTGCGCTAATTACCATATTTTCTACTATATTAAATGGTCTTTGGGCGAACACGCCAGTTGCGATGAGCGTTGGTATGGGACTTAATGCTTATTTTACATTTGGTCTTTGCATCGGCATGAAAGTGCCTTGGCAAACGGCTCTTGGCGTTGTTTTTCTAAGCGGCGTGATATTTGTCGTCTTGTCTTTTACAAATTTTAGGATGTGGATAATAAGATCTATCCCGCTTGATCTAAGAAGGGCGATAAGCGCTGGCATAGGCACATTTATTAGCTTTGTGGCATTTCAGCAAATGGGCTTTATCGTAAATAGCGACGCAGTTTTGGTTGGCATAGGAAATTTCAAAGATCCGAACGTACTTCTTGGTGTTTTGGGACTATTTTTAGTTATTTGCTTTTGGGCGTGGAATATAAAGGGCGCGTTTATCCTAGCTGTGCTTGCTACTTCAGTGATAGCTTGGGTGCTTGGTATCGCTCCTCATCCAACAGAAATTTTCTCAACTCCAGCCTCTATCTCTCCGATATTTTTAGAGCTTGATATAAAAGGTGCGCTTAGCCTAGCCTTGCTGCCAGTTGTTATCACATTTTTTGTGACCGATCTTTTTGACTCGATAGGCACACTAGCTGGTGTAGGAACGAGGGCTGGAATTTTTGATGAAAACAAAAAAGATGGCGTCGTAAAACTTGAAAAAACTCTTGAAGCTGACGCTATTGCTACGGCAGCCGGCTCACTTGTAGGCGTAAGTACGACCACATCGTTTGTAGAGAGTGCTAGCGGTGTAGAAGAGGGCGGTAGAACTGGTCTAACGGCTGTATTTTGCGGACTTTTATTTATACTTACACTATTTATGTTGCCACTTTTTAAAGCGATCCCTGGCAATGCCATCTATCCGATCCTTGTAATGGTTGGCGTGCTTATGTTTGCCGAGCTTGCTAGCATAAATTTCAAAGATCCAGCCATTGCAGTTGCGACATTTTTCATAGTTGTACTCATCCCGCTTACTTACTCGATCACAAACGGTCTTGCATTTGGCTTTATGTCATACGTCATAGTTAAGCTCATAAAGAGAGAATTTAGCGATATAAATTTAGGTGTAGTCGTGCTAGCGCTCATTAGTTTTATAGTATTTTTAGTGCATTGATAAGGAATAAAAATGATATTTTATAGCTACGATGAATTTGCCGTTGATGCCAAAAAGATGGCAAAACAGATAAAAGATGAATTTGATCCAGAGGTGATACTAGCTGTGGCAAGAGGCGGTCTAACGCTTGGCCATTCGCTAGCTGTTGCGCTTAATAATAGAAATTTATTTACCCTAAATTCTATCCACTATGAAGATACAAATAAACTTGATACGATTAATATCTTTAACGTGCCAGATCTTAGCAAATACACTAAAATTTTGCTCGTCGATGACATCATCGATAGTGGAGAGAGCATGGTCGAGATAAAAAGAGAGCTGCTTAAGCGTTATCCAAATTTAGATATAAAAATAGCGACCGTCTTTTATAAAGAGAAAGCTCTGCTTTTGCCAGAATTTAAGGTAAAAGAGGCTCACGATTGGATCGAGTTTTTTTGGGATATACATATTTAAGGAAAATTTTTGCTAGATAAATTTAGAGAATTTGTTGGACATCATGTCGCTTTTAGCGTATTTTTGATATGTTTGATTGATTGTATATTTTTGCTTTATACGGCAAATTCTCTTAGCATAAGTTACAGTGAAGCTGAAATTTTTTTTAACAAACAAAATTTTCTTAGCCATGTTTTAAAATTAAGCGTTCAAATTTTTGGTCAAACAGATATTGCTCTAAGATCTGTGATGATCGCGTTTCATGTCATAAGCGTCGTTTTAATGTATAAGGTAAGCAAATTTTACATTAAATTAGAGTTTGACAGACTTATTGCGGTATTGCTTTTTATCTTACTTCCTAGTACGCTAGCTTCAGCCCTTATCGTCAATAATGCTGGGCTTTGCGTTATGCTGGCGCTCCTATGTATATACTTTTTTCATGTTAAAAATAAAATTTTATTTGTAACATTTTTTTGTCTTTCTTTTTTTATAGATGGAGATTTTTTGATATTTTACGCAGGATTTTTTATATTTTCACTTTATAAAAGAAGGCCTCCGCTTGCTTGGCTAAGTGCTATTTTATTTTTGCTTACGCTTTACTTTTTTGGTTTTGATACAAATGGTAGGCCAAGTGGGCACTTTATCGATACTTTTGGTATCTTTGCCGCTGTTTTCTCACCATTTATTTTCATCTTTTTTGTCTATACGATTTATAGAATTTGGGTTAAGGAAAAGAAGGATCTTTTGTGGTTTATCGCCATTTGCTCATTTTGCTTTTGTATGATAGCCTCAGTGCGCCAAAGGCTAGAGCTTGAGCAGTTTTTACCATTTTGCGTGATCGCAACGCCACTTATGGTAAGAGTTTTTTTTAATTCGTATCGCGTAAGATTGCCAAAATTTAGAAAAGGCTATAAAATTTGCACGACCTTAGTGATGCTTTTTTTAGCCTTAAACTGGTCGATGATCGTATTTAATCAAATTTTTTACCTATTTTTAGATAACCCAACAAAGCATTTTGTCTATAAATTTGATATTGTAAAAGAGCTTGCTACTAAATTAAAAGAAGCGGAAATTAAGGATTTATATACTGATAATAAAAAGCTTGCATTAAGACTTAAATTTTATGGTATAGACGTAAGAGATGAGTCTAAAAATTTATTAGTAAACGCCGATCTAGATGGAAAATCAAAATTTTGCATAGAAAAAATGGGAAAAGTAATCGCAAATTTTGATGTAAGAGGCAGGTAGATGCATAAAAACAAGGGTTTTACTGTTATAGAGCTTATCTTTGTAATTATTGCCGTGGGTATACTTGCAGCAATGATCATACCAAGGCTAGAAATAAATGGAGCTAGAGAGGCAGCTACACAGATGCTAACGCATATAAGGTACGCCCAGCACCTTGCCATGCAAGATGATAAATTTGTACATTCAGAAAATGAAAAATTTTGGTTTAAAATGAGATGGGGGATAGCTATTAATGATACTAGTTTGCAAGAGTGCTCTGTAGATGAGCCTGGGGTTAAATCTTGGAAGTATAGTATTTTTTATGATAAAAGAGGTAGTGGTAATAAATTTAGTGGTAATTTAAATTCCAAAGAAGAGGTTGCCATCGATACACAAAAATCAAATAAATTCTTAAGTGCGGGCTGGAGAGGCATTCCTCAATCCTATTGCAATAAAATTAATACAGATTTAAATATTGAAAAAAAATATGGCATAAAATCGGTTAAATTTGTCGGTAGTTGCGGAAAAGGCAAAACGCAAACCATTGATTTTGATGAATTAGGTAGGCCCATGAGAGTGGTGAGTGTTACTAACAATAAAGGAGCAAAAAGGCCTTATTCAAGACTATTGAAAGGTGATTGCAAGATAGTTTTAACAGATAAAAATAACAATGTAACCTCTATAAATATAGAAAAAAGAAGTGGATACGCATATATAAACTAAACCCTTAAGCCTACTAATAAAAATACATACTTTAAAATTTTTAAGCGCCTAACAATTTTTCTCAAATTCCCTAATTATTTCAACTATCTTTAAGTATTGCTCATATATAATTCCAGCTCACGAAACGAGAAACCACCTTTAACTTCATTGGTTAATAAAGCCTTTTCTTTTTATCGTTGTTCTTTTAACTTACAATTGTTAAACTATTAGTC
>NZ_CABPTY010000003.1:0-67761 GCF_902460415.1 Campylobacter concisus
ACTTTTTAAATTCTATAACCTAGTTTGCCTGTTTTTTAAATTTTATAAATTAATAAGCTCATCTAATAGATCTTGTAAAGTAATACTTCTTAAACTATTCTCTAAAGCTTCTTGTGCTTTTAGGAAGTGACCAGTTAAGAGTCCCTCGATCTTGCCACCAAGCGGGCAAGCTTTAGGTGAGTCAGAGTGGATCTTAAAAAGTTTTTCTTTATTATTTACTGCGTTAAAAATTTGAAGCAAATTTATATCTTTTGGCTCTTTTGTAAGACTCACACCACCAACTCCAGCTACGACATTCACGAGTCCTGCAGCCTTTAGAGTACCAAGCAGACGCCTAACTATGACCGGATTCGTGTTTATACTACCTGCTATAAATTCGCTCGTGACTTTCTCGTCTTTGAAAAAACAAGCTGCTAAGACTACATGAATCGCGATTGAAAACTTAATCCCTACTTGCACAATCGTCCTTGAAATTTTTTCTGATTATACTTTAAATTTTTACTAAAAGCAGTTTATTTTTTAGTTTAGATTTGACAAGCCGGCTTTTTATGCCAGCTATGTCAAATCTATAATTTCATGCTCGCTCACTAACTGCTGTGAAGCGTTTTTGTATAAATTTTTTGTTTTTTAGCTCGTCTATGATCGCAAGCGCAAGGTCCGCATAGCTTATATAGCTCTCATTCTTTGAGTTTAAGATGAGATTATCTCCACCAAGCACGTATTTACCAGTACGAGCACCATTTGCGTCGTAGTCGCCTGCTGGACTTACGTATGTCCAAAGTAAATCGCTCCTATCTTTTAGCTCAAAATAAGACTCCGCAGTCGCCTTTGCCACACCCATATATGCAACTGGGAAGTCTGGCGTATCCATCACCATTGTGCCCTTATCGTCTACAAATAATGTACCAGCGCCACCAACTACAAGTAGTCTTGTGTTGCTACCCTCTAGCAAATTTGCAAGATGAGCAGCAACCTTTCTGTGGAGTGGGAAGGTCTCTGGTGTCCAAGCGGCAAATGCACTGATAACTACATCAAAGCCTGCTAGATCGGACTTGGCTAGATCAAAAATATCTTTATATATGACTTTAACGTTGTCATTTTTATACTCTTTATTTCTAACTATTGCTGTGACATCGTAGCCTTGTTTTAGCGCCTCATTTACTAAATTTGCACCGCTTTTGCCGTTTGCTCCGATGATTGCTATTTTCATTATTTCTCCTTTAAATTTTGTTTTTAAATTTTACAGCCAGCTTGGCTTTACGTCTTCAACTATCACGCCGTCACTCATAGTGTATTGTTCTAGGCTACCTTTTTTACTTTGGATACACATCATTTTTATACCACTTGTGCCAGCTCTAAAGCACCTTTTGCCTTCTGGATCTATGCGTAGTGCGTCTCCTTTGCTTACTTTTAGCACTTCACCGTCGATAAAAAGCTCACCATCACCTTCTAGGATGATGTAAAGCTCCTCATTTTGTTTGTGTGAGTGGACAAATGGCACGCTCACATTGGCTGGAAGCTCGTTTATAGATACCTCACAGCCACTTAAATTTAAAGCTTCTTTTAGCTCAACTCTTGGCTCGTTTGCGATCTTTGCAATCTGAAAATTTTTCATTTTGTTCTCCTTGTCTTTGTGTTGTAATATTTTTATTTACAACCGATGAGCGAAGTATAATAATTTTTTGTTGTAATGTCAAGAGTTACAACAAAAATTTATCAAAATTTGCAAATTTAGGCTATAATTTACGAAAAATTTATGATAACTTGGAGTTAAAATTTGCAAAATAACGCCTTTAAAACGCTAAAGAGCATAGCGACCGAGCACAATAAAAATCTCATTTTGACCTTTGCTTTGGTGTTAGCAGAGAACGGACTTTTTCTTGCTTATCCGATATTTGCGGGCTTTGCGATAAACGCAATCATGCAAGGAAATACGTTAAATGCCCTCATTTACGCACTTTTTGTGCTCATAGCGTGGCTTGTAGGAGCCATTAGGCGCCGCGTGGATACGCAAGTTTTTGCAAATATCTACGCAAAGCTTGCTGTAAATGTCATCATGAATGAAAAACAAAATGCCAAAGACGACTCCGCCATCATCGCTAGAGTAGCGCTCTCACGAGAGTTTGTAAATTTCTTTGAGACGCATTTTCCTATGTTTTTTACATCGGTTATTTCGATCATCGGCTCAGCGTTTATGCTCATCTTTGTCGAGCCAAAGGTCGCTGTGGCGTGCTTTGCCGTGATGACCTTTTTTCTTATATTTTTGCCAAGATATATCAAGAAAAATGACGACCTTTACCTTCGCTTAAATGACCGCCTAGAAAAAGAGGCAAAGGTGATAGGTGCTTTTAACAAAAGCACGCTAAATAGGCACTATGATGTCGTTTCTAAATTTCGTATAGCGATCTCAAACAGAGAGGCGATGAGCTATTTTATCATCGGCATTAGCGCTTCGCTACTCTTTTTGGTGGCGATAATAGTGCTAAGCTCGCAGCAGACAAATGCCGGCCACATCTACTCTGTGATGACCTATATATGGAATTTCGTCATCAGCCTTGACGACTCGCCAAAGCTCATCGAGGAATTTTCAAATTTAAAAGATATAGGCAAGAGGATCGACGCCCAAAAGAAGGATAATGATGCACAACAAGAGCGTTCTTAGAAATTCATTTTTTTTAATTTTCACGTTTATGATAGTTGAGGCCGTTTTTGGCTTTGTTTCAAACTCGCTTGCGCTCATTAGCGACGCATTTCACATGCTCTCAGACGCTGCGGCTCTCTTTTTGTCGCTGGTTGCTTTTAAGATCGCAGAAAAAAGGGCAAATTTACAAAAGACCTTTGGCTACAAAAGGGTCGAGATCATCGCTGCTTTCATAAATGCTATCGCTCTTATCGCGCTGGCTATCTTTGTCATAGTTGAAGCGATCATTAGGCTTTTTAATGAGCCAGAGATAGAGGCTAAAACGATGCTTTTTGTTAGTATTTTGGGGCTTGTGGTAAATTTGGTCGTGGCTGTTTATATGCATAAAAGCGCTGATACAAAAGAAAATTTAAACATGAAAGGCGCATATTTGCACGTACTTGGCGACACGCTTGGCTCAGTTGGTGCCATCATTGCAGCGCTTCTTGTGATGAAATTTAACTTCACGCAGGCCGATAGCATCGCAAGTATCTTTGTCTCGCTACTCATCATAAAAAGTGGCGCTAGCTTGCTAAAAGATAGCTTTAATATCCTGATCGAAGCCGTGCCACTTAAGCTTGATACGGATGAAATTTTAGGCATTATAAATGGTGTAGATGGCGTTAAAATCGTGCATGACCTGCATATCTGGGCGATAAATGCTGGCACAAACGCGCTCATAGCCCACGTGGTGGTGGATGATGCTTTAAGCGTGGCTGAAATTTCAAAGATGATAAAGCGCATCGAGCACGAGCTTTCTCACGTTGGCATCGGCCATGTCACGCTTCAGTTTGAGAGTGAGAGCCTTGGACATAAAGACGATCTCGTCTGCGAGCTAAATGATGATGAAGGACATGAGCACTTTGGACATTGTCATTAAGATTTTTGAGAATAGAGCCAAGTTCTATTGGCGGGCTTATGATAAAAATATATTTATTGGCATTTAAATCAACTTTAGGCAAAATAAAGCCCAAAATTTAGTAAAAAGTAAAGCTTATATGAAAAACATTAGAAATTTTAGCATTATCGCTCATATCGACCACGGCAAAAGCACGCTTGCTGACCGCCTCATACAGGAGTGTGGCGCCGTCAGTGACCGTGAGATGAGCAGTCAGATCATGGATACAATGGATATCGAAAAAGAGCGTGGCATCACGATAAAAGCCCAGTCTGTGCGCCTAAACTACGCACTAAATGGCGAAAATTTTGTTCTAAATTTGATAGACACTCCGGGTCACGTCGACTTTAGCTACGAGGTGAGCCGCTCTTTGGCTAGTTGTGAGGGCGCACTGCTAGTCGTGGATGCTAGCCAGGGAGTGGAGGCACAAACCATCGCAAACGTCTATATCGCACTTGAAAACAACCTAGAGATCATTCCAGTGATAAACAAAATCGACCTACCTGCGGCTGATCCTGCCAGGGTAAAAGACGAGATCGAGCATATCATCGGACTTGACTGCTCAGGAGCGATCGAAGTGAGCGCAAAAACAGGCGTTGGCATAAAAGAGCTGCTTGAAGCGATCATCACGAGGATCCCTGCGCCAAATGGTGATGCAAATAAGCCAACAAAGGCGCTAATTTATGATAGCTGGTTTGACAACTACCTTGGCGCGCTTGCACTTGTGCGTGTTTATGATGGTGAAATTTCAAAAAATGATGAAATTTTGGTTATGGGCACAGGTAAAAAACACATCGTGCTTGACCTCATGTATCCAAATCCTATCGCACCGATCAAGACCAAAACGCTTAGCGCTGGCGAGGTCGGTATCGTTGTTTTAGGACTTAAAAATGTTAGTGACGTGCAAGTTGGAGATACGATAACGCAGTCAAGAAATCCTCTAAAAGAGCCAGTTGGTGGCTTTGAGAGGGCTAAGCCGTTTGTTTTTGCGGGACTTTATCCTATTGAAACTGATAAATTTGAAGATCTGCGTGACGCGCTTGATAAGCTAAAGCTAAATGACAGCTCGATAAGCTATGAGCCAGAGACTTCGGTTGCACTTGGATTTGGCTTTAGGGTTGGCTTTTTAGGGCTGCTTCATATGGAAGTGGTAAAAGAGAGGCTGGAGCGCGAATTTGATCTTGATCTTATCGCCACAGCGCCAACCGTGACTTATGAAGTCATACAAACTGATGGGCTAAATTTAAAGATTCAAAACCCAAGCCAGCTACCACCAGTCAATAAAATAGACTCAATCCTTGAGCCATACGTGAAAGCGACTATCATCACACCAAGCGAGTTTTTAGGCAACATCATCACGCTTTTAAATAATCGCCGTGGCATACAAACAAAGATGGACTACATCACGACTGACCGCGTTTTGCTTGAGTATGACATACCGATGAACGAGATCGTGATGGACTTTTACGACAAGCTAAAATCAAGTACCAAAGGTTACGCGAGCTTTGATTATGAGCCAAGCGACTACCGCGTGGGCGATCTAGTAAAGCTTGATGTCAAAGTGGCCGGCGAGACGGTCGATGCGCTCTCCATCATCGTTCCTGAGAGTAAGGCACAAACAAAGGGTAGGGACTTTGTAAAAGCGATGAAAGAGATAGTGCCACGTCAGCTCTTTGAGGTGGCGATACAAGCTAGCATCGGTAATAAAATAATCGCTAGAGAAACCGTAAAATCAATGGGTAAAAACGTCACAGCCAAGTGCTACGGCGGCGACATCACTCGTAAGAGGAAGTTGCTAGAAAAGCAAAAAGAGGGTAAGAAGAGGATGAAGGCGATAGGAAAGGTGAATTTACCGCAGGAGGCATTTCTCTCAGTCCTAAAAATAGACTAGCGGCGTGCCGTGAGCGCCTTTGAATGAGCTTTAAATTTTCTCTCTTCGATGGACTATTTGTCCTATCTTGATCGAAAATTTATGCGCAACATCCAAAATCATCTCACGACATTATGACTTGTCTTGTGTTGTTTTGATAGGTTTAAATACTAAATTTGCAAAAAGGAGCATTATGCCGTTTGTGAAAATTTGCGTGACAAAAGAGGGTGATAGCCCAAGTGTGGAGCAAAAAGAAAAAATGATAAGCGGAGTTACAAAGCTAATAAGCGAAATTTTAGGTAGAAGCGCTCAAAATACCGTTGTCATTATCGATGAGATTGATACGAATAACTACGGCATCGCAGGCGAGAGTGTGAAAAATCTCCGCAAAAAACAAAAAGAGCAAAAGGAAGTGAAATGCTAAGAGCGACATTATTAGCAATTTTTGCAGCCGTCTTTCTAACTGGCTGCGTGGCAAAAGCTAGCCTTTGTCTATCGTGCGAGGGCATAGACGGCGTGCAAAGTGCAAGCATAAGTAGCGAAGATAAGACCTATTTTGAAGAGGTTATGAGGATCCCAGCTGACTGCAGCGCTTGCAGGGGCAGGGGCGATGGCGTCTTTATAAATGGCGTCAAGTATAGAAGCGACGTGGCGATAAACTGCTGCTTAGAAAAAAATATGATCGACATAAATGTTGGGCTAAAGAAGGTCTATTTTCATAGGATCGTGGATGCTAGAAGCAGCGCAAGGTCGATTTACTATACAAGAGAAGATGGTAGTGGCGTAGTCTTTAACTCAAATCCACGCCTTGAAGTGCTTTTTTACATGTTTTTGCAGCGTGAGTTAAATTCTCGCGGAATCGTTGTTGTCGATACTCAAACATCACCTTATACGTACAGGCTTGATTTTAGATTTGACGAGCTTAGAGGAAGCTATTCGGGAAGTTCAGAAATTTTAAATGGACATCTAAATGGGCTTCTTATTCTTTCAAATATAAATTTCAAAAAAACATTACCTATCTCGACCAGGCACCATGTGGAGAAGCTAGAGGCTTCAGAGTCTGGTCAGTTTGACTTTTTTATCGCACTTTTAGTTAAACAAGCTGCGATAAAAGTAGCCGATGAGATCACTAAACTTTAAAAGGAAAAACGATGAATAAATTTAAATTTTTAGCTATTTTTGGACTTTTTGTTTTGTTTTTAACTGGTTGTGCACCAAGTCAAAGTGTTGTCGCATTTGATCCATATAAGGCTGCTGCGAACCAGCAAAATAGCGGCTTTGAGGCCTATATAAGCGCAGTGCATGACAACCGCAAAAACAAAAGCACCATTGCTACGATCACTGATAGTAAAGGCACAGTAAAAGAATATGTCGTGCTTCAAAACGATCTTGCTACTTATTTTAGTGATTCGCTCAAAAAAGAGCTTATGGCGCGCGGTGCAAATGTAAATGGCATGGGTGGCGTCGTAGTTGAAATTTTTATCAACGAATTTGAAGCAAATATGAGTGGATACGGTACTGATAATACAAAAGGCAATATTAAGATTACACTTAAGATCCAAAAAGGCGATCAAAGCATCGTTAAAAACATTTCAAATAATCAAACCAAATTTGAGTTAATTCCCACAGGTGGAGCATTTAAATCATTTTTAACCGAGATCATAAATGATGCCATCAAACGCACAGCAATTGCTATTTTAAATAGCTAATGTTTTGTGCGTTTTGCAAGAGCTTTACGCTAAATACATTTTGTAAAATTTGCTCACAAATTTTAAGCGAGCCAAGCCCGATAGTAAGAGAACTAGAGGGCTTTAAAATTTATAGCTTTTACGGCTACTCTGAAATAAAAGAACTCATCCACTCCAAGCATCAAATGCACGGATATTTTATATATAAAAACTTAGCTAAATTTGCATTTAATCAATTTGCTAAAAGCTTTAGCTTACCGGAGAAAGTCTATGCTCTGCCGATAGATGATAGAGTGCATCACGGCTATTCGCATACGGCTATTTTGGCAAATGCGCTAAGGGCTAAAAATCTAAAGCCCATATTTCATGCACTGCATGCAACAAGCAAGATCAGCTATAGTGGTAAGGATTTGCAATTTAGACAAAACAACCCAAGAAATTTTAAAATCCTAAAAAAGATCACTGCGCCAGTTATTTTAGTAGATGACATTGTAACCACTGGCACAACGATACTTGAGGCTAAAAACACTCTAGAAAAAGCTGGCGTAAAAGTACTTTTTGCTCTAGTTTTGGCTGACGCTAAATATTAAAATTTTATTTTTTGCTCAAGTCTTTTTAGTAAAAATTTATCAAGCTCTAGCAACAAAGGTAAATCAGATAAAAGCGATAAAATTATAAATAAAGCATAGTGCCAAGGCGAATCATATTTGAGCCACATTTTATCGCTAGCTCGAAGTCGCTACTCATGCCCATCGAGCATATAGCTGCACCTTTTGGCTTTAGGCTCTCGTAAATTTTATAAGTTAGCTCAAAGCTCTTTTGAATCTCTTTTGGCTCATCCACATGCGCTCCTATACTCATCACGCCTTTTAGATTAATATTTTTACACTCGCTTTGGATACGCTCATAAATTTCTGCCGCATTTGCTACGCTTACACCTTGCTTTGTATCCTCATCAGCCGAGTTTATCTGAAGCAAAGTATCTAGCTTGTAGCTAAGCCTTTTATCAACCTCTACGGCCCTTTCAAAGCTATCGCAACTTTGCCAAAGTGTTGGCTTTAGACTTATCATTTGATTTATTTTGTTATTTTGCAAGCGGCCGATCATATGCCATTTTATATCAGCAAAATTTTGCAGTTCTAGCTCTTTTTTGGCTAGCTCTTGGACTCTATTTTCTCCAAAATTTCTTTGCCCTTGTGCGTAAAGCTCTCTTACTTCGACACTTGTGACATTTTTGCTAACGGCGATTAGTGTCACGTCGTTGCTTAAATTTTCGATCTTTTCTAATAGCTCTTTTAAAACTATCATCATAAACCTCCGCTTAATCTCATAATGTCATTAAAGGTTGCAAGCATCATTATACCAAGCAGTAATGCCCAGCCGCAGTAGGTAAGCGTCGTGAGCACTCGCTCATTTACCTCGCGTCTAAAAACTATCTCATATAGGTTAAAAAGTATGTGGCCGCCGTCAAGTGCCGGGATGGGGAATAAATTTAATACGCCTAAATTTACTGAGATTAAAGCGACAATCGTCAAAAGCACGCCAAGACTTATTTTTGCAGCTTTTGAGGTGACATCGGCGATTTGTAGGATACCGCCGACCTCTTTTAGCGGCACAGCTCCACTTACTAGTTTGGTAATGCTTTTAAAGATTAGTTTTGACGCCTCGATCGTCTCACTAAAGGCAAAATTTATGCCTGCAAGACCAGTGTGGTAAATTTTTATCACTTCTCCATTTGGAGAGATCCCGATCAATGGGCGTTGCACCTTTTCATTAAATAGATTTATCGTCTCGCCTATCTTTGGTGTTAAATTTATAGTCATTTGCGAGCCGTTGTGATCTATCAAAATGGTGCTTGGCTCAAGTTTTACATTTTTACTGATCTCATCCCACTCGTTTATCTTTATACCATTTATCGCTAAAATTTTATCATTTTTAACTAGTCCAGCGCTCGCAGCTGCCGAGCCTTCAGCTATGTGGCCTACACTTGGCGCAAGTCTTTCAACTCCGATAGATCCAAGCAAAAGGTAGATAAAAAAAGCTAGGATAAAGTTAAAAAATGGCCCTGCAAAGAGGATGTAAATTCGCTTTATGGGGCTTAGCACGTTGTAGCTGTCCGCGTCGTAGTTTTTGGCTTTTGGGTCGGTGTCATCTTGACCTTTTAGCTGTACGTATCCACCAAATGGGATCGCACTTAGGCAGTAGTCGGTGCCACCAATGTTTTTGGTATAAATTTTCTCACCAAAGCCGATACTAAAGGTATTTACCTTTACGCCAAGCGTTCTTGCTGCCAAAAAGTGGCCAAGCTCGTGAAAAAATATGAGAAAACTAATGGCTAAAACGGTCACTAAAAAATAAAATGAATACACATAAAGCCCAAGACAAAGTAGGGCTAGCGTGAAGAAAATACCTTTCAAAACTTACCTTTTTTTGAAAAATTGATGAGATTTTAGCCAAAATTTATAAATTTACTCTCAAACGGCGTTTAGCTAAAAATTTCTTTTAGCTAGGAGAAATTTTTAACTTAATTTTACTTATTTAGAAAATGAAGATTTGATTATTTTATATAAAATTTTGCAAGTAAAAACTTTAGGTCTTACGAACGAAAAAAATTTAGCTCTTTTTCATCGCCTTTACATAGGCAAAGATATATTCAAACCCAGAATAAAGCGTGAGCGCAACAGCGATCCAGAGTAAAAGTTCGCCACCAGGCCAGCTCATCAGTAAAAATCCAACCGCAAACATCTGCGAGACTGTTTTTACTTTGCCAGCCATCGAGGCCGCAACCTCTACACCATCACTTGCCATCACGACACGAAAGCCAGTTATAAAAAATTCTCTTACCAAGATGAGATAAACGGCCCAAGCACTCGCTCTACCAAGCATCATAAGACCTAAAAATGCAGCTAAGATCAACATCTTATCAGCTAGTGGGTCAAGGATCGCTCCAAGCTTGGTCTTTTGATCCCAGCTTCTGGCGATGTAGCCGTCAAAAAAGTCAGTCACCGAGGCGATCACAAAAATAAGAGCTGCGAAGTAGTTTATCCAACTTATGTGAATTTGCGTAAAAATTCCTGGCGCATTTACAAGCATAAAAAACATAAGCGGAGCCAGCAGTATCCTAAAAAATGCCAATGCGTTTGGTAAATTTAAACTCACAAATATGCCTTTATGCTTAAAATTTTAATTTTCTCATTTAAAAGTCGTGCCGCCATCTATTATAAATGTGTGCCCAGTTACCCAGCTAGCCTTAGATGAGCATAAAAATAGACATGCTCCGGCTAGGTCAGTTGGCTGTCCCATGCGGTTTAGTGGACTAAGCTTTGCTGTCATATCGCGCACCTCTTCGTAGTTTGTAAAGGCTCTTAGTGCGTCTGTCTCGATAGGACCGCCACTTACGACGTTTACGCGGATATTTTTTTCGCCAAGCTCGGTCGCAGCGTATCTTGCCATGGCTTCAACGGCTGCTTTTGCTGTGCCATGGCCTGCATAGTTTTCGATATAGACTAAATTTCCAGTTGAGCTTAGGCTAATGATACTACCGCCACCCACCTTTTCCATGCGTTTTGCAGCCTCTTGAGTACCTACGACAAAGGCATTTACTGTTGCTGTAAAGATATTGTTTATGCCTCTTGGTTTTAGTTTCATAAATTTAGTGTATCCGCCAGCTACTGCACGACCTGAGATGATAGCATTTGAGATGAAAAAATCAATCCTATCAAAATCCTCGTCTATCTTTAAAAATAGCTCTTTATAAGTCTCTGGCTCGAGGATATTTAGTGCATATGCTCTTGCTTTTATCTTGTAAGTAGTCTCAAGCTCTTTTGCTTGTTCTTTTGCAAGCTCTTCGTTTGAGTTGTAGGTAAATGCTATATTTACACCAGCTTTTGCAAATTCTTCAACTATGGCTCTACCGATGCCTCTGGTGCCGCCACTGATAACTAGCGTTTTACCTTTAAATTCGTTTAGTGTGTCCTTCATTAAAATCCCTTTATTTCGTAATTTTTTATTACTTCTTCGATTTTTTTAAAATTCTCTTTACTTGGTTTGCAAAGTGGCAAGCGATACTCTAAAGAGTCGATGAGTCCGGCTAGATACATCGCTGCTTTGATCGGTATCGGATTGCTTTCGCAAAAGAGTGTTTTATTTATCGTGTATAGATTGTCGTTTATTAGTTTTGCTTTTTTGTACTCTTCGTTCATTGCAAGGTGCGTAAGCTCTGAAATTTGATCTGGTAAGAGGTTTGCAGTGACTGAGATGACGCCCTTGCCGCCGTTTGAAAGGATAGGGTAGTTGATCGCATCTTCGCCGCTGATAACTACTAAATTTGGCTCGTGAGCCAGTAGATCGACACATCTATCTATGCTACCTGTAGCCTCTTTGATACCATAGATATTTTTACACTCTTTAAAAAGTCTAAAAACGGTCGCTGGCAAGATATCCACGCCAACTCTACCTGGAACATTATAAAGAAGCACAGGAATTTCAATGCTATTTGCAATGGCTTTGTAGTGCTCGTAAAGCCCTTCTTGTGTTGGTTTGTTGTAATAAGGCGCAACTGAAAGGATACCATCAGCGCCATGAGCTTGAGCAAATTTAGCGATACCAATAGCCTCGTGAGTCGCGTTGCTGCCAGCTCCAGCTAGTACTTTTACATTTGTGCCTTTACATGCATCTACGGCTATTTCGATACAAATTCTATGCTCATCATGCGTTAGTGTTGCACTCTCGCCGGTAGTTCCAACTGGCACAACGACATCTATGCCGTGTTTTATCTGTCTTTTTATTAATTTTTCAAAACTGACTTCATCCACTTTTTGATTTTTAAATGGCGTAATGAGTGCGGTCATCGCACCTTGAAGCGAATTTTCCACGTTTATTCCTTTTTTAATATTATTGTTGTGCTGGTTTTTTCATTGAAATATTTATTTGCTATCTCTTTTAAAAGCTTGGCATCTATCTTATCGATATTTTTTTCAAGCTCGTAAAGTGGCTTTATGTCGCCTCTAGCAAGATATGAGCCATATAAATTTGCAACTTTGCTTGCACTCTCAAATGAGTAAATAAAATCAGTTTTTATCAAATTTTTAACTCTTAAAACATCATCTTTGTCGATTGGTTTATTTTTTAAATCATCTATGATCTTTAAAATTTCAGCCTCAACTACACTTGCTTCGGCATCTGGGTTGCAAACTGCTAAAAATATAAATAAATTTTCATCAACGCAGCTCATATTATAAGCATAAATTTGATTTACGAGCATTAGCTCATCGATTAGACGTTGCTGTAAAACAGAGCTTTTGCCAGTGGCTAGATACTCGCTTATCGCATTTAGCCCCACTTGATCGGCATGCCTAAAGTCCGGGATCTTATAAGCGATAGCTAGCATTTGTGTTTGGCTATCTTTGTAGATGATAGCTCGTTTTGCGCCGTCTTGTTCAGGCTCTTTGCAGTGCAGTTTTGGTATAGCTCTTTTGTTCTTTATGCTGCTAAAGTTTTTCTTAGCTAGCTTAAATGCCTCGTCCTTGCCGATGTCGCCACTTATCATCAAAATGGCGTTTTTTGGCTGATAATACGTAGCGTGAAATTCTTTTATATCAGCGATCTTCCAGTTTTCGATATCTTTTATAAAGCCTATCGGAGTCCAGTGGTATGGGTGGTAGATAAATGCGTGGTTGTAGAGCCTAAAGTAGAGGTATCCCATGGGGTTGTTGTCTGTTCGCCACCTGCGCTCTTCGTGCACTACCTCGCGCTCTGGCTGAAATTCTTTATCTTTTAGGCTTAAATTTTTCATAAGCTCAGCAAAAAGACCAAGCGTTTTGTCTAAATTTTCATTTGAGGCTTTTATAAAGTAGTGAGTGTAGTCAAAGCCTGTACTTGCGTTATTTACGCCGCCAAAGCCCTTTACGATCTCGTCAAACTCCCCAGCGCGTAAATTTTTGGTTGATTTGAAATTTAGATGCTCTAGCATGTGAGCGATGCCGCTTTTGCCCATCACTTCGTTTCTGGAGCCAACTTTATAAAAGACATCGACGCTTATCACTTTTGAGCCAGGATTCACTGGCACGTGATAAATTTCAAGTCCATTTTCTAGTTTAAATTTATTAAATTTTATCAATCTCTTGCCCTCTATTTTTTAACATTTGCGCCGACTGCTTCGCTGATAGAGGCAAAGCCATCTCTTTTTAAAAGCTCTAAAATTTCTAAATTTATATCTCTTGCGATCATCGGCCCTTTAAAGATAAAGCTTGTAAAAATTTGGACTAAATTTGCTCCCATTTTTATGCGCTCATAAGCCTCTGCACCGCTATCTATGCCGCCACACGCGATAAGCGTCGTCTTGCCATAAAGCTCATCTGCCACGGCTTTAAATATCTCTTTTGACTTTTGAGTGATCACCTTGCCACTTAGTCCGCCAAAATCCTTTAAATTTGACGAGTGAGAGAGCGAATAATCAACGCTTGTGTTTGAAACGAGCACACCACTAGCGCCGTTTTCTACCGCACAGCTACAAAGTTTGATCGCATCTTCGTGGCTCATATCGGGAGCTATCTTAAAGATGATCGGCTTTTTAGTGAGTGGCAAAATGACGCTAAAAAGCTCTTTTATAAAGCTCTCATCTTGCAAAGCCCTTAAATTTGGCGTGTTTGGCGATGAGACGTTTATGACAAATGTATCGCAAATTTCACTAAATTCTTTTACTAAAATTTCATAGTCTTTTATCGCATCTTCGTTTGGTGTAACCTTGTTTTTACCGATGTTTGCCCAGATCGGTATGGTGAAAGGATATATTTTTTTTACTCTATTTTTGATAGCCTCACAGCCTTCGTTGTTAAAGCCCATCGCATTTTGAATACTCTCTTCATCTATGAGTCTAAAAAGCCTTGGTTTTGCGTTGCCAGGTTGTGGTTTTGGTGTAAATGTGCCAAATTCTAAATGTCCAAAACCAAGAGCCGTGAGTGCTTCAAACATCGTGGCGTTTTTATCAAAGCCACCTGCTATGCCAACTGGATTGTGATAGGTGCTTGAGAATAAATTTTGTTTTAATGCATTGTCATCAACAACGCACTTATTTGCTACAAAGCTTAATGATCCTGGAAAAATTTTATTTGCTCCGATCATTGCAAGTTCTGCGATTTTATGGGCTGTTTCAGGATCAAATTTAAAAAAAATAGATTTTAAAGTTTCGTAGTTTAAACTCATTTTAACCTCTTTAAAATGCCTAAAAATTTGTGCAAATCTTAGCAAAAATCGCCTTAAACTAAGGCTTTGCCTTTAAGTTTTGCATAAATTTCATTTCTCTTGCTAAGTTCTTCATCACTTCCAGTATCAACTATCCTTCCGTTACTTAAAACTGCGATCTTATCAGCACTTTCAACCGTACTTAGACGGTGAGCGATGACAAAGATGATCTTCTTGCTTCTTAGGTTGTTTATAGCCTTTGTGATCTCTTTTTCACTCTCGTTATCAAGCGCTGAGGTAGCCTCGTCAAAGATTAGGATTTGTGGGTTTTGATAAAGCGCTCTAGCGATAGCGATGCGTTGTCTTTGACCGCCTGAAAGGTTTGTTCCAAATTCGTTTAAAGTAGTGTTAATGCCGTCTTCTAGTTTACTCACAAACTCATAGGCATTTGCCATTTTTAGTGCATTTATCACGGCTTCTTCGTTAAATTCTCTGCCGTAAGCCACGTTTTTAGCGATTGTATCGTTAAAGATATAGACACGCTGTGTGACAAGACCGATATTTTGGCGAAGTGAGTGGATTTTGATATCTTTTAAATTTGTCTCATTTATTAAAATTTCTCCGCTATTTACGTCGTAAAATCTCATAAGCAGATTCATGAGCGAGGTTTTTCCGCCACCACTTGAGCCAACAAGGGCTATAAATTCTGACTTATTTGCCTCTAAATTTATCCCTCTTAAAACTTCTTTTTCACCGTAGTTTAGACATACGTTGTTAAATTTGATAAGTTTTATCTCTTCGCTTATCTCTTTTTCGCCATCTTTTATCTCGCTTACTTTATCCATCAAGAAAAAGGTTCTCTCGCTTGCAGCAACGGCGTCTTGCATTTTGTTGTAGATATTTACGATGCGTTTTAGTGGAGTGTAGAGCATAAAAAGTGCAGTTAAAAATGAAAAGAAAGCACCCATATTTATGTTGCCATCGATGACATCTTTGCCACCCACTATGATAACGGCTGCAACTCCGATGGAACCTATAGTTTCCATAAGCGGGCTTACTAACTGCTCGATTTTTACGGTTTTGAGATTTAGTTTAAAAAATTTATTATTTTCATCAACAAAGCGTGAATGCTCGTATTTTTGGGCATTATTTGCTTTAATTATCTCGATATTTGTAAAAATTTCACTCAAAGCCGAAGTGATATCGGATGTCTTTTCTTGCGACTGCTTTGAAATTTTTTTCATCTTTTTTGCAAGACGAGAAATCGGATAAATCGCTATTGGCATAACTACAAGTGCAAAAAATGCTAGTTTAGGGCTTTGATATATGACTACACAAAGTAGGCCAATGATCGTTATAAATTCCCTTGCAAACTCAGGTATCATGCTTGAGACTATCGATCTTATTCGGTCGATGTCGTTTGTGGTTCTACTTATTAGCTCGCCTGTTCGAAAATCATTAAAAAATTTCATATCCAAAGTTAGTAAATTTTCGACCATCTTCTCACGAAATCTTCTAATCGTATCTTGTCCGATATATGCCGTAAAATAGGCCTGCATAAAGGTTCCTATATTTTTTAGTACATAAATGGCAATGATCGCACATGGCAGCATATAAAGCAGTGTTTCATTTTTTTCAACGAAAATTTTATTAAGTACTGGCTCTACCAAATACGCACTGACCGCTGTTCCGCCACTTGCAAGGGCCATACCAATAAAGGCTAATATGAAGTGTGGAATGTAGTCTTTAAAATATGGAGCAAAGCGTTTTAGTACATCTTTTAAGCTAAAGTTATTCATTGTTTCTCTCCCAGACTACGCCATTTGGTGTGTCCATGATAGAGATGTTTATCTTTGCTAGTTCATCTCTTATCTCATCAGCTCTTGCGAAATTTCTCTCTTTTTTAGCTGCCGCGCGCTCATCAAGAAGCCTTTGGATATGCTCTTTTTGCTCGCCACTTACGCCAAACTGAAAATACTCCACATAGTTTGTGATAGCAATGCCTAAAATTTCGCTTATAAGACCCAAATTTGCCACCACTTCGGCCTTATATGCTTTATCTTTTGGGTTATTATCAAGTCTTTCATTTGCCGTTTTTACAAACTCATCGACACTTGCAAGTGCTTTAGATGCGTTTAGATCATCGCTTAGTGCTTCAAGTAGCTCATTTTTAAAGCTCTCATTTACTGCGCCTCCTTGCACACCGTCAACTCTTTTTTTGAGGCGGTAAATTTTATCAAGCCTCTTTTTAGAAGCTGAAAGATCCTCGTCTGAATAGTTAAAGTGTGCCCTATAATGGCTTGTCAGCAAGTAATATCTAAGTACCTCGCCATGGACATATTTCAAGGCATCTTTTACAAAAAAGCTATTGTTTAGGCTCTTGCTCATCTTTTCGTTATTTACTTTTATAAAGCCATTGTGCATCCAGTATTTGCTCAAATTTTTGTGATAAGCACATCTGCACTGGCTTGCCTCGTTTTCGTGGTGAGGAAAGAGTAGGTCGATGCCGCCAGCATGGATGTCGATCTCAAATTCTTTATTTTCTTTATCGCTTAGAAATTCTCTTATCATGGCCACACACTCGGTATGCCAGCCAGGACGACCCTTGCCAAATGGACTCTCGTACCATTTCTCATCAAATTTCCAAAGCACAAAGTCTTTTTCGTCTCTTTTTTCACCAAAGCTTGCCACGCGTGCGATGAGCTCGGTGTTATTCTCCTTACCGCTAATACTAAAATATCCACTATCCTTACTCGTATCAAAGTAAATTCCATCGCTGGTCTTATAAGCAGCTCCTTTTTTCATAAGCAGCTCGACATAGCTAATGATCTCCTCCAGACACTGCGTAGCCTTTGGTTTAAAGTCTGGATCAAGCACATTTAGAGCCTTCATGTCGCTCTCATAATGCGCTATATATTTGTTTGTGATCTCTTCTAGGCTTTGGCCAGTTTCAGCCATTTTCTTTAAAATTTTATCGTCAATATCAGTGTAGTTTCTTGCAAATTTGATCTTGTAGCCAAGCGCTTTTAAGACCCTTCTTAAAAGATCAAAGCTAACGGCTGACTTTGCATGTCCTAAATGCGCGTCGTCATAGACCGTTGGACCGCACAGGTAGATGCTGACCTCTTCATCTTTAATAGGGCTAAACTCAACCTTTTCTCTTTTAGAAGTATCAAAAATTCGCATTAAATATATCCTTTAAAAATGTTAAACCAAAATAGAGCAAAACCGCCAAAATAGCGATGGCGGCTATAAATTTAGGCTCGATTATAGCTAAAAATCGCTTAGCTCCAAAGGCTCTAATGTATAAAATAAGCTGTAAAAATCCCCCGAGCGAGCTTGCAAATGCAAGGCCAGCAGCTCCAAATTTTTGCATCAAAATGACTGCTAGAATCAAATTTATCACAAGGCAGATGATAGAAATTTTGGCTGCCTCTTTTTGCTTCATATTTGCATAGAGCCAAAGTGAGAAAATTTTAGCCAGTCCAAATGGCGTAAGCCCCACCAAATAGGCACTTAGCACCTTGGCACATTCAATGGTGTTTGCCCTTACGAAATTTCCTCTCTCAAACAATAGCCAGATGATAAACTCACTTAGCACGACGCCCGTGATCGTGGCTGTTAGCAGGGCGCAAAGTAGCAGATAAAAGCTCTTTTTTGTCCAAACTAGGGCGTTTGCTTCGTCTTTTTGCTTTAAAAGTCTGGTGATCTTTGGAAATAGCGCCTGAGAGAGCGCGATCGCGAAGATGGCAAGTGGGAGCTGAAAAATTCTATTTGCATAAAAAAGGTAGCTTATCGAGCCACTTACCAAAAAGCTAGCTAGCCAAGTGTCCATAAATGCGCTTATTTGCATCGCACTTGAGCCAAGTAAGCCGTGGTAAAAATTTACAAAAAAACCTTTGCTACTAGCTCTTTTGCCTTTAAAATATCCGCTTAGACCGCCCCAAAAAATTTTATTTAAGGCGTTAAATTTCATAGCAACTAGATGCACCAAAACTTGCAAAATGCCGCCTGCAACGACACCAAAACTAAGATAAAGTGCGACCACGCTCTCGCTCTTGCCGCTAGCCAAAAGTAGTGAAGTGATCATGGCTAAATTTAGCAGCGCAGTAGAAAATGCAGTCGTTGCAAAGTGCCCTTTATACTGAAGTAGCGCACCCATGAAAGTGACGATATAAACAAGGGCTAGATAGTAGAAATTTATGCGCACAAGCGGCACTGCGTCTGTGATATTTTGCTCGCTTAAACCGCTTGCGATGATCTTTATAAAATAAGGCGTAAATAAATTTACAAAAAGCGTCAAAACGCCTATAAAAAGTAAAAATTTGATAAAAATTTCAGCTTGAAAGACTGCTTTTTTCTTGCTATTTGTAAAATTTGGTAAAAATGCTTGTGTAAAGGCGCCCTCGCCAAAGATACGCCGAAATAAATTTGGGATTTTAAAAGCTATAAAAAAGAGGTCGCTAAATATGCCAGCACCAAGAATGGAGGCCGTAAGAAGATCTCTAACTAGCCCTAAAACCCTTGAAGTCATGATGCCAACCGAGTTTGAAAAAAAACCTTTTATAAACATCGCTCACCTAAATTAAATTTGAAAACGCAATAGTAACAAAAGATGCTTTAAAGCTTACATAACCCAAATTTAATAAAATTTTGGCGATAATAAGAGCCAAATTTTATGTGAAATGGATCAATTTTGAGCGAGAACGTGCAAGAAAACGAGAGATTTTTACCGCCAACGCAAATTCAAACTTCAACGCCTTATATATCGCTTAAAGAACTAAGCAAGCAACACAGCGTACCGGTAGAATTTATAGATTTTAAAATTTTAGATATTTTGACTTATTATAAAAATAAAGATAATGAAGAGCCAGTTTTTGTCCCTGAAGAAAATTTAGACTTTTTTGATGATAATGCATTTTATCTTGACGAGACACTAGAGATCGAGCAGGTCTATGACGTGGAATTTTTTGATGTTAGGCTAAATGCTGTACCAAAGCTTCCAAAGATAGAAATCGGTGTAAATTCAACGGTTACAAAAGTAGTCGCAAAGGTAAAAGCTACAAAAGATTGTGAATACGAACAGCATTACGAAGATAAACTTTTTGAATATATCGCCAAACAGCTTATGAAAGCTCAAATTTTAATAGGTATAAGGATCGGCAAACTAAAAGACGAGCTAAAACAAATCGCCTCAGTTGTACATGTAAAGGGCGAACTTGATAAAGACTACATACTAAACATAACACAAGGTATAAATCCAAAAAAAGCTACCGATGCAAAGATACTTTACTACTACAAAGATAAGCTTGATGCGATAAAAGAGGAAGATAAGGTTGATTACGCTGATAGAGGTTTTGTTTTTGGCGTGGCACAAGATGAAGTGATAATGGAAGAGAAAAAGTCTCACGAGGGGCAAAATGGCCGTGATGCGAGAGGTAAATTATTAGCAGTAGAAAAGCCAAAAGAAGATACTGGCAAAGAAATAAGTATAAGCGAAAATATAGAGAGAGTAGAAAATGACGATAGCATAATATATATCGCTAAAAAATCAGGATATGTAGTTGAGAAAAATGGCTCATTTGACATCGAAGAGCGTATAGAGATAAATGAAGCAAATTTTAAAACAACTGGCTCTATTCAAGCAGGTACTGATACAAATGTGACTTTGGTGGTTAGGGAAACCGATACTATAAAAGATGCCATCGGCACTGGTATCATCGTGGAGGCTGACGAGATCGAGGTTAAAGGAAATGTCGGCGCAAATGCGATGGTTAAAGCAAATGAAGTAATAATCGGCGGTCAAACACATCAAAAGGCTAAAATTTATGCAAAGAATGCAAAAATTTCTATCCACATCGGTAAGGTTGAAGCTGAAAATGTTGAGATAGATAGGCTAGAAGGCGGAAATGTCGTAGCAAAAAGAGTTAAGATAAATAGCGTCGTTGGTGGTTCTATAACTGCTCAAAATATCCAAATAAATACGCTTGGCTCAAACTGCACTATCACAGCTTCACACTTAATAGACGTAAGATATTTAAGAGGTACTGACAATAAATTTATAATCGATACTAGCAAAATGCCTGAGAGTGCTGAGGCTACGCAAGAGCAATTAAATAAGATCGAAAATACAAAAGTAGAGCTTGCCTCGCTTCTAAAAAATATTGAAACAAAGAAAAATGTCATAAATGAAAATAAAGACTCGATTTATACCATAAAAGCAAAGGTAGAAGAGCTCTCAAAAGCTAAAGTGATACCGCCAGTTACCTTTATGAAAAAGCTAAAAGAGTATCAAGGTCTAGTCAATGAATACAACACTTTGCTAAAAATTTTTAAAGATAAAAAAGAGTTGCTAGCTACTCTAAAAGATGAGCTTGAGATCATGCAAAATGGAATATTTTCTGCAAAAGTGATAAATAGAGGCAACTGGGTTGAATTAAATGAGATTAGATTTGTTATCGTTGATCCTCCGCAAAATGTCACTTATATCTCAAAGCAAAATGAAACCGCTCATGCTATTACTTTGGAGAAGATTGGCGATGGCGATGAGGCTGAGTATAAGATCAAAAAGTCAAATAAATTAGAAGACTACACAGATACAAATTTTTAAGAATAAAAGGTTAAATGATGATAAAAGCGATCGAAGGTATCGTCAGCAGAAAAGATCCCGCATTTGTGATACTTAAGACAAATAGCGGCGTAAGCTATGGGATTTTCATCTCGCTTTTTTGCTCAGCCAAGCTTAGCAAGGGCGAAAAAGTCGAGCTTGCCATAACGCAGATCATAAGAGAGGATGCAAATTTACTCTACGGCTTTTTAGACACAAATGAGCAAAAGATGTTTGAGATGCTAATAAAGCTAAATGGTATCGGAGCTAGCACGGCTATGGCGGTTTGCTCAAGCCTTAACTCACAAGCATTTACAAATGCCATAATAAGCGGCGATGCAGATACTTTTAAAAGCGTGCCAGGTATCGGACCAAAGACTGCTAGACGCATTATAGCTGAGCTAAGTGACGCAAAACTAATAAGTGATGAGAGCGTGCCAAGCTATCAAAACGAAGCGCTTTTGGCACTTGAGGCGCTTGGCTTTAAACGTGAGAAGATAGTGAAAATTTTGCCTGAGTGCAAGAGTGAAAATACGAGTGATCTTATAAAAGAAGCATTAAAGAAATTAGGATAAGGATTAAAAAGATGAATTTAGGTGTGATATTTGGAGCAAAGAGCTATGAACATGAGATAAGTATAGTTAGTGCGATAGTTTTAAAAAATGTCTTAAAACAAGAGCTAAAATTTATATTTTGCGACGCAAATAGAGATTTTTATCTTATCGAAGAGAAAGATATGAGAGCAAATTTCTTTAGCTCTGGTAAATACAAAAATTCAAAAAAGCTCATTTTATCTAAAGGCGGATTTTTCATACACTCTCTTTTTGGCGATAAAAAAGTAGAGTGCGATGTCATTATAAATTTGATCCACGGCATGGATGGCGAAGATGGCAAGATAGCAGCACTTTTTGACTTTTACGGCATAAAATATATAGGTCCAAGGCTTGAAGTAAGTGCACTTAGTTACAACAAAGAGCTTACTAAATTTCTAGCGCAAAAAGCTGGTGTAAAGGCGCTTGACTATGAGATGCTAACTCGTCAAAGTGAGCCAAAATTTCACTATCCTATTATCTTAAAGCCAGCAAGACTTGGAAGTAGTATCGGCGTAAATATAGTGCATGACGCCAGTGAGCTAGCTTATGCAAAAGACGTGGCATTTGAGTTTGATAAGGATGTACTTGTCGAGCCTTTTATAAAGGGAGTAAAAGAGTACAACCTTGCAGGCTGTAAGATAGATGGAAAGATAAAATTTTCTATCATCGAAGAGCCAAAAAAGAAGGAATTTCTTGACTACGAGCAGAAATATCTTAGCTTTGCAAATGAAAACAAGGTGAAAGAGGCTGAAATTTCTGAGGAGCTAAAACAAAAGCTTAAATTTAACTTTTCAAAAATTTATGATTGTGGATTTGAAGGAGCGATCATTAGATGCGACTTTTTCGTGATAGATGATGAGGTCTATCTAAATGAGATAAATCCAAATCCAGGAAGCCTTGCAAACTATCTATTTGAGGATTTTGAGAGCACTTTAAACGCTCTTGCAAACTCACTTCCAAGAGAGCGTAATATAAAGATCGATTATAGCTTCATAAACTCGATCACTTCAGTAAAAGGTCGCGGGAAAATTTAGACCATTTAGTAGATTATAAAGTAGTTTGTGATATTTTACGTAAAATTTTACACAAAGAGCGACAATGGTAACTTTTACAAAAGATGAAATTTATACAGCAACTGAAGTGGTTAGAAATTTTAGTTCAGTGCTCTCTCGTGTGGGAGCTAATGAATTAAAAAGAGCGGTCATTGTTAAAAATAATAAATTTGAAGCAGTGCTTTTAAATATGGAAGAGTATGAGCGCCTTTGCGAAGCAGTGAGTGTGCTTGAGAGCATTTATACTGCAAAAAAAAGAGAGAACGATGGCGAGTAGGGCGGTAAAGTACGGCTCAAATGAGTTTGATATAAACTACGAGATTGTAAATCCAAAATGTAAAAAAAAGGTACTTTTTCTGCACGGCTGGGGCGCTAATAAAGAGATAATGAAAAAGGCTTTTGACTCATATTTGAGCGAACTGTGCCACGTTTATATCGATATGCCAGGCTTTGGTAAAAGCTCCATTAGTGATCCGTTAAAAACAAGTGATTATGCAAAAATCGTTGAAAATTTTTGCGCTGAGCTTGGCATAAAGCCAGATATCATCGTAGGTCATAGCTTTGGTGGCAAGGTCGCAACGCTTTTAAAGCCACCGTATCTTGTGCTTTTGAGCTCAGCCGGTATAGTTGTCAAAAAGCCATTTATCGTGCGCGCAAAGATCGCTATTTTTAAAATTTTTAAGCTTTTTGGATTTGGAAAATTTTATAAACTCTTTGCCACAAAAGATGTAAGCGGTATGAGTAGAGTGATGTATGAGACCCTAAAAAATGTAGTCGATGAGGATTTTACGAAGCATTTTGCCAGCTTTAGTGGCAAAGCTTTTATATTTTGGGGCGAAAACGACAAGGCAACGCCTATAACAAGCGGAGAGAGTATACATAAGCTCATAAAAAATAGTTCATTTTTTCCGCTTAATGGTGATCATTTTTTCTTTTTACTTCACGCTAAATTTATAAGTGAAGAGATAGAAAAAGGGATAAATTTTGAGCCAAATGAAGCAAAAAATGTCGTGATAGATGACTATGAGAGCGGGATCGAGGAGATAAGATGAATATATTTTTAAGCATAAGCACAGTTTTATTTATCTTTGCGCTTGCTTTTTATGTGATCACTTGCTTTCAGTGGTTTTCATATAGGCCTGAGCGTGTGCTCTTTCACTTCACAAAGCCTGCTTGGCACGTCTTTTTCTTTATCGTACCGTTGGTATTATTTTACACGACTGGCAAGTGGTTTTTTATCTATTTTTACTTTGCGCTTTTGCCAGCTCTTTATCTTTGGCACAAAAAACTTGATAAAAAGCTAGTCTTTACCGCTAGGATCAAGCACTTTTTTGCCATCCTTGCTTGCGCTATCATCTTAAACTATGCTTTAAATTTCATCATCCACAAGGCATTTTTGGCCCCTATGCCACTTTTTGTCTTGGTTGTGAGCCTATTTTTTAGTGAAATTTTAGAAAAGATAAAATTTCAAGGATTTAAAAACAAGGCACTTAAAAAACTGGGTGCAAATAAAGAGCTAAAGATCATTTTAATCACCGCAAGCTACGGTAAAACGAGCATCAAAAATTTCTTATTTGAAATTTTAAAAGACAGCTTTGTCTGCTACAAAACACCTCGCAGCGTAAATACAATGGCTGGCATCATTAAAGATATCAACGAAAACTTAAGCGAGCAAACGCAAATTTACATCGTAGAGGCAGGCGCTAGGCTAAAGGGCGACATCCTAGAGATCACAAAATTTCTAAATCCGCAAATCGTAATCGTTGGCGAGATCGGCGCACAGCACATAGAATACTTTAAAACGCTTGATAATATCCGCTCTACCAAACTTGAAGCACTTCAAAGCACTCGTTTGCAGATGGCATTTTTACATAGCTCGACAAAGAAAGAGCCAAGCCAAAATTTAGAAATTTACGATGAAAGTCTAAAAGATATCAATGCAAATTTAGATGGAATTTCATTTATGCTTGATGACAAGAGTTACGCTTCGCCGCTACTTGGCAAATTTAACGCTACAAATTTAGCCGTTTGCGTCAAGGTGGCAAAATACCTAAAAATGAGCGATGAGGCGGTAGATAGAGCGCTATCTAAGATGAAAAACGTAGAGCACCGCCTAAGCAAGATCGAGGCTGGCGGCAAGCTGATAATTGACGATAGCTTTAATGGAAATTTTTCAGGTATGAGCTCAAGCTACGAGCTTGTAAGCACCTATGCTGGCAGAAAAGTACTGCTAACGCCAGGCATCGTAGAGAGCGATGCGGAGCAAAATGCAAATTTAGCCAAGGTGATAAATGAAATTTTTGATCTTGTCATCATCACAAGCTCGCTGAATGCCGAAGTTTTACTAAAGCACATCGTAAAGCCAAAGATCATCATCTTAAAGGATAAAAATAAAATGCAAGAAATTCTAGCTCAAAATACGCGTGCTGGCGATCTCATACTATTTTCAAACGACGCACCGAGCTTTATATGAAAAAGATAGTTTTTTTAATTCTGGCTTTAAATTTAGCATTTGGCTTTGACATCGATGATTATGACAGGGGCATTGAGACACTAAATGCTGGAGATTACGTAGCTGCGTATGAAATTTTTTATGATGGCTGTGAGCAAAAAGATGTGCTTTCGTGCGAGGCTTTGGGCGATATGTTTGTAAATGAAGAGATAAATGAGCAAATGGATAGTGATCTAAAAAAGCACTCAAATATCGAGCTTGGCGTGAGTTATTATATGAAAAGCTGCGACCTTGGCTACCAAAATGCTTGTGATGATGTGATGAGCTTAAGGGACGATTTAAACATAAGCCTACCAGTTGGTGTTTATGAAAACGCCAAAGCAAGGTACGATGAGATAAGACAAGAAGACGAAAAAGAAGAAGCCTTAAGCGAGCAAAATGCGACTTTGCAAAAATAAATTCTCTAGTTTTAGACTATATTTACTTTTAGCGTATGCTCTTTTAGGCTTGCTGGAATTTTACCATTTTCAAGCTCTATCAGTTCGCTAACTCTTAAAATATAAAAATCCTGCAAGCTTCTGTTTGTAAATTTTTCAAGCTTTTTTGAAAGCGTGTCAAATATATAAAACTCAGCATCATTGCTAGCTAGTAAAAAATCAGCCCCGCTATCAAACGCATTAAAGATGGTCTTACTTGCAAATGCAAATGCGAGCTTTTCGTTGACTTTTAAAAGTTTAAATCCGCAAGGGAATTTGATGTTTAGATTTATAAAATTTGCTCTAAATTTATCTAAATTTTCAGGGATTTTATCGCTTATGGCTATTTTGAACTCTTTAAATTTATCCAAACTCTTTATCTTTTCAAGCTCATTTTTTGAGGTTTCATCCTCTTTTATTCCTAAAATTTCTTTAAAAAACCTAATCGCTTCGTTATAAATTTCGCTTCCGCCAAAGATAAAATCATCAATCTTGCAAGCTATTAAAATACCATTTTCATTGTTGATAAGCCTCATGATCTCATCATTTTTTTCTTTTTTATAAAGATGATGAGCTAGTATGATGGCCGCTGCACCTATAAAATTTGGTTCGTATTCTCTCACAAAATCAGCATAAAAATATGGCTTTAAGTTTGCATAAAATTCTTTGTCTGC
The DNA here is from genome assembly GCF_902460415.1 of Campylobacter concisus. GTDB lineage: Bacteria > Campylobacterota > Campylobacteria > Campylobacterales > Campylobacteraceae > Campylobacter_A > Campylobacter_A concisus_Y. The sequence continues at coordinate 26,173 of NZ_CABPTY010000003.1, forward strand.
TTGATCGCAAAATTTATTAAGTGGCTTAAATTTCTCCCAAAAGTCGTCATCGTTTATCTCAAGATCTAAAACTGCTCTTTTTTCATCAAGTGGCGAAATCACAAGCTCGCCTGCAAATTTCTCATATAAATTTACTAATGGTTCAGCAGTACTCACTACGACATCATTTACTTTCACAAAGCCAGTTGTTGGCTGAAAATAGGGATCAATTTTTTTAATATGCAAAAATAGTTCATCAAGGTTTGCGTAATCTAAAATTTCTAAAGAATATGGTTTAAAATACGACAAAATATCCTTTTTTGCATTAAATCTAAAAATCTCTATTTTTTGCATTTGACTCCTTTTTTGGCTTATTTTATCCTAAAATTAAAAGGAGTTTCATTATAATGGCCCGATGGATAAAGAAAATTTTACGATTGAATGCTTTGGTAACGCTTATATTGGCGATGATGCGGCTGTGCTTGGCAAGCAGGTCTTTAGCAAGGATATTTTTGCTGAAAACTCGCACTTTAAGCATGGCTGGCTAAGCCTTGAAGAGATCGGCTACAAGGCGATGATCGTAAATTTTTCAGATACGATCGTGATGAATGCTAGGCCAAAATTTGCGCTTCTTGGACTTAGCTTGCCAAAGAATTTTTCGCCGCAGCAAATCAAAGAGCTAAGCGTAGGCATAAACAGAGCTTGCGAGGAGTTTGGCGTAAAGATAATCGGTGGCGATACGATAAGTAGCAAAATTTTAAATATAAGCGTTAGTGTAATTGGCGAGCTAAATGGCAAAGCTGTGCTTAGAGAAAATGCAAAATACGGAGATCTGGTGGCTTTTACTGGCGAGCTTGGAGGTAGCAAAAAGGGGCTAAATTCGCTTCTAAGGCTAGCTAAAATTTCAAAAAACTCACGATTTAAAAAGCCTATTTTAAGAGATAAATTTTTCTACAAAGCAGCTCATCTTATAAACTCTGCTATGGACATCTCAGATGGACTAAATGCTGATCTTGCTAAGCTTTTAAAGGCTAACAAAAAGGGTGCTAAATTTACAAAAAAGCTAAGTAAATTTGAGCTTAGTAGTGGCGAAGAGTATGAAATTTTATTTACTTTTAGTCCTAAAAATTTAAACGCTATCAAAAGGATCGCCGCAAAAACACGGACAAAGATTAGTATCTTTGCAAAAATTTCAAATAAAAGGTTAAAACAAAATGCAAGAAACCACCACTTTTAAGCCACTTTATGCACTCACTCATGCGCCCATAGAGGCTTACTTTTCTAAAAATTCAGATGATTTTGTCGTGCGCGAGATACCACTTTACGAGTTTAGCGGTGACGGTGAGCACTTGATCGTTGAAATTTCTAAAAAAGATATGACGACACAAGAGGCCTTGCATGTCTTAAGCGAGGTTACAGGAGCTAAGATGCGTGATTTTGGCTACGCTGGGCTAAAGGACAAGCAAGGCATGACGACTCAGTTTATCTCGATGCCACGTAAATTTGAGAGCAATCTAGCAAACTTTAGCCATGAAAAGATGAAAATTTTAAGCCTAAATGCGCATAAAAATAAGCTTCGCATCGGACATCTAAAGGGCAATAGCTTTTTTATCCGCCTTAAAAAGGTGCTACCAAGTAATGCCAAAAAGCTAGAGCAAGCATTTGTTAGCATCGATAAAATGGGCTATGCAAACTACTTTGGCTATCAGCGTTTTGGTAAATTTGGCGACAACGCTGCAACTGGACTGGAGCTTCTTAAAAACGGGACGATAAACGGTAAAAAGAGTAAAAATCCAAAGCTAAACGACTTTTTGATCTCGGCATATCAAAGCGATCTTTTTAACCGCTGGCTTAGCAAACGCGTGGAGATTTCAAGGTTTGCGCAGGATTTTAGTCTAGGCGAGCTAACCCGAATTTACCCGTATCTAGGCGGCGAAAATTTGAAAAATTTAAAATCGCAAAAGAGATTTTTTAAGCTGATAGAGGGCGAAGTCTTGGGCCACTATCCGCACGGCAAGTGCTTTTTGTGCGAGGATTTGGACGCGGAGGGCGCACGCTTTGACGCTAGAGATATCACTAGCTGCGGGCTGATCGCGGGCGCGAAGGCGTATGAGTCGCAGGGTGTGGCGAGAGTGGTCGAGGATCAAATTTTCGCGCAGGCAAATGAATATAAAGCTAAAATGACGGGATCTAGGCGCTTTGCGTGGTGCTACTTGGAGGATACGAGCTACAAATATAACGAAGAAAAAGCACACTTTACGATAAATTTCACGCTGCAAAAAGGAAGCTACGCGACGGTGGTGCTAGAAGAAATCTTGCACAAAAATATCTTTGAGTAGGGCGGCTTGTCTTGCGAGCGCTTTTAAATGATTTTTTGTGTCTATGCTCGCAATTGCAAGCAGAGCATAAATTTCGCTCCGCGATAGGCTGTATACCTTATCTTGGGACGAAATTTATTTCTTTTGTTTAGCTACGAGCATAGTGGCACATAAAACATTTAAAACCATCTCGCAAGACTTCACCTTAACTTTCAAGTTTAAATTTCACAAATCAAAATCTGCCTTGCCTAACGCTCTTTAAAAGCTGTGAGCGAAGCGGTGCAAAAACTTTACCTTGTCGTTTTAAGCTCAAATTTGCGCACTAAGACCCGCACCTTAACATCACTAAATTTTACCCGTAAAGCAAGATACGCTGGCGACGCGAAATGCGAGCGTTTCTAGGCTCGTTTGGATATAATGGGTTTGCAAATTTATATTTTAAAGGGATTAAAAATGGCAAATATTTTTCTTTGCTCTTATTTTGCGGAGGTTGCGAGCAAAATTAATGAATTGATAGATTTTCAAGGCAAGCACGTTGCTTTTATTGATACGGCAGCAAAATTTGAAGAGGTAAATTTTTATGTAGATGAAGCGGTGGAAATTTTAGAAAATTTTGGTGCGAAGCTAAGACGCCTTGACGTCTCTTGCGCCCAGAGTTTAGCTGTGCCAGTATCTGAGAAAGATGAGCTATTTTGTAACGATGAAATTTTGTCTGCCATTAGTCAGTGCGATATCATTTACATTAGCGGTGGAAATACGTTTTATCTGCTTAACGAGCTGCGAAAATCGCGCGTCTGGCAAGCTATAAAAAATGCGGTCAAAGCGGGTAAAATTTATATCGGTGAGTCGGCGGGAGCGATCGTGGCCGCACCAGATACTAGATATGCTACGCTAATGGATGAAAATAGCCAAAATATGAGCGATTTTACGGGGTTAAATTTGGTTGATGTTTACGTCGTACCGCACTTTGGCTGCGAGCCTTTTGCAGAGGCTACGCACGAGATAATAAAAAAATTTGGGGATTCGTACGATTTACGACCTATAAATAATGCTGAATTTATTTCACTTTGAGGTAAAAATTTATGTGATCTTTGATAAAACATACGCCAAATATTTACTCAAAGCATTTTCACTATAAGATCGCTTTTTGTCTGCAAATTTACCTTATAAATAAACAAAATAATTAAAACGCGTAAAGTTAAAATCTAAGGCTTTTTAAGGCTCGAAATTTAAGCCAAAACCGCTATAATTTTATCCTGGCACGGTAAGCGGTCGCTTTTGCACCACGCAAAAGAGGAAAGTCCGAGCTGCGATAAGACAAGGTTCCATCTAACGGATGGCTAGGGAAACCTAAGGGATAGTGTAACAGAAAGTAGACTTCCGCTTCGGCGGTAAAGGTGAAACGGCGGAGTAAGAGCCCACCGGCACGCTTGGTAACTTGCGTGGCCATATAAACCCAACCTGCAGCAAGAAGGGATGGTTTTGGTCTTATATTAAAACCCTTCGCTAGAGTTTGTTTGTAAAAGCAAGCGTAGATAAATGATCGCTCAAGACAGAACTCGGCTTAACGCCGTGCCTTTAAATTTATAAAAATTGATTAGTTTGTTACGTATTTTTGAGCTTTTTGTAGTTTTATAAGCTCATTTTGAATATGTGAAGACTTGCTTTTTAAAAGCTCTATTGCTCCGCCGATTAATGCTTGTGCTTCTTGTGCTGAAGCTAGGCTCGTAAACATATCCTCACTAAAATTTTGTGATAATGCAGCTATCTTGTCCGTGTCTTCGTTTATCAATGCTAATTTAAACTCATTAGTCCAACTATTCACCTGATGTTACCTCTCTCCATGCTTCAGATAGTTGCTTTACAACATTGGTTACTTCATTTAAAGCTGCGATATCGTTTTGTATATTTGCCATAGCAAGAAGCTGCATCTGTCTTGTATAAAGTCCGCTAAGATAGTGAGCTACATCACCTTGAGAATAATCAAGCGAATTTAAAAGCTCAACAAAAATAGCGTTTGTCCTATTAATATAATAAACTTTTTTCTCTATATCTCCAGCTTCTATCGCCTTTTTGGTACGAAATATAAATTTTAAAATTCCGTCATAAAGCATTTCTATTAATTTAGTTGGGGACTCGATGCCCCCAAAACTAGATTGTGCGTATGCACTATATGCACTTTGATTCATCTTTCTCTCTTATTTTCTGCTATTTATCTCTGCATCGATCATTGATTTTAGTGTTGAGAACTGATTTTCTAAACTCGCGATGATAGCGTTATACTTGATAAAGCGCTCTTGCATTGTTGTATATTTCTCATCTAAAAGCTTTTGTGTGCTCTCTTTATTTTTTGTGATCGACTCGTTTTCGTCTTTTAGCTGATTTTGCATAGCGATCATTGTGCCTTTTTTACCAACGACACCATCAAGCATTTTAGCTAGCTTTGTAAATAGCCCATCTGTCTTTTTGGTTACTGGATTTATGGTAGCTTCATTCATACCTAAAGCTGTTAAGGCTGAATTTTTACCTTTTACCTCGATATTTTCGCCATCGCTTCTTTTTAAGACGATTCTTTTGCCACTGTTATCAAGACTGGCTGTAACTCCAGTTATGCCAGCGTCATTTATGGCTTGTTGAAGTTTTAGTGCATTCTCTTCAGCTGTGGCAGTAGCAGTAGTTGAAAATGTAACTGACTTGCCGTTTATCGTAAGATCACCAGCTTTTATGTCTAGTGCTCCAGTGCTAACAGTCGATGCTCCCATATAGCTTATTGGCTCGATCTTGCTTGATCCCATGAAAAATTTCTGAATCTCTTCAGGATCTTTGCTAAGTGCTGCGTTAAATTTATTTAGATCAAGCTGAAGCTGACCGTCTTTATCAGGCACTATGCCATATTTACTTAATGCTTTGCCTTCGCTATCTTGTCCATTTACAAGACGGCCAATGTTTGATCTTAAACTTGAAATTTCGCTAACGCCTTGGAAAGTGCCAGCTCCTTTTTCCTCGTCATATTTTGTAGCTATGCCAAGGTTCATGGTCATTAGGTTGTAGTCTTTGATAAATTCTTCAACCGCTTTTATTACTTCTTTCGTATCTTGAGAGACGCTTACGTTTGTTTTACCAGTTTCATTTAATGTAATAGAAATTCCCGGCCTTAAGTCGTTGAAGGTATTTTTGCTTCTTTTTACATTTACTCCGTTATATGTAAATTCTGCATCTTGCGCCTTTAAAATTCTATTCTTTTCAAAATTTGATGTCATCTTTGGTGTGCCATCAGGATTTGTTAGCAGAGTGCCATTTGCATCTTTATCTTGAAACTGCGTACTATCCCAGCCAAGCTTATCTAAAACACCAGCTGTATCATTTGAAAATTTAATAGTCTGTGTTGCGCCAGTGTTGCCTGATTGAAGCATGATTTGATTTGGCTTATCTCCGCCAACATTTAAAATTCTAGCTTGTAATTTACCACCACTGATATCATTTATCTTGTCTACAATATCCTGATATGTGGTTGATCTAGTTACGCTAATAGAAAATTTTTGTCCATCGATCTCAACGTCAAAAGAGCCGTTATTTGTCGCACCTACTAAGCTTGAAGCGTTTTTGAAATTTGAGCTTTGAAATGTATCTTTTTGAGCAAGTTTTTGCACATCGATACTAAAATTTTGTACGCTAACGCCATTTGCCGCTGAGGCTGTTACGCTTTTGCCAGCATTATTTGTAGTTCTTTTTAGATAAAGTGCCTCTCCGCCAAGCGTTTTGCCACTTACATTTACGTTGCTAACTAGAGTTTTTAAGGCCGCAAGGTCTTTTTGCTTTAGATCATTTCTTTCTAGCCTTTTTGTTAAAGGCTTGATCTGCCCTGCTTCATCTGCTTCTTTTAGCTTTTTGATAAGATCGTCATTTAGACTACTATTTTTTGTACCTAAGCCTAAATTTGTTACGTTACCTACTGCCATTTTTAACTCTCCTTGTCAAAAAGTATTCCTATGCTCTCTTTGAAATACTCACTTATTCTTATAGCCTCTTTGCTTGGAAGCTGTGTTATCTCTTCGCCAGTTTTGGCATCTTTTACCTGTACGACCATTAAATTTAGCTTCTCGTTGTAAGCAAATCTTACATTAGTATCGAGCTGCTGCATTTGATAGTTTAGCTTGTCAGTGACCTCTCTTGTTCTTTTGGCAAGCTCTTCATTGCTAAGTCCGTCTAGCTCGTTAATGTCTTTTGTTTCATTGTTTTTATCAGCACTTAATTTAACATCAGAATGCTCGATAGGTCTGCTATCTATTTGACGCTGAGCAGATGTGCTCATGCTCGTATCTAGTACCTGATTTGCTGTTGCCTTAAAGATTTCCATAGTTTTACTCCTTAAAACTTACGTTAGCTTCTACATCGGTAAAATTTTAAAATCCTTTAGTGTTTATACAAATTTTTGATTATTTAGGCTAAAATCGAGCAAAAATTTATAGGAAGAGATATGAAAATTTCATTTGAGTGCGAGTGTATTTTACTTCAAAAGACACTGCTGCTTTTTTGTGGAAATTTAGCTGCTCATCATAAGGATTGTGATTTTGTAGTGAGTGACCGCGAGATTGCGACAAAAAAACCGCTATTTATAATAGGAAAAAATGCTCATCTTTCTCATCCTTTTACCAAGACGACACTTCTTGATACGCTTGAAGAATTTTACTCAGCTATGCAAATTTCAAAAGCAAATGAGCTAAATGAAGCTAAAAATGAAAAGAGCTTAGAAGAGAAAATTTTGCTTTTGATAGATAAATTTAAAGTTGATCTGCTTGAAATTTTAAGGGCAAATCAGTGAAACTCTATACCAAAATTTCAAGTGGTAAATTTAAAGGTAAAAGGCTTGAATTGCCAAGTCTAAGCACGACTAGAAGTACAAAAAGCATCGTAAAAGAGTCTTTTTTTAACGTGATTAGAGATGAAATTTACTCGCTTACATTTATAGAGGGCTTTGGTGGAAGTGGAGTGATGGCAAGCGAGGCCGTTAGCAACGGAGCACGTGAGGCTATCGCTATCGAAAAAGATAGAGCCGCTTTTAAGATCACGCAAAGCAACCTTGCAAGCCTAGAGTGCTCAAATTTAAAAGCGATAAATGGCGATACTTTTGTTCTTTTGCCTAATCTTGTAAATTCTCAAAGTGGTAAAGTTTTGCTCTATCTTGATCCACCATTTGACATAAGAACTGGCTTTGATGATATCTACAAAAAGCTTGTAAATTTGATCTCACAGCTAAAAAAAGAGAAAATTTATATGATAGTTTTTGAGCACAACAGCGACTTCAAATTTAGCGATGAAATTTCTACATATAAGCTTGTAAAATTTAAAAAATTTGGAGCTACTTCGCTCTCTTACTTTCTATAGAATTATAGTGGAACTTAATCAGATTTTATTTTTTATTGTTATTGGTAAAACACAGTAAACATTTTTTATATCATGTGCTGTATCTAAAACTTACTTCCAATGCTTATATTTTTTATGAAGTAGTAAGGGGGGCATAGTTATAGCTAAATTTTAAATATTTTTATGGTCAATAAAATCATCTAAGCTCCCTAATAATTAATTTAATATTTATTTGTGTTTGTTCAAGTTCCTTTAATTTTATTGTTTTGGGCTAGAATTTTAGCTATTTTTTCGCCAGTGGCTTTTATTGCTACGTCAGAGTTTAGTCCATATCGATTGCCTAGAAAATACGTTATTACAATCATAGAACCGTTTTTATTTATGAAGTAATAAAATTTCTTATCACCTGCAATATCTTCATTTATCTGTGCATCTTCTCCACCAAATGCAGTAATAAATTTGTTTTTATAGCTTATTCCTACACAAATTATTAAGCGCGGTTTATACTTCTTTGTCCACATCCTAAGTATAGGAAAACGATTTTGCTCTATCCAATGCATGTATGTACTTTTATTTTCTAGTCCAGTTGCTTTGGCAAATCCTTCACTCCAGAGACTATGACTAGTATTTTTAAATGCAAGTGGATACAAGTTTAGTTTAAAAAATCCTTTTGCTCCATGTGTAAATGGTTTTACTTTTTCGTTAAATTTTATGTGATTAATCTCACCATTAATCGCACAAAGCAGTTTAACGGCTTTGGTGTTGAATTGATAGGCCAAATTTAGCTCGTAACTCTCATATCCTGTTGGTGGTTTGCTAACGTCATTATTAAACTCGTCGGCTAATTGTTCTGGCTCAAATCCACCACCCCATTCTAGCCCGCACAGCCAAATACTCTGATTTTGTGGACTACCTATGTCACCACCGTCACAACCGCTAAAACCCAAAGCCCATTTTTTAAAATCTTCGTTTATCATTATTTATTCCTTATTTGCTTAAAAAATTATTTAATATGTTTTAAAATCAATAAAAACTATACCTCTCTTTTTTCGGTTATCGTATAAAAATTTTCAAAACCGCATTTATTACATTTGGTATAAATTTTTATATCTTTTATCCTAAAAGTTGTACTCATTGTCTTATTGTCTACTTTTTTAGTTCCCCTTACCAGCTCTTATCGCAGTATATCTTGTCCTATTTTTTTGGTGCAAAAACTATTTTTACAGTTTGGACATTTTGAATAAAATTTAAGTCCAAAGTACACTAAAGGAACAATAACTACAAACAATAAAGAAAATATATTATCTTTTAAAAAATTGACACATAAAATACTGACTCCAATACCGACAACAAACGATATAAAAATAGCCAAAAACTTACCGACGCGCCTCAAGTCTTCAATAAAAAACATTTTTATCCTTTGAAGTGAAATGGTAATGCATTTTACTTCTTTTTGCAACAAAATTCAATTAAAATTTATTATTTTTTTATTTGTAAAATTTTAATAAGAGTCATCTAAATAGCACTTAAACTATGATATTTTAGTCAATTTGCTATTTTATACCTTTAACACTAGATGAGAAAAATCATAAATTTCTTTATTTTTTTCTGAAATTATGCAACAAGCTGTGGATTTATTTTTATAATTTTTATTGTTGCTTAGTGTCCAGTTAGATTTTTATTAAGCCTAAATACTTTTGGAACATCTTTTGCTTTAAAAATCTAAAATAGCTAAATTTTAGGAAAAAATATGAAAAAATTTTTATCTTTTGTAGCAGCTTCGGTGATAGCTACTTCAGCCTTTGCTACGCAGATAAAAGAGCTTGCAAGCATAGTTGGTGTAAGAGATAACCAGCTAATAGGCTACGGCCTAGTTGTCGGACTAAACGGCACAGGTGATGGCTCAACGTCAAAATTTACGATCCAGTCTTTATCAAACATGCTTCAAGGTGTAAACGTAAAGATAAACCCAGATGATATCAAGTCAAAAAACGCAGCTGCTGTTATGGTAACAGCTAAGCTTCCTGCATTTGCAAGGCATGGCGATAAGCTTGATGTCGTGATCTCATCTATCGGCGATGCAAAAAGTTTGCAAGGTGGTACTCTTCTCATGACGCCACTAAAAGGCGTTGATGGTGATATTTACGCTTTGGCTCAGGGTGCTTTAAGCATCGGCGGAAAAAGTATGGGTAGATCAGGGGGCAACCACCCAACCGTTGGCTCTATTCTAAATGGAGCTTTGGTTGAGCGAGAAGTAACTTATGACATTTATAATCAAGATAGCATAAGACTAAGCCTAAAAGATACAAATTTTAAAACCGCTCTTGATATCCAAAATGCTATAAATGCAAATATCTCTGATGATGCCGCAAAGGCGATCGATCCAAGAACTGTTATCGTTAAAAAGCCAGATGATGTTAGCATTATCGAGCTTGCAAGCGCTGTGCTTGATCTTGATGTAGAGTATAAGCCAGATGAAAAGATAGTGGTTGATGAGAGAACTGGTACGATAGTAAGTGGCATAAATGCCGTAGTTAGCCCAGTTGTCTTAACGCATGGTGCAATCACAATAAAAATAGAGCCAAATAGTTATGAAGAAGCAGCGCAAAATGATGTAAATATAGGAAGTGATACATCTGTCGCGCCTAGTCAAAATTTACTTAAAATTTCAGGCGAAAAAACTACCGTTGCAAATGTAACAAGAGCTTTAAATAAGCTTGGGGCAACACCAAGTGATATCATATCGATACTTGAAAATTTAAAGCGAGTTGGTGCGATACAAGTTGATCTGGAGATAATATAATGCAAATAGATAACACCTTAGCGCTAAATTCATACAATGAAATTTCTACAAATAAGATAAAAAATGCAAATGCTAAACAAGATGCACTTTTAAAAGAGCAAACTGATGCATTTGAGGCTTATATGGTAAAGGCTGTGCTTGATATTGCTTTAAAAGAAGATGAGCACAACTCGCTATATCCAAAGGCTGCTGGTAGCGACATTTATAGGTCAATGTATAACGATGCAATGAGTAAAGCATTGAGTGGAAATCTTGGTTTTTCAGAACTTTTGTACGATTTTTTAAAGAGAGACTCTTAAGTAAATTTATATTCTGCCGATGTAGTGATATAAATATTTTATTTTAAGAGGTATGAATATGATAAGGCCTTTGAACCAAAGACCAAATTTTCAGGCAAATACGCTAAATAAAAATAGCGATGCCAAGGTCGAAACTCAGAGTAAAGAAGTAAGAACAAACGAAAACGCAAAGCTAAAAGAGATAACTGATGCCATAGCAAATGGCACTTATCAGGTTGATATCTCAAAAACGGCTAGGGCTGTGGCTGATGCGTTGCTGTAATTAAGGAATTTAAATGATAAAAAAGCTTTTGGACGAGGCTATAGGCGAGCTTGATGAGCTTATAAATTTAACCATACAAGATATCGCAAATATAAAAGAGGCTAAGCACTCAAGCGTTGATGAGAGTGTAAAGAAAAAAAATGCCTTAGTTCGTGCATTTGAAGATACAAAAAGAGCACTAGATAAAGAGCTTTTAAAGGTATCAAAAGAGAGCGGTACGACTACACTTGCTAGTGTTTTAGACGATGAAGTGAAGTCAAAGCTTGTTCTTATGCGTTCAAAGCTTGAAAATTTACATAAAGTCAATAAGGAATATGCAAGACATGTTGTTGCTGTTAAAGAATTTTTTGACTCACTTAATGAAAAAATTTTTGGCACTAAAGCAAGTGAATACGGTCAAGATGGAAATAGCATAGATAATAATTTTTATAAATCAAGGGTTTAAAAAATGGCTAATATTTTTATGTCATTAGGCACGGGTGTTTCAGGGCTAAATGCAGCCCAGCTTCAAATAAGTACAACCGGAAATAATATCGCAAACGCCGATAGCAACTACTATACAAGGCAGCGTGTTGTCCAATCTGCATCTCCAGCGATGAATACAGTCCCTGGCGGAGTTGGCACAGGTACACAAGTAGATACTATAACAAGACTTCATGATGAGTTTGCCTACTCAAGACTAAAATACTCATCGTCAAATTTAGAAAACACAGCCTATAAACAAAGAATTTTGCAAGAAGCTACAAAATATTTTCCTGATCTAAAAGATAATGGAATGGTGAAAGATATTCAGGAGTATTTTTCCGCGTGGAATAACTTTGCTTCAAATCCTAATGCAGGTGCTCAGAAAGTAAATTTGATAAATAAAGCAAGTGTATTGACTGCAAGTATTAACCGCTCGTCAAAGATGCTTTATGATATGCATGAAAAGATTGATGAAACAATAAAAATAAATATAAATGAGATAAATTCGCTAGGCAGGCAAATAGCAAATATTAATAAGCAAATCCAAAGAATAGAATCAGGCGCGGATGCTGGTATAAAAATAAATGCAAATGATCTTCGTGATAAACGTGATGAGCTTGAGCTTGCTATGTCAAAGCTGGTAAATACGGCAGTTTATAAAAGCGATCTAAAGAGCAATTCTAGGGTAGATACAGGAATAACAGATCAAGGAAAATACTACAATCTAAACATTGGCGGTGTAAGTATCGTTGATGGTGTAAATTTTCATGAAATTTCTATGAGTTCAACCGAAAGTGGACGATATACAAAAATTTATTATGAGAGAGAAGACGGTAGAAGAATCCCAATGGAAGAAAAGATTACAGGCGGTAAAATCGGAGCCGCACTCGATCTTAGGGGTAGAAACTACGAGCCAGATAATGATAAATTTAGCGACGGAACGATCCAAAAATACATTGATAATCTAAATACATTTAGTAAAACCTTAATAACAAGTACAAATAATATCTATGCCGAATCCGCAGTTGAAATTTCTAACTCAGATCCGATAAGTTATTTAGAAGGCGATAAGACATTGATGAATCATGATAATAGTATAAGAAACGGAAGTTTTGAAGCTATTGTTTATGATAACAAAGGCAATGTCGTGGCCAGAAAAACTATAAATGTAAATGGTACGACGACGATGAATGATACAAGATATGGCAACTCTATCGTAAAAGACTTTAACTCAAACTCAGATGACAATAAAGATAATAATATGCTAAATGACGTTGATGACTTTTTTGAGGCGTCATATTTTTATGATAAAAATACTCAAAAAGGTACATTTTCTCTCATTCCAAAACAAGCTCAAGGGCTTTATAGTATATCGATAGTCGATCACGGTACAAATTTTCCAGGCGCTGTTGGCATAAATAGATTTTTTTCAGGTACTGACTCAAATAGTATCGGCATAAATCAAAATTTTACCCAAGACCACACAAAGCTTCGTGCCTATTCAAAGCCAGTTATCGGAAATAATGAAGTTGCAAATAAAATGATCCAGCTTCAGTATCAAAAGCAGACCTTTTACTCAAGTGGTATAGCGCTTGATAGAGATGAGACGATCGAGGGATATTACCGCTATCTTACGACTGACATGGCGAGTGATACAGAGGCAAATAATACGATCCACGATACAAATACATCTTTGCAAAAGACAGCTGAAGAGGAATTTCAATCAACAAGTGGCGTAGACACCAATGAAGAGCTTACAAATTTGATCCGCTTTCAAGCTAGCTACGGCGCAGCCGCAAAGATCATCACAACCGTTGATCAAATGCTAGATACCCTTCTTTCATTAAAACAATGAGCGATCTAAAAAGCCTTTTAGACTCGCACGTACTTAGCAAAAATACAAATTTGGGGCTGTTTGAAGCCCCGGATCCACTTCAGGTAGCCACTAAATTTAAAGAGCCAAATATAGCACTCATTTGTGCGTTATTTGCTTATGGCAACGCAAAAATGATAGTGAAATTTCTAAATTCGCTTGATTTTGGTTTGCTTGATGAGAGCGAGCAAAATATCAAGAAAAATCTTTCAAGTTTCAAATACCGCTTTCAAAATGAAAAAGATGTAAAAGAAATTTTTATCACTCTCTCACGCCTAAAAAAAGAGGGTGACATAGAAGAAATTTTACGCCAAGGTCTTGCAAAAAATGGCGAGATGATAGAGGGCGTAAATGAGCTTATAAAATTTATATATAAGCTAAATTCTTACCGCTCTGACGGATATGAGTTTTTCTTTGGTAAGAGTTTTGACAAAGAGCCACAAAGCCCATATAAACGCTATAATATGTATCTTCGCTGGATGGTTAGAGATAACGACATCGACCTTGGGCTATTTAAAAATTTGCCAAAAGATAAGCTTTTGATGCCACTTGATGTGCATACACATAGAGTTTCTTTAAATTTAGGGCTTATAAACAGAAAGAGCTACGATTTCAAAGCAGTCATGGATCTTACAAAAAAACTTAGAGAATTTGACGAGTTTGATCCGATAAAATACGACTTTGCTCTTTATAGAATAGGGCAGAGCAAAGAGCTAGAAACTATCATAAAAAATCTTAATCAATAAAAATTATTGCTAAATTTTTAAATTTAGGATAGACTTGCCATACAATTTTATCCATAAGGAGCTTGTATGAAAAAAATCGTTTTGCTAAGTGCAGTTTTAGGAACTTTGCTTTTTGCTCATGAGGGTCATCACTTTGATGCAAAAGCCGGAGAGCATCTAGTCATACCTGTTAACGAGCTAAGCGAGAAGGGCGACAAGAGTGTCGGTGAAGTAGTAGCTGTTAAGACAAATTACGGCGTTGCATTTTTTCCAAATTTAAAGGGAATTACTGCAGGACTACACGGCTTTCACATCCATGAAAATGCTGACTGTGGTGCGACTGAAAAAGGCCTTGGCATGAAAGCAGGCGGTCACTGGGATCCAGCTGGCACAAAAATGCACTCTTTTGCATGGGATGACAAAGGCCACAAAGGCGATTTGCCAGCGCTTTACGTAGATGCTGAGGGCAATGCAAACTATCCAGTGCTAGCCCCAAAGATAAAAAGTCTTGACGAGCTAAAAGGTCACTCACTAATGGTTCATGTTGGTGGTGATAATCACAGCGACAACCCAAAAGCACTTGGCGGTGGCGGTGCTAGAATGCTTTGTGGCGTTATTAAGTAGTCACTTTAATAAACGAGTCTTTGAGCTAAATCCAAAGGCTCGTTAAAATTTATAAATTTTAAAAATCTCTCATTTCAAATATAAAAATTTTACAAAAAGATAAGTACAAATAAAATACAATCTGCTTTTATTTCAATTATCAAAAGAGCAAAAAAATGGAATTTGATCTACTTAGCTATGTCGTTTTTTTTGTAGCTGCGTTTTTAGGCGGTTTTATCGATTCTATTGCTGGCGGAGGCGGACTTATAACGCTTCCAGCTATTATGGCGATGGGCGTACCACCACATCTTGCACTTGGTACAAATAAGCTTCAAGGAGTTTTTGGTAGCTTTACAGCGACTTTAAATTTCACAAAACGGGGATTGATTAATTATAAAGAGTGCTTTGTAGGTATCGTTTTTACTTTCATTGGAGCTATCATCGGAGCAGTGGTTATTCTATTTTTAAATACAAATTTTTTAAAGATAATTATCCCATTTTTACTGATTGCTATTTTTATATATACGCTTTTTATGCCAAAAGTCGGCGAAAATGATAGAGCTGCAAAGATGAATGAAAAGCTATTTTATGTATTTTTTGGGCTAATACTTGGCTTTTATGATGGTTTTTTTGGCCCAGGAACAGGCTCTTTTTGGACATTTGCGATAGTGGCATTGATTGGGCTAAATTTAAAAAAGGCTGTCGCTCATACGAAACTCTTAAATTTTACTAGCAATATCGTTGCTCTTGGCATTTTTATAGCTGGCGGACAGATGCTTTGGGCTGTTGGGCTTTTGATGGCAGTTGGTCAAATTTTAGGAGCATATTTTGGATCAAATCTTGTCATTAAAAAAGAGGTAAAATTTATTAGAACAATGTTTCTAGTGGTAGTTGCAGTAACTATTTGTAAATTGATTTTCGATTATTTCAGAGTTTAAAATTAAAAATGTTTTAACAATAATTTTGTTACAATCACGCAAAATTCTAAATCCAAGGTAAATTAATGAAAGATTTGTTTCTATTTTCAAATTTCCTAAATAGCTCCCACGCCTTTATCTATGCGTTTCACTTTCTGCTTGTAGCTTTAATTGTTATCATAGTTGCTTATATAGCAAGGAGTAAGATGCAGCTTGTACCAAGAGGTCTTCAAAATATAGTTGAAGCTTATTTGGAGGGCGTTATATCTATGGGAAGAGATACTTTAGGTAGTGAAAAACTAGCTAGGAAATATCTTCCACTTGTTGCAACTATCGGTTTTATCGTATTTTTTTCAAATGTTGTAGGTATTATTCCTGGATTTGAGTCGCCAACATCAAGTCTAAATTTAACCCTAGTTTTGGCTTTAGTTGTATTTGTTTATTACAACTTTGAGGGCATTAGAGAAAATGGATTTTTTAAATACTTTGGACACTTTATGGGGCCGAATAAATTTCTAGCTCCTATTATGTTTCCAGTTGAAGTCATCTCGCATCTTTCACGTGTAGTTTCGCTATCATTTCGTCTTTTTGGTAATATCAAGGGAGATGATCTATTCTTGCTTGCGATGCTTACACTTGCACCTTGGTTTGCTCCGCTTCCAGCTTTCGCACTTCTAACGCTTATGGCTGTTTTGCAAACATTTATCTTCATGATGCTAACTTACGTTTATCTAGCTGGTGCCGTTGCTATTAGTGAGCACGAGCATTAAAATTTAAAGCCATATTTTTATATGGCTTTTTTCTTTTTAAAACTATTTAAATTTTTAAATCACCTTCTTTATTTTCCAGTCAAAACGCTCATTTTTAGATATTTTAAAAGAAAGTATCGCTAAAATACGCCTTAAAAATTTGTATAAATTTAAAGGTAAAAATATGTTTGAAGTCGTTATCGGTTTAGAAGTTCACACTCAGCTTAATACAAAAACTAAAATTTTCTGCTCTTGTTCGACTAGCTTTGGCGACGAGGCAAACACTCACGTTTGCCCGACCTGCCTAGCACTTCCTGGAGCACTACCTGTGCTAAACAAAGAGGCTGTAAAAAAGGCGATCAGTTTTGGCACGGCGATAAACGCTAAAATCAATAAAAAATCAGTCTTTAATAGAAAAAACTACTTCTATCCAGACCTTCCAAAGGCATATCAAATTTCTCAGTTTGAGATCCCTATCGTAGAAGGTGGTGAGCTAATAATTGACGTAAATGGTACTAAAAAACGCATCGGTGTAACTAGAGCGCACCTTGAAGAGGATGCTGGCAAGAACATCCACGAAGAAAACGAGAGCTTAGTTGATCTAAATAGAGCCGGCACACCGCTTCTTGAGATAGTTAGCGAGCCAGATCTTAGAAGCAGTGATGAGGCGGTGGCTTATCTTAAAAAACTACACTCAATCCTTCGCTTTTTAAACATCAGCGACGCAAACATGCAGGAAGGTAGCTTCCGCTGCGACGCAAATGTCTCTATCCGTCCAAAAGGCGATACCAAGCTTTATACAAGAGTTGAGATAAAAAATCTAAATTCATTTAAATTTATCCAAAAAGCGATCGATTATGAGGTAGAGCGCCAAAGTGCAGCTTGGGAAGATGGCAAATACGACGAAGAGGTCTATCAAGAGACAAGGCTGTTTGACACGACAAATTTAGTGACAAGATCGATGCGTGGCAAAGAGGATAGCGCAGAGTATAGGTATTTTCCTGACCCTGACTTGCTGCCTGTTGAAGTGTCAGAGCAGATGTATAATGAAGCGATAAAAATTCCAGAGCTTGCCGAGCAAAAGGTCGCAAGATATGTTAGTGAGCTAGGCGTAAAAGAGAGTGATGCTCTAAATTTAACTCAAAGTGTCGAGATGGCTAGATATTTTGAAGAGCTGATCGCTACTGGAATTCAGCCTAAACTTGCTACTACTTGGCTCATAGTCGAGCTTCTTGGCCGCTTAAATAACGGAGTAACGATCGAGACAAGCCCAGTTAATAGTGCTAAAATGATAAATTTACTAAAACGCATAGAAGATGGCACGATAAGCGGCAAGGCTGCAAAAGAGGTGCTAGACTACCTAATGGAAAACGATGCGGAGGTAGATAGCGTCATCGAAAAGCTTGGCTTAAAACAAGTGAGCGACGACTCAGCTATCATTGCGATCATAGATCAAATTTTAGCTGCAAACGCTGATAAGGTAGAAGAGTATAAAAACGGCAAAGATAAGATGTTTGGCTTCTTTGTTGGTCAGGTGATGAAAGAGGGCAAGGGTGCCTTTAATCCAGGCAAGGTCAATGAGCTTTTAAAGGCCAAAATAGGCTAAAAAAGGGCTAAAATGAGCATAGCAGTCATCGGAGCTGGCAAGTGGGGCAGTGCGCTATTTTATGCATTTAGTGAAAATAGCGAGTGTGTCATCAGCTCAAGAACGCCAAGAGAGATGCTAAATTTTGTAAGCTTAGAAGAGGCTTTGGAGTGCGAATATCTAGTCTGCACGATCCCAACGCAAGCTACAAATTTATGGCTAAAGCAAAACTACAAAAACAAAGGCCAAAAGATCTTAGTTGCTAGCAAGGGTATAGACACGGCAAATCTTAAATTTTTAAATGAAATTTATGAAGACTTTGTGGATAGAGAAAATTTGGCCTTTCTCTCAGGACCAACCTTTGCAAAAGAGATCATGCAGAAGCTTCCTTGCGCTTTGGTGGTAAATTCTAAAAATGAAAATTTAGCTTTGAAATTTGCCTCATTTTTCCCAAGCTATATGAAGGCATACACTTCTGATGATGTGATCGGTGCTGAGGTGTGCGGGGCGTATAAAAACGTGATCGCCATAGCTGGCGGTATCTGTGACGGTCTTGGCCTTGGCAACAACGCAAGGGCAAGTCTCATTTCGAGGGGGCTTGTTGAGATGGCTAGATTTGGCAAATTTTTTGGCGCAAAAGACGAGACATTTATGGGGCTAAGCGGTGCAGGAGACCTTTTCTTAACCGCTTCATCTATACTCTCACGCAACTACCGCGTAGGTCTTGGCATCGCAAGGCACGAGAGATTAGAAAAAATTTTAAATGAGCTTGGTGAAGTGGCAGAGGGTGTGGATACTGCAAGAGCTATTAGCAAGATCGCCAAAGAAAAGGGCATATATGTGCCGATTGCCAGTGAGGTTGAAAATATGCTAAATGGCAAAGATGTTTTTGAGAGCGTAAAATCGCTTTTGGGAAGAAGATGAGAGCTTGTAAATTTATAATTTTTTTGGCTATTTTTGCTTTGGGGTTAAGCGGCGCAGAGGTGAGCCTAAGAGCCAAGGTCTCGCAGATGATAATGGTTGGCTTTAACGGAGCTAGCACAAAAGACGCTGCGTTTCGCGCGATGTTAAGCGACGCTGGATATGAGAGATTTGGCGGTGTGATGCTACTTGGCAGAAACATCACCAATAAAGCCCAGTTAAAAGCTAGCATAAAAGCTATCAAAGAGAAAAGTCCTAAAATTTTCATCGCTATCGACGAAGAGGGTGGCAACGTAAGCCGCATGAAAGATAAGAGCTTTGATGGCCCATATCCTAGCGCATACGAGGTCGCAAGCACGCTTGATATCAAAAGCGCTTATGATCTCTACTCAAAAATGGCTATAAATTTAAAGGAGTGTGGCATAAATTTAAATTTTGCCCCAGTGGTCGATCTGCACGACGAAAACTCGCCGATCATCGCTGCAAAGCAAAGGGCGTTTAGCGAGTATGCGAGCAAAGTGGTGATCTACGCTGATGCCTTTATGGACGCATTTAAAGAGCAAGGTGTGATAACTACGATCAAGCACTTTCCAGGGCATGGCAGCTCAAAAGAGGACTCGCATAAAAATAAGAGCGAGATCACGCTAAGCAAAGATGCGCTGCTACCATACAAAGACGCCATAAGCACAGGTAGAGCGCAGATCATCATGGTCGGACACCTTTTTGTAAAGGGTATCGACGAGGATAATCCAGCCACACTTTCTAAAAAAATAATAACTGATCTACTGCGAAATGAACTTAAATTTAATGGTGTGGTCATTAGTGATGATATGCTTATGAAAGGTGTTGGCGACGAGGCTTTAGCGCAAAAAGTGGTGAAATTTATAAATGCTGGTGGCGATATCTTACTTTTTAGCGAGTTCAAGATAAATAACCAAAGGACAGCCGATCTAGTCACTCAGATCATAATTGACGCGGTAAATGAGAAAAAGATCAGCAAAGAGCGAATCGACGCTTCATATAAGAGGATAATGGCTCTAAAGGCGAAGCTGTAAACATATCTGATTTTTTTGTGTAGCATAAGACCAGATATTTTTGATCTCCTAAAATACTTTAAGAGAAAAGTGTTCATATAATATTATTCCGCTTTTGCACTCTTAATAAAGTTAGCATTTCTTTTCCATGTTCGCTAATCGCTTGTTTATATTCATCTATATTGTTGCCATTTATACATGCTGACATCAATATCAGTTTTAGGCTTTGTATTATTATATTTGGATATGTAGTTTGCTTTGCGGATGGGGCGAGATTAGAAAATTTAGAGTTACCAGAAGTTGTAACAAGCGCTAAGTTACCAAAAGAGTTCAAAATTTTGTCATCATTTATGCGCTCTATACTATCTCCAGAAGGATTTTGTGGGTAAAAATGCTCGATAGAGTCTCTAAATTTAAATTCCCACTCTTTTAAATTTTTTAAATTTACATTGCCAACCGCTTTAAAAGCATTTTGTAATTTTTCCTTGATTTTATTATCTTGAGTGCTAACTATACACTCTCTATATAAAATATAATCAAGATATGTAAGGATTATTCTCTCACACATAGGATAGGAATTGCTTTTTTCTAGCGCATTTTTTACCTTCTCATTTGTATAGGTTTCTAAAATTTCTTGCATATTGGCTGTTGTATTTTTGTTAAGTCCCTTAAGAAGCGTAAATATCCACTCCATAGTGCGCGGTGAGGTGTATGTTATGCGCAAACAAGATTGCAAAGCGACAACTAGCTTGTTGTCATCGAGCGTATCCACATAACTAAATGTAACTTTGTTGTTGGAGTATTTTTTGAGCATTTTTAGCGACCATTTTTCGTCGTCATTTTCATCGGTTTTTATAATAAATTTATCAAACAAAAATCTAAATTTTAAAAGGTTATAGATAAAATTTTTGGCATTTTCACTATTATTGAAGTGTTTTTTTAAATTATCAATCAATTTTTTATCATAAAGCAGCTCATTTGTACTGCTACTGCTTGTATTATTGCTCATAGTCGCATTTACTTGCAAAAGAAAATTTGGGAAATTTATGATAGATGAAAACCTTTCATTTTCGTTTTCATTTTGTGTTGTTTTTTCAGAAGTTAAATTTTTATTTTCTAAAATTTTGTTCAATGGCTCTTCTTTGGCATTATTGTTATTTTCAATAGAAATTTCAAAAAGTTCGCTTTCATTACAAATTTTATTCCAGTCATTGCCAAAAATTTGTTCTCTTAGATTCTTTTCAAAGCTCATCTGCACGTATCTATCCATGTCCGCACAAGCATCCCAAACCAATGCAGCTATTTTTCTGTCTTTTTCTTCTAAAATTTCTAAAATTTTTGCCTTTGCGATCTGATGAGCTTCAAGTTGCTCGCCTCTTGTGTTCATTATCTCAAAAAAATGATTTAGATCGGCATCATTTGGGACTGGTACGCGTAGAAGTTTGGCATTTAAAATTTTACTTTTAAAACTCTCGTCTTTTTTATTTTCCGAAAAATATTTTTCTATAATTTTAAACCCATCTACTATTTCAGTAGACGGCAAATCAGCACATTTATCATCATCGCAAATTTTTTCTAGCGTTTCGTTTGACTTTTGTCTAGCTTCAAATTTAAGTTCACCTTTTATGTCGTGCTTAAGATATCTTAGTATCAAAAATAGAGTTGTGAGTCTTTGTTGCCCATCTATAACTTCAAAAACACCATCTTTTTGCTTAACAACCAAACTCCCTATAAAATACCCATCATCATTACTTTTAATATCATCTAAAAGCATCCCTATCTCATAACTTTTCCAAGCGTAGTTACGCTGATATATTGGTATCAGATACTTGCTTTCAAAAATTTTTTCTACACTAAATTTTAGATCATCCGTTTTGCTCATTTTTAACCTCCAATCTATTTTTTATATCATCATATCCACCAACAATGGACTCAATATCACATAGCTCAACGCTGTAAATTTCATCTGGCGATCTCATGTGAGATATTTTTTCAAATAAATTTAATCCGTTATTTTCATCTTGATATCCAAGTGCATATTTGTTTATGCTCTCTAGATATACGGCCTGTTTTGCCAAACGCAAGGTATAAACGTATCTATAAAAAAATGCGCAAATATTTTCGCTAAGCTCATCAAAGCCAAATCTATCAACAAATGCCATTATAAAGCATTCAAAAAGTCTTACTATATATTTATCACCTCTCTTTTTCCTAGGCATGGCGTTGTCATCATATTTTGCTTCTACAAATTTCTTTATTTTATGGCAAAGGTTTAGATAGTGAGCTGTAAAGTAAAAAAAGTGTTTTCCACTTAACAAATCTTGAGTGAGTAAAAATTTAATACTATTTTTAGAGCTAAAAATATAAGCAAAATCATCACTTTTTTCTAAAAAAGTTACCGCTGCTTTATTAAATTTAGTCACATTATATAGCGAAGTATGGTCTATGCCTTTAAAAATATCTATGTGGTTTTTAGAATAATACAATCCGCTCTCTCTACGTTGCCATCTAATAATAGGGAACAAAAAATCGCTAAAAATTTCTTTTATATCATTGCTATTTTCGTTTTCCCAAGCTGATATTATCTGTACTTTTTTATTCTTGTCGGTATCAGCCATGTGCCTTAGATGATACGCTTTTAGTAGATCGTGTATCTCTAATGCTTTACCTCTGGTGTTTTGAGAGTCAAAGTAGTTAAATGCATCTAATTGATTATCTACAACGATTTCAACCATGGTACATTTTTCTAAGATAAAATTTTTAAAATTTACTTTTGCGTCATCTCTTAATAGCCCCACTCTTTGCTTTAAAATTTTATGATTGTTTGTGATACTGTTATAGGAGAGAGGATTAAAAGTTTGCTTCAATAACGGCAAATTTTCTTCTCCTAGTAATTTTAGTAGTATTGTAAGCGTAGTAAGTCTTTGTTGCCCATCGACAATATTATAATTTTCAGCTTCTTGATGCAATATGACAGAGCCTATACGGTACTCGTTTTTGTTATTTTCGTATTCTTTAAAAATATCATTAAAAAGCTCAAGAGTCGATTTAGTACTCCATGTATACGGACGTTGATAACTTGGTATTTTTAAATTTTTACTAAATATTTCAGAGAGATTTTTGATATTCGCTTTCATGTTCTATCCTCTTAAATTTTCTGCATTATGGCACAATTGATTTTTTATCTTAGTGTCTTAAATCTTTTTAAAAACAAATTCTATTTATGTAAAAAATCATTACAACCCATCAAATTCTCTTTTTAGCTCCTCTCTTAGCTCTTCAGCTCTATCTTCGCCGTTTTTGAAATTTCTCTTTATAAAGCTATCAAGCTCGTCCAAGATCGCAAAGAGTTCGCTCTCCCAGCTTAAATTCTCTTGCTTTGATAAAGTTTCCAGTTTTTCTCTTATTTGCTCTAAGGCATCTAATGCTTTATCTTTTTCAGACTCACTATTTAGCGCATCTTCAAATAAAATATCTTGCCTTAAGGCGTTTATTTTTTTAAATATTACGTTGCAAAATTTTGGATATTTCTCAGCATTGCTTAAATTTTCTAAAACCTCTTGCGCAGCCTTTTGATAAGCTGGCACCGCCCCCTCTTCGTCGAGCTTTCTGGTTAGTTTTTGTATCTGAAAATATAAAATAAGCGCCGCAAAAAACGCAAGCAGCAAATAAATCGTTACGCTATTCATCTTTACTCCTTTTTCTAAATTTATCTATGCTAATTATCGCAAGTGCCAGCCAGATCATACAAAACGAGATGACCTTGTAGCCGTCCAAATTTTCGCCGTAAATGAAGACTGCACAAAGGATCGCGATGGTCGGCGAGATGTATTGCAAGTAGCCAATCGTTGTTAAATTTATCCTTGTTGCAGCTGCGTTAAATGCGACAAGTGGCACGATGGTTACGATACTTGAAGCAATCATTAAAAGTGAGTTTTCATTTAGCCCAAAGTGGCTTTTACCTAAAAATGCTATGTAAAGGACGTAAGCAAGTGCAAATGGGAACATAAAAAATGTCTCTATAAAAAGCCCGTTAAATGCGCTAATCTTTGCCATCTTTCTAACTGCCGCGTAAAATCCAAATGAAAGCGGCAAGATGATGGAAACTAATGGTAATCCGCCTTGGGCATAAATTTGTACGCTAATGGCTAAAACGACTATACAAATGGCTAAAATTCCGCTTTTATTTAGCCTTTCTTTAAAGATGATAACACCAAGAAGCATGCTTATTAGTGGATTTATAAAATAGCCCAGGCTTGTGTCCAAAATTTTGCCATTGCTAACTGCATATACATAAACGCCCCAGTTTGTGGTGATAAATATACCACTCAAAAATAAGGTTTTTAGCGAACGAATATCTTTAAGTAAAGTAAAAATTTCGCCCATTTTGCCACTAAAATAAAGCACTCCAGCCATTAAGAAAAATGACCAAATGACTCTGTGGGCTAAAATTTCATAAGCATCGATATCTTTGCTAAAGAGGTTGAAATAAACCGCCAAAAACCCCCACATAAAAAAGGCGCTAAGCGCGAGAATAACGCCTTTTTGGCTCTCATTTAGTCTTGGTATTTTTGTCGCCTTTTATAGAATTTATACTATCTATCATCAAAAGTGTGACCGAGATGGCTAGGCAGATCATTAAAAAGTATGAGCTTTTCTCCAGTCTCTCGCCGATAGCAAATGAGACAAAAAGCATCATTATAGGCTCAAAATATGTAAGCAAACCTAGTACATTTATCGGCACGAGCGTGCTTGAGAGGATCTGGGCGATGAGGGCTATGCCGCTGATAGCACCAAGCAAGATGAGCAGATAGTAGATGTTTGGATTTTGGCTCATCACGTAGTTCATATCGGCTGTGAGCGCAAAATAAAATGAGAATAAAAACATAAAAATTATCTCTATAACAAAGCTTGAGAAATTTGCAAGGTTGTAGTACTTTCTAATGGCAAAATAGACTGGATAAAGGCAAAAAACTACAGCGCTCTCCCACGAGATGCCGCCGCTTAGTATAGCTGTGCTAAAGACGCCAAGGGCTGCAAAAAATATCGAGGCTAGCTTTGTTTTTGAGAGGTGCTCTTTGAAAAATATCCGTCCAAAAAGAGCCATGACTATTGGCATGATGAGGTAGCCTATTGATACCTTTAGTGCCGAGCCGTTGCTTGGCGCCCAGAGATAAAGCCACATCTGAAATGAGACGATGAGCGAGGTAGCAAGCAAAACTAGTAAAATTTTAGGTTTTAGCTTTATTTTTAGAAGTAAAAATTTGAAATTTCGCTGCTGTTTTAACAAAAAAATGGCGGCGATGACAAAAGGCATGGCAAAGATCATGCGGTATCCAATAAGAGCTTGCGTGCTGATGGGGTTCATGAGCACCGACATGTAGTAGATGCAGTTAAACAAAACAGATGCCAAAAGCGAATAAAATATGCCTTTTATCATGAAAAAAATCTTCTCTTTTTTTGGGTAAATTTAAAGTAGCGATTGTATGCAAAATATCTTTAATAACCCATTAATGGCTTTTATTTTTTAAGTTTGCCGTGATATAATCAGCGTCTAATTTAAGGTAAAAAAGATAGGAAAATAAATGACTTGGAACCGCGATAGCTGGAGAGAATTTAATATCTTGCAACAACCAAAATACCCAGATTTAAAAGAGCTTAAAGAGGTCGAAGAAAAATTAAAATCACTTCCTCCTTTGGTCTTTGCTGGCGAGGCTAGAAGCTTAAAAGAAGAACTTGCAAAAGTTTGCAATGGCGAGGCATTTTTGCTTCAAGGTGGCGACTGCGCTGAGAGCTTTACAAATTTTAATGCAAACAACATCAGAGATATGTTTAAGGTTTTACTTCAAATGGCGATAGTTTTAACCTTTGCTGGTGGCTATCCAGTGGTCAAAGTGGGCCGCGTAGCAGGGCAGTTTGCAAAGCCTAGAAGTAGCGATTTTGAAGAGGTAAATGGCGTTAAGCTTCCAAGCTATAGAGGCGACATCATAAATGGCTTTGAATTTGACGAAAAGGCAAGAGTGCCTGATCCAAAACGTATGATAGAGGCGTATTATCAAAGCGCATCTACGATGAACTTACTTAGAGCCTTTTCAAGAGGCGGTTTGGCCGACCTACATCAAGTGCATAAGTGGAATTTGGGCTTTGTTAAAAAGCCAGAGATCGGCGAAAAATACGCAAAACTAGCTGATGAACTAACAAAGACACTATCATTTATGGCAGCTTGTGGCATCACTTCAGCAAATACGCCAGTCATAAATCAAACCGCGGTTTACACATCTCACGAGGCACTTTTACTACCTTACGAGGAGGCTTTAACTAGAGTTGATAGTCTTAGCGGTGAGTGGTACGACTGCTCGGCTCATATGCTTTGGATAGGCGAAAGAACGCGTGGCATAAACGACGCTCACGTACATTTTTTAAGCGGTGTAAAAAATCCTATCGGTGTAAAGATCGGACCAAGTGCAAAGGCTGAGGATGTCATCGCGCTTGCAAATAAGCTAAATCCAGAAAATGAAGCTGGCAGACTAAATGTAATAATCAGAATGGGTGCTGATAAGATAGGCGAAAATTTACCAAAAATTTTAAGAGAGCTAAAGCGAGAAGGGCTAAATATCGTTTATAGCATCGATCCGATGCATGGCAACACTGTAAAAACCTCAAATAACTACAAAACCAGAGAATTTGACAAGATAATAAGTGAAGTTAGAAGCTTTTTTGAAATTCACAAAGCTGAGGGTACAAGAGCTGGCGGTGTGCATCTTGAGATGACAGGCCAAGACGTGACTGAGTGTACGGGCGGGGCATTAAATATCACTGAAAGTTCGCTTGAGCAAAGATATGAAACACAATGTGATCCAAGACTAAATGCTGATCAGGCACTTGAGCTTGCATTTTTGATGGCTGATCTGGTTAAAAAAGCTTAAAATTTATAAAATTTGGAGAAAAAGATGGTAAATGTTTATGATCTAATTGTTGTTGGTGGCGGACCTTGCGGGATTGCTAGCGTAGTTGAGGCAAAAAGAAATGGCTTAAACAACGTTTTGCTTCTTGAAAAAGGCGATAATCACAGCCAAACGATAAGAAAATTTTATAAAGATAATAAACGCGTAGATAAAGAGTATAAAGGGCAAGATAGCACGATACATGGTGTAGTTTCATTTGAGGATGGCACGAAAGAGAGCACGCTTGATTATTTTGACAAGCTGCTTGATACTGAAAAGATTGAAGCTTTTTTTAACTCTGAAGTAGAGAGCGTGAAAAAAGACGGAGAAATTTTTAAAGTAACTACCTCAAAAGCCGTCTATGAAGCTAAAAATGTGATGATATCAATTGGCAAAATGGGACGACCAAATAAGCCTGATTATAAAATCCCGCCTTCACTAAACTCAGTTGTAAATTTTAACCTCGATAGCTGTACAAACGGCGAAAAGGTGCTTGTCGTAGGTGGCGGAAACTCAGCAGTTGAGTATGCGATTGAGCTTTGCCAATACAATAAAACCACAATCGCTTATAGAAAAGATAATTTTAGCCGCGTAAATGAGACAAATTTAAGTGCACTTTGGGAGCTAGAAAAGCATGGTAAGATAAAAGTTAGGCTAAATCACGATATAAAAGAGATAGATAACGAATCAGGCAAAGTTAGAGTGCATTACGAAAATGGCAAAATTCGCGTTTATGACAGAGTTGTCTATGCAATAGGTGGCTCAAGTCCGGTTGATTTTTTACAAAAATGTCAGATAAAAATTGATGAAAAAGGTACTCCAATAGTTGATAGTAACTACCAAAGTAGCGTGCCAGGACTTTATGTGGGCGGTGACATCGTGCTAAAAAATGGTGGCTCAATAGTCGTTGCTCTAAATCACGCTCATCACGTCATAAAAGACATTTTAAAGGGCAAGGCATAAGCTTGATAAATAAAATTTTACTAGCTATTTTTTGTTTGATAGTTGGCTTTTGCCTATCGTTTTTTAAATCTCCAAAAGAAGATGAAGCGCCAAAAGATACTAATCAAACGATTTATTCTATAAATTTTGACAATTTGCCAGAAGAAGAGAGACAAAAATACATCAGTAAAGACGATCTTTACGAATATGGCGGATATATAACTCCAAAAAGCTATATCCAAAATTTTACTGAAACGAACGATCAAAATTTATCAAATGATGTAAACGAACTTCAAGAACAAGTTCGTGAGCTAAGCAAAAAAAATAAAATTTTAGCTACTGATAATGTTGATATCAGCGAGAAAAATTTAGACTTTATAGGCAAAATTTCAGAGATGAAAAAAAATATCGAAAATGAAAAAAATGAGATAGTTGAGAAAAACCAAAAGACGCTAGGCGAGCTTGAGGCACAACACTTTGAAAATATACAAACTCTCACAAAACGACTAAATGAAGCTCAAGCTGATATGATAGAGAGCTCAAAAGCCTATGAAAAAAAGATAATAGACCTTGAAAATGCGATAAATGAGGCAAAAAATGGCGATGAAAGTAAGGTAAAAGATATCGAAGCAAATTTTGCTAAATTTAAAGAGATGGCTGAGGCAAATTACACAGCTTTAAAAGAGCAAAATATAGAGCTAAATACGACACTGGCTCAAAAAGACGCGCTAATAAAAGAGTATGAAAATACTCAAAATGAAAAAGATAAAAACGAAAAAAGAGAAATTTTGCTTTTAAAAGAGGAGATCGAGCGAGCAAAAAATGACGCTAATACACAAAAATTTAACTACGAAAAAGAGATAAATGCACTAACTGATGGCTTTGAAACGCAAAAGAGTGTTATGGAGGATGAGCTTTCAAAAAAGGCAAATAAGATAATTGATCTTGAGGAAGCACTTGAGTCAAGCAGGACCGCCTTAAAAGACAGAATTTATGAGCTTGATGAGATAAAGAAAAATTTAAACTCAAAAGATTTGGCAGTTGAAAACTATAATGGTAAAAATTTAGAGCTAAACGCCTCTCTTGCAGCACTTCATAAAAGTTTTAATGATTTAAAAGAAAAAAATCTTAAAAGCGAGCAGGAAAATAAACTCGCAAATGAAAATATAAGCTCGCTTAAAAAAGAACTTGAACGGGTAAATTTGATAAACAAAAAGCTAGAGAAGCAAAATTTAGATGCAAATACAAGTCTAAATGAGCTAAATAAAAAGCTAAATTTAAGTGAAGAGAGCTTTAAAAATGCACGAGATGAGCTAAAGACGCTTGATACAAAGACAAATAAATTTTTAAAAACTTTGTTTGAGCAAAATCAAACTATCTCTTTGCAGACCCAAAAGCTTGGTTTAAATGACAGCGAGTTGAAAAATTTAAGTGCAAAGATAAACTCAAAAGATGAAAAGATAAAAGAGCTGGAAAATAATCTCACTCAAACAAGTCAAATGCTAGCAGCAAAGCAAAGTGAGTTAGAAGCTCAAAAAAGGACGCTAAAGATCGATATGCAAAACTATGAAATTTTGCGTCAGCAAATAAATATTTTGCAAAAGAAGATAGCTGATACGTCGGCCCTTTTTGCTGATAGCAATA
This sequence comes from Campylobacter concisus, assembly GCF_902460415.1. GTDB lineage: Bacteria > Campylobacterota > Campylobacteria > Campylobacterales > Campylobacteraceae > Campylobacter_A > Campylobacter_A concisus_Y. Next base: position 55,600 of record NZ_CABPTY010000003.1, read on the forward strand.
AAAGCGGCGGTAAAAATTTACTAAGCTTACAAAATGAGCTTGAAAGCGCAAAACATAAGTTAAACGAGAGTAATAAGACGATTGAGAGGTTAAATTCTAAAATAAATGAACTTAGCTCATCTAGCGTAAAAGGAAGTCCGGTAAATGCCAAAATCATCGAACTTCAAAAAGATATCGAGCAAAATTTAAATAGGCAAGATGAGCTCGAAAATGAAAATGTAAATTTAAAAAATATTTTGCAAGCTACGACAAAACCTGAAACTCCAACAAAGCTAGTTTTGATCTCTAGCCTTGAGTGTGATGACATGGATGTAAAAGATAAGATTAGCGTGATGTGTAAGAATAGAGTGAGCGAATTTTTACAAAGATTTAACTCAAACTACCTTTATGAGATAATTCCGATCGTAGATAAGAAAAATTTTGTCATTCCATCAAATGTGGCTCAAAGCATCAAAAAAGACGATCTTGGTAGGCTAAATAACTATGTAAATTATGGCGTTGGTAAAGAGCGCGCAAAGGCAGCAGCCGAGCTTATAAAAGAAGAATTTGGCGATTTTGCAAGGATCAGCTTTAGCTCTGAAGTGATCGTAAAAGATGTCACGCGTGGCTTTATCATCAAGGTTTATAGATGATCTTGGCTCAGCTAAAAAGTGGCTATCGCTACAACAGCGATACGCTGGTACTTTATGATTTTATAAGATCAAGTTTGAAAAATTTTTCAGGCAGGATTTTAGACGTTGGCGCAGGGTGCGGGGTACTTGGGCTTTTGCTTAAACGCGACTTTAAAAATTCCAGCCTAAGCTTGCTTGATATCTTGCAGATAAATGGTGAAATTTCTAAATTTAATGCCAGTAAGAATGGCTTGGAGGCAGAAATTATAAATGCTAATTTTGCAGATTTTAAAGATAGTGAGAAATTTGACCTCATCGTATCAAATCCGCCATTTTATCACGAGGGTACGAAACAAAGCGAAGATGAGCATATAAAGGCTAGTAGATACACAAGCTCTTTGGGTCTAAAAGACTTTATAAAAGGTATAAGCATAAATTTAAAACCTCACAAAAGGGCATTTTTTTGCTATGCACCTGATGATCTTAGCCAGATCGTAATGTGTCTAAAAGAGTTTAAGCTAAATTTAGTAAGCCTAAAATTTATTCATACAAAGGCTGATAAGCCAGCAAATTTGGCCTTGTTTGAGGTAAGAAATAATTCAAACTCAAAGCTAAAAATTTTGCCACCTTTGGTAATGAGCGAAAATGGCTCGCATACAAAAGAGGCAATTGAAATTTTTAAAAAAGCTGATACAAACAGCGTTGATTATCAGGAGCTAACGTGAGAGTGCAAGGCTTTAGCTATGAGTTTGATGCCAGCTTTTGCGAGAGCTGCGGCGGTAAGTGTTGCACGGGAGAGAGTGGCTACATCTGGATAAATGAAGAAGAAATTTCAAAATTTTGCACTGCATTTCATATGAGTAAAGATGAGTTTGAAAAGCAGTTTTTAATAAGAGTTGGGCTAAGGTGTAGCATAAAAGAGAAGCCTTATGAAGATGGCTTTGCTTGTGTATTTTTTGATGAAAAAAATAAAAACTGCTCAGTCTATGAGCTAAGGCCACAGCAGTGTAGGACTTTTCCGTTTTGGAATTATTTTAAAAAAAATTTAAAGGAGCTAAAAGCAGAATGCATTGGCGTAAAATTTTAGTATTTTTTATGAGCGTATTTTTTAATTCGCAGCTACTTTTGGCTGACGATAATAAAAGTATAAATTTACGCCTAATGCAAGCTTTATTGTTTCAAGATAGCGGAGATGTGAATGCTAGCATTCAAGCTTACTCAAACATTTTTAAAGATACAAATCAAAAAGCTTATTTAAAAGAGGCGATCAAACTCGCCTTTGCTACAAAAAATGAAAATTTAGACGCTTTGATAAGTGAAGGCGAAAAAAGCTTAAAAGACGACAGCGATTTTATCCGTATAAAGGTGGCAAATTTAGTAAATCTTTCAAAGCTAAATGAGGCTAAAAGTTTAATGCAAGAGCTTGCCACAAAAGAGCCAAATGCCCAAAATTTACTCATGCTTGGCACTATTTGTATGATGCAAAATGAAACAACGACTGCGCTAAAATACTTTGAAGAGGCATACTCGCTAAAGCAAGAAGAAGAAAATTTGCTCCGTATCGTTGATATTTTGATAAATCGCATGGATAAGATAAAAGACGCTACAAAATATCTTGAAAAATTTAGAGATGAACAAGGCTGCACGCTAAAGACTTGCGAGCTTTTGGCTGAAATTTACTCCCAGCAAAGAAATTTCCCAAAAGTGATCGAACTCTTTGAAGAGCTTTATGAGCTAAATCACGATACTTCGTATATTGATAAGATCGTGCAGTTTTTTATCTATGATAAAAATTACAAAGCAGCAATTGAAATTTTAAAAAAATATAGCTACAACGATGTGGCACTTATGGATCTTTATGCGGCGACTAGTAATTTCGGTGACGCATACATACTTGCTGTTAAAATTTATAATGACAGCAGGGATTTAAATTTTTTAGCAAAAGCCGCGATTTACGAATACGAGATGAATAAAGATACCTTGAACGAACAAAAAATGGCTGAAATTTTAGATAAATTTGAAGCTAGCGTGCCAAAGCTAGAAAATGATATGTTTTTTAACTATTATGGCTACTTGCTGATAGATCATGATATTGATCCTAGAAAGGGTATAGAGCTTGTGCAAAGGGCACTTACCATCTCGCCCGAGTCACCTTATTATGAGGATTCGCTAGCGTGGGGATATTTTAAGCTCGGTGAGTGCAAAAAAGCAAAAAGTATCATGCAGCATGCAATGAAAGATGTTGATTTTAGGACTTCAAAAGAGGCAAAAGAGCATTTGCACCTAATAGAGCGCTGTATAATAAATCTAAACAAAAGGCTTAAAAAATGATACTTGATGAGATAATAAAAAAGACTAAAGATGATCTTGAAAAAAGAAAAGCAGACTTCCCTGAGGAGTGGCTTGGTCGCTCGCTCGCGTATAATCCATACGTGCCAAGAGATGTTTTAAATGCACTTAGAGCAAGTCAAAATGAGCCGATAAAAATCATAGCCGAGATCAAAAAGGCAAGCCCTAGCAAAGGCGTGATAAGAGAGGATTTTGAACCTATAAAAATCGCTCAGGAATACGAGCCATACGCAAATGCTTTTAGTATCTTGACTGAACCACATTGGTTTAAAGGCAACATCGAGTATATCACGCAAGTTCGCCGCTACGCCTCAAGGCCGATCCTTAGAAAAGATTTTATCGTTGATAAGTATCAAATTCTTGAAGCTCTTGTTTATGGAGCAGACTTTATCTTGCTCATCGCAAAAGCATTAACTCAAAATGAGCTAAAAGAGTTTTTAGACTACGCTCATCATTTAGGTCTTGAAGTTTTGGTTGAAACTCACGACGCGAGTGATGTGAAAAAGGCTATCTTTGCAGGAGCAAATATAATAGGTATAAATCATAGAAATTTAGATGATTTTACGATGGATATGAGCCTTTGTGAGAAGCTCATACCACTTTTACCAAATGGCAAGATAATAGTCGCTGAAAGCGGTCTTTACGAGCATGAACAGCTTAGAGAGCTAAGTAAAATAGGCGTAGATGCTTTCTTGATAGGAGAGCATTTTATGAGGCAAGATAATATAAAAAATGCCGTCAAAAAGATAAAGGAGGGTGAGTAATGCAGCACCTTTGTGCCCCTTGGAGAAGCGAATACTTTAGCGCTAAAAAAGATAGCTGTGTTTTTTGTGACGTTATAAACTCAGATGATGATGATAAAAATGGCGTACTTTTTCGAGCTAAGCATTGTTTTGGGATTATGAATTTATATCCGTATTCTCCAGGACATTTTATGATAATACCAAATCAGCATACCGATAAGATCGAAGAGCTTGATGAGCAGACTTGGTTTGAGATGAGTAAATTTGTAAGGCTTGGAGTTGAAATTTTAAAAAAAGAGCTTTATGCTAATGGCGTAAATATAGGTATGAATTTAGGCAAGGCAGCGGGAGCTGGCATAGCTGAGCATGTGCATTATCACCTTGTGCCAAGGTGGAGCGGAGATACAAATTTTATAACTACTATCTCTGATGTGAGAGTAAATGGCACGCCATTTCATCCACTTTTTGAGAAACTAAAAAAGGCATTTAGTGCCGTTATTTGAGCTTGATGTAGAGCAGTGGCTAGAGAAAAGAAGCTCTTTTGAAATTTTAATAGACGCAAGATCACCACATGAATTTTCATATTCACACATAAAAGATGCCATAAATTTATACGCTTTAAATGACGCGGAACATAAAGAGGTAGGCACGATCTATAAAAGCGATAGATCCCTAGCAAAGAGCCTTGGCGCAAAATATATCTGCAAAAATTTACAAAATATCATTGATGAGGTTTATAAAAGAGCCAAGGTTGGTTCAGCTATTGGCATCTACTGCGCTAAAGGTGGGCTTAGATCAAATTCTGTTGGCTATGTGCTAAGTATGATAGGATATAGAGTTTTTAGGCTTAGTGGTGGCTATAAAACTTATAGAAATCATGTTTTAGAATTTCTAAATCGACCTTTAAGCACGAAATTTATCACTCTTTTTGGAAATACTGGCTGCTATAAAAGTAAGCTAATAAGGACTCTAAGCCCGTCAATAGACCTTGAAGCTATGGCAAATCATTTAGGCTCTGTCTTTGGAGCGATAAATGGCGCGCAGCCAAGCCAAAAAAGCTTTGAAGATGCGTTGTTTGAAAAGCTCATCACGCTAAAAGATAAAATTTGCTTTATTGAGGGTGAGAGCAGAAGGATAGGCTCGTTAAGTTTGCCAAAAAGTCTTTATGAGGCGATGCGTAGTGGCATAAATGTCGAAGTAAGTGCAAGTTTAGAAAAAAGAATTTCTTGTATAGTAGATGACTATAAAAGTGTGGATAAAGCCTTTTTTGACGAATGTATGAAGAAAATTTCACCATTTATCGATAAAAAAGCTAGAGATGAAGCTGTGGCTAAATTTAATGAAAATGACATTGCTAAAGTAGCTGAAATTTTACTCACAAAATACTACGACAAAGTCTACAAGAAAAACGAAAATATTAATGTTTTTATAAATTCTGACGACTTTGACGAAGCCGTTAAAAAGCTAAATAATATAAAAAATGAAGCAAAATTTTAGGCTTATTTTAATTAAAAAATTAAGCCTAAAATTTATACAAATTAGTTTTAGCTCTTAAAATTTTATAGTCTTTGCTCACTTAAATTTATCAATTTTACTAAAAATAGTACATTAAATTTTATGTAAAATATTTTGTATTATTTTTCTAAGATGGTAAAAAATTTTTTAAGAAAATCAAAGTAACACCTAAAATTCGCTAGAAAGTTAAAATGGATTTAAAATGCTTTGGGATATAATTTGCGATAAATTTATCAAAAGGCTAAAGTGATGATAAAACAAATTTCTGGTTCACAGATGATAAGCGAGGCCTTGCACGAAGAGGGTGTTGATATAGTCTTTGGCTATCCTGGCGGTGCAGCTTTAAATATCTACGACGAGACATACAAGCAAACTTACTATAGGCATATTCTAGTTCGCCACGAGCAAGCAGCCGTACATGCAGCAGACGGATATGCAAGGGTTAGCGGTAAAGTGGGTGTTGCTTTTGTGACTAGTGGCCCTGGTTTTACAAATGCAGTCACAGGCCTTGCCACAGCTTATAGCGACAGCATCCCTATCGTGCTTATAAGTGGTCAGGTGCCGACATTTATGATAGGTACAGATGCATTTCAAGAGATTGATGCGGTCGGCATTTCACGCCCATGCGTCAAGCATAATTTTTTAGTAAATAGTGTCGAGGAACTGCCTCGTATTATAAAAGAGGCTTTTTATATCGCAAGATCAGGCCGCCCGGGACCAGTTCATATCGACATTCCAAAAAATATCACATCAAAGCTTGGTGATTTTGTATATCCAAAAGAAATTTCTATCCCAAGTTACAAGCCGACCTATAAAGGCAACTCAAAACAGATAAAAAAGGCAGCAGTTGCGATAAATGAAGCTAAAAGACCACTTCTATACATCGGTGGTGGTGCGATCGCATCTGGAGCTAGCGATATCATCCGTAAATTTATGCAAAAAACAGGCATTCCAGCAGTCGAAACGCTTATGGCTCTTGGCGTGCTTGACGCGAAAGATAAGCTAAATTTAGGCATGGCTGGCATGCATGGTAGCTACGCTTCAAACATGGCTTTAAGCGAGTGTGATCTTTTGATCTCGCTTGGAGCTAGATTTTGCGATAGGATAACTGGTAGAACGGATGAATTTGCAAAACACGCAAAGATCATCCATGTTGACATTGATCCGAGCTCTATTTCAAAGATCATAAACGCCCATTTTCCAATAGTTGGCGATCTTACAAATGTGCTAACCGAGCTTTATGATGAAGTCAATGCAAAGCCTGAAAACTATGCTCCTTGGAGAGAAATTTTAGATAGATACTCAAAGCTAAATCCTCTAAGCTATACAGATAGTGACACAGTTCTTAAACCACAATGGGTTATCGAAGAGACTGCGAAGATAGCTGGACCTGATGCCATCATCTCAACAGACGTTGGCCAGCACCAAATGTGGGTGGCGCAGTTTTATCCATTTAACCGAGCAAGGCAGCTTGTAACAAGTGGCGGCCTTGGTACGATGGGATATGGCCTCCCTGCAGCGATTGGTGCAAAGTGTGCGATGCCGGACAATCTTGTCATAAATTTCACTGGTGACGGCTCAATACTTATGAATATCCAAGAGTTGATGACTGCCTGTGAAACAAAGGCTCCGGTTATCAATATAATCCTAAATAATAACTTCTTAGGAATGGTTCGTCAGTGGCAGACATTTTTCTATGAAAAACGCTATTCATCGACCGATCTTAGCCTTCAGCCTGATTTTACAAAGATCGTTGAGGGTTTTGGCGGTGTTGGCTTTGTTTGTAAGAGTAAGGACGAGTTTAGAAAGGCTTTAAAAGAAGCGATCGATAGCAAAAAATCAGCGATGATCGACGTTAGGATCGACCGCTTTGAGGACGTACTTCCTATGGTTCCAGCAGGGGCTGCGATTTATAATATGATATTAAAGAGCAAGGAAGAAAAATGAGTATCAGAAGAACGATTTCGGTTATAGTTTTAAATGAACACGGCGTTTTGGCTAGAATTTCTGGGCTTTTTGCAGGCAGGGGCTACAATATTGACACGCTCACCGTTGCTCCGATACCTGAGAGCAACTTCTCAAGGCTAAGTATCGTAACAAGCGGTGACGAGAGAGTTTTAGAGCAGATCGTAAAACAGCTTCACAAGCTCATACCAACGTATAAAGTCATAGAAAGCGGCGAATTCGTCGAAAAAGAGATGGCGCTAGTGAAAATTCCGCTTGGTGAAAATTTTGCCGGTCTTGAGGCGATACTAAAGTCGTACAACGGTATCGTTACAAATACAAACGAAAACTACATCGTTGTCATGGTGGCTGACGATGCGAGTAGGATAGAGAGCTTTTTAAAGTCTATAAAGAAATTTAACCCAGTTGACGTCGTACGTGGCGGATCTGTGATAATGGATATATGATGAAACTAAGTGAAATAGCCTCAAAAGTAAATGCTACTTTTAGTGGAGAAGATATAGAAATTTTTGCTCTAAATTCTTTAAAAAATGCAAATAAAGCTGAGCTAACATACTGCGATGGCGAGAAGAATGCAAAATTTATAAGTACATCAAACGCTGGAGCCATCTTGGTGACAAAATCGCTTTTAGACTTGGTACCAGCTGGTATGGTCGCACTTGTGTGTGATAACCCGCACCTTGCATTTGCCTTGCTTAGTAAAGATTATGCTAAGCCGCTTTTTTGCGAGCCAAAGCCATCAAATATTGCTAAGAGTGCAAAGATAATGCCAAATGTCTACATAGGCTCAAACGTGAGTGTTGGTGAAAATACAGTAATAATGGCTGGAGCATTTTTGGGCGATAATGTAACTATCGGTAAAAACTGCATCATCCACCCAAACGCAGTCATCTACAATGACTGCGTCATCGGTAACGAGTGTCACCTGCTAGCAAACTGCGTGATTGGAAGTGATGGCTTTGGCTATGCACACACAAAAACCGGTGAGCATGTGAAAATTTATCACAACGGCAATGTTGTTTTGGGCGATTTTGTCGAGATCGGTGCTTGCACGACGATAGATCGTGGAGTATTTGAGAGCACAATGATCGCAAACTACACAAAGATAGACAATCTCGTTCAAATAGGCCACAACTGCGAACTTGGAAACGGCTGCCTTATAGTCTCACAAACTGGCCTTGCTGGCTCAACTATACTAGGCAGAAACGTCGTCATGGGCGGGCAAAGTGGCTCGACTGGACATGTGAGTGTGGGTGACTTCGCGCAGATCGCAGCACGTGGTGGTGTTAGTAAAAATTTACTAGGTGGTAAAAAATACGCCGGAGCTTATCCGATAATGGAGCTTTCGGAGCAGTTTAAATTTCAAGCAAAAATTTTGAGATTTTTTAAGAAAAATTGATTGCAAGCTTTTGCGAGCTTAAAATCGCAAAAGCTTTTTATCTTATAACCTAAAAATAATGCTAATTCTATTTTAAAACCAATTAGGCTTAAAATTTATATATCAAGTCTGGACTTAAACATCTATTTATTTGGCTTTGTTCTCTTTTATTACTCTAGCCGTTTCTATCGCGATTTCTAGCTCTTCGTTTGTTGGTATGATGAGTGTTTTTATCTTAGCGTCATCCCCGTCTATGCATCTCTCGCCTCGCATGTCTTGGAAATTTAGATCGTGATTTATGTGAATGCCAAGATGTTTTAATTCGTCACAAATTTTTTGCCTTGTGTTTGGTGCGTTTTCTCCTATGCCACCGGTAAATATAAGTGCATCAACGCGTCCTAAAATGGCGTAATATGAGCCAATATATTTTTTCACTCGGTAGCAAAACATCTCAAATGCAAGCTTTGCTCGCTCGTCATTTTGCATTTTAGCCACAACCTCTCTCATATCACTTGAGCCACAAATTCCAAAAAGTCCACTCTTTTTGTTTAAAAAGTTATCGATCTCGTTCCACTTTAAAACGCCGATATTTAGCAAGTAAATGACCACAGCTGGGTCCATATCGCCGCTTCTTGTACCCATTATGAGCCCTTCAAGTGGACTAAGCCCCATCGAGGTATCGATACTTTTGCCATTTTGTACTGCACAGGCTGAAGCGCCATTTCCTAGATGAAGCGAGATAGCGTTAAATTTATCAAATTCTATGCCAAGCATTTTGGCCGCTTGTTTGCAGACGTATCTATGCGAAGTGCCGTGAAAGCCGTATTTTCTTATGTGATGAGTCTTACAAACATCGTAGGGTAGGGCGTAGCGGTAGGCGTACTCTGGCATGCTTTGATGAAATACTGTGTCAAAAACGACTACGTGAGGTACATTTTTGCTCTCTTTCATTGCGTTTTTAATGCCCGCTAGGTGCCCTGGATTATGAAGAGGAGCAAGTGGGCTTATCTCCTCGATCTTTTTGATGACGCTTTCATCAACGATCATTGAGCTAAAAAAGCTCTCGCCGCCGTGAACTATCCTGTGTCCGATACCATCAAGCTCGCTTAGATCGTGCAAGGTGTGTGAGGTGACAAAGAGCTCGTTCATCGCCTCAAGTCCGTCATGGTGGTCTTTTATAAAGCGTTTTATCTCGTAGGTTTCGCCATTTGCTTTTAGTACCGCTCTTGAGCTGGAGCTACCGATTTGCTCGACTAGACCGCTTGCTAGACTGGTTTTGGTATCCATTGCAAAAAGTTGAAATTTTATTGAGCTACTACCAGAGTTTAAAACCAAAATTCTCATATTATTCTCCTGCTTGTATAGCACTGATTAGGATAGTATTTACCACGTCTTCAACAAGGCAACCGCGGCTTAGGTCATTAACTGGCTTTTTTAGCCCTTGAAGTATCGGACCCACGGCTAGAGCGTTTGCGCTTCGCTGAACTGCTTTATAGCAGATGTTTCCGCAGTTTAAATTTGGAAAGATAAATACATTTGCCTGCCCAGCCACATCAGAGTTTGGCATCTTTTTGCTAGCGACACTTGGCTCAATAGCTGCATCAAACTGAATTGGCGCTGCGATTTTTAAATTTGCATCAAGCTCGCTAGCTTTTTTAGCAGCTTCTTTTACAAATTCCACATCAGGTCCACTTCCACTCTCAGCTGTAGAGTAGCTTAGCATGGCGATCTTTGGACTAAGGCCAAAGGCATTTGCCGTTTGAGCGCTACTTAGTGTGATGCTAGCTAGCTCATCTGCGCTTGGATTTGGCGTGACGGCACAGTCGGCAAAAAGCAAAATTTCTTCTTCAAGCGCCATGAAAAATGCCCCACTTACCACGCTTACATTTGGCTTTGTTTTTATTATCTGCAAGGCTGGGCGGATCGTATCAGCCGTGCTCATTGTAGCGCCACTTACCAAGGCATCGGCTAAGCCTTCATGAATTAGCATCGTAGCAAAGTAAATTTTATCTTTTGCAAGCGCATTTGCCTTAGTTTCATCCACACCTTTATGTTTTCTAAGCTCATAAATTTTCTTTGCAAATTCATCTGTCAGCTCATTTTGTTCTGGATTGATCACTTTGGCTTTGCTTAGATTTAGCCCACAAGCGGCCGCTTTTTTTGAAATTTCATTTTCAAGTCCTAATAAAATGATATTTGCCGCATCTTTTTCTAATACTATGTGAGCTGCTTTTAAAATTCTCTCATCGTCACTCTCTGGCAAAACAACTGTTTTGTTTGCAGTTTTGGCTCTTTTTAGAAGCAGGCTTTGAAATTTAAATGGTGTGATGATGTCAGCTTTGTAGCTCAAAATTTCATCAAATTTATCTGTGATTAGAAGCTTTGAGTTTAGATTTAGTGCTTTTAGCTCGCTTGCGTTTTCGTCAAAGACTGGAGCGTTTAAATTTCTAGCTAGCTTTAAATTTATCTCGCTTTTGCCAAAGACACTAAAGCCCTCACAGCCAATGACTATGACGAAGTCGCTTTTGGCTTTTAACTCTTCAAATTTATCTATAAATTTTAGAAAAAATTCTTTTTCATTTGAATTTATTAAGTTATTTTTATCGTTTTCATCTGGGATTATCTTAAAAATCTCAACTTTTTTGAATTTTGTAGCTATAATTTCTTGCAGATGTGCTAAATTTTTGTCTGTAAAAACGTAACAACTTTTCATTTGCGACCTTTTTAGGAACTTAAATTGCTTAATTCTAGCACAAAGATACTTATTTTAAGGCATTTTTTATGAACCATAAAACGATTTGGCTCGTCTTATCTGCGGGCATTATTTGCACTGGCTGCACACCAAGTGCTGATCCTCATATCAATATGAAACCCCCGGTTTATGTCGAGCAACTCCCTTCAAAAGATAGTGGAACCGGACAAAGCAACGCTGGCAGCCTCTTTGGAAAGGGCGAAAATCCTCTTTTTTCAGATAGAAAAGCGATGAATGTAAATGATATCGTGACTATCGTTATCTCAGAAAATGCAAGCCAAACTTCAACTGGTAGTAAAAGTACAAATAAAGATAGCACCATCTCGCTTGGCGGAGGTGTATTTACGGCTGGAGCTGCTCCACTTTCAAATATAGCTGATAATCTAAACAAATACGGCGACATCGGCTTTAAAGCAGGTGGTGGCAATAAATTTACAGGAAGTGGCACGAGCAACAGAAGTGAGAAATTTACCGCAACCATTTCAGCTAGGATCATAAAAATCCTAAATAACGGCAACTATTTCATAGAAGGTAGTCGCGAGCTACTTATAAACGGCGAAAAGCAGATCATGCAAGTAAGTGGCGTTATCAGACCTTACGACATCTCACAAAACAACGAAATCGACTCAAAATATATAGCTGATGCCAAAATTTTATACAAAACCGAGGGCGAGCTAGACAAATCTACCAAAAAGCCTTGGGGCACAAGGCTCATGGAGGCTATCTGGCCATTTTAATGCAAATTTAAAAGCCTAAATTTCATCCATTTGGGCTTTTAAAAATTTATATCTCAAAAATTTCTCTCGCCTTAAATATGCTAAATTTTTAAAAATCATTAAAAATTATAGT
>NZ_CABPTY010000003.1:67944-98337 GCF_902460415.1 Campylobacter concisus
GATTTTAAATTTTTTAGTTAAAATTTATTTAATTATAAATATTAATTTTATAAAATAATTTTTTACTTCTTTAAACAAAGATATTATTAACAAAAGTAAAATTTTCAAGCAAAGGAGCTTATATGAATAATGACTTGCGTCAAAAGATAGATAGGCGCTTAAGTGAGCTTAGTGCGTTGCCTAAGATGAAAAGCGACTCGAGTATTGCGCAGCTTTTAAAAGATAAAGGCTTTACGAGGCGTGATTTTATGAAGTGGGCTGGTGCGATGACAGCTTTTATGGCTCTACCAAGTGCGATGACACCGATGGTTGCTCGTGCTGCTGAGCTTAGCGATAGGCTTCCTGTGATATGGCTTCATATGGCAGAATGCACAGGCTGTAGCGAGAGCTTACTAAGAACCGATGCTCCAAGCATAGATAGTCTTATATTTGACTACATAAGCCTTGAATACCACGAAACTATCATGGCAGCTTCTGGTTGGCAGGCTGAAGAAAATTTAGAGAGTGCGATCGAAAAATACAAAGGCAGATACATCCTACTAGTTGAGGGAGGTATCCCAACTGGTGCGACTGAAAATTTCTTAACTGTTGGACCTCATGGCACAACAGGTAAAACTCATGCTGTAAATGCTTCAAAAGACGCAGCTGCTATCTTTGCGATCGGCACCTGTTCTAGCTTTGGTGGCATTCAAGCTGCAAGGCCAAATCCATCAAATTCAGTGGGATTTTCAAAGGTAACTGATAAGCCAGTTATTAATGTTGCGGGCTGTCCACCAAGTGAGAAAAATATCGTTGGTAACGTGCTTCATTTCTTGCTTTTTGGCACACTTCCAGCACTTGATGTTTACAATAGACCAAAATGGGCTTATGGCTTAAGAATTCACGATCTTTGCGAAAGACGTGGTCACTTTGACGCTGGCGAGTTTGTCCAAAACTTTGGCGATGAAGGCGCAAAAAATGGCTACTGCTTATATAAAGTAGGCTGTAAAGGTCCATATACATTTAATAACTGCTCACGCGAGAGATTTAACCAGCACACATCATGGCCAGTTCAAGCAGGTCACGGCTGTATAGGCTGCTCAGAGCCAGACTTCTGGGATACGATGGGACCATTTGAAGAGCCTATGGCAGATAGACTCTTTGATACTGTTTTGGGTCTTGGAGCTGATAATGTCAGCGATAAAGTTGGCATTGGAATTTTAGCTCTTACTGGCATTGGTATAGCAGCTCACGCTGTTATAGCTTCTATGAGTAAAGATAAAGAATAAGGCGAAAAAATGAGTGAAAAAAGAATAGTAATAGACCCTATAACACGTATCGAGGGACACTTAAGAATAGAAGTTGTCGTAGATGAAAATAATGTCGTAAAAGAGGCTTACTCTGGCTCAACTCTTTGGCGTGGCTTAGAGCAGATCGTAAAAGGCAGAGATCCAAGAGATGCTGGCTTTTTCATGCAAAGAATTTGTGGCGTTTGTACATACTCACACTACCGAGCAGGCATCATCGCAGTTGAAAATGCCCTTGGTATCAAGCCTCCATTAAATGCAGAGCTAACTAGAACGCTTATGAATGCAGCTTTATATCTTCACGATCACATCGTGCACTTTTATCAGCTCCACGGCATGGACTGGGCGGACGTAGTCTCCGCACTAAGCGCAGACGTACATAAAGCTAGCGAAGAGGCGTTTAAATACACTGATTTGCCATTTGCCACAGGAGCTGACAAGCTAAAAGAGGTAAAAGAGAGAGTTGAAGCCTTTGTTAAAAAGGGCAACCTTGGACCATTTGCCAACGCATACTGGGGACATAGTACATATAAATTTACGCCAGAGCAAAATTTAATCGTCCTCTCACACTACTTAGAGTGCTTAAGGATTCAAAGAACAGCAGCTCAGATGATGGCTATCTTTGGTGCTAAAAACCCACATCCACAAAGCCTAACAGTTGGCGGTGTGACTTGCGTGATGGACCTTATGGATCCAGCTAGAATGGGCGAATATATGAGTAAATTTGCTGAGATCAAAGAATTTGTTGATAGAGCTTACTATCCAGATATCTTGATGGCAGCTAAAGCTTATGGTAACGAGCCAAGCGTTCTAAACGATGTTGGTGTGGCAAATTTACTCTGCTACGATGAGTTTTTGATCGGCAAAAATGATCATCTATTTAAAGGTGGCTATATCTTAAATGGCGATCTTAACAAGGTTTATGATATCGATGAAAATAAAATCACTGAAGAAGCTACTAGGTCTTGGTATAAAAACGACAAAGCACTTCACCCATATGACGGCGAGACTGAAGCAAACTACACAGGCCTTATTGATGGCGAGAGCATAGACGCCGAGGGCAAACTAGCTCATAGTAAGCTTTTTGATACAAAAGGCAAATATAGCTGGATTAAATCACCAAGATATGATGGCATGCCTATGCAAGTAGGTCCAATAGCAAGTATCGTTATAAACTACGCTAAAGGCAACGAGAGAGTTAAAAAGGTGGTTGATGAGTTTTTAGCAAAGAGTGGCTTGCCACTAAGCGCAGTTTTCTCAACTCTAGGCAGAACCGCTACTCGTATGCTTGAGGCAAAAGTAGTCGCAGAGCACACAATGGACGCATTTAATGCCTTGGTAGAAAATTTAAAATCAGATCAAGAGACTTGCGCAAAATATGTAATCGATAACAAAAAAGAGTACAAAGGAAATTTCCAAGGCAATGCTCCAAGAGGTGCTCTTAGCCACTGGTGTCGCATAAAAGATGGTGTTATCACAAACTGGCAAGCAGTCGTGCCAAGTACTTGGAACGCCTCTCCAAAAGACGCACAAAATCAAATGGGAAGCTACGAAGCGTGCTTAGTTGGTTTAAAGATCGCTGATCTTTCAAAACCACTTGAGATAATACGAAAAATTCACTCTTACGATCCTTGCATCGCGTGTGCCGTGCATGTTATGGATATGAAGGGAAATGATTTGAGTACTTATAAGATAAATCCAAATTTGTAAGGAGAGAATATGTCACATAAAAATGCTGACAGGATCAGCGAATACGAATTCTCCATCGGCGTTAGGCTGACACACTGGATTAGATTTGCAGCGATCACACTTTTAGTTGTGAGTGGCTACTATATCTCGTACGTTTTTGTGAGTCCAGAGATCACGAGCGAGCCTACAAATTTTATGCAAGCAAAGTGGCGTATGGCTCACCAGATAGCTGGTTTTGTGCTAATAGCGGCATTTATCTTTAAATTTTATCTATTTATTTTTGACAAACACAGCAAAAAAGAGTGGATGAGTTTGGTTGATTTTCTAAATCCAAAAATTTGGATCGCACAGATCAAATACTATCTTTTTATGGGGCCACATCCGCATTTAAGGGGCGTTTATAATCCTTTGCAGTTTGCCTCATACTTTTTCTTTTATCTTGTTTTGACTCTTATTTGCCTAAGCGGTCTTGTGCTTTATGTTCATGTTTATCATGAGGGACTTGGCGGAGCGCTTTATGAGCCAGCAAGATTTTTTGAAGAGCTTATGGGTGGACTAGCAAATGTTAGAACGATACATAGAATTTGTATGTGGGTCATTATGATTTTTGTGCCGATTCATGTTTATATGGCGGTATTTAACGCTGTTAAAGGTAAAAATGGAGCGATGGATGCCATCGTTAGTGGCTATAAATTTGTAAAAGAACACTGATGAGAGTGCTGGTTCTTGGTATCGGCAACGTGATGTTTGCTGATGAGGGCATAGGTGTTCATTTTGTAAATTTGATGGCTAAAAACTATAAATTTACAAGCTCTAAAAACGAGCTTACTCTAATGGACGGGGGCACTTTAGCCCTCGCTCTAACTCACATCATAAGCGAATTTGACTATCTTATCGTCGTTGATTGCATTAGCGCAAACGGCGCAAGCGTGGGTGATGTTTATTTTTTTGATTTTCTAAATGTACCAAATTTTATCAGCTGGGACGGCTCGGCTCACGAGATAGAGATGCTCCAGACCCTTCATCTAATGGAGCTTGCAGGCGATAGGCCTACGACTAAAATTTTAGGCATCGTGCCTAGCCGCATAGAATCATCAAATTTTAGCCTCTCAGATGAGGTTATAAACGCTTCTGTAACTTTAGAAAAAACGCTGCTTGATCACTTAAAAGAGCTTGATTTTAAGTGTGAAAAAGTGGCAAATTTCACCCTAAAAGATATCGTTGATGAATACGCTAAAAAAGGTTTAAAATGATACTTGCTTTTAAATTTACTTGCCACAAGGACGCTTCGTTTCTAGTGCCATTTTTACGCTTGCTTGCTGGTGATCTATCTCATAGTCTAAAGTGCAAAGATGATGAAATTTGTCTAAAGGTAAGTGGTAATGCCAGCGAGCTTGAGAGCGTGGCAAATAAAGCAAGCGCGCTCTTGCCCTTTAGTCTTTTTATAAAGCACAGTGAGGTCTTGGCTGCAAGTGAGCTTGATGAAGATAGCAAGATAAATGAGATAAAATTTGGCGGTCTAACTCCGACTCAAGTGAGCACATTTTTGGCTAGTGGAGAAGCTATCTTAAATGAAAGTGGCGTGCTTGCTTGGAGTAAATTTGATGGCGAGATAACGCTTGGTAATTTTAATGAAAAGCTCAAAGCTTGCCTAAATTTATTAAAAAACGGCAAGGGCGTTTGTGTAGAGCAAGATAAAAAATTATATGAAATTTCTCTTGGCGTAAATTTTGATGCAAATTTCTTGATGCCTGTAAATTTAAAACAGCTACCAAAAATTTTTATTGCTGATGATAGAGCTTTGACATTTCTGGCTAGTTTTGAAAAGCCACTTTTAGCACTAAAGACGACAGCTATTTATAGGCAAAATCACGAGGACGCACCGCTATTTTTTGACGTGATGGCGCCAAATGACCTTTTTCTTTACGCCATTTGCGAGCAGCTAAATAAAGAAAATTTTAGCTTTTTAAGCGTTAGAGTAAAGGAGCAAAAAAATGCTCTTTCAAGACTAACTTTGCTTGAAAGTAGCGCAGTTTTAAGCCCATTTTTCTATGCAAAAAACGAGGAATTTGAGCTTAGTAATTTTAGTGATATAGCTTTGGGGCTAAAATTTAGTAAATTTAGTGATGACGAAATTTGCCTGCTTTCAAAATCAAGCAAAACGCAGCTTCTGTTTTTGCCAAAATTTAGTAGCTTTGAAGAAATTTATGAGCTCATAAGAGCCGAGGAGGGCGGCGAAAGGCTACTTGAAAATTTCAGCAAAGAGCATACTTTACCGAGCGGTAAATTTAGCTCAAACGCTAGCTTTTTCTCGTTATTTTGCATAGCTGGGCGCATACTTGGCACAAGCAATGAGTTTAAAAAAGCAGGGGAGAATTTGCTTCTTATGGCAGCTGATTTTAGCGGTCAAAAGGGCGTTAGGATCGATTATAAGATGAAAGATGACTTTGGTTTAGACGGGGTTAAGTTTGTAAAAAGTATCATTTCGTTTGTCCTTGCTGGCGCTGGAGAGAAGAACATCAGCTTTGGTTGCACCGAGTCTTTGGCGCATTTTTTGAGCGATTTTAGCTATGAAAAACGAGATAAATTTAACATCAAAAATGTTACTTTAAGCGGGGATTTATTTTATAATAAGGTAGTTAGCAACTTGATAAAAAAGCACCTAAACCCAAATATAAAAACAAATTTTGACCCCGGATTTGGCGTTGAGATTAAGCTTTAGATATGAGATCAAAGGCTTAGTTCAAGGTGTGGGCTTTAGACCTTTTGTCTATACTTTGGCGGATAAATTTAAGCTAGTTGGTGAAATTTACAACGACGACGAGGGTGTGAAGCTAAATTTTAGCGGCGAAGAGGCTAACTTTTTGGCTTTTGAAAAAGAGCTTTATGAGAAGCTGCCAGCCCTTGCTAGGATTGATGAGCTAAAGAAGATTAAAATAGATAAAATTTATGAAAAGCTTGAGATCATCGCTTCAAAGTCAGCCACCAAACAAGCGCCTATTTTGCCTGATTACGCACTTTGTGATGACTGCTTGTGCGAGTTTTATGACCCCACAAATCCACGCTACAAATATCCATTTATAAACTGCACCAACTGCGGACCAAGATTTTCCATCATCAAAGCGTTGCCTTATGACCGGGTAAATACGACGATGAACGAGTTTAAAATGTGTAAATTTTGTGAGAGCGAGTACAAAGATCCGCTTAATCGCCGCTACCACGCAGAGCCGATCTCTTGCCCAAACTGCGGACCAAAGCTCTATCTAAAAGATAAATTTGGCAAAGTCTTGGCTAGCAAAAATGAAGCAGCCAAAGAGGCGGCTAAGCTCATAAACGAGGGCAAAATTTTAGCCATTAAAGGGCTTGGTGGCTTTCATCTAGTTTGCGACGCGACAAATGAAGCTGCAGTTTGCGAGCTAAGAGCCAGAAAGCACCGCCCAAGCAAGCCCTTTGCTCTGATGAGTAAAAATTTACAAAACGCTAGAAAAATAGCGCAAATTTCAGAAGCAGAGGCGAAGCTTCTTAGCTCAAATTTAAAGCCGATCGTCTTGCTTGAAGCAAAAAATGGCTCAAATATTGCAAAAAGTGTCGCTCCAAATTTAAACAAGCTTGGCGTCATGCTCGCATTTAGTGGCATACATCTTTTGCTTTTTGACTATCTTGAGCACGATATCATCGCAACTAGCGCAAACATCTCAGGCGAAGTTGTGATAAAAGATGAGAGCAAGCTAAGAGAAAAGCTAGGTGACGTCATAGACTTTTACCTTGATCACGACCGAGAAATTTACTCTCCAAGTGACGATAGCAT
Source organism: Campylobacter concisus (assembly GCF_902460415.1). Classification (GTDB taxonomy): domain Bacteria; phylum Campylobacterota; class Campylobacteria; order Campylobacterales; family Campylobacteraceae; genus Campylobacter_A; species Campylobacter_A concisus_Y. The sequence continues at coordinate 74,728 of NZ_CABPTY010000003.1, forward strand.
CGCATTTTGCGTTGGTGATGAGACAATTTTCACAAGAACGAGCCGTGGGCTAAATCCAAATTTCATCCATACAAATTTCAAGCAAAAAGGGACATTTTTAGCCCTTGGAGCGGAGCTAAAAAGTTCTTTTTGTATATACAAAGACGGCCTTTTGATGATTAGCCCGTATATCGGCGATCTAAAAAACGTGGCGACTTTTGATAGATTTAAAGATATTTTTACCCTTTTTGAAAAGACCTACAACCTAAAAATAGACAAGGTCATAGCCGATCTGCATCCAAATTTTTTAAACACAAAATGGGCAAAGGATCAGGGCTTTGAGCTAGTTTATTTGCAGCACCACTACGCGCATCTGCTAAGCGTGATCTTTGAAAATGAACTAGTAGACAAAGAGTATCTTGGATTTTGTTTTGATGGCACTGGATACGGGGAAGATGGCAAAATTTGGGGTGGAGAAGTCTTTAAGCTAGATAAAAAGAGTTACGAGAGAGTTTATCATTTTGATGAATTTAGCCTATTTGGTGGCGAAAATAGCATCAAAAATATTTATCTAATCGCATATTCTATTATTTTAAAATACTCTCTTGAGGACGAAGCTGGTAAATTTTTAGTAAATTTTGATGAAAAAATGCTTGCAAATTTTAAAAAAATGGAGCAAAAAGGATTAAACTTAGTAAAGACTAGCTCGGTTGGTAGGATATTTGACGCATTTGGGGCGATTATTTGTGGGCTTTTTCACTCTAGTTTTGAGGGCGAGAGTGGTATGAGGCTTGAAGCGCTTTATGATAAAAATTTAGATGTGTGTTACAAATTTAGCCTAGATAATGGAGTGATCGGCTTTAAAGAAGCTTTTAAAAGTGCTTTAAAAGATGAGCCAAGAGTGGCTGCAACGGCGTTTATAAATGGCTTGGCTGATATTATTTTTAAAATTTCAAAAAAAGAAAAAATGGAAATTTTACTAAGCGGCGGAGTTTTTCAAAATAAGACTTTACTTGAACTTATTTACAAAAAATTTACTAAAGTAAATTTGAAATTTTATATCAATAAAAAATTCTGTAGCAACGATTCTAACGTAAATTTAGGGCAAATTTATTATTATTTATCTACATTTTAAAAGAACTGATGTATAATGATTGTAAACAGTAATCAAACGAGAAAGGAGCAAAAAATGGATAGTGTTATACGTTTTAGTGTTTCTTTGCCTAGTCAGTTACTAGACGAACTAGATAGGAAAGTTAGCGAACAAGGCTACGCTTCTAGGAGCGAATTTACGAGGGATCTGATCCGTGAAAAGATCGTAAATGATAGCTGGAAGGACGCTAATGAAGAGTTGATCGGTGTTTTGACGCTAATTTATGTGCATCATCACAACGATTTGGTGAATAAAAAAATGGATATCGAGCATGACTCTGACGTGAAAATCATCTGTACAAATCACGTACATGTCGATCATCATAACTGCTTAGAAACTATCTCTATAAGAGGTGAGGCGGCCAAAATAGAACGCTTTTCTGAGAGAATCGCTGGTTTAAAAGGTGTTAAATTTTCTAAACTTACAAAGGCTGCTGTTCCTAAATTTTAGCGCGCTAAAGTCTTTGAGGTGGTAGGAAATTTAGGAGTTTTTAACAAGTATAGCAAGCAGCTGATCTCTTATAACTGCGGTGCTTATCACATTTGTCTTTCAAAATAGTTTTTAAGTGGTTTTTGTAGTTTTGTAAATTGATATGGAGTTTTTACCGATTTGCTCGTGCAAACTCCATATCTTTTGAATAAATGATAATTTGATGATCATTTGCTCTTTTATCTGGCTTTAACTAAAATTCAAATTTCTAAAAATTTTTAAACTCGTTCAAAATATCTCTTCTTAGCATTTGCGCTATATTTTTATATAATAACAATAAAAATTTGATCCTTATTGCCACATTTTAGGCTGGCTGATAGGCTTCTTATTTTTTAATGAGCTTGCAAAGGAGTTGTTGTTGAACTTTTTAAATAGAATTTTTCTAGCAAAAGAGCTGGATCGGTGGCAAAGTGACGGTATAGTTGATAAAGAGACCGCTATAAAAATAGCAAATTTATACGACATCGACCCTGATGCTCATAGTGACAAGATGAGTTTTGTCCTAAAACTCGTAGCATATCTCTTTTTTGCACTAGCCTTTTTTACGCTTGTTGGTGCAAATTGGGAAGAGATACCAAGACTAGGACGTTTGGCGCTTGTGTTGTTTGTACTTGGGCTTGTAAATTTTGGTGGAATTTACTATCTCGCAAAGGGAAAGGAAAATCTATCAACGGCGATGTTTTTTCTTGGAAATTTTTGCTTTGGTGCGGCGATTGCACTTATTGCTCAAATTTATAACATTAGCGATGAGCCAAGCGGTGGTATTTTACTTTGGAGTATCGGGGCGTTTGCGGTTTCTTTTGCTAGTAAAAAAGGTGTGTTGGTAGCCCAAAGCCTTATCTTTGCGACAGTTTGGTTTTTTATGATAACTTATCAGGGCGACTTTGGCTTTGGCTTTATCATTTTTATAGCACTTGGCGCATATACGCTTTACAAAGACGATTCAAAATGGCTTGCTTTTTTGCTTTTTATAGATATTTTTATATACATCATTTCATTTTGCGGCTACATTAGCGGTTTTAGGGCGATATTTGATTATGGATTTTTGTTTGGACTTCCGATGGTTGCGATCGTATCGCTATCTTATGCACTTTTGCTTATTAGTATTTCGCCGCTACTAGATAAATTTAGAGTAGGGCTTGGCGCATTTACGAAAGAATTTGGTAAAAATTTTGGCGTTTTTGTGTTGCTATTTTGTCTATTTTTATTTGAAGAAAGAAATTTATTTGAGCTTTACGATGAAAAGCTTTGGTTTGTGAAGTCGTTTTTTAAGAGCAATTTTGGCTTTGTCTTTATTCTATTTAGTGTTGCTTATTTTGCACTATTTTTTAAAGAAAAAAACAAGAGTGGTTTGCTACTTGGGGCACTGCTCGTGTCGTTACCATTTGTCTTTAGCTACGGTCCTGGCTACGCAAATATATTTTTTTCGCTCGCAAATATCATAACAGCTGCGGTTCTTATCAAAAAGGGTGAGTTAAAACTTGGTCTTTGTATGATATTTTTGGTTGCAGCCGTGAGGTATTTCCAACTCATAGGTGATTATATCGGCGCTACGGCACTATTTATGGTATTTGCTTTCATAGTGCTAGTTGTGGCTAGAAAAGGACGTAAAAAATGAAGATAAAAGTATTAATAGTAGCTGTGGTTTTTCAAATTTCGCTTATTGGCATTATGCTTGGCTACGCACTTATGCCACTTTATTTTGGGCAAGAGGTAAGAGTAAGGGTAAGTCTTTATGACCCAAGAGATCTTTTTCGCGGAAATTATGTTGATTTAAACTATGAATTTTCAAATTTTCATTCAAGAAATTTTGACGAAAATGATGAAGATGACCGCTATATCGACCAATACGATGAGAGAGTAAGAGATGGGGCTAGAGTTTATGCTGTTTTAAAACCAGATGTTAATGGCACTTACAGCTTTGCTAAATTTAGTATAAGCAAGCCAGACAATGGAGTGTTTTTAGCTGGTAGATATGACGGTTACTCACTCGTAAAATACGGCATAGAGCAGTTTTATATGTCACCTGATAGTGCGGCTAATACTGAAGATGAAATGAGAGAAGAAGATGTTGATGCCTATGCTATTTTGATGGTGATGGATAATGGCAAAGCTAGACTAAAGGATCTAATAATCCAAAAGAATGCCCAAAAAAATAGTAAAAAACTACTCGGTGGTGAAAATTTTGATAAGCTGGATGATGTTAGGCAAAAAGAGTAAAGTAAATTTAGTCAAAATGCTTGAAAATTTCATTTATATTTTTAAATTTAAATAAAAATTTAAATAAATTAATTAATTTTGATCTATTTGCAAAAACTCCTAAATTTTAATTTTATTTTTAAATTTAAGAGTTAAAATCTCCATAAATTAATAAAAAAGGATGAAAAAATGTGTAAAGATTGCGGTTGTTCAATGGGTAATCACACCCACGTTCACACTCACGCTGATGGCACCACTCACTCGCACCCACACACTCATGATGGATATACAGAGCACGCTCATGACGCACACGAGCATAGCCACGAGGCTCACGCACACCCTGTGCTAAACGAGAGCAAAACCATAGACGTGATAGAGAAAATTCTCTCTGAAAACGACAAAGAAGCCGCTCACAATAGAGCACATCTTGATGAGAAAAAGATACTTTGCGTAAATTTGATGAGTAGCCCAGGTGCTGGAAAAACTACACTTTTAGAGGCTACGATAAAGGCTGGTAAGTTTAAAATAGGCGTTGTAGAGGGCGATTTGGAGACAAATCAAGATGCCGACCGCATAGTAAAAGCTGGTGCAAAGGCTCATCAGATAAGCACAGGTCAGACCTGTCACTTGGATGCATTTATGGTGCATGAAGGGCTTCATCATTTGCCACTAAATGAGCTTGATCTAGTCTTTATAGAAAATGTTGGAAATTTAGTTTGCCCTGCAAGCTACGACGTTGGCTCACACTTTAACGCTGTGCTTCTTTCAGTGCCAGAGGGCGATGATAAGGTGAGCAAATATCCAGTGATGTTTAGGGCTGCTGACGTGCTTCTCATCACAAAAGCTTCACTTGCGCAGCACTTTGACTTTGACATCGAGCGAGTGAAAAACGACGCTAGAAAGCTAAATCCAAAGGTCGATATCTTTGTGATAGATAGCAAAACAGGTGAGGGCATTGATAAATGGATAAGTTATTTGGAATTTAAAAAAGAGCTAAGATAATGTGCCTCTCGATCCCTTCAAAAGTAATAGAAATAGATGAAAACAACGTTGCTACCGTTGAGACTCTGGGCGTTACTAGAAAGGTAAGCCTAGATCTCATCTCTGAAGAGGTAAAAGTTGGCGAATACGTGCTAATTCACGTTGGATACGCAATGCAAAAGATCGATACGCAGTTTGCGCTTGAGAGCTTAGAGGTCTATCAAAAGATCGCTGATGATATGGACGCGGGGAAAATTTGATGGATCTTATCAATGACTTTCGCGATAAAAATTTAATCCTAGCCCTTTCAAAACTCATAAAAAAAGAGAGCACAAAGCCCCTAAATATCATGGAAATTTGTGGCGGCCACACGCATAGCATTATGAAATTTGCACTGCCAAGCTTGGTGGGAGAGCATATAAATTTCATCCACGGCCCAGGCTGTCCAGTTTGCGTGATGCCAAAGAGCCGCATAGATGAGGCCTGTAAGCTAGCTAGCATGGAGAATGTGATCTTTTGCACGCTAGCTGACATGCTAAGAGTGCCTGGCTCAAAGACAAGCTTGCAAAAGCTTCGCGGCGAGGGACACGATATAAGAGCGCTTTACACTCCACTTGATGCGCTAAATATCGCTAAACAATATCCAGACAAAAAGGTAATATTTTTTGCCATAGGCTTTGAGACGACGACTCCGATGAGCGCAAATTTGGTTGAAAAAGTACTTCAGCAGGACATTAAAAATTTATACTTTCACATAAATCACGTAACCGTTCCAGCTCCAGTTAGAGCCATAATGAGCGATGAAAACGTGAGGATAGATGCATTTTTGGGACCAAGTCACGTAAGCGTGATTACTGGAAGTAAGATTTACAAAGAGCTGGCAGATGAGTTTAAAAGGCCCATCGCCATTAGCGGTTTTGAGCCACTTGACATCATGGCAAGTGTGCTAAATTTAGTCCGTCAGCAAAACGCAGGCACTTATGAAGTCTATAACGAATACGCAAGGGCGGTCAAAGAAGAGGGCAACCTCAAGGCAAAAGAGCTCATCGCTATGTACTTTGAGCCGTGCGACTTTGTCTGGAGAGGCCTTGGCGAGATAGCGCAAAGCGGCATGAAACTAAAAAATGAGTTTGCCTACCTTGACGCTAGAGCGCAGTTTGACTGCAACGTAGAGAGCGCTGGCGAGAGCAAGGCTTGCATTTGTGGGCAAATTTTAAGAGGGCTAGCAAAGCCAACAGAGTGTAAAGTCTTTGGTAAAGTTTGCAACCCGCAAAATCCGATAGGATCGTGCATGGTCTCAAGCGAGGGCGCTTGTGCGGCATATTTTAAATACGCAAGAGTTAGTTAAGGAATTTAATGAAAAAGATAATGCTAAGCCACGGTGGCGGCGGCGAGGAGATGAACTCGCTTATAAATGAGACGATATTTAAAATTTTTGATAACGAAATTTTAAGGCAAAGCAACGACTCGGCGATATTAAATTTAAACGGCAAGATCGCATTTAGCTCCGATAGCTTTGTGGTAACTCCCATTTTTTTTAATGGCGGCGACATCGGCAAGATCGCGGCTTGCGGCACGATAAACGACCTAGCGATGGTTGGAGCAAGCGCAAAATACCTAAGCTGCTCGCTAATCATCGAGGAGGGGCTAAGTATAGAAGAGCTTGAAAAGGTACTTGGCTCGCTTGCTAAAACTTGCAAAGAGAGCGGTGTGAGCGTAGTTTGTGGCGATACGAAGGTAGTGCCAAAGGGTAAATGCGATAAAATTTTCATAAACACAGCAGGCATCGGCGAGATAGTTTGCGAAGGCGTGGAGCTTAAAAATTTAAAAGCAGGGGCTAAAATTTTAATCTCTGGAGATGTTGGCAGACACGGCGGCGTGGTGCTAGCAGCAAGAGAAGAATTTGAGCTTGGGCTTGATCTAAAAAGTGACTGCAAGAGCCTAAAAGAGGTTACTTTGAGGCTATTTGAGGCTGGTATAAAGCCGCAGTGCATGCGTGATGCGACTAGAGGTGGACTAAGTGCGGTGCTAAATGAGTGGGCTAAATTTAGCAAATTTGACATCTTAGTCTTTGAAGAAAATATCAAGGTCGCAGACGAAGTGATGGGCGTTTGTGAGCTATTTGGATTTGAGCCTTATGAGCTTGCAAACGAGGGCACTTTTGTGATAGCAGTTGATGAGAGCCAGGCTGAGGACGCGCTTGGGATTTTGCGAGAATTTGACAAAAATGCGATGATAATAGGCGAGGTAATGGAAGCAAAAAACGAGCGTGTCATCATCGAAAACGCCTATAAATCAAGAAGATTTCTCGAGCCGCCAAAGGGCGAGCTACTACCAAGGATCTGCTAATGCACGAGCTTAGTATCGTTCAAAATTTAGTCAGCCTTTGCGAGAAAAATGCCGCCAAAGAAAACGCCAAAGAGATAAGCAAGATCGAGATAAAGGTTGGCCGTTTAAGCGGAGTGGAGCCTCACTATTTGCAGAGCGCTTTTGATGTTTATAAGGCTGGTACGATCTGCGAAAATGCCGAACTTGTGATAAATTTACAAGGCATTGTTATTGAGTGTTTGGATTGTGGATTTGGCGGAGAGCTTAATGAAAATGACTTCACCTGTCCAAAGTGTAAAAGTCAAAATTTAAAGGTAACTGACGGCGAGGATATGTATCTTATGCGCCTCGAGATGAAGTAAATTTTGCGTATTATAATACGCAAAATTTTATGCTTTTTGTCAAAATATTTTAATAGTCGCAGTATCAAAAAATAGCTATCAAAGCCTTAATCCTTTAGACTTTGATATCTTTACGCACTTTGCGAGCTGAGGATAATAAAAATAATCAAAAATGAGCGCCACTCTTAGTTTTAGAAGTAGTCAATAATTTTTCTATAATTTCTGTGCGTTGCAGATTTAAACTACTCAAATATCAAAAACGGAGCCTGAATCACGTTTCTTATTATCTTTAGTGGCGAGAGCAGGGCGTCTTGCAGGATCTGCGTCGAGTACTCAGGCTTATCGGTAGTGCCACGTATGGCGATGACGGTTGAGAGCGAGCGGTCCTTGCCAAGGATTATTTGATTTACCAGTGGAATTTTATCAATGATACTGCTAGCATCTTTTAGTAGCTTTAGCTCAAGGTCGATGTTTATCTTTTTACTCTTTAGGTCAATCGTGCCACGCCCGCCGATATCAGCACTTGTGCCTATCATTTCAATCGCTAAAAATTCGATCATATCGCCATTTCTAGTGAGTAAGATTTTACCATTTTTAACAGTAAAGCCCTTGTCGTTAAAGTCAGGTGTTTTAAAGCTAAGAAGCGATGGAACGGAGTTTAAAAAGCTAAGTAGCCTTTGATAAAAGATATAATCCTTTAAAAAAGTATCAAAAAATCTCACCTCAGCTTTGAAATTCTTCGAGTTTTCTCCAAGCATTTTTAGGCGAAATTTACCGCCCTCAAAGCTCTTGATACCAAAAAGGTCGTTGATAAATTCTCCGCTTATATCGGTTGCGTCTAAATTTATACTCTTTTCATCATTAAAATAGCCAACTCTTCCTTGCTGCGCCAGCCCATTTAGCGAGGTGCTTTTGCCCTTTTTCTCGGCGCTAAAGCTAGTAAATGGTAAGGTCTTGTTTAGATCCCTTAAAATGATATCGCCATTTTTTGCTAAAAGCTCAAGCGGCGTGCTTTGTTCGCTGGTTTTGTTATCGTCAAGCACTAGCAAATTTAGATCTTTAGTCTTTACATTTATGGCTTTTTCTTTTATGTCTAGGCTTAGCTTTTTACTTGCGCTATCTACCTTTACGCCAGCTTTTGAGACTAAAATTTTTAGATCATCGTTTTCATATTTTGAGCCATTTTTATCTAAAAACGGCAAGTCAAAGTTTACCTCTTTGGCAAAAATTTCAAGATCAGTAAAATCCTTGCTTTTTATACTAAGTTCATCAAAACCACACACGCCGTTTTGCTTTAAAACAGGTGAGTTCTCTATGAAAAATTTACTATTTTTTGTTGCTATTTTACTTTCACTGCCAAAGCTCATATCAAGTCCAAATGGCTCTATCTTAAGCAAAGTTTCATCAGCCTTGCTAAAGTCTAAAAATGCGCTAAATGGCTCATTTTTAAAGGCTAAAATTTCATCATTTTTCTCTTTTAGGTCAAAGCTTTCTATCACGCCTTTTATCTCGCCAGTACTTTTTTGTAAATTTATATCAGCCTTGGCATTTGCTTTAAAAAACTCAAGTCCAAAGCCGGTAGCATCTATGTTTAAATTCGTCGTATTTATAAGCTTTACGAGAGCATTTTTAGCGTTAAATTTACTTCCAGCAATTTCTAAAACCGCGTCACTTAGCTTAAATTCTCCATTTGCAATGACACTTTTTTCATCAAAATTTTCTAAGCTTTTCTCATCAAGCTTTATCAAAATTTTTAAGCTAGCATCCATTTTCCCACTAAGCTGTTTTACTGGTACAACGATCTTATAGGCTTTTAATATCTCATTTATAGCTTCATCATAAATTGATTTTGTCTTTATAAGTAGCTCTAAATTTGCACTTTTTTCATCAAAGATATTATTTATCGCAACGCTTGAGCCATCAAGTTTTTTACCCTTGTAAATAGGTGAAATAAGATCAAATTTAAGCTTTGAGTTTTTAAGCGTAATATTTGCCTCGCCTACATTTACGGCCGGCAAGTCTTTTTCAAATTTAACGAGCAAATTTTTAGTATTTGCGGTGGCATTTAGATCATTTAGATAAAAGTTATTTTTGGCTAGATCAGCCTTGCCATTTATCTCTTTAAGCTCGTAATCATCAGCAACGATGTATCCATATATCCAGTTTTTAACTTCACTATTTAGCTCTATGCGTCTGTCAAGCTCGTCAATGAAGTTTTTGATACTTCCAGCCTCGACATCATAAGCTTTGTAAGTTAAAAATGTATCTTTTAGAGCAAAATTTAGCTTACCGTGCAGCTCATGAGAGGTGAAATTTCCCTCAAATCTATAGTCATTTTTATCAAAATCTGCACTCCCTTCGCCGCTAATGCTCACGTTAAAATCCTTAAAGCTTAAATTTCTAACGCTAAAAAGATCTATTCCGTCTTGCTGTTCGTTTTGGAATTTTATATCCACGTTTAAATAAGGGCTATCAACAAAAAATATATCATCTAAAAATAGAATTTTTAGTTTAAAATCATCTCCTATTTGCACATTTTCAAGTGAAATTTCTTGAAAAATCGTATCTATAAAATCTACGCTTTTACTAAGATTTAAAAGGCGCTCATCGCTGCTTTTTTGCTTGCTCTCTTTCTTAAAATTTGGGAGCTTTATCTGCTTTGCTCTTGCAATTATTTTTTTATCTAATTTTATATATAATTGCTCCAATTTTACGCTGTAAAACTCGAAATAGTTAATTTTTATGCCGTATTTTAAAAGCAAAAGAAGCGAAAGAATCAAAATGATAAAAAATTTTATAAAAAAGCCATACCTAGATATTTTCTTTGATATCGTACTCATCGTCGTCCTAAGCGTATTTGTCTATTTGGCACGCCCTATAAATACAAGCAAGGTCGTTTTTATACCAAAGGGAAGTGTGGGCGAGATTATATCTTATTTAGCTAATCGCAACTTTAACTTAAGCGTGATAGACAAATACGCCATACTTTTTATCGGCTCTCCGCAATCTGGCTGGATAGAGATCGGCCAAGATAAAATTTCAAGGGTTGATTTTTTAAAAAAACTTGCAAAATCAAAAGCGGCTTTAACCGAGATAACGCTAATACCAGGCGAAACAACTATTGTTTTTTTAAACCAGATCGCCGCCCAGCTAGGACTTGATTCAGTTAAGCTAAATAGCGAATATAACGCTCTTGCTCCAGTGAGTGACGGCTTTTTGATGCCAAATACATATAAAATCCCAATAGGTATCAGCGAAAGGCACCTTGCTTTTTATCTTGTAAATTCATCAAAAAAGGCTCAAAGCGAGATCAGCAATAAAATTTTTGGCGAATACAACGAGAAAAAATGGTTTAAAATTTTAACGATCGCTTCGATCATTCAAAAGGAAGCTGCAAATGACGCTGAGATGCCACTTGTCGCCTCGGTCATTTATAACCGCCTAAATAAAGGCATGAGACTGCAGATGGATGGCACACTAAACTACGGAATTTATTCACACGATGTGATCACGGCTGAGCGCATAAGAAGCGATATGAGCGAGTTTAATACATATCTAAATGACGGTATTCCGCCAAGTCCAGTCTGCTCGGTCTCAATGAGTGCGATCAAAGCGGCGATAAACCCTGCAAAGAGCGATTATTTATACTTTGTGCTTGACAAAAAGGTGAAAAAACACATTTTTTCAAAAACCTTAAGCGAGCACAACCAAAATATAGGAAAATAGAGCTAGAATTTGCGGTAAATGCCTAAAATACAACGAGATTTAATAAAGAAAGTGATAAATTTTAAAAAAATAAAAGGGCTAAAATGAGTGACATTATCTGGACCAAAACTGACGAAGCACCGCTTTTTGCAAGCTACTCTCTCTTTCCTATCGTAAAGAGCTTTTTATCCCGCGCTGACATTAGCATAACTAGGGCCGATATTAGCCTAGCTGGGAGAATTTTATCTCTTTTTAGCAAAGAGCTTGGACTAAATAAGGCCGATGAGTTGGAGCTTTTAGGCGAGCTTACCAGTCATAAAGAGGCAAATATCATAAAACTGCCAAACATCTCAGCCACGCTTGTTCAGCTAAAAGCAGCGATAGAGGAGCTTAGAAGCAAAGGCATAAACGTGCCTTTTTATCCAGATGAGATCATCACGGATTACGACGAAGAGGTCGCTAAAAAATACCAAAAAGTGCTTGGCAGCGCGGTTAATCCAGTGCTAAGACAAGGAAACTCAGATAGAAGAGTCTTGCCACCGGTTAAAGAATTTGCCAAAAAGCATCCTCACAGCAACGGCGACTGGGACAAGACAAATAAGACAAAAATTTGCTACATGCAAAAGGGCGATTTTTATGAGAATGAGCGCTCAATTATCGCCAGTAAAGATGAGAAATTTTATGTAAATTTCATAAGTAAAGAGGGCAACAAAGAGCTTTTAAAAGAGCTTGCCGTACAAAGTGGCGAGATCGTAGATGTTACATATTTAAGCGTAGATGAGCTAGATAAATTTTATGAAAACTGCTTTGATGAGGCAAAAAAAGAGAATTTGACCTTGAGTCTGCACCTAAAATGCACGATGATGAAAGTTAGCGATCCAGTCATCTTTGCTCACGCGATAAAGAGCTATTTTAAAGAGGTTTTTGAGCTGTTTGGTAATGAGTTTAAAACTCACGGCGTGGAGGCAAAAAATGGCCTAAAAGATATGTTTTCTAAAATTTCAACTCTTAAAAATAAAGATGAAATTTTGGCTAAATTTGATGAAATTTTGAGCAAAAAAGCAAAAATTTGGGCACTAAATGAAAATGCCAGCAACTTTGACGTGCCAAATGACGTCATCATCGACGCCTCCGTGCCAGCACTCATTAGAAACTCTGGCAAGGTAAAAGATAGAAGCGGCGAGCTAAATTTCTCGCTTTGTATGATCCCAGATAGAACATACGCTAGGGTTTATGAGGCTTGCGTGGCGGACTTTAAAGAGCATGGTGCGCTTGATGTAAGTAGCATTGGTAGCGTAGCAAATGTGGGACTAATGGCCAAAAAGGCCGAAGAATACGGCAGTCACGATAAGACTTTTATAGCAAAAGAAGACGGAGAATTTGTAGTTTTTGATGAGGCTGGCGAGAGTGTCTTTAAATTTAGCGTTAAAAAAGGCGACATTTTTAGGATGACACAGGCAAAGGAAGACGCGATAAATGCGTGGTTTGAGCTTGCTTTAAAAAGAGGCAAGATATCAAAAGATGAGCTTATATTTTGGCTAGATAGTAGCCGTGCTCACGATAGAAATTTGATAACTAAATTTGAAAAATTTAGAGATAAATTTGTTAGAGCTGGCGTTAAATTTGAAATTTTAAACTACGAGCAAGCGACTACAAAAACGCTTAGCTTGATAAGAGCTGGCAAAAACATCATAAGCGTAACTGGTAACGTTTTAAGAGACTATTTAACCGATCTTTTTCCGATATTTGAGCTAGGTGGTAGCTCAAAAATGCTCTCAGTTGTGCCGCTACTTGCTGGTGGGGCAATGTTTGAAACAGGTGCTGGTGGAACGGCTCCGACGCTTGTTAAAGAGCTAAAAGAGAGAAATCACCTACTTTGGGACAGTCTCGGTGAGTTTTTAGCGCTTAGTGCTTCACTTGAGCATCTGGCATTTACTAAGCAAAAAAAAGAGGCAAAAGAGCTAAGCGATGCGCTAAATAGAGCCGTTGCTAGCTATTTGGACGAAAACAAAACGCCAAATGCCACTCTTGATACCAGAGAATCGCACTTTTATCTGGCACTATTTTGGGCAAGAGAAATAGCAAAAAGTGGCGAGATTTTAAGTAAAATTTTTGAAAATTTAGCAGACGAGCTAGAGAAAAATGAGAGCGAAATTTTAAAAGAGTTAAGACAAAATGATGGTGCAAGCGTGGAATTTGGTGGATATTATTTGCCAGATGAAGTGAGGGCAAATGAGGTCATGAGACCAAGTAAAATTTTAAATCAAATAATAGGATGAGAAAATGAAAATAAGTATAGTTGGAGCAGGAAACGTCGGTGCAAGCATAGCTTATGCGCTTTGTATGAGAGAAGTTTGCGATGAGATCGCGCTTGTGGATATATTTGGTGACGTGGCACGTGCAAAAGCGATCGATCTAGCACAGTCAAGCTGCGTTTTTAATGCTAAAACTACCGTTTGCGGTGGCGATGACTTTATACTAATAGAGGGCAGTGATATTGTAGTGGTAACTGCTGGAAGCCCAAGGAAAGAGGGTCAAACAAGAGAGGACTTGCTTCTTAAAAATGCCGTCGTTGTAAAGCAAACGGCTCAAAATATCGCAAAATTTGCACCAAATGCGGTGATAATCGTTGTGACAAATCCGCTTGATGTGATGGTCTGGACGGCTCATAAATTTAGCGGTTTTAGCAAAAATAAAGTGATCGGCATGGCTGGTGAGCTTGATGGGGCAAGATGCAGATATGAGCTAGCACTTCTAAAAGATAAGGATGCAAAAGAGCTAAAGACAAAGATAATTGGCGCTCACAACGACGAGATGATCGTATCTGCTAGTAATATCAGCGAAAATTTAAACGAAAATGAGCTAGCAACTCTTAAAAAAGAGACAAGCACAGGCGGCGCAAAGATCGTTAAGCTTCTTGGCACTTCAGCTTACTACGCACCAGCGGCTGCAGTTGTGAAAATGTGTGAAGCGATCATGGGCAAGAGTGATGAAATTTTAAGCGCTAGCGTACTTCTTGATGATGAACTAAGTTGCGGAAGGCTAGTAAGGCTTGGACGTGATGGCCTAAAAGAAATTTTAGAGTTAAATTTAAGTGCCAGCGAGCAAGAACAACTAAGCAAAAGTGAAGCTGATATTAGAAAAAACATTAAATTTTTAAAAGAAAATTTAGATTAGGAATATAGATGATAGTAAAAGAAAATGTACCTGTTTGGGTCGATGAGAGCAGGTGTAAGGCCTGTGATGTCTGCGTGAGCTACTGCCCAGCTGGTGTGCTAGCGATGAGGCTTGAGCCAAAAGCGGTGCTTGGTAAGATGATAGAGGTCGTCTATGCTGACTCATGTATAGGCTGTCGCGACTGCGAGCTTCACTGCCCTGATTTTGCCATTTATGTGGCTGAAAAAGGCTTTAAATTTGCAAAGCTAACCGCTGAGAGCAAAGAGCGAGCTGCGGCCGTAAAGGCAAATAAATTTGCAAAGCTTGGAGAGAGCGCATGAGAGAGCTAGTATCAACTGGAAATGCCCTAGTAGCAAGGGCTGCGGTCGAGTGCGGCTGTAACTTCTTTGGCGGATATCCGATCACTCCAAGTAGTGAGATTGCCCACGAGCTAAGCGTGCTTTTGCCAAAACATGGCGGTACATTTATACAAATGGAAGATGAGATAGCTGGGATTTCAGTAGCTCTTGGCGCAAGTGCGAGCGGTGCTAAGGCAATGACTGCTAGCTCAGGTCCAGGAATTTCACTAAAGGCTGAGCAAATAGGCTTTGGCTTTATCGCTGAGATACCACTTGTCATCGTAAATGTCATGCGTGGTGGCCCTTCAACTGGCTTGCCAACCCGCGTCGCACAAGGCGATATCTTGCAGGCTAAAAACCCAACTCATGGCGATGTAAATATGATAGTTTTGGCCCCTAGCAGCCTAGAGGAGTGCTATACGCAGACGGTTCGCGCATTTAATCTCGCAGCTAGGTTTATGACGCCAGTTATGCTGCTACTTGATGAGACGATAGGTCACATGCAAGCAAGGGTTAGTTTGCCAGAGATCAGCGAGCTAGAAATTTATAAAAGAAGAGAATTTAGTGGCGAGCCAAAAGAGTATAAGCCTTACGAGGCAGCAGCTGATGAGCCAGCCACGCTAAATCCTTTCTTTAAAGGCTATCACTACCACATAACTGGGCTTCATCACGGCGCTACTGGCTTTCCAACAGAAGATGGCAAAATAGTTGAATACTCTATGAATAGGCTGTTTAACAAGATAAATTTACACACTGACGAGTGCGAGAAATTTGAAGAGTTTATGCTCGAAGACGCTGAAATTTGTATCATCGCCTTTGGTAGTGTGGCGCTTTCGGCTAAGCAAGCGATACTAAATTTACGTGAAAAAGGGCTAAAAGTAGGGCTATTTAAGCCACTCACACTCTTTCCAGCTCCAGCTAAAAAGCTAAAAGAGATATCAGATAAATTTAAGAAAATTTTAGTCTGCGAGCTAAATTTAGGTCAATATAGTGGCGAAATTTCAAAGATCATCTTAAGAGATGACTTTGCAAAACTGCTAAAAGCAAACGGCAGACCGATAAGCCCAAGCGAGATCGAGGCGAAGATAGGAGAAATTTATGGCTTTTAATTATGATAAATATTTACGAACAGATAAAATGCCTACTCTTTGGTGCTGGGGCTGTGGCGATGGTGTCATACTAAAGGCGCTCATCCGTGCTATCGACACCATCGGCTGGGACATGAACGACGTTTGCGTGGTCTCAGGCATAGGCTGCTCTGGCCGCTTTAGCGGATACCTCGACTGCAACACCATCCACACAACTCACGGCAGAGCCGTAGCTTACGCGACTGGCGTAAAGATGGCAAACCCAGACAAACACGTCATCGTAGTAACTGGCGACGGCGACGGACTAGCGATCGGAGGCAACCACACGATACACGGATGCCGCCGAAATATCGGACTAAATCACATCTTAATCAACAACTTCATCTACGCGCTAACCAACTCGCAAACCAGCCCAACCACGCCAAAAGGCATGTGGACGGTCACAGCGCAATACGGCAACATCGATCCTAGCTTTGATGCCTGTATGCTCGCAACTGCCGCAGGAGCTAGCTTTGTCGCACGTGGTAGCGTCATCGAGCCAGAGAAGCTTACAAAGCTCTTTGTAGAGGGCTTTAGCCACGATGGATACAGCTTTTTTGATGTATTTTCAAACTGCCATATAAATTTAGGCCGCAAGAACAAAATGGGCGAGGCGGTGAAAAATTTAGAGTGGATAAAGGGCCGCACAACGAGCAAGGTCAAATTTGACATGCTAAGTGATGAGGAGAAAAAGGGCATTTTCCCACTTGGCATGCTGCATAAAGATGAAGAAAAGATCGAATACACCAAGGCTTACGACAAGGTAAGAAAGGCTGCTATGAGCAATGAAGCGATAAATTTTGAGGAGCTAGCATGAAGTCACAATTAAGATTTGTCGGCGTTGGCGGACAGGGCGTCATACTAGCTGGCGAGATCCTCTCAGCTGCCAAGATAAAAGCGGGCGGATACGGCGTCAAGGCCTCTACCTACACATCTCAGGTACGTGGCGGCCCAACGAAGGTTGATATCATACTTGATGAGAAAGAAATTTTATATCCTTACGCAAACGAGGGCGAGATAGACTTTATGCTTGCCACCGCGCAGATAAGCTACGATGCCTTTAAAAGCGGCGTGAAAGAGGGCGGTGCGATCGTTGTTGAGCCAAATTTAGTAAAAGTGAGCGATGAAGATAAAAAGCGCTGGAAAATTTATGAAATTCCTATCATCTCTATCGCAAAAGACGAGGTCGGAAATGTCATCACTCAAAGTGTCGTCGCCCTTGGCGTGGCGGTGGCTATGAGTAAATGTATGGATGAAAATTTAGTGTGTGAAGAGATGTTAGCAAGCGTACCAGCTAAGGTCAAAGAAGCAAATGCTAAAGCTTACGAGCTAGGTCTAAAATACGCAAAAGAGCTTTTAAAATAAATTTTGGCTAATTTTTAGCCAAAATTTCTACTATAAACAGAAAAATTAACCTTTATTATATTTTTGTCAATTATTACTTTTCTTAAAATTTTAAGTATCACTTTTTGATATAAAAGATTATATTTATAGTATTTATTTATCTTGCCAAAGCTATGAAATTTTTAAAAATCGTTCTCATAATGCCCTATCATAGCTTTTTTAAATAAAATGTATTTTTAAATATTTAATAAATCAATAAATTATATTTAATATTTGTTTTAGTAACATTTCAGACGTAAAATTTTTATAAAAGGAGTAAAAATTGAGTTACAAAATCTCGGTTGCAACATGTGCTGCACTTTTGATGTGCAGTGGTTTTTTAAGTCAAGTTTTTGCTGTGCAAACGACAAAGCTTGAGGGTATTGAAGTAAATTCGGTCGGTGACAACATCAGTGAGAGCGGTATTGATGAGGGAATTTTAAACAAAAGAGTAGCCGCTGGTCCTTTGGCTGACAAAAAAGTCTTAGATATGCCTTATCAAGTAAATACGATCTCAAAAGAGGTTCTTGATAACCAAGGTGTTCAAGGTTTTGAAGATGCAGTTAGATACTTCCCTTCAGCACAAATTTAATATCGTGGTGGAGCTGAAATCGGTCGTCCACAAACTCGTGGTTTTCAAGGTAGTGTAATCGGTAATGTCTTTTGGGATGGTTTTTATGCTGCATCAACTACAGCTATACCTATGGCGATGTTTGAGAGCCTTCAAGTGCAAAACGGACTTGCTGGCTCACTTTATGGTGCTGGTGCGCCTACAGGGTATTTTAGTTACTCTCGTAAGCGTCCGGTTCCGCTTCAAAACATCATATGGAGTGATTACAGCTCAAGGTCAAATTTAGGCGTAGGTCTTGATACTTCAAATAAATTTGAAAAAGTCGGATATAGAGGTGTGTTTTACTACTCAGGCGGTGAAAAGAATGCCAAAGATAGTAAATTTTCTCGTCGTTTAGCCTCACTTGGACTTGATTTTTACCTTACAGAGAATTTGACACTTGAGACAAACTTTAGCCATTACGAGCATGAAAATTCTGGAATGCCGGGTGGATTTAGTATGCCACTAACAAACGGAGTGGCAAAATTTGATGTGCCAAGCCCTGTAAAAGATACTAAAAGGGGACTTGGTCAGACTTTTGGGGGTAATTATCTAAAAACTCAAACAGCTAGTGTAAAACTAAAATATGCTCCAACAGACAACTGGTACTTTGAGGGTGGCTATCAGTGGCAAAATGCTTTAAGAAATATGTATGGTCCTAGTAATACTTTTTTAAATAGTGACGGCAAATTTAATGTAAAAGAAGATTATACTCGTAGCGGTGCTTCTGGTAAATTTCAAGTCCATAGCTGGTTTGCTAAGGCTAACACTAGTTTTGGAACAGGAAGCATAGTTCATAACGTAGGTTTAGCAACTAATGGATATAGATTTAAAATTTATTCAGGAAAAACTACTGGTGGCAACAAAGATTACGGCGATTCTTATTTAAGTAACCCAGTGGTTTTTAATAATGCTCATGTAAATAGAGGCGATGGCTTATACAAATCAAGATACTCAGATACTAAAAATATAGTATTGGTAGATGATATAGCTTTCAACAATAAATTTAGCACTATCTTATCTTTCTCAAATTCATGGTTTCAAAGCAATGTCATAAATAAAAATACTGGCAAAAAGACAAAAACTTATGACAAAAATGGACAAAGTTATGCGGTCAGTTTTGTTTATAAGCCTATTGAAAATTTAAATCTTTATACAACTTACGCAGACAGTATCTCAGACGAACAATCGTCATACACATTTCCAAACTCACATCCAAGACGAGGAGAGATGATCGTAATAGAGCCTATCAGAAGCAAGCAATACGAACTCGGCGCAAAAGCTAGGATAGGAGAAATCGATTTACAAGCGGCGGTATTTGAGATCAAGCGTCCGGTACGTATCTAGTCGGTAGCGGAGCGAATGCGCAATATAAAATACAAGGCACGCAAAGAAACCGTGGTTTTGAGCTAACCACCGGCGGCAAACTCGTAGATAATCTAAGCGTTTACGGCGGATTTACTTTACTTAACGCAAAGATAAAAAATGCCAAAGACGGCGTATCGGAGGGTAAAACCGTTATCGGCGAGCCTAAATTTCAGGCAAACGTGCTATTTGATTACGTAGTACCGAATACTAACAAGCTCGCATTTACTACGAATTTCCACTATACCGGTAAACGTTACATCGACAATGCCAACGCTTATAGCGTAGACGGATACTTCACGACCGATATAGGCGCTAGATATACGACTAAAAACTGGATCGGCAAGGAAGCTACTATCAGATTTAACGTAAATAATCTGTTTGATAAAAAATACTGGGCGGGAATGTTTCCTTCCGACGTGGACGGAGCGATCGCCGGCAGAGGAACTTCGCTTTTCTTAGGACAAAGTAGAAATTTCATGCTCTCCGCGCAAGTTAAATTTTAAGTCTTAAAAGCCGAATTTATTTCGGCTTTAGCTGTTTAAATTTGCTCTTTTCTAGAGCAAATTTAAGTAACTAAGGGAGAAAAATGCAAGGACTAGTTAATTATCAAGCCATTTTTGAAAGAGCTTTCGCCTCTACTTTACAAAAAGTAAAAGGCGGCCAAAAAAGCGGCGTGGATTGGGATACAGTGGCAAATATGTATAACGAGATGACTAGCATGGAAGCAGGCTCGACGCTAAATTTACTCTCGCTTTTGCCGCTTAGCAAAGAAGATAGCGTGCTTGACGTGGGCTGCGGTCCGGCAAGGCTTAGCGTGCCACTTGCAAAGCTAACAAAGAGCGTAAGTGCGCTAGATCCGTTTGCAAAAATGCTTGAATACGCTAAAAAAAATGCAAAAGAGGCTGGAGCGAAAAATATAAATTTCATCCAAAAAGACTGGAGTGATGAGCAGAGTTTAAAGAGCTTGCCAAAACACGACATCGTGCTAGCATCACGCTCAGTTGGGCTTTTTGATATAAAAAAGCTTTGCAAATTTGCTAAAAAATATGTCGTGATGACCTCTTTTTTAATGGATTATCCAAGCTTAAAAACGTTCTGGCAAGACTTCCTAAAAGGGATAAAAGATGAAAATGAGACAGGTCTTAGCGATAGGAGATTTGGCTATAACTTTATCTTTAATATCGTCTATGACATGGGAGCAAATCCAAATTTAAAGATAATTGACACCATTTTTGAGAGGGATTTTGCTAGCCTTGAAGAGGCGTTTTCTTATTTTAGATTTGTCGGTGAGATCACGCCTGAAAAAGAAGAAATTTATAAAGAAAATGTAAAAAGCTACCTCACAAAGACCAAAAGCGGCTTTAAATTTAAAAGAGAGACGAAGAGCTATCTTATCTGGTGGGACATGCGGGAGATAAAATTTGAGTAGCCAAAAGATCATTTTCGCATTATTTGCGCTTCTTTTGCTGGTGCTCTTTTTTTCATTAGGTATCGGACGCTACGAGATAAGCTACGTTCAAATTTTTGAGTTTATAAGATCAGCCATTTTAAACGAGCAACCAAGCGACGAGCAAGGCTACACGGTCTTTACGCTCATTCGCTTGCCAAGGGTGCTTTTTGCCGTCCTTGTTGGTGCAGCGCTTGCTAGCTCTGGAGCTGTCTATCAAGGCCTTTTTAAAAATCCTCTAGTCTCGCCTGACATCCTTGGTGTCTCAAGTGGCGCAGCTGTTGGAGCTAGCGTGGCTATCATCTTAAATTTTAATTACATAGGCGTGCAGCTTAGTGCCTTTGCTTGCGGTCTTTTTGCGGTTTTTGCTGTTGTTTTTATAAGCAGCGTCATCGCAAAGGGCAGGTTAAATTTACTCGTGATGGTGCTAACTGGCATCGTCATCTCATCTCTTTTTGGGGCGCTTAGCTCGCTTATAAAATTTCTAGCTGACAGCGATGATAAGCTACCAGAAGTCACTTTTTGGCTGATGGGAAGCCTTGCAAGAAGCGGCGGATATAAAAATTTAGCTCTGCTTTTTTGTGTAGTTATGATCTGTCTTGTGCCACTTTTTATGCTTCGCTACAAGCTAAATACGCTTAGTTTTGGCGAAGAAGAGGCTAGGGCGATGGGACTAAATGTGAAATTTTACAACATCATAATCATCATCGCCTCGACACTTCTAACCGCTACTTGTGTCTCATTTTGCGGTATCGTGGGCTGGGTAGGGCTTGTCATCCCTCACATTATGCGCTTTGTCGTGGGAGCAAATTTCATCACACTCTTTCCAGCTTCTCTGCTTGGCGGAGGGCTATTTTTACTGATAGTCGATACCACTTCACGCAGCTTAATGGCAAGCGAGATCCCACTTGGCGTCATCACTTCACTAGTTGGCGCGCCTCTTTTTGTCTATCTGCTCTATAAGAGCAAAAAGGGTTTTGCGTGAAATTTGAGATAAAAAATTTAAGCTGCGGCTACGATAAAAAGGTCGTTATAGAAAATTTCAATGCAAATTTACAAGATGGCGACATCTTTTGCCTGCTTGGTAGCAATGGCGTTGGCAAAACTACGACGTTTAAGACGATACTTGGTTTTTTAAAGCCACTTGGGGGAGAAATTTTAATAGACGGCAAAGACGCGCTAAAGATGAGCGAGAAAGAGCGAGCAAGCTTTATAAGCTACGTCCCGCAAGCTCACACACCGCCATTTGCTTTTAGCGTTTTTGACGTGGTGATGATGAGTGCAAATGCAAGACTTGGTATATTTGAACGCCCTAGCAAAGAGGATGAGAAGATAGCGCTAGATGCGTTAAAAACGCTAAATTTAGAGAGTTTTAAAGATAAAATTTACACCGATCTAAGTGGTGGCGAGCGGCAAATGGTACTGATAGCTAGGGCATTAGCGCAACGCTCAAAGGTGATGCTACTTGACGAGCCAACGGCAAATTTAGACTTTGGTAATCAAATGCGAGTTTTAAAAGAGATAAAAAAGCTCGCAAAGCAAGGCTACATCATCATCCTCACCTCTCATCAACCAGAGCAGGTCTTTTATCTAAACGCAAAGGTCGCGATGCTTGGGCGTGATAAAAACTACATCTACGGCGAGGCTAGCGAGGCGATGAGTAGCGAAAATTTAAAGAAAATTTACGGCGTAGATATACGAGTGGTGAAAAATATCATCGATGAGCGCGAGCATTACTCTTGCGTGATGGCGGATTGAAAGGAGAAAATATGTTTAAGAAAATTTTATTTTTGGCTTTTTTGCTTGTTAGTTTGCAAGCAAGAGTGGTGCTTGATAGCGACAATAAAAAGGTAGAAGTGCCTGATGTGATCGAGCGTGCGACGCCTTTGATAGGGGCTTTTGTGCAGGTCTCTGCGATGCTTGGCAACGAAGATCATATAATTAGCGGTGCGCCAAAACTGCCTCCACTTATGTCAAAAATTTTTCCAAAAATAAAGAGCAACGATAACAAAAGTGGCATGCTAAGCAGCAGCGTCGAGACGATCATAGCGTCAAAAACGCAAGTTGTTTTTGGGCCAGTTAGCATGATGTTTGATGAAAATAGCAAGGCTCAGCTAGAGAGCGCTGGCATCGCAGTTGTGAAGATAGATAAATTTCAAAGCATCAAAGAGATACAAGACAGCTTTAGCAAGATCGCTGAAATTTGGGGCGAAAAGAGCGTAAAAAGGGCGCGTGAGTTTAATGACTATTTTAACGAGAATATAAAATTTGTAAGCCAAAAAACAGCAAATTTAACGCCAAAAAAGAGAGTTTTGGTGCTTAACTACAACTCAGGAAACTTTAGCACCATTAGCCAAAAAGATATCGGCGCAGAGTATATTGGCGTAGCTGGTGGCAAAAATTTAAGCTCAGAGCTAAGCGATGGTGATTTTAAAATTTCAAAAGCGATAAATGAAGAGCAAGTCATCATCTTTAACCCAGACATCATCATCACAAATTCGCAAAAAAGTACCGATGCTATCGCTAAAAATGCATCATTTGCCAAGCTAAAAGCTGTGCAAAATGGGCAAATTTTTGTAGTGCCAAGTGGCGTTTATCTTTGGAGTGTAAGAAGCGCTGAAGGTGCGCTCTATCCGCTTTGGCTAGCTAAGACATTTTACCCAGAGCAGTTTAGCGATCTAAATTTAGAGCAAAAAACAAGAGAGTTTTACGAGAGATTTTATAACTACAAGCTAAGTGATAGCGAGCTAAAAGAAATTTTGCACCCAAAGGGTGAATTTTGATAATAGGACAAAAATAAGGTTATTTATTATACTTAATATATTTATTTAAGTATAAAAGTAAATTTATCTTTCTAATATCCTAAAAAAGAGCTTTTAAAGCTTAAAAACTCAAAAATAAAAATAAACTTCAAATTGGTAGAAATTTTTATATATCTTATAAATTTTTCTACCATTAAATTTATATAAATTACCTTTAAAAGCC
>NZ_CABPTY010000004.1:0-32584 GCF_902460415.1 Campylobacter concisus
ATAAGATATAACTTTATATGAGAAATTTTATCTTTTAAGAAAAAAATATATTAAATAAACATATAAATTCCAAATGTCAATAGTTTGTAAAAAGCGAATTCTGAGCTTTTATCAAAAAATAGTTTTTTTGATTGTCGATATAATTAATCATGTAAAATATAATACTTTTTATAATAAAAACTTAATTTAAGATATTTTTAATTAGTTTGAAACAACAATATAACCAAAAAAATCATAATTTTTCAAAAAATATGCGATTGTCATGAAATTTTACTTATACAGTTAAGCAATTTTCTAACGCAGAAATTTTATATAAAGATGTTCAAAAAAATAATGTTAAACAATAATAAAAATTTATGATTATCTATAAGTAGTGGCGGACAGAGAGGGATTTGAACCCTCGAGCCCCGATTAAGAGCTGCACCCTTAGCAGGGGTGTGGTTTCAGCCACTCACCCATCTGTCCATAAAAAGAAATCGCATTATAATTGAACGCCGCTGATATCTTGCTTAAATTTACATTTCACAATTATAGCCCTCAGATAGAGAATCTAAAAACAAAAATTTATAAATTTAGCCCTTCCAAAGCCATCATTTTAGTTTGGCTTTGTCTGGGTGTGGCGTATTTACATAGTAGTAAATCATACGATAAAACATATAAAAACGCCTATCGCTACCGCGACCAAACGCCTTTGTGCACTCGAACATCTTGCTATGATCCGCGCGCCATTTAGTAAAGCGATATCCTTAACCAAGTGCTAGTAGATACGCTTTAGCCGCTCAGCCAACAAGAGGATTTTCTTAAAATCACTCAAATTTAGCTCCTCACTTCGCTTTGATATCATCTTCACGCAACATTTTGTAAAAAAGCTTAGTTAAAAACCACTTCACACAAGTTCAAATTTTAAATTTGCTCCAAAATTCGTTCGCAAATTTCTCTTGGATTTGCATTTTCATAAATCGGCCTGCCAACAACTATAAAGTCACTACCTTCTTGCTTTGCGCTCACTAAGTTTGCTACTCTTTTTTGATCTCCAGCACTCTCACCAAAAGGCCTAACACCAGGGCAAAGAGTGATAAATTTCTCATTTGTAACATCTTTGATGAGCTTGCTTTCAAAAACAGAACAGACCATTCCATCAAGCCCTGCTTCAAAACTCATCTGGCTAAATTTTCTAACGGCTCTTGCGATCGTATCATTATAAACAGCGTCAAACTCGCTCTCACTAAAGCTAGTAAGTGCCGATACTGCGAGCACTAAAGGACGGCTTCCAAGACCAGCTAGCCTATCCATAACTGTCTTCATCGCGCGTTCACCAGCGCTAGCATGCACATTTATCATATCTACGCCGATTTTTGAGACGACTTCAGTCGCATCCGCCATCGTATTTGGGATATCATAGAGCTTTAGATCGAGGAAAATTTTAAAATTTCCAAGTTCTTTTAACTCTTCTATAAATTTTGCCCCATCCCTAAGATAGCTTCTAAGCCCTACTTTTAGCCAAAGATTAAGCCCTTTTAGCTCTCTAGCAAGGGCTAAGTTCTCTTCACGGCTAGCCATATCAAGTGCAACACAGAGCCTCACAAATCGCCCTTTAGCTTATCAAGTACACCGTTTATAAATTTTGGTGCCTGATCACTTCCAAGTTCTTTCGCAAGCTCAATCGCTTCGTTTATGATGACAGCCTTATCAGTTTGGCTAAATTTCATCTCATAGAGCCCAAGTCTAAGGATGGCTAGTTCAGTCGCACCAACCTTACTAAAATCGCCGTCTTTTAGATATGGTTTTAAAATTTCATCTAGTTTTTCTTTATTTGCGAGCACCTCTTTAAAAGTCTGCTGCGCCTCACTTTTTCGCTCGTTTCTTATCTTTTTCTCTTCTAAAAATTCCTCTTCAAATGCAGTAGTTACCGGATTTATCTCGTTTGAGTATAGTAGCGAAACGACGGCCTGCCTAACCTGATGACGAGTCGCCATTTTACGCCTCCAAATTTTTATATAAGCTTAGCATCTCGATTACGCCCGTCATCGCTTCAAAGCCCTTATTTCCAGCCTTTGAGCCCGCTCGCTCGATGGCTTGCTCGATGCTATCTACCGTTAGCACGCCAAAGGTCACCGGTTTGCCGTATTTTAGCGTGACGTTTGCGATGCCCTTGGTGGTCTCGGCGCTAACGTAGTCAAAGTGAGGCGTAGAGCCGCGGATAACCGCTCCCACGCAGCAAACTGCGTCAAATTTACCGCTTGCTAGCGCCTTTTCTAGCGCCATAGGTATCTCAAACGCGCCAGGCACCAAAATGAGGCTCAAATTCGCCTCATCCCCGCCGTGACGCAAAAACGCGTCCCTCGCGCCCTCCACCAGCCTATCGGTGATGATGTGGTTAAATCTAGCGCCCACTATGGCAACCTTCTCGCCGCCTTTTAGAGCCAAATTTCCTTCGATTATTTTCATGATTTTCCTTCGTTAAAATTTATTGCAATTCTAGCGAAAAGTTGTATAAATTATCTATTTCCTTTTTTTCTATTACACTCTGCGCAGAGCATTTGGCAGTTTTCGCGCACAGTTTTGCCACCCTTGCTCCACGGCGTTATGTGATCGGCGTCCATCTGTTCTATTTCAAATTTTTGACCGCAGTGAGGGCAAATTCCGCCTTGTTTTTCGTATATTTCGCGTTTCACCTCATCGTCGAATGCGCGCAAATTTAAAAATTTCTCGTCGCCGCTTAAAACGTATTCGTAAATTCCCGCTTTTTTGCCTACTTCGCTATCTCTCATCAGCTGCAAAATTCGCTCTTCCAATTCCCTGGCGTCAAGCGTCTTGTCTTTAAATTTATTGTAAAGAAAGCCCCATTCCAGCCCCTTCATCTCTTTACGATATTTTATAAATTTTGCCTTTACCCAGTCGATGACGCCGCTAAAATAAAGCCACAGCTCGTCGGCGTTTTGCGCGCCCGTTTGTTTTTGATGAGCCATATATTTTTCTATATCTTCGGCATTTTTCGAGCCCGTTTTCCACATTATCGCTTGCTCCAAAATATCCTGCCGTAGCGGATCGCCTTTTAGATAGTCCTTGCCTTTTTGTGCGGCTAGGCAGTTTCTTTTGCTAAATTTTAACTTCGCATCGCTTAGCCATTCGCAAGTAAATACCGCATTTCTTAGCTCTTGATCGGTTAGTTTTTCGCCGGCTATATTTATAGTTTTAAACCATTCTAGCTTCTCGCTGTCGCTACCCTCGCAAATGTAAATCATAAGCTCATAGTTTAAAAATTTTTCTTTTTTATCATCAGGCATCGTGTGAAAAGCCGTTACGCTACTCGCCCACTCGGCTTTAAACGCCATTTTATCGAGGCTAAAATCCCCATTTACAAAGTCGCAAATACTGATAGTTCTTTGTTGGCCATCAAGCACTTCATATTCGTTTTCGCCGTTTTTTACCCAGTACATCGTATTTAGCGGGAAACCCCAAAGGCAAGTGTTTATCACAGCATCTCGCTGTTTGTCGCCATAGACAAATTCGCGCTGATATTTTGGACGGATATTTAAAGCTCCGCCATAGCCTATAACCTGTCCATTTTCTTCATCTCTGACGTAGCCATTTACTAGTTCTTTTATGGTGATTTTCTTTAACTCAATTTTCACTTTGTCTCCTTTTTGGGCATTTTATTTTTAATCAAAATTCGTGCGTAAATACTTGAATATAATTCACCAGTTTCATAGTCCTTAAAGGCTGGTTTTTTATCAGTTTGTGGATTAAATTTGCGATACAAAGTCCCTTTGGCATTAAATGTAAATTTACCAGTAGGAAGTCCTTTCTTATCTAGAATTTCCATTCTTTTATTGCAAGAAAATTCTATTGAGCCAACAATTCCAAGTGCATTGATCTCAAATTGTTGTGGATTGTATTTATCTAAAAACGTTATGGGCACGCCCATCGCGCCCTCGTAATCCATCGGGATTTCAAGCGTTTTATCGATGTTTATAGCGTCGTAATTATCGTATTTTGGGTATTTTTGCGGATCAAAAGTATAAATAGTTTCTAAAATTTCGTTACGTTTTTTGTGAGGTAAATTTGTAAACCAATTTACACCAGAAACCCTTATCATTCCTTCTATATGATGACTCGCGGTTGCATAGTCTTCGTAGTGTATGTTTATAAAATGCGCTGCACCGCCTTTAAAACCGTATCCTAGCCAAATTTGGTTATCTTTTATGAGTTTAAAAATTTCCTTGTAAGTTATGGCATTTTGATGACCAATAATTACAAACTTTTTATCATATTCAACTAGTTGCGCGACATATTCACGAAATAGCGAAAATGGAGGATTTGTTACTACGATGTCAGATTGTTTAAGAAGTTCTATGCATTCAGCGGAACGAAAATCCCCAGCTGGATAATTTTCATCATGATTTAGTAAATTTGGTTTTAAACGAGCGATAAATTCATCTATTTTCGCTCCGTCATTTAAAATTTCGCCCTTTTCATCCACACCTTCATAGATGAAATAGCTCGATTTCTCAAGCGCGGCGCGCTCGTCTCTCTCTCTCTCTCTCTCTCGAAGCTTCGCCATCAAACAAAGTTGGATTTTTTAAAGCCGAAAACTCTTCTCCGCTTGCATTTTTATAGCAGGTAGTCACAAGTCTTTTAAGCCCAAAAAGATAAAAGTTATAGGCAAAATATTTAAAGAAATTTGACTGCTTAGGATCGTCGCAGTTGCAAAACACAATTTTGTCTTTAAAATGCTCTTTGTAGTGTCTTACTTCATTTTGAATATCATTAAACTGCGTGTAAAATTCATCATTTTTACCGCTTTTAGCCTTATGTAAATTTGCATTTTTACTTTTTGCCATTTTACCTCGATTTTATATTTTTAGGATTTAGCTAGCCGCTCGTTTTAACTTTAAATTATCTTTAACATTACCGCGCTTAGCGTTATTAGCGATAGATAAAAAGCCTTTTGCGCGCTCATTTTTTCGCCGTTAAAAACCACTCCGACGCCCACGGCTCCGACCGCTCCGATACCCGTCCAGATCGCGTACGCTACCGACATCGGCATCGCCTGCATCGCGTAGCTCAAAAGCCAGAGCGAAATGGCGAAATTTGCGACCAAGATCAAAAAATTTGCCGCTTTTTTCACGCCGAAGCTTTTTTGAAATTTGGTTAGAAAAAATACGCCCGAGACCTCACAGCACCCGGCCGCCAAAAGAGCTAAAATATGCGTCAAGATTTTAGCCTTTTTAGCCCCAGTACGCCCGCAACTAGCGTCGCTATGAAAAATAGCCGCAATAAATCCGGCGTCTGACCGCTAGCGCGAAATTCGCTCACGATCTCGACAATTACTACGAAAAACGCTCCAAGCCCTACAAACACGGTGTACGTGATGCTAATAGGCAGGTATTTCATGGCGATTATAAACGACGTGAAGCTAACGCAAACGAGCATCGCCGTGAGCGTGATCTCTGGCGCACCAGCGGCATGCTTTAGCCCATACGCCCAGCCGCACTCGGCGACCGCGCCACCTAACACCCACAAAAAGCCCTTAGTTTGCATCGCCCAGGGCGTCTTTTATCTTAAAAATTTGAGCAATATTTGCGTCTAGCTCGTCCAAATTTAGCATATTTGGCCCGTCGCAAAGCGCCTCGCACGGATTTACGTGCGTCTCATAGAAAAATCCGTCCACGCCCGCAGCTGCCGCGGCTCGCGCTAGATACGGTACAAATTTCGCATCTCCGCCGCTTTTCTCGCCAAGAGCGCTTGGCATTTGTACGCTGTGAGTAGCGTCGAAAATCACGGGTGCAAATTCTCTCATTAGTACCAAATTTCGCATATCTACGACCAAATTTCCATATCCAAATGTGCTGCCTCGCTCGGTTAGCCACACGCCGTTTTGTTTGGCGACCTCGTATCCATCGCCGCTAATGCCCCTTGTTTCTAGTACTTTTTTAACAGAGTGCTTCATCGCGGACGCCGCCAAAAACTGCCCTTTTTTGATATTTACGACCGCTTTTGTTTTAGCCGCAGCGACTAGTAGATCGGTCTGGCGGCACAAAAACGCTGGGATTTGCAGTACGTCGGCCACTTCGGCTACGGGAGCGGCCTGGTAACTCTCGTGGATATCGGTTAAAATTTTAAAACCGAATTCCTTTTTTACCTTGGCTAAAATTTCGCACCCTTTTTCAAGTCCGGGCCCGCGAAACGAGCTTATACTCGTGCGATTTGCCTTGTCAAAGCTTGATTTGAAATAAAAATCTATCCGCTTATCTTCGTTAAATTTAACTAGCCTTTTTGCCACGTCAAAAACGAGCTGCTCGCTCTCGATGACGCAAGGCCCCGCTATTAGTATCATTTTTTCTCCTTTATTTTTCCCTAAATTTTCTAATCCAATCTATCAAAAGCGGTCTATCGTCGTTTGCAGACGTCTCATACCATTGAGAGCAAAGTTTATAGTATATTCCATTTATTAGTATCGGATCCGTATAATAGCGAACTTTTTCATATTCGCCGTCTGCTTTAACTAATGCCGCATAGTTTAGCCCAAGATAATCTTTGCTATATTTTTCACTTTGTAGCCTGCTTATCTCCTCCGCAACCACTCTACCACTTTCTAAAATTTCTCTCATTATGATACGCGCTATTTGTCCGACTTTTAGCTCTGCGTATTCGTCTTGATTATTTTTGTTGTCAATATATTCTTTAGAAAATTGATAAGTATTTGAGGCTATTTTTCGCTTCTCTTTTTCGATTTTTTCAATACTTTTTAGCTCCTTTTTATCAAATAAAGTTAGCATCTGATAAGATCGCATAAAAAGCTCTGCTGTGTCGGCTATATTGCCACTTACTTCCAAAATGGGTTTTAAGACAGAATTTAAAAAGTCATCATTAGCAATTATTCTAAAATCAAACTCGAATCCCATCTCAAGCATTATCTCATTTAGATCAACAAAACAAGGTTGTAAGGCATATAAAATTTGTTTGTTTATTTTTGGAGATGCAAAAACAATATTGGCTTTTTTAACACCAAAATATCCATAAATACACATAGCTGTTCTTATGCATTTTTTTACAACTCTTGCCACCGTTTCATCAAGTCCACCATAATTTAGCCCAGACTCATGAAAAGCAACATCAACTGCATAAATTTCACTAACTCCATCACTCACGCAAACGCCAAGTGCATCACACTCTGCTTGTTGCAAAAGTTGTTTTAATGAGGTGTTTTGTTTATAAATTTTATATCCGTATTTGCTAGAAAAAAGTTCATCTGTTTTTGACATTATATTGTCTAACTCATCTGAAAATTTTAGCTCCCATTTTGGCGAAATTTTCCAGTTAATTTGCACTATTTGGCATTCTTTTACGTGACGAAGCCAGGAGTAAAATAAAGACTCTCCAATTTCTATTTTCATAGCACTGTCCTATTTTTCTCTCACAACTAAAATTCCACTAACTACGACAAGTATGATGCCTACAAGTGCTAGGTGATTTGGTAACGCATCGCCCATAAAATAGCCAATAATAAGTGTAAAAATAACATCCGCGTAGCTAACTGCAGCGATGACGCCAGCCTTTTTACCAACAGCGAACGCCTTTGTCATGTACGACTGAAAAAAATATCCGCTAAGTCCCATTAGCAAGATAAAAACAACGTTATACCAGCTTGGCATGCTAAATTTTGAAAACAAAAAATCAAGTGGCTCGTAGGTGAAAAATTCCGCCAAACCCATGCAAATAAGTGGCAAAAATGATCCCCAAAGCATAAAGCTTAGCACGATAACATTTGTACCGTAGCTCTTGTTTAGCTCCTTTACGCTTGTGTATGCGATCGCCGCACCAAGGCCGCTCCAAACACCGATAATATCAGTCTTGCTTATGCCTAAATTTGGCTGGATAACAAGCAAAATTCCACCAAATCCCAAAAAGACAGCAAACCAGCCAAGTGAGCTTAGACGCTCTTTGAAAATAAAAGCTGCGAGGATGGCTGTAAAGATTGGATTTGTCTTTTGAAATGTAAAAGCTGTGGCCAAATTTACATGAGCGACATTGTAAAAAAAAGCAAAAAGTGCGACCGTGCCCACAAAGCCACGAAACATTAGCAAAAAAAAGTGTCCACCAGCTTGCTTAAATGGAAATCTATAAATGGCATAAATGACGATAAAAAGGCCTATTAAATTTCTAAAAAATACAACTTCGATAGATGGCATATCTTTGCTAAGATACTTTGCAAATGCGCCAGTAACGGCAAACATAAAGCAAGCAAAGAGCATATAAAAAATGCCAAGATGCGAAATATAAAACCTTTTTAACATCACAAGACCTTTAAATTTAAAGTAGCCATTTTAATGAAAAGTGGCTTAAATTTTGGTTGATTTTTTCTTTTATTTTGGCACTTTTAAGGAAATTTTTATACTTTATATAAGTCAAAAATTTGTATAATCAGCCATCACGAAAAGGACAAAATTTGCAAAAAGTAATATTAGTAGGCAAGCCAAATGTCGGCAAAAGCTCACTTTTTAACCGCTTAGCTGGTCGTCGTATCGCTATAACAAGCGATGTTAGCGGCACGACAAGAGATACGAACAAAGCTAAGATCGAGATTGAAGGCAAAGAGTGCATATTAATCGATAGTGGTGGCCTTGATGATAGTAGCGAGCTTTTTAAAAATGTAAAAGCAAAGACCTTGGCAGAGGCTAAAAATTCAGACGCCATTTTATACATGGTCGATGGCAAAATGATGCCAGATGACGAGGATAGAGCCATTTTTTACGAGCTTAGCAAGCTAAATTTACCAATCGCTCTAGTCATCAATAAAATAGACAGCAAAAAAGATGAGCAAAGAGAGTGGGAATTTGTAAGCTTTGGCGCGAAAAATTCCTTTGGAATTTCCGTAAGCCACAACACAGGCATCGATGAGCTTAGCATGTGGCTAGCAAAGCACTTAGAAGATAAAGTGCAGATAAAGGCTGATACGAGCGATGATTTTGATGATTTTTTAGAAAACTATAACGACGAGGGAGAGCTAAGCGACGAGATAGACTATGAGAGCAAAAACATTAGAGTTGGTATCATAGGCCGCGTAAATGTCGGCAAAAGCTCACTTCTAAACGCCCTTGTAAAAGAGAGTCGCGCTGTCGTTAGCGACGTAGCAGGCACTACGATCGATCCAGTAAATGAAATTTATGAGCATGATGGCAGGGTTTTTGAGTTTGTCGATACTGCTGGTATTAGAAAGCGTGGCAAGATCGAGGGCATCGAGAGATACGCGTTAAATAGAACTGAGAAAATTTTAGAAGAGACGGACGTAGCGCTACTTGTGCTTGATAGCTCTGAGCCATTAACTGAGCTTGACGAGCGTATCGCTGGCATCGCTTCAAAATTTGAGCTTGGCGTCATCATCGTGCTAAACAAATGGGACAAAAGTAGCGAAGAATTTGACGAACTCTGCAAAGAGATAAAAGATAGGTTTAAATTCTTAGCATATGCGCCGATTATCAGTGTTTCGGCACTTGGTGGCAAAAGAGTGCATAAAATTTACCCGCTCATAGTTGAAATTTATAAAAACTACACCCAAAAAATCCAAACTTCAAAGCTAAATGAAGTGATCGGCGAAGCGACCAAGGCGCATCCACTGCCACGAGATAAAGGCAGAGTTGTGAAAATTTACTACGCAGTGCAGTTTAAGACCGCACCTATCATGATAGCGCTTATAATGAACCGCCCAAAGTGCCTGCACTTTAGCTACAAACGCTACCTAACAAACAAACTTAGAGAGAGCTTTAATCTAACTGGCGTGCCTATCGTGCTAATCCCTAAAAAACGTGGAGAGAGCGATGAAAACAAAGAATAATAATATCGTTTTGATAGGATTTATGGGAGTTGGCAAGGGCACGACTGCAAGGGCACTAAGCAAGGCACTAAAGACGATGAACCTTGACTGCGACGACTTACTAGAGAGCTCACAAAATATGAAGATAAAAGCCATCTTCGAAGAGTATGGAGAGGAGCATTTTAGGCAGCTTGAAAAAGATCTTGCCAAATTTCTAGCAACAAATGTCAAAAATGCAATCATCTCAACTGGTGGTGGCTTTGCCAAGGTTAAAAATTTAAAGAAAATTGGCACCGTTATCTATCTAAAAGCTAGTTTTGATGCGATCATGCAAAGGCTAAAAAATAGTAAAAATAGCGAGAAAAAACTTGCCAAACGTCCACTTTTAAGTGATCTAAAAAGAGCTGAGGCACTTCATCTGGAGCGAGAAGAGCTTTATGAGAAAAAGGCTGATTACATCGTCGAAGTCGAGGGCAAAACCCCAAAGCAAATCGTAAAAGAGATAAGGATGCTTTTAAAAATTTAGTTGTAAAGTGGCATGAGTGCTGCTTGCAACGATAAATTTCAAGATCAGGCTAGATGGCTATCTGGCGTGGTGTTAAAATTTGAAATGTTTGAAATAAATTTAACATTTTGTAGTTAGAAATTTTAGCGAAGTATCGTGAGATATTTTTTGCTTCACTTTGTTCGCAACGCTAAAGCGATGAGAGTTGTGTGATAAAAATTTTAAGATTAAGTTGGACTAAAAAGTCTAACGTGATGTTAAAATTTAAAAGCTTTTGGTAAAGAATTTTGTTTAGGCAAGGCAAAATTTTGTTTTTTAGCGAAGGCTAGACGCATGGTCTGCTAGTTAAATTTTAAGATTAGATTAGATACAAAAACTCTAATGTAACGTTAGAATTTAAAAAGCATTTTGACGAAGTATCGCGAGATGATTTTGATAGTTGTGTAGAAATTTTAAGCCGAGGCTAGACGCATAGTCTGCCGAAAGCTTAAGATTTAAAATCTCTATCAAAAGCGCTCACGAGAAAAAGCCAAAATTTGAAAGGATAAGATGAGAGTATTAACCGGCCTCCAACCCTCCGGCAAACTACACCTTGGCAACTATTTTGCCTCGATAAAGCAGATGGTTGATATGCAAGAGCAAAATGAGATGTTTATGTTTATAGCGAACTACCACGCGATGACGAGCCTTAGTGAGGCCAAAGCCCTAAAACAAAACACTTTTGAGGCTGCATGTGCGTTTTTGGCACTTGGGATCGATCCAAATAAAAGCATATTTTGGGTGCAAAGTGACGTTAAAGACGTTCTTGAGCTTTACTGGGTGCTAAGCCAGCACACGCCTATGGGCCTACTTGAGCGCGCGCATAGTTACAAAGATAAAGTCGCAAAAGGTCTTAGTTCGCACCACGGACTCTTTAGCTATCCAGTTTTGATGGCAGCTGACATTTTGCTTTATAATGCGCAGATTGTACCCGTGGGCAAAGACCAGATCCAGCACGTAGAAATTGCTCGTGATATCGCGATAAAATTTAACAACGAACATGGAGAAATTTTTACATTGCCTGAGGCGAAGATCGATGAAAATGTAGCTACCGTGCCTGGCACAAATGGCGAAAAGATGAGCAAAAGCTATGGCAATACAATCGACATCTTTGCCGATGCTAAAACGCTTAAAAAGCAAATTTCTAGCATCGTGACAGACGGCACACCGCTTGAAGAGCCAAAACAGTGGCAAAACTGCAACGTCTATAATATCGCCAAACTTTTCTTAGACGAGAGTGGGCAAAAAGAGCTTCAAGCTAGATATGAGCGTGGTGGCGAGGGTCATGGGCACTTTAAAGCTTATCTAAATGAGCTTATTTGGGACTATTTTAAAGATGCGAGAGAGAAATTTGAGCATTATCAAAATAATCCTGACGAAGTGTCTGGAATTTTAGAAATAGGAGCCAAAAAGGCAAGTAATGTTGCTCAAACAACAATAAAAAAAGTTCGTGAAGCAGTCGGAATTTATTAATAAAGGAAAAATATGCAAAATTTATATCCATACGCACAGATAGTTCATCTTTTTTGTGCAATCATCTTTGTTGGTTACCTCTTTTTTGATGTAATCATTTTTAAGGCAGCTTGTAAAAAAATGCCACCTGAGCTTGCTCAAAAGACAAAACAAGCTATCGGTTCAGTTGCTATTAAGATAATGCCACTTTGTATCTTGCTTTTGGTATTAACTGGAGGCATGATGATGAGTAGCTGGGTCGGATCAAAGGCTGGAGGCTACTTTGAGACAAATTTACAAATCATTTTTATGATCAAATTTTTCTTAGCGATGCTAATCGTAGCCGCTGTTATAACAAATTTGAGCTGCAAATTTATATTTAAACGCCCTAGCCCACTTGGCAACATACATCCATTTGCGCTAACAGCGGCAGTTTTTATAGTACTTTTTGCAAAAGTTATGTTTATGGTTTAAGGATATAGGATGATAAATTTAAAACTACTCGAGACAAATTACGATGAATTTGTAAAAAAGCTTGAGGGCAAAAATGTAAAAGCTGGGCTACTTGACGAGCTTTTACAAACTTTTAACGAGCTAAAACAAAAACGTAAAGCACTTGAAAATTTCCAAGCGATCCAAAACGCA
This sequence comes from Campylobacter concisus, assembly GCF_902460415.1. GTDB lineage: Bacteria > Campylobacterota > Campylobacteria > Campylobacterales > Campylobacteraceae > Campylobacter_A > Campylobacter_A concisus_Y. The sequence goes on from NZ_CABPTY010000004.1 coordinate 12,459, forward strand.
AAGAGCAAAGAGCTTGGCATAAAGGCAAGAGCTGGCGAAGATGTAAGCGAGCTTAAAAATGAGCTAAATTTAAATAAAACTGCACTTGCTGATGCTGATGAGATCGTTAAACAATATGAAGAAAAGCTTGAGCAAATTTCATTTAACGTGCCAAATATCACCGATGATGATGTGCCATTTGGTAAGGACGAGGACGATAATGTTTGCATCAAAACGGTGCTTGAGCCGACTAATTTTAGCTTTACACCAAAAGAGCACTGGGAGTTAGGCGAGAGCCTTGGCTGGCTTGACTTTGAAAGGGGTGCAAAGCTCTCAGGATCTCGCTTTACCGTACTTCGCGGCATGGGAGCAAGGCTAAGTAGAGCGCTTGTTAATTACATGATCGACTTTAATAGCTCACGTGGCTTCGAGCTTGTAAATGTCCCTTATCTAGTAAGCTCAAATACACTTTTTGGTACTGGTCAGCTGCCTAAATTTGAAGAAGACCTTTACAAAGTGCGCGACGAGGATCTCTACCTCATCCCAACTAGCGAAGTGCCTGTGACGAATTTATACAATGACACGATCATTGAAGCTGAGCAGTTACCTATAAAGATGACTTGCTACTCAGCATGCTTCCGTCAAGAGGCTGGCTCAGCAGGACGTGACACAAGAGGCATGATCCGCCAGCACCAGTTTGAAAAGGTCGAGCTAGTAAGTATCACAAGACCTGATCAAAGCGAGGGCGTGCTTGCTGAGATGATATCTTGCGCTAGCGACTTGCTAACTAGCCTTGGGCTTCCTCACCGCCATATGCTTCTTTGCAGTGGTGATCTTGGCTTTAGCGCGGCAAAGACGATAGACCTTGAGGTTTGGTTGCCTGGTCAAGGTAAATATAGAGAGATTAGCTCTATTTCCAACACTCGTGATTTTCAAGCAAGGCGTGCAAAAATTCGCTTTAAAGATGGCAAGAAAAATATGCTTGTAAATACGCTAAATGGCTCAAGTCTAGCTGTGGGTAGGACTCTTATTGCTATCATGGAAAACTACCAAAAGGCAGATGGCACTATTGAAATTCCAGAAGTTCTTAAAAGGTATATGTAGTGGCTGAAGAAGAGGTTGTAGTTTTAAAACCACCTGGCGAGCAAGCAGAGCAAGCGCCTGAAGAGGCAAAAGCTGAGGCACCTGAAGAGATTGTCTCGCTTGAGAGTATCGCAAGTGAGGGTGTGCTACAAGATGAGAGCATCCCGGAGCCAATCCCTGTAAAAAAGAGCAATAAAAAGCTCTTTATAATAGCAGGTCTGGTCGCTCTAGTGCTTATCATCTTGATAGTGGTTTTGCTAGTTATCTTGCTAAAGAAAGACAAAAAAGAGAACATAGATACTGCAAGTATCGTAAAAAATATAGAAAATAACTACCAAACGCAAAATTTTGGCGCTTCAAAGATAGATGAAATGATAAATAAAGCCAATCAGCTTTATGAGCGTGGCAATAAATTTGAGGCTCTAAAAATTTATGAAAACGTAGCTGTTTATAACCAGTCACTTTCAAACTACAACCTCGGTGTTTCGCAGATGAAACAAGAAAGATGTGATGAGGCGATCGTATCTTTTAATAAAGCTATAACCGATAGAGAAAACACAGCGGTTAGTGCGATAAATGCTGCTGTTTGCTCACTTGAGCTAAATAACACTAAAAATTTTAACTACTATATAGGACTTGCTGATTCATTTTTGCAGTATGAAAACAACTCGCCACTTTATAGCTATTACTACGCGCTTATAAACTACTATAAAGGCAACTATTACGAGGCGCTTCAAGCACTTTCTCATCCAAATACTACAGATTATAAAAATGAATATGCGTATTTAAGTGCAAAAATTTTATCACTTCTTGGAGATGATGAAAGAGCAATAGCCAAACTTGAGAGCCAAAAGGTATTTAAAGCCGACTTCACACTAGCACAGCTCTATGCAAGACTTGGCAAATACGATAAGGCAAGGGATTATTTAACAAAAGCTTCTAAAAATATGCCAAATATCGATCTTATCAAGATGACTGAGGCGCTAATTGATCTAAAAACTGCTGACTACGGCGACGCGGCTGCATTTATCAAAGATGTTTACGACTACAATGCTTCTTTGCCAAGCAAAATTTATAAGATAAAAACGATACTAAAGCCTGATCTTTTTGATGTCAGCCTAGCTCAGGCACACTTTAGTGATGATATGTTTTTTGATAGAACAAGGCGCTATGAGACCCTTTTCTACTTCGCACCCTACAAGGTCTTTGATGCAAAACAGAGTATCGAGCAGATAAGAAAAGGCGGCGTTAGCGTCTTTTTAGACGATACTTCAGCAGCAAACGACTATCTTAGCCAAAGTGCAGCTGCTTCAAAAGTAAATGCAAAACTTAGCGAAGCTATTGCAAAAGCACTAAGCTACCGCTTAAAGGAAGCAAATAAAGAGTTTGAAGAGCTAGCCAGCACTTATCCCAATCACTCTATCTTACAATACAACCTCGCCCTAAGTTATGCTCAGCTTGGAAATTTTAGCCTTGCTGCAAAACACTTCATAGCAAGCTATCATCAAGATGTTAATAACCATCTTGCAGGTATTTTTGGGGCGATTTGTCTAGATATAAATAGAAATTTAAACCCAAAACTCATTGAAGAGATCGGCGAAAATTTAGAAAATGACAAGAGTTTAAAGCCTGTAAATTTATATGCCTCGCTTCTAAGCCTGGTTAGCGGCAACCAAAGTGCGATGATAAGGTGGCTTGAAGAGCCAAAAGAGCAGACAATGCTAAATTTAGCCTTTGATATCATCATCGCAAAAGTAACAAACAATGATGAGCTAATGGCAAAGAAAGCTGATGAACTACTAAAAATTTTGCCAAATGATATTATTGCAAATATCTTAAATTTCATCTCGAAAAACAAAGAGCAAAATGTCAAAGAGTATGCAAAAGCGATACAAATTCACTTTAATGGCAAGCAGCTTGATTCAAACGCTTTCTATCACGGTGCTGATATCATCAAAAAACAATACATCAAGCTACTTCAAATTTCGGGCTTACTTACAAGAGAGCGTGATAAGTTAAGAGCTGAGCTAAAAAATGCTCCAAAGAATATAAATTTAATCCAAACTCTAGCCTATGTCGATATCTTTACAAACGATTTTGAAGAAAGTTATAAACTTTACAATCAGGCAATCGATGAGTTTAAAGTAAATGACGCTAGCACATTATTTTTAGCATCTGTGGCTGCAACAGGAGCTGGAAAAGTATCAAACGCGATCGCGCTTTTAGAGCTAACAAAACTAAATGATGCTAGTGCTATCGAAAATAGAATAGCTCTTGGCCTAATGTATCAGCAGATAGATAATATAAAAGCAGCTCTTATACAATACAGCAAAATAGGAAATGTTGAATATGAAAGCGAATTTTACGACTTTGAGATAGATAATGAGTAATAAAATTTAACTAGGCCTTGACCTAGTTAAATCCATGTTATAAGAGCTTTAAAAATTTCTCAAAATTACCGACCAAGAAAGTAAAAATTTTATTAAAGTTTAGCTTTTCATTCGAGCTTAGTTTAAATAGCACTCGTTAGTGCCCCTACCTTTGCGAGACATTATAAAAAAAGCTAACAATCTGTTTTGCTAGACGTTCTTTAAAAAACGGCCAAATGTAGCTTGGCGAATAGACATTGCCAGCTTGCATAAGCGAGATATTTGTCGCCTTTTCGCCACCATTTTTTGGACGCACTAGCACGCTTACTTGCATGTGATAAGTATAGCTATTTGTACTAAAGTCATCATCGTCGTAATAGCCAAATGGGAAAAACATCGAGTAACCAAAACCAAAGCTTGGTCTACCAAAGCCATATCCCATGCCCATCGAAAATCTAGGATCTCTTTTGATTATCCTGGAAAAGCTTTGTACATCGCCAAGGATGATGAAGTCGGCATTTTTGATATTTGGCTCGTTTCTGAAGCCAGCCTTTGCAAACTCACTTAAAATTTCAGTATTTACATCTTGTCCGGTCGCGCTATTTTTAAAATTTACATAGACGCTTTTATTTGCTTCATTAAGCGTAAAAAATATAGGCTCGCTCGTTTTAACCGAGATATTTGGAGTGCTGCTAGCACATCCAACAAAAAATATCGCCAAGACAAATAAAAAGAAATTTTTCATATTCACTCCTACAAGAGCGATCTTATAGCACTTTCAAGTACACTTTTTGGTGTAAGACCGATAAATTTTGATCGCATCTTACCATCTTTATCAAAAAAATAGATAACTGGCACGCCCATGACTCCACCAACTGCCTTACTAAAGTAATCAACCGAAACCTTATCGCTCGTAGTTTTAAATGTAATATTGTGCTCTTTTAAAAGCTCAATATCTTTATCAAAACCCTTGCTAGGCCCCAAAATTCCTATGAATTGAACCTCTTTACCATACTCTTTTTCAAGCGTATTTAGATCAGGTATTGCGGCCTTGCATACTCCGCAGTCAGTGCCAAAGAAAAATAGCATATATGGCTTATCGTCTATCTTTAGGCGCTTTTCTGTTGGGAAAAATTGCGTATCAATGCCGCTTGAGTCATTTAGCGTGATATGATGCTTCTCATACTGCTTGACGCAGCCCATAACTAGGGCTGAGACTAGACATAAAAATAAAATTTTATATCTCATTTGGCACCTTTGGGTTTTCAATAGTTCGAATTTTCTCTAATTTACCATGTCTTAGATAGACGATCTTATCACCATACTCGCCAAGATCAGGGTTGTGAGTTACTAGAAGTATCGTCTTGCCATCTTTTCTTAGCTTGCAAAATAGATCAAGTATAACTCTTTCATTTGCTTCATCAAGGTTACCAGTTGGCTCATCTGCTATTAAAATTTCAGGATCGTTTATGAGCGAGCGTGCGATACAAAGGCGTTGTTGCTCACCACCACTTAGCTGACTTGGTCTGTGTGTTAGCCTGTGAGAAAGACCAACTGCCTCAAGCGCTTTTTTAGCATCCTCTTCATCAACTGAGCTGTGATAGTACTGAGCGATCATCACATTTTCAAGTGCGCTAAGATATGGTACTAAGTGAAACTGCTGAAAAATAAGACCGATCTTCTCGCGTCTAAATTTAAGTGTATCATCAGCATTTAGATTGCTCGCATCATCCCCACCGAGCATATAAGTACCACTGCTTGGAGTATCCATTAGAGAAAGGATATTTACAAGCGTACTCTTACCACTACCACTTGGTCCCATTACGCTGACCCACTCACCTTTTTTAACCTCAAAATTTATATCATCAAGTGCTTTAACATCGCCAAAAATTTTACAAATATTTTTTAATTCTAGTGCATTTTGCATATCATTCTCCTCTTAATGTATCTGCCATTTTATTATTAAGTGCCCGTTTGATCGGATAAAATGCTGCGATCGCTGCAAATAAAAGCGATATTATCACAGCTACTGGGATGCTTAAAATTCTAAAATCAATACTAGAATCAAATATCGCATAACCTAAAATTTGAGCTAGTAAATATCCTAAAAATGCACCAACTAATGCTGAGATGAGCGCTGTCACAAATGTTTCAAAACCAAATAGATTTAGTACATCTTTTTTGCTTGCACCTATGGCTCTAAGAAGTGCGATTTCCTTTGAGCGAGAGAGCAAGATAGCACTAAGCGTTGTGTTTACGCACATTGAAGTAATGAGCAAAATAACAAGGCTAACAAGTGCCATTAATAGCTTGATCTTTTCCAAGATATAGCCCTCAGACTTTGAGACCTTTGCCACTGGTTTTGCAGCTATTTCTTCATTGCTTATAGTCTTTGCAAGCGATGTTATCTCATCAAAGTTACCAAGCACAACAGCTTCAGCATAGTTTATTTTGCCAGCTTTATTTGAAATTTTTTGAGCCAAAGATAGTGACGTGATCAAAAGTGCATCCTCTTTATCACCACTTGCAACTACGCCTTTTATCTTTACATTTATGCTCTCATTTGAGCCAATGGCACGAATTTCTATATCATCACCTGCTTTAAAGCCAGCCTGACGAGCTAGATCGACGCCTATTAGCACGTTTTTATCGTCAAAATCGACATTTATCATCGTTCCATCTCTAACATCTAAAAATGGTTTAACTTTTTTTAGATTACTAAATTTTGTTCCCATGACGATAGCATTTGTTGGACCGATATTTGCCTGAGCAAAGAGATAACCGCTCTCGCCCAAGAGCTTATCTTTTGGTACTTTAGCGATCATCTCATTGTAAGTTTTTTCACTCATATCATCGCTTGAGGCCATATCTTTTGGAGCAAAGATCATATTTGCACCATAAGTTTTTAGCTCGCGTGAGACCTTTGAGTCGATATCAAGATAGACATTGACAAACGCAGCACACACGCATGCTCCAAGCAAGATAGAGATCACGATGACCATTACTCTTGATGAGCCGTTTTTTAAACTTTTATAAATTGTATTGTAAAAGAATTTGCTATTTGCGGTCATATAGCACCTCCGCAGGTAGTAAATTTATGACGTTTCTCATTGGCATTAGTGAGCCAACAACTGAGATGAGCAGGGCAAACGCCACACTAATTGGTAACACGATCCACGCTATGCCTATGCCGTGAGAGAAGATGATGTAAGACATCACGTAGCTTAGCGCGTATCCTAAAAAGGCTCCCGTGATACCGGCGAAAAATGCCACCACTAGGCTTTCACTAGCAAAAAGGGCGTAAATTTCAAAGTTACTTGCGCCTATGGCTTTTAAAAGGCCGATCTCTTTTTTACGGCGGTAAATTTCACTTGTCATTAGCGATGTTATGCCAATGGCTGAAACCACAAGAGCGATGATGCTAACGATACCCATTAGGCTTTGGATTTTCTTTACTATGTTACTCTCAGCATCACTTACTTGAAGGCTTGCCTTTGCGCTAACATTTGGTAAATTTTCTTCTATCTGAAATGCGATCGAGCCAGCGTAGGCTGAGCAGTACCATTTATCGTACTCTGCGCTATCAAGATTGTCTAAATTTCTTCTTGCTTTTAACGATAGGTCATTTTCTGGGATCGTCATAGCTGAGACTTCAGCCTTTGTATATGAGCCAGCGTGACCTGAAAGATCTCCAGCAAGCTTTAATGAGCCAACTAGCTTATGCGTCTCGTCACTAGCTCCTTTTAAAATTCCAACTATTTTAACCTCTCTTGTACCATTTTTGCCCACAAGGCTAAGCTCGTCGCCAACCTTTAAATTTTTAGCCTTAGAAAGTTCTTCGCCAACTAAAATTTCATCCATACTTTCATCTTTTGGCCAAACACCCTCAACGCCCCAAAATCCATACAAGCTCTTAACGCCTGTGCTAAATTCTGGCTCATCTTTTAGACCGATATTTTTATCAAAATAGGTTCCTTCAAAAGCGAATTCAATTCCTTTTTCATCTTTAACTTTTGCTTCTAAAAACGGCGCAAAAGCAACGATATTGTTTCTCCAAAAGATCTCTTTTATCTTGTAGATATCAGCCTCTGGGAGTAAATTTTGTGATTTTAGTGGAGTGAAATTTTTACCCTCGATCTCGATGCTTAAACTCTCACCGCGCGGTAAAACAACGATATTTGAGCCATATCCTCTAAGCTCGGTTGCTACTTGATCGCCGATTTTTAGCGTGATATTTAGCATGCAAGCTATCAAAAGAGCAGCTAGCAAGATAGTGATAAAGGCCATCGTCTTTTGCACCTTTGAGCCCGTGATCGAGCTTTTTATCATTCTTAGTTGCATATTTTTCATTTTAACGTTCCATTTGTTTCTACATATTTTTCTGGATTTGCTTCAAATTTCGCCTGAGTTTCGTTGCTCTCAAAGAAATATGTGCGTCCGTAGTATAAATATGATCTTGAATCAAGATTGCTCACCTTTTTGCGACTAACTGGGTCAAGCACCATCTTTTCGACGACCTTGCTAAAGTAGTTTGCCCCTGCGACGATCGTTTTGTAATCAACTATGATATTTTTACCATCAAAGGTAAATGCCATAGGGATCGGGTTACAACCACCCTCTTTGCCAACTGACGGTAAGAAAATTCTGACGTTACAAGAGATGCAGATAAGGTCGTTTCCTTTCTTGATATAGCCCATGTCGCCGCAGATCATACACGAGTCAAAGACGATGACTGGAGATGGGCGGTCACTAAAGCGGTTTAGTAAGAAAAATCTTATCTGTTTACCCTCATCTGTGATGTAGGCAAATCTGTGAAGTTCATTATCTTTTAGCATATCAACATCAAATATAAATTTATCTCCCACTGGCTCAACCAAGACCGGCTCTGAAATTTGAGGTGGGCGAGATGCGTAAAGATCAAAATAAAGTGAAAATCCAAGCGCTATTAAAACGCTGCAAAATGCAAATTTTGCATTGTCAAAGACATTTTCTCTAATGGCTTTTGTAAAGCGGTATTTGATAGAGCCAAACGTGCTCTTATCGATACTCTTTGGCACAAAGCAAAGCGCGATGATGCATAAAAGAAGGATCACTACTATGTAAAAATAGGCACTAAATTCTGTGACGTAGATGCCTTTTGCGCTGATAGATAAAATTTGAGAATTTAGCTCGCTACTTATCTTTAAAGCGCCTGCACGTAAAAGCTCAAGTGCAGTTTGTGAGCTTCTATCAACTAGTAAAAATACTAATGTGATAAGAGCTAAAATTTTAGCTATTGATGATGGGATGCTTGCTTTTAAATTTGAAATGAAGAAAAATAAAAATAGTATCAAGATCATCGCAAAGATCATCAAAAAGAAGCTTATGACTGAAAGCGTGTCAAGCAGTTCGCCACCAAATAGCGGGAATAACACACTGCTTGAGCTATAGCCAAAGCCGATGCCGATGCCTAAAATAAAAAACGTTACAATTTTTGCTATCTTAAGCTCGAAAAATATCCATAAAATGCTAATGAGTAGAAAAACCAGTGTCACAGAATCTATGAAAATTTTAAACTGGTCATCAACAAGCGCATGACGAGCAGCTTTAAAGATAAGTACACCAGCAACAACACCAAGAAATGACGGTAAAAAGATCGTTTTTAAACTTTTGCCATTGTTATTTAAGGCAGCAAAAAGCGTAAATCCAAGGAGGGCTAAAAAGACCTGATAGAAGTAAATTGACATAACTAAACCCTATGAGAATTTTTAAAAAGGGGCGAGAAAGCCCCAAAGTGATTATTTAACAGGACCACCTGTCCATTGAAATTTATAAGTTGTTGTGAAAGGCTCAAACCATTTACCAACACCAGTCTCTTTGTCAGCGTGGCGACCAAAGCCTTGTTTTTCTGGATTGTCGATGTGAAATTTAAGCTCATAGTTACCAACACCTGTATCCATTTTTACGTTAGCGCCGTAGTGTGGGCCATCACTTGCAACCATCGGCATAAATGTACCTTTTTTAGTTTTACCATTATCAAGGTTTTTTAGCTCATAGTTGATCTTTAGATATGGGATCCACTCGCCTTCGCCAAAGCCGTTTTTGTTGCCTTTTACAGCGTGGATGTCAGCTTCTAGGTGAAGATCAGCTAAGCTTGGAGCTAGATCAACGCCTTTTGGCTCCATGTCGATTGGCTCAAGATAAACAGCAGCTATCTCCATGCCATTAGCCTCTACAGGCTCGCCGATTGGGTGCTCTCCAGCAAGTGCAAAACCAGCTGCTAGGCTAAGTGCTAGAGCTGAACTAAGAATTTTATTCATATCCTCTCCTTTAAATAAGATTAGTTTTTATTTTGTTTTGATTTCATGATAACAATGCCTATAATTAGGGCAAGCACCATAATGATTTGAGGTATTAAACTCTCGTAATATGGCTGAAGTCCTAGCCAGTCTCTCATCCAGTCAGGGAAGCTAAGTCCTTTTATGATAGTTGGGATGAAAATTTTGCCCTCAACTAGTTCGCCAACACCCTTGCCAACAAAGACGATCGACATATAAAAGATAATAGCTGACGTAAATATAAAAAATGGTTTAATAGGAATTTTAACAGCGAAAATTTTAAATAAGAAATAGACTATTAAAAGAACTATAAGACCTACGACAAAGCCAGCTGCGATCATTGAGTAGCCAGCTGAGTCTTTTGCGTCAAAGATAAGTGCTTGATAAAATAGCACTGTCTCAGCGCCCTCTCTAAATACCGCTAAAAATACAGTCCACCAAAGCGCTGTGCTTGAGCCACTTGAGATAGACTCAGATACATGTGATTTGATGTAGTCATTCCATTTTTTAGCGCCAGCATTTGAAAGAAGCCAGAAACCAACATAAAATAGAAGTCCCACTGCAACAAGCATTGTGATGCCTTCCATAAGCTCTCTTTTTTGACCTGCTGCCTCGCCAAAGATGACGTTCATGATCCACGCCATAACAAAGCTTAAGATGACAGCCACGCCAACTGAGCTATAAACAACTTTGCCCATCGCTTTAGCATTGCCAGTTTTTACAAGGTATGCAACGACGGCTGCAACGATGATAAGAGCTTCAAAGCCCTCTCTTAAGATGATAGTTAGCGCCCAGATAAATAGCGTCCAAGGTGAGCTTGAACCATTAGTTTTCTCAAGTGCGGCTGCTAGCTGAGATGACATTTTGCTTGCACTCTCTTCAAGTGTTTTTTCATCTGCGCCTGATTTCATAAGGGCTACGAGGTTGCCAAATGTAGCTTCGATAGCTGTTTTTAAATTTACATCTATTGCGCCTACTTTGTTCTCCATGCCGCTACCTTCAAACTCATCAAAGTAGATATCTTGGATATCGCCCATAGCTTTAGCGCTATTGCCACCTTTGTAAAGCGCGATGGCTGCTTGAATTTTATCATTTATGTTTTTAACAGTTTGAGTGTAGTCTGTGCCACTATCTTCGCTGCTATCGCTAGATACTGCACTGCTCATATCAACTTTTGCTAGTTTTACTGTTTCAGCTGGAAGTTTTGCAACGGCATCATAAGCTAACTTTTTGATCTCTTCTAGCTTTACTTTAAAGTCATCTTTGCTTATGCCATTTGTGATGCCACTGATCGCTTCACCCATCTTTCTTTGGATGTCAGCATCTATGCTTTTGCCATTTTCTATATATTGGCGAACGGCGATTTCAAGTTGAGTGTTTCTATAATCATTAAATTTAGCATCTTGGATAGAATTTTTAGCATCATCTTGTTTATCGCCCTCGTAGCTTGCTATAGCTTTATCTAGAGCAGCTGATAAATTTTCAAATGCCACCTTCCACTCAGGGATAAATTTAGAAGTGTCATAGCCACTTGCAGCAGCTTGTGCTGGGCTGTCTGAGTACTCACCAACAAGCTTATGACCATTTAAAATAACTGGCAAAACTTCAGCGATTTCGCTATTTATCTGATCTATTCTTTTTTGCACATCATCTGGTGCTTCGCCAGCTTTTATCGCCTTTCTGATCTCGCCAAACTGTTTCTCCATAGAGTAAGCTTTTTTCTGACCTAAATTTATTCTGATGCCAGCTTCGACATCTTCAAACAGACCAAAATAAGCATTTTGAGTATCGCTAACTGCTTGCTCGATGTTGCCAGCTCTATACTCTGTTATTACTTTTTGTAATGACTCTTTTATCTGAGCTGCGACTTGTGTATAGTCGTCATTTTTTGCCACAAGCCAGATAGGCAGTAGCATGATAAGCATAAATTTAAAAATTTTATTCATTAATTAAACCACCTGTGAGATTATTTTAAAGTGAAATATTACCAATGCTTTACTTTGATTAAAATAAAAACGATTATCATAAAAGAATGTAAATTGAAAGTATAAATAATATTTTTTACAATCTAATAATTAACTTTACCTAAATTTAGGGCTTTAGAGGATCAGAGCAAAATTTCATATCGGGATAAAAAAGTTATATATTTTTGATAATTTCAATAGATAAGAAAAATTATTGATGAAATTTTAGATTATAAAAATCATAAAAAATAATTTAAATTTTATAAATTTAAAAGGAGAGCAAGCGCCCTCCTTAGTGTTATACGTTTAATCCTGTATTTCTTAGCATAACGCGTTTGCGGTATACATTTGACACATCGGCTGCATCACCAACCAAAAGTGCATTTGTAGCACAAACTGCCGCACACATAGGTACTTTACCCTCAGCCATTCTATTTTGGCCATAAAGCTCTCTCTCTTCGTGTGAGTTTGTTGGCTCTGGACCGCCTGCACACATGGTGCATTTATCCATAACGCCTTTTACACCAAATGCCCCATCTTTAGGGAACTGTGGTGCACCAAACGGACAAGCATATAAGCAGTAACCACAGCCTATACATATATTTTTATCGTGAAGCACGATGCCATCAGCTCTAATGTAGAAACAATCAACTGGGCAAACTTGCTCACAAGGTGCATCAGTACAGTGTTGGCATGCAATGGTAGTTGAAACCTCTTTGCCTTCGATACCATCGTGAAGTGTAATGACCTTTCTTCTGTAAATTCCCACTGGAAGTTCATGAGCAGAAGAGCAAGCAACTTGGCAACCATAACAACTAATGCATCTATCAGTATCTACGAAAAATTTCATTCTTGCCATTTTATTCCTCCTTACTCTTTACCCATGGCGTCTCTCTCGCCATATTCATGGAAAAACGATGTTTTAAATGTATTTTCCTCAGCTTTTTCTATACGGCAAAGGCCTGCGTTAAACTCTGAAATTTGAGTAACTGGGTCAAATCCATAGTTAGTAACAGTGTTATAACTTTCACCAATAACATAAGGCTTAGTGCCCTCTGGATAGCGAGCTGAAAGATCAACGCCTTGCATAATACCAGCGAAGTTGTATGGCATACAAATTCTATCTGGAGTTACCATCTGGCTGTGATAGCATCTTACTTTGATCTTTGTGCCTTGTGGACTATGGATCCACATCATATCGCGGTCTTTTATGCCGTATTTTAAAGCTAGCTCTGGGTTAACATTAGCAAACATCTCTGGCGTAATAGCTGATAGATATTTACTAGTTCTTTCGATCATACCAGCACCACTTAGGTTTACGACGCGTTGCGTACTAAATACGATAGGGAATTCTTTCGACCAATCTTTTGCTTGTTGCTCTGACTTAAACTTAGTAGAAACACGGAAATTTCTAGCTTGATCTTCAAATGTCGGATACTTTTGAACAAGATCCCAGCGTGGTGAGTGAACAGGCTCTCTATGTTTTGGAATAGGATCGAGGAATTCCCAAACGATAGCTCTTGCCCTTGCATTACCATAAGGTACAACACCTTTTTCACGGCATTTTTCAAAGATAATACCACTATAATCCATACTCCAGCTTGGTCCCATCTTAGCTTTCTCTTCTTCAGTTAGAGTTATGCCCAAGACTTTTTCTATATTCTCTTTTGTGATTTGTGGATAGCCACCTTTTATAGCTGAGCCAACAAGTGTTGTCTCTTCGCTAGCTAACTGGCTAACGCCATTATGCTCTAGACCAAAGCGATTTCTAAAGCCTGAACCACCTTCAACATAAGGCTTGCTCATATCATATAGTATTGGTGTTCCAGGGTGTTTTTCATCCCATGCTGGCCATGGTTTACCGTAATACTCGCCTTTAACTTCACCACCAATACCTATTAACGTATCTGGATCAAATTTATCCCAGTTTGCTTGATGGCGTCTAAACATCTCGGCTGTTCTACCACCATAACCTATAGAATTTCCAATCCTTGCTATCTCATTTGTCGCATCATCAGGCCATACAAAATCATCTTTTACTTGTTTTATTTCACGATCTACGATACCCATTTTCATGCCTTTTACGTATTCATCGTAAAAGCCAAATTTCTTAGCAAATAAGAACATTACTTCGTGATCGCCCTTACTCTCATAAAGTGGATCAACAACTTTTGTTCTCCATTGTCCTGAGCGGTTTGTGGCACTTAGGTGACCTTCATTTTCAAATGCAGTCGCTACTGGCAAGATATAAACGCCATCTTTTCTGTCTGAAAGGATAGAAATTTCATTTACAAATGGCTCAGCTACAACGATCATATCTAGTTTTGAAGCTGCTTCTTGAATTTTAGCTAAGTGTGCCATAGATGTTAGACCAGTTCCTTGAACCCAAAGAACTCTCAATGCACCACTACTAAATGTGTTCTCCTCTTTCAAGACGCCTTGCCACCATTTTGAAAGTGACCAGCCTTTTTCGTTTCTCCAGTTTCTATCTTCTGGATGTTTAGGATCGTGGTAATAATACTCTTCAAAGACTGTGTTTTTAACAGGAGTACCGCCTTGTTTTGGCTCTTTTGTTGAGACTGCAAAGCGTTTAATAAATTCATCATAATCAACGCCCCAGCCTTTGCAGTAATATTTCCATGCTGCATCAGTTAAGCCATAATACATTGGCAAGCTATCTGAAAGGTTGCACATATCAGTTGAGCCTTGAACATTGTCGTGACCACGAATGATATTACAGCCACCGCCTGCTTTACCCATATTTCCTAGAATTAGTTGAAGGATAGGTAAAATTCTTGTATTTGATGTACCAACTGAGTGTTGAGTGATGCCAAGTGCCCAAACAACAGTACCCGGTTTTGTATGAGCTAGGATATCTGCAGCTTTTAGTAGTTTATCAACTGGTACTCCAGTAACATCAGATGTAACCTCTGGTGTCCAGTGCTCAGCCTCTTTTCTTATCTCGTCAATACCGTAAGTTCTATTTTCTATAAATTCTTTATCTTCCCAACCATTTTTAAGAATGATGTGAATAAGACCATAAACAAGTGCAATATCAGTTCCTGATCTTTGTCTCAAATAAAGATCAGCATGTGCAGCTGTCTTTGTAAAATTTGGATCAGCTACAATTACTTTTGCATTGTTTCTATCTTTTGCTTGTAAAGTGTGTTTCATGCCACCAACTGGGTTTGCCACAGCTGGGTTTGCTCCAATGATAAATATACATTTTGAGTTCGCAGCCATATCTCCAAAGTGGTTTGTCATCGCGCCATAACCCCAAGTATTCGCCACACCGGCGACTGTTGCGCTATGTCAAATTCTTGCTACGTGATCGTTACTGTTTGTACCCCAAAATGCACAAAATTTTCTAAAGTAATATGCTTGCTCATTATTAAATTTCGCAGATCCTAAGAAAACAACGCTATCAGGGCCATCTTCTTTGCGGATCTGAAGCATCTTATCGCCGATCTCGTTTGCAGCTTGATCCCATGAAATTCTTTGCCATTTACCATCAACTTTTTTCATAGGATATTTGATACGTTGCTTGCTGTGTGTAAGGTCGATCTGATCGATACCTTTTGAGCAGTGTGAGCCCTGAGATATCGGATGATGCATCGCCATATCTTGACGAACCCAAACACCATCTTTTACCTCAGCCTCGATACCACAGCCTGCTGAGCAAATAGAACAAATCGTTCTAACCTTTTTTGAGCCAGGGAAAGGATTTTTTATCTCCTCATCACTTGCTTTTCTTATCGTTTCATTTTCTCCAAAAGCCATTGTGCTTCCAGCACCAAGTGCGGCTAGCTTTAAAAATGAACGTCTTCCTATACGTGCATCACTCATGGTTTTCTCCCTTAGTAAGCGATTTTATAGTAGGTTTCCCAGTTCTTGCTTTTTTTATAAAGCACCTCTTTTTTGTTTGACTTGCCAACGACGACACCATTGTCATCAGGAGCTAAGTCGTCACTAGTCACTTTTGCTACGGCTGAGACTGCTAGTACACCGCCGGCAGCACCGACTTTTAGAGATTTTTTTAGAAAATCTCTTCTTGATCCTTGCATTTTTTCTCCTTAGCTCTCAAACTTAAAAATTTGAGAAATTTGGTTTGATTGGTCTTCACAATTTGCAACTTTAGAAATTCTAAAATATTGCAAGGCCTATTTCAGGGCTTTTTATAGCCTAGATTTAAACTCTGCAAATTTAGCATAATTGCAAGATAATCAAAGTAAATATAAAGCTTTAATTAAATATGTTAAGTTATTGTTAAAAATATAAGAAAATATATTTAATATTTTAACTTTTATGAATTTTGAGAGAAAGGCTAATTTAAAGTATAAATTCTAGGGAGAGCTCCCTAGAAAAGATTATTTTAAATCACTTTTATTTATTATAAATGGCACTGATCTAACGCCAGCTGAGAAATATTTTTTACGTAAAGTATCGATCTTGTCGCTCTCTTCTTTGCTAACATTTTTTTCATCTACGTTATAATCTTCAGAGAAATACTTTCTTAAAATTTTAACCTTATCGCTATCACTTTTTGCATTTTTTATATCTTTATAGATCAAAGCACTTTTTTGCAAAGACGATAGTTCATGCACTGGAGTTAGGATGATTTCAACATTATTGTCTTTTAATGTCGTTTCGATCTTTGCTAGCTCGGCTCTACAATATGGGCATTCAGGATCTGAAAACATGATAAGAGTTGGCTTTTTGCTATCATTGCCAAGAGTTATAACATTTGCCTTGTCTTCATTTTTATAAATTTTAGCTAGTGATTTTACTAAATCAAGTGCTGCTTTTTCTGCGATTACCTTTTTTTCTTCAGCCAAATAAGACTTTTGCTCCTTTAAATTTACAACATCAGGAAACATAAGATCGCCCTTAACAAAAGTCACATCTTCTTGAGACATATCTCCTTTGCTAAATTTTAAGCTTACTTTTTCTATATCATCTAAAATTTTAGTGCGTTCTACGACTTTTACATTAACACCATCGATATTTTGATTTTTAAAAACTTCTGAGTAAAAATCTTCTATTTGCTTATCGCTTGCTGCCATTAGGCTAGTTGCCGCTATTATTGAGGCTAAAACCACTTTTTTCATTTTTTTCCTTTTTAAAAATTTGGCGGATTATATTTGCTTTTTGTAAATGAATACTAACCACGAAAGACTCTATCATTTCCTTGCTTCATTATGTCACTCTCAAGGTCAAGTTGCTCAAGATAGGCGATTACATATTTTCTGCTTAAATTTAGTGCATCCTTGGCATTTGTGACATTTACAAATCCTTGGTTTTTGATGATCTCTCTTAGCTTATCAAGTGCCATTTTTAGCGAATTTCTAGTGATAAAAAGATTATGCTCCAGCCTTACAACTCTGCCCATTGCAGTTAGTTTTTTAAGTGCATTATCACCACTTAGCCTATCTATTTCCAGCTCATCATATATATTATAAGGCGCCGTTGGAGCTAGCTTTCCGCTTTCTAAAATTTCATAAATTTTCTCTTCAAGTCTTACTTTTAGTTTGCTTATATCAACGCCCTTTTTTGTATAGACGCCATCATTTTTAGAGATTAAATTTATACTTTCAAGCTCATCAAGTGCTTTTTGAGCCAAATTTTGACTAGCCCAAGCAAGCTTTAAGCTTATACTTTGAGCTGAGAAAACGGCAAATTCATTTTTTTCTATCATAAATTTAACCACAGACTTTATCCGCTCAACCGCGCTTAGATCATAGATATTTAAAGCCTTTTCATCGACAAAGACATTTGAGACTTTTTTAGCCACAGACACGGCCTCTTCGTGACTTAGTCCAAATCTTTGATAAGACGAGATGATGCCAAAGCCATTTTTGTGGGCTTCTTTAAGTATAGAAAATGCCCCAATGAAATCATGCTTTAAAAGTGCAGCCAAAAAGAGAATTTTACCAGCCTTTTTTAGTGGCTCAAGCACAGGATTTAGCACCTTGCCACCTCCTATCACGCGTGCATCTGAGATAAGCACAAATGCCTCGTCAAATTTCAAAAACATATCGCTTTGAAATTTAAAGATAACAAAGTAACTATCATCTTTTTGGCTAAGGATTAGCACCTTTGCAGGCACATTTTTAGCACCCACGCAAAATGTCACGCTTTGAGAGTGGATGAGATTTTTAGCAGTCACGACCGCATCAACCTCTCTAAAACCCCTAAAAAAGCCTTTTTTACTAAGTAGCTGCCCCTTTTTTAGCTCGCTAAGCTCAATGCCAGTTAGATTAAGCGCCACGCGGCTGCTAACTCCAGCGTGCTCTACAAATTTATCATGGCTTTGCACGCTTCTTACTAGCACCTCTTTGCCAGCGTCGTAGTCAAAAAGCTTCTCATTTTTACTAACGCTTCCCTCTATCACGGTGCCAGTCACGACATTTCCGATACCTTTTAGGCTAAAAACCCTATCGATGTAGTATCTAAAAACGCCCTCCTCATCGCGCTTTTTAGCTCTTAGCGTAAAGAGATAGTTTCTAAGCTCGTCAATGCTTGCCTTATCCTTTATACTAACGGCAAAAATTTCTAAAATTTGCAGGTTTTTAAATTTAGAAATTTCATCTCTTATCTCTTTTTTTCTTAAATTTATAGTCGTTTCATCTACGAGGTCACACTTTGTAAGTGCCACGTTCAAAGACTTCACACCAAGAAGATTTAAAATTTCAAGGTGCTCCAAGCTTTGAGGCATAAGTCCGTCATTTGCCGCCACCACAAATAAACACGCATCAAAGCCATACGCGCCACTTATCATCGTTTTTATGAGATTTTCATGCCCAGGCACGTCGATAAATGCGATATTTTCATCATTTTTACTTAAATTTGAAAAGCTTAGATCGATCGTTATACCACGCTTTTTCTCCTCTTCGAGATTGTCTCCCTCAAAGCCGTTTAGCTCCTTTATAAGCGCGGTCTTTCCGTGGTCGATATGCCCTGCTGTTCCTATTATTAGACTCATTTTTCTTCCGTTTCATTTATTATTTTTATTAGTTCATTTACATCGTCATCTAAAAGCGTTCTTAAATCAAGTAAAAATTTATCATTTTCTATGCGGCCAATCACCTTTTTTTGCCTAAATTTCTGCTCATTTAAAACCGCATCTCCACTAACTGCCAAAGCTATACTTGGAATTTTTTTATTTGGCATCGCACCGCCTCCTACAAAGGTTTGTGTACGAACTATCTCAAGCGGGGTTTTTAGATTTTTATTTATAAAATTTGCTAAGTTTTCAAGCTCTTTTACACTTTTGTGAAGCAGTTTTTGCGTTGTGATTAGCTCAAATTCTTTGTTTAAATAGGCTTTCATGCTCTCAGCCAAAAGCGAGATGATCACTTTATCTACGCGAAGCATCCTTAAAAGCTGATTTTTTCTAAGCTTTGCTATGAGCTCTCTTTTGCCGACAATGATGCCGCACTGCACCGCACCAAGCAGTTTATCACCACTAAAGCTAACTAGCGAAACATCCTTTAAATTTTTTAGATCTGGCTCATTTTTGTCTAAGTTAAACGGCAAATTTCCGTAAAATCCACTGCCAAGATCAAAATAATCTATCAAATTTTGCTCATATGCCAATTTACTTAGTTCATTTGCTGTAACCTCTTCGCTAAAACCCACGATGTCAAAATTTGAGCGATGAACCTTTACAAGCATCGCCGTATTTTCATTAATTACCTCTTCGTAGTCTTTTAGCTTAGTTTTGTTTGTCGTGCCAACCTCTTTCAAAAAGCAGCCCGCATTTGCCATCACCTCAGGCACCCTAAAACTACCGCCGATCTCGACTAGCTCGCCTCTACTAACGACGACCTCCCTACCCTTTGCAAAAGTATTTAGCACTAAAAATACAGCACTTGCGTTATTATTTACAACGATGGCGTCTTCAAAACCAAATGCTCTTGCGATCATCTCACCGATATAGTCGTATCTGTTGCCACGACTGCCTGTTTTTAGGTTGTATTCAAGGTTAGAATATCCTGTGATTACCGGAGTTGCACGACTTAAAATTTCTTTATCGATGACACTTCTAGCAAGATTTGTATGTACGGTCACACCAGTTAAATTTAGTACTCTTTGAAGGCTTGATTCATTAAATTTATGATATTCGTTTAGGATTAAATCTATTATTTCTTGCAACGCAAAATTTGCATTTTCATTTAAAATTTTAGCTCTAACTTCATTTAAAATTTGCCTTGCAAGCAATGTGACTAAATTTATATCAAATCCTGAAAATGCTTCGTTTTTTATAATCTTATCAACTTGTGGGATATCTCTTAAATCGCTCAATTTGTACTCCTAGTAAGTTAGTTTTACCAAGCCGTGATTTTAACATAAAAAATATTATAAATTAAACCTTAGAGCAAAAAGGAACATATAAAATTCAGAGTCTATTAATC
>NZ_CABPTY010000004.1:32625-75167 GCF_902460415.1 Campylobacter concisus
CTATTAATCCCATTAATATTAAAATAAGCCTGTTTTTGATAATAGGAGAAATTATGAAAGAATTTGGCTTTTATAACGATTTTGACGATACTTTAATGCTAAATGAACAGATAGAAATAAATAACGAAAAGGAAGAATATTTAGTTTCTAACTCGCCAAAGCTTAAAGCAAACATTATCGCACCTGAGATAAATTTTTATCTAAAAAATACAACTGCAAGCGTATTAGAAAAAGCTAAAAATACACTTTTGCTTTATGAAGCAAGAGCAACTGCATTTGACATGGCAAAGGATGTTGATTACGAAAAAGAAGTCGGCAAAAATGTCGTAATAGTAAGCAACTCAGGCCGTGAGGAGTTAGCAAATTTATTAAAAGAAAATGGCTATAAAGTCATTGAATTAACGCACTTTGAAGTAAAATTTATTTATGGCGCAGCTGGCGAGCTTAGTGTTTTGATACTTAGAGCAAATGACGAATTTGAGGTCGATTGTGACTTTTTCTTGGTTGAAAATGCAAGGGATTATATGCTAAAGCAAAGCGGCTGTTATGAAATAGCTGGGCTAGAAGATGAAGCTGTGCTTAAAATTTTAAATGAAAAAACTCCAAAATTTAAGTACAAAAGCCTAACTCAATATGACTCTTCGATCTGTCAATATCACGAACGACGAAATGAAATTTGTGGACGCTGTGTCGATGTTTGTCCAACTGTAGCCATTTTAAAAGAAGATGAGACAAAGCATCTTGTTTTCTCACAAATCGATTGTGTAAATTGTGGTAACTGCATTAGCGTCTGCCCTAGCGGATCTCTTGACTCTACACTTATGCCACAAAACTCATTTGCTACTATTGCCAAACTTTACAAAGGTAAAATTCCACTAATAATCTCTAATGAAACAAATTTAGATGAGCTAAATATAAGCCTACCTGAAAATGTCTTACCTTTTTTCATATCAGCACCACATATGTTAAATCAAGCGCATCTCCTTACATTGCTTCAAGAAAGTGGTGCGAGTGTGATTTTATTTAGCAAAACTCTTGGCAAAGGCGAAAAAGACGCCATTAGCATCTTAAATCAAATTTATGAGCTTAAATTTAAAGAGACGGCGATCTATCACGCTAAAGATAAAAATGAGCTTGAAGATGCGCTCAAAAAGGCAAAATTTATAGCTGACTCACAACACACGATAAACGAATATGCCTTGCCAAAAAGAGAAATTTTTGCAAAAAGACTCGAGTTTTTAGTAGGTAGCGAAGATCTTGGCGTGGTAAAAAGCGGCGAGATGATAAGATATGGCGATGTCAAGATAAATACTGATAGCTGTACACTTTGTCTAAGTTGCGTTGGCGCTTGTAACGTAAGTGCGCTAGTAGCTGATAAAAAGACAAATTCGATTTTATTTAATCCAAGCGTCTGTACAGCTTGCGGATACTGCGAACTAAGCTGTGCTGAAAAAGATACCATAAGCCTTGAGGTTGGAAAAATTTCTCTTAAGCCTGAGTTTTTTACATATAATGAGCTGGCACGAGATGAGCTTTTTGCCTGTGTTGAGTGCGGAAAAGAGTTTGCGACCAAAAAAGCGGTCGAAAAGATCGCAACTATAATGCAACCAAGATTTGGCAACGATAGGGTCAAGATAAAAGCGCTTTACTGCTGTGCTGACTGTAAGGCCAAACTAATGGTTCAAGCCCAAATAAACGCGATGAAAGAGGATTTATTGAATGGATAAAAACATCATAAAAGCAAGATCATATTTTTACGAATTTCTAGCATACCCTATGTTTTTTTACACAAATGATGAGAAATTTGCAAGATGGAAAGAGCAGTTAAGATACTTAAGTGCAAATCCTTTGAGTGAGGATAGTGATGCTGCATTTAAAAATTTAGATAAATTTAGCTTTGAAGAATTTTTAAAAGAACAAAATGACGTTCTTTTTGGCTTTACAAACATCCCCTTAAGTGCTTCATTTTATGAAGAGGGCAGAGATAACGGAGCAGCTAGGCTTAGGGTTATTGAATGTTTAAAACTAAGCCCATATAGACGTGATAGAGAGCTTTGCAAAGACAGCGAGGACTACGTTGGATTTATATTTTTAGCGATGGCTACATTTTTAAAAGATGAGTTTAATGATGCAAAAAATATTAGCAACAAGCTATTTTCTGAAACTTTAAATTTATTTGTAGATGAGTTTTCTCAGCTACTTTCAGCTCACAAAGAGGCAAATTTCTTTAAATCATATACTATTATTTTAAAAGATTTCATCGATCTTGAACGCTCTATACTAAACGTAGAAGCACCAGCTAAGCCAAAAGGCGATAGTGTCGCTATGGCAGCTCTTAAGAAAGAGCCATTTCAAAGCAAGATGCCAACAATCAAAACCAAACTTCATTGGGAAGAATTTTCTCCAGTCATCTCACACGAGTTTAAAGACTAGCTTAAATTTACTCTTAGCCCAGCTAGGAGTAAATTTAACATCCGCTTAAATCTCACAATTATTCTTGATATTTTTTAACTATCTTAGCCCCTTGGTAGTAAATTTCTTTAATTTTTTACAAAGGATTTACAATGGTAATGACACACTACATGGAGCTTTTATCGCTCAATCAACCTTATAATCTATCCTCTACATGGTGCTACCTATGGGACTTGCGGAGCTTTTAGTGGCGATGGAGTTTTTCACGATATATCACATGGATAGTGGTAAAAACGCTGGCTTTAAAGCTGTTAGCAAATTTGTTGGCATAGTGCTTGGGGTCTATTTTACAGCTCTTGTGATCTACTTTTTAGCAAAAATTTATCCAACTATAAAATGGCGCGGATATGCCGATGTTATCGCTATCTACTCTCATATCTCATCGGCGTCATCCCGCTTCTTGGCATCGCGCTTTTAGAGCTAAATTTGATCTATAAAAACGCAAGCGAAAGAGCAAAACTAAAGCTTCACTTTTGCCTGCTCATCTTCTTCTTGATCGTCGGACACGTCGCTATGATATTTGGCATGGTTGATCCTACCATAACAGGCTACAAGGCTAATGATGGCGAGATGGATATGCATATGAATATGCAAATGAACATACCAGCAGATATGCCGATGCATGATCACCACAAGATGATAATGCAAAATATGAGTGATGACAACTCAACTAATATGCATATGCATCACTAAATTTAAAAGTTTCTTGGAAGTTGCTAAGCAGCTTTAGATTTAATTCTTTTTTGCCGCTTTTAATAGTCTATTTTCTTTAAAAAATTTTCTGAGTGATTTTTGCTCTTTTGGGCCTATTTTGTAGCTTATAAATTTCAAATACCACTTGATATCTTGCTCGCTTATCTCGCGGCTTTTAGCATACTGGGCTAAGATATAGTTTGGGATCTTTACATTTTTTTGTAAAAATTTTGCGACCAGTCTTTTGTAAAATGAGCCGTTTTTTACGTAAGAAAATCTACCAAAAACAAATGGCAAATTTGTCTTTTCGTGCCAAATTTTACCAAGGTCGTAAAAGCACTCTTTGCCATCGCTTAAGTATGCCTTTAGCGCCCTGTCGCCTATGATCACCTCGCCATTTAGCTTAAGCACCTTGGCTAGGGCATTTGAGCTAGCTGAGGCAGGATCTGGCTTTGGGGCTGAGTTCTTACGCACAAGCACGCTTTTTACATCTTTTTTGGCGACTATTCCAAAATTTAGCTTCTTTAAATTTGCCTTTTTACTAGCTATGCTTGAGATAACCGCAGCGTCGATCTTTCTAGTGTTTAGCGCCCTATTTAGCTTACTTGGCACGCCCTTTTTAAACTCGATCGCCTTTTTTATCTGAGAGCTAAGTGGGGCTGATTTTAAAAATACGTGAAATGGGAGTAAATTTAGATAATCAATCTTTCCAAATATCATTTTTCATCTTTTACAAGCTCAAATTTAACTAGCTCATTTTCGTTGCAAACGTCACAAAATAGCTGGGTTAAGCTCTCTTTTGTGGCACTATCCAAAAAATTTTCATTTTTTAGCTTTATAAGAGTTGGCTCATTTATCTCACAAAGGCAGTCAAAGAGTGCGTCTAAATTTCTGCCGTAGTACTCTGGTAGGTCAAATTTCTTGGCAAAATACTCATGCATTTTTTCTTTTTCGAGCATCTTTTTGGCATCTAAGATCACGATTTTCATTGCATCCTCTTTTCATAAAGCAGGTAAAAATGCTCGTAGTGATCAGGCGTGTAGTAGATAAGCCCGTCGTTTGAGTATAAAATTCTCTCAGCGCCGCGCCTACCACCATTATAATTTACATCACATTCAAACCACTTTCTGCCATCAGCTTCAGGTAGCTTCTTTTCTCTGTTTAAAAATCTATCTCCGCCGATACTTTTGCCGCCGCTTATCTGCCATAAATTTCCGCTTTTTGCGTCCCAGCCAAGTTCAAGTGCCTCTTTTTTGGTTATGAAATTCTTTGGCAGCTTGTTAAATTTATAGATATAAAGAGCGACCTCATCTTTTGAAGTGTATGAGCCATTTTCTGCAAGGCTCTGGCTCTTTTGTCCCTCTTTGTTTAGTTGCTCAAGTAAAATTTGAGCGTTTTTATTTACTTCACTACCATTATTTGAAAAGAAAAAAGTGCCAACAATAATAGCAATGATAAAGGCGACTAAGGCTGGCAAAAGTCTTTTATTCAAATTTTACCCTTAAAGCGTGTTAAAAACTCTATCGCCAGCATCACCAAGACCAGGAACGATGTAGTTTTTCTCGTTTAGTTTCTCATCAATCGATGCCGTATAGACCTCGACGTCTGGGTAAATTTCGCTAAATCTCTTTAGCCCCTCAGGAGCAGCGATGATAGAGATAAATTTGATCTCCTTAACGCCCTTTTCACGCAAGAATTTGACCGCATCTATCGCCGTGCCGCCAGTCGCAAACATAGGATCGATGATGATCGCCATGCGCTCTTTTGCGTCTTTTGGAAGCTTTGCGTAGAAAAACTCAGCCTGAGCGGTCTCTTCGTTTCGCTGAAAACCCAAAAAGCCCACACTCGCATCTGGAATGATGGTAAAAACGCTATCAAGCATACCAAGAGCAGCCCTTAAAATAGGACATATCATCACCTTTGTAGTAAGCCTTTTTGCATCTGCTACCGCAACTGGAGTTTGGACTTTGACATCTTTTACCTTTAAATTTCTAGTCGCCTCAAAGATCATAAGGTAGCTGATCTCATCAACTAGCATGCGAAACTGAAAAGGTTGGGTGTTTTTATCACGTAGAATGGTTAATTTATGCTCAATCAATGGGTGCGAGATGAGCTTTACGTTTTGCATTTTTTGTCCTTAAATTTACTGTTTTTACAAGGTTTGTCTTTTACAAAATGCCAAGAGAAGAATTTAGCCCATATTTGGGCTAAATTTGATTAAAAACCTTTTGCAAGTTTGGCTCTATAGGCCTCAACATCAAAGTCTTTTACTCTTGCTACTCCGTCCTCAACCGCAGCTTTCGCAACTGCTGGAGCAACTGCTGTAAGTACACGTTTATCAAATGGTTTTGGAATGATATACTCTTTACCAAATTTTAGCTCACTAACACCACTTGCTTTTAAAACTTCAGCTGGCACTGGCTCTTTTGCAAGCTGTGCAAGTGCTCTAGCAGCTGCCATTTTCATATTTTCAGTGATCTTTTTAGCTCTAACGTCAAGCGCGCCTCTAAAGATGAATGGAAAACCTAACACGTTATTTACTTGGTTAGGATAGTCGCTTCTGCCTGTACCCATCATAACGTCACTTCTTACAGCCTCAACGTCCTCTGGATAAATTTCAGGCACTGGGTTTGCCAAAGCAAAGATAATAGGCTCTTTATTCATTGAAGCAACCATCTCTTTTGTAAGCACACCAGGCTTAGAAAGACCTAAAAACATATCAGCACCCCTCATCGCATCAGCCAAAGTTCTATCCTCAGTTTCAAGCGCAAACTCTATCTTTTCAGGCGTTAGGTCTGTTCTTTTTGAGTGAATGACGCCTTTGCTATCTATCATCACGATATGTTTTGCACCAAGCGCTTTATACATCTTAGCGCATGCAATGCCAGCCGCACCTGCGCCGCTAACTACGATTTTTATCTTAGATATATCTTTGCCAGAAATTTCCATTGCGTTTATCATGCCAGCACTTGTTATCATCGCTGTACCGTGCTGATCATCATGCATTACAGGGATATCGACTGCTTCTTGAAGTTTCCTTTCGATCTCAAAGCATTTTGGAGCACGGATATCTTCTAAATTTATACCGCCAAATGTTGGAGCAAGAGCCTTGCAAATCTCAACAATCTTATCTGGATCGTGCTCGTCTAGTTCGATGTCAAAGGCATCAACGTTTGCAAATTTTTTAAATAAGACTGACTTTCCTTCCATAACTGGCTTACCAGCGATGGCACCGATGTCGCCAAGCCCAAGGACAGCCGTGCCATCGGTGATAACGGCTACCAGATTTGCTTTATTTGTATATTTATAAGCTAGTTCATTGTCAGCTTCTATCTCTTTGCAAGGCTCTGCAACGCCAGGCGTATAGGCCATTGAAAGGTCTCTTGATGTCTCGCAGGGCGTCTTTACCTTTATCTCGATCTTACCACCTATGTGGTAGTTTAGTGCTTCTTCTTTAGTTACATGTGTCATTTTTCTTCCTTTAATAAATTTTGTATTCTATTTTTCGTCTCGCTACTGCCCACTACTTCAAGCACTTCAAAGATGCTTGGGCTCACGCTTGAGCCAGTTAGCGCTATCCTTAAGGCTTGAGCTAGGTCTTTTAGTTTTAAGCCATTTTGCTCTAAAAATTTATTTGTTAGCTCCTCATAGCCCTTTGCGTCAAGGTCACGATCTAAAATTTGAGCAAATTTAGCCAAAATTTCTTTGCTATTTTCATTTATAAATTTAGCCCATGCTTTCTCATCGTAGCTTTTTGGAGCGTTGATGATCGCGTTTGCACTATTTGCCATTTCGATTAGTGTCTTTGATCTCTCACGGAGCGAATTTAACAGCAACTCACCCTTTGCCAAGGCTTTAAAATTTACGCCAAACTCGAGCATATCATGAGCTAGTCTCTCATAAGGCAAAGTCTTGATGTAATGAGAATTTAGCCAGTCAAGCTTTTGAGCATTGTAGGTGCTTGAGCTTTTGTTGATATCGTTTGGATTAAAGTATTTAAGCATATCATCAATGCTAAAAATTTCATCATCGCCATGACTCCAGCCAAGACGAACAAGGAAATTTAAGAGCGCTTCAGGCAGATATCCCATCTTTTTATACTCCATGACATCGGTTGCGCCATGCCTCTTGCTAAGCTTTTTACCATCCTCGCCGTTTATCATCGCTACGTGATAAAATTTTGGTACCTTAAAGCCAAGTGCCTCGTAAAGAACGATCTGTTTTGGGGTATTTGAGAGATGATCATCGCCGCGGATGACGTCCGTTACACCCATTAGTGCGTCGTCTATCACGACCGTGAAGTTATAAGTCGGTGTGCCGTCGCTTCTTGCGATGATGAAGTCATCTAATATGTCTTCAACCTTAAATTTAACCTCGCCCTTTATGCCATCATGTATAACGATCTCACCGCTAAGTGGGGCTTTGATACGGATGACTGGCTCGATGCCAGCTGGAGGCGTGCCAGTAAAATCTCTATATCTATTATCATATTTTGGACGCTCTTTTCTTGCCTCTTGGCTAGCTCTAAGCTCTTCAAGCTCATCCTTGCTCATGTAGCATTTATAAGCTTTTCCTTCTTCAAGAAGCTTTTTTACATACTCCTTGTAAAGATCAAATCTTTTTGATTGATATGTCACTTCGCCGTCGTGATCTAGCTTGCACCAAGCAAACGCTTCTTTTATGGCTTGCGTGGCCTCTTCTGAGTTTCGTTTTAAATCAGTATCTTCGATGCGAAGTAAAAATTTTCCATTATTAGCTCTTGCGTATAAATAATTATAAAGAGCTGTCCTAAGTCCGCCTATATGTAGATATCCAGTAGGCGACGGAGCAAATCTAGTAACTATCATTTTGTGCCTTATTTTTATGTTATAATTGCCCAAAATTATATTTACTAAATACTTAAATAAAGGTTTTATTATGAAAAAATTGCTCTTTTTGGCTGCTGGCATGCTAAGTGCTTTAAATTTATATTCGGCTCAGATGGTAAATGGTATCGCAGCTATTGTGGAGAACGAACCAATCACGCTTTATGAAGTTTATAGCTTGAAAGAGCAGCTAAGAGCTAGCGAACAAGATGCCTTAAATTTACTCATAAGAGATAGACTCGAAGATGCTCAGATAAAAAATTTAAACATTAGCGTAACGCCATTTGAGCTAAACGACAGGATCGAATCGATCGCAAAGCAAAATGGTATGACAAATTCGCAGTTTAGAAGCTCTATCCAAGCTCAAGGCATGGACTTTTTGGACTTTAAAAACAACATAGAAAAAAAGATGCTTCAAGAAAAGCTTTATAAAAGTATCTTGGCTGAAGCTGGCAAAAATGTAAATGAGCAAAAAGCAAAGATGTATTTTGATGCTAATCCTGATAAATTTAAGGTCTTTAGCACCGCTAGAGTCGTAGTTTATAGAGCAAAAGATCCTGAGCTACTTGAGGCTCAAAAGACAAGTCCGAAGCTGCTAGACGGCGTGCAAACACAAGAGGTTAGTTTGGACTATCAAAGCATAGATCCAAGGCTTGCTGCGATCATCTCAAGCACAAATAACGGTGACTACACACAGCCTTTGCAAGGGCCTGACAGCTTTGATATGTTTTTAGTAAAAGAGAAGATCGGCTCATATACTCCAAGCTTTGCAGATGTTAAGGATAATGTTATAAACGAGCTTTATCAAGGTGAGCAAGAAAAACTTATGGCTGATTATTTTGACAAACTCCGCGCAAAAGCAAAGATTCAAATTTTAAGATAACTTCAAATTTAGCCATCCTTGGTGGCTAAATTTCTCCAAATTTCACATGACAAAAGATTACACCGCCAAAGAGAAGGCGGTGTAAATTTTAGTTAAAAAGTGTAGTGCATATTTAGCATAAACGATCTCTCGTCGCCCGGTCTTGAATCAGAACGCCAGTATTTTTTATTTAAGATATTATTTATTGCCAGTGTTATTTGAGCGTGTTCATTAAAGTTATATCCAGCACTTGCATCAAGCCTTACAAAGCCGGGCAAGTGTTGATCGGTTACGCTTGTTTTAGTTAATTCGTAACTATATCTTTTAGAGTATCCTGTTACGCCACTTTCGACATACCATTTGTCGTTTTTAGCATATCTTAAAAAAACATTTCCCTGCCAGTTAGTTGTATTTTTTAGACTAAGTTTTTCGTTTAATGGATTTGACTTATCACTTGCGATAATAGCTCTCATATATCCAAGAGAGCTACGCAAGTATAAATTCTCATAAATTTGACCCAAGATGTTTAGCTCGATACCGCGGCTGCGCTCCTTGCCGCGAACTGCCCATGTATATGGATCATTTTTAGAATCTGGTTGGTATCTTATATTATTATGCTCGATCTGAAATATCGCAAGATTTGAGCTAAATCTATTATCCGCCCATGTGCTTTTTAAGCCGATTTCGTATTGCTCGTTATTTTGTGGTTTTAGATCAAGCATCGTTGTATCGCCTGTACTTATACCTATATTTCCGCGACCACCATAAGGGGCAAAGCTCTTTGAGTATGAAGCGTATGCGGTATGCTCTGGCAAAAAATCCCACAATAGGCCAACTCTTGGACTAAAAGAATCCCCTTTATAGCTATTTGTTTTACCATTTATGTCTCTTGTCTTAAACTCATAAAAGTCAAACCTGCCACCAAGAAGTAGCCTATATTTATCATCTAGGCTTATTAGATCTTCTAAAAATACTCCATTATTTATAGCTTTGTGTTTGTTGTCTGTCGTAAGCGGCATGTAGCCCACGCTACCCCAACTTGATCTTGATGCGTATGGATTTATGGTTACATTTTTTGCTTTGTCATACCAAAGCCTTGGATGGCGAGTTTCTACGCTGTTGTCATATCCAAAAGTAAGATTATGCTTAAATCTTGTAAATTCAAGCTCTTTTGTAAGTGTTATAGCATTTGAGAGCGTGTCATTATCGGTTTGTTGTTTAGCATAGTTTTGCTTTAATCTATTTCCAGGCATGATGGTACCACTAAAATAATGATCAAAATTTTGACTAGCTTTTCTGTATCCAAAAACCCATTTTAAATTTATATCCTTTACTAGTTGCGCATTTAGCTCAGTACGGAAGAAATGAAGCTTATCTTCAACAAAGTCTCCATCGTGAGAAAATCCCTTTGTATAGTCGATACCAAGTTTGTCATAGACACTTTTTGTTGGCATTCTATCAGGTACGCGCCAAGCATTATCATATGTGTATTGCGCCTCAAAGCTCACCGTTCCACCATCATTTGTCACAATAATACTTGGACTTATCATAAAATTTTTATATTTTACGCCCTCTCTCCATGATTTTCCACGCTCCATATCAGTCGTTAGTCTTGCGGCTAATTGATTATTTACTACATGATTTATATCAACACCACCACCATATCTGCTCCAGCTACCAACCCTGCCTGAGAGCTTGTAAACAGGCATAAAATTTGCCTTTTTACTAACCAAATTTACAACCGCACCGCCGTCACTTCTTCCATACAAGATCGATGCTGGTCCTTTTAAAATTTCAACTCTCTCAACATTTGCTGTACTGCGTCTTATCTGGCCAGAGTCTCTAACACCATCTCTATATATATCACCGCCATCAACACTAAAGCCTCTTATCCTGATGTTCTCGCCTCTCATATCATAGCTTGCATCAATACCAGCATTTCCTTCTAGGATACTTGAAAGATCGTTTGTGCCATAGTTTCTATTCTTTTGTATATCGATATTTTCGATAGTTTGTGGCGTCTCTTTGTTGCTGAGTCCATTCCTATTGATATCCGCGCTATCATACGCGATATAACCTTTTAGGGTATTTTGCTCCGAGATACCTTCCACCTCGATAGTTGGTAAAACAACTGAATAATCACTGTTATTTGTATCTAAAGCCCACAGCGAGCTAAAGATTAGTGATGAAGCAAGTATACTAAACTTCATAGAATTCCTTTAGATAAAATTAAAATCGATATTCTATATCAAAATAGCTTAAAATATTTACTTTATATTGATGTTTATTAATTTTATCAATTCATTGTTAAAATTTTAGTTCGATTTAGAATTATCGTTTGCCATATCTTAAAACAAAATGCATTACTATTGCCGCTAAAAAATTTTAAGATTAAGGCTAGTATTTTAATGATCACACACCAACGCGAGCTTTTTAAACTTTTTGATGAAGTGATAGATATAAAAAGTGAGTAAATTTGACTGCAAAAGCAGCCAAATTTATATTATGCTTTTTTAGTAAAAACTCCGACATAAATAGCATAGATAAAGCCGATCGCTACGGCATATGGAGCGTAAGAAGTGATACCAGCTGGTGAGCTTGCAAGTATGAAGTTATGGCTTATCGCAGCGCCTGCTCCCATGCCTAAGACAAATACAGCTGAGCTTAAATTTCCAGCTCCCATTTGCACTAAATGTTTGCCTGGGCAGCCATAACTTAGGCTAAAGCAAAGACCAGCGAGTGTCATACTAAGAAAGTTCCAAAGAATGTCATTGTGGGCGATAGGTTGAGCCTCAAAGCCAAATTTGTATTGATTTAACACTAAATTTGTAATGCTAGCAAAAACAACAACCGATACGATACCGTAAAACATCGAAAAATCACGCTCAAAAACTTTGCTGATCGCACCAACCGAACAAAATTTGCTTCTTTGCATAAAAATACCAATAACAATGGCGCAAATAAGTGAGATAAAGATATTTGCATGCTGTGAGCCTGGACCTTTTTCTGAGCTAAATAATGCACCATTATCGCCAAGCTTTAAACCAAAAACAAGGGCTGCTAAAAGTAAAACAGCAATAATTAATGGTAAAAAGGCAACTGGTTTTGTAGTGGCATCATTTTCAGGTATAACATAACCATTTTTCTTGAAAAATCGTCCAACAAAAACGCCGGCAAATAGACCGACAAGGCCAGCAATAGCAGTCATATCTCCGCCACCAAGGCGCAAAAACGCTCTCCATGGGCAGCCCAAAAAGATAAGGCAACCAATCATAGCAAACACACCTAGGAAAAATCTAGAAAATGCTGCACTGCCAGATACTGGAGTGAAATTTCTACTCCAAAGCATGCTAGCTAAAAAGCCTCCAATGATAAGCCCTAAAATTTCAGGTCTTAGGTACTGCACTACTTTGGCTTGATGAAAGCCAAAAGCACCTACGCTATCTCTTAAAAAGCAAGCCGCGCAAACGCCCATATTTGCTGGGTTACCAAAATAAACAAGCACTGGGCCAAGAATGCCTAAGCTTGCACCTGCGATTATGTAAAGCACTGTTTTATTCATGAATATTCCTGTGTATAGGGTAAAATCAAACTGATTTCTTAAACGATATTTTAATAATCATTAAATAAAACAAAGATTAATTTTTTTAAGAGCAAAGTAGATAAAATATGCAAAAATTTCATAAAAGGGATAAAAATGAAAGATTTTATGAGTTACGCAGATAGCCTAAAAATTTTAAAAGATACAATAAATGCGTGGGAAAAGGTCGAAAAAGTAGCCATCACGGACGCACTTGATAGAAATATCGCCTACGACGTGACAGCCACTGAAAATTACCCAGCAAAGCCGGTTTCAGCGATGGATGGATACGCTTTTGCCTTTAAAGATGGCCTAAGCGAGCTTGAGCTCATCACAGACCTGCCCGCTGGAAGCGACAAAGGACTAGTCATAGAGGGTAGTAAATGTGTAAAAACTTTCACTGGCTCACTAATGAGCGAAGGCACTGATACTCTTGTGCCGGTAGAAAATGTCGAGGTTAACGGCTCAAAAATACTCATCAAAAAGAGTGTGCCAAAGGGCTTTGCTGTGCGCGAAGTGGGGGAAAGTTACAAAAAAGGTGAAATTTTAATAAAAAAAGGCGCTCGTCTAAGCTACGCTGAGATAGCACTTCTTGCTGAGCTTGGTGTCTTTCACGTAAGCGTTTTCATACGCCCAAGAGTGGCGATACTAGCGACTGGTAGTGAGATAAAAGACCTTGGCGAGCCACTAGAAAATCCAGCACAAATTCACAGCTCAAATCACGTAGGCATCGCTATGCAGATACGCAAAATGGGTGCGGAGCCGATCCTTTGCGAGATCGTAAGAGATAAGGCCGAGCTTGTCGAAAAAGCGATCATAAACGCACTAAAATCAGCTGATATATTAGTGACGACTGGTGGCATAAGCATGGGTGATTACGACTTTGTAAAAGGCGCTTTAAATGAAAATTTTAGTCTTATCATCGAAGGTGCTGCCATAAAACCGGGCCGTCACATCAGAGTGGCAAAGTCAGGCGATAAATATATCTTTGCACTGCCAGGATTTCCGTACTCGGCAATGGTTATGTGTGTGCTTTACGTAAGGGTCTTAATAAATGCGTGGTTTGGTCAAGAAGAGCCAAAGATAACGGCTATAATGGACGAAGACTATAAAAAGCGTTCACCATTTTTAGAATTTACGGCTGTAAATTTAGAAAATCGTGAAGGAAAAAATTTTGTAAATCTAAATGGCAAAAAGCTTGGCAGTTCAGCAATCGTAAATAACTTAACAAACAAAGCCGCACTTTTAATGATCCCAATGGATAAAGAATTTCTCAAAAAAGGAGAGATAGTAGAAGTATTGATGATGCCTTGTTAAAATTTTAAGGATAAAAGTTGAACGCATTAGAAATTCAAACAATTATAGTTTTTCTTATAATGGCATCACTTGCCTTTGGAATAGATCTTTTTGCTCATAAACATGATGAGAAAATTTCACTAAAACAAGCTGGCATTTGGTCTATCTTTTGGATAGGAGTTTCAGTACTTTTTGGCATATATTTATATTTTGAGCGAGGCAGTGAAATAGCAAGTCTTTATTTTGCAGGATATGCGCTAGAAAAGTCGCTCTCAGTAGATAATCTTTTTGTGATGATGGCGATTTTTTCATGGTTTAAGATACCTGAAATTTACCGCCACAGAGTGCTTTATTTTGGCGTTATAGGAGCTATGATATTTAGACTCATCTTTGTAGCCGTAGGTACGATGCTTTTTGCCATCTCGCCTTGGATGGAGCTAATATTTGCAGCAATAGTCGCATATAGTGCCGTAATGATGATAAAAAAAGATAAGTATGATGAAGATATAAAAGATTATTCAAACCACGTAGCTTATAGGGCAGTTTATCGCTTCTTTCCGGTTTTACCACAGCTTTTTGGACATAGTTTTTTTGTTAAATTTAGCGAAATTTCTAAGCAAATTTCAGATAGTCAAAAAACTACTCTTAACGATCAAATTTTAAGGCTAAAAGCCACTTGGATAGCAACACCATTATTCTTGTGTCTTTGTGTGATTGAGCTAAGCGATGTGATATTTGCTTTTGATAGCGTTCCAGCTGTCATTGCTGTAAGCAAAGATCCTATCATTGTTTATTCAGCGATGATATTTGCGATACTTGGGCTAAGAACGCTTTATTTTGTGCTTGAAGCACTCAAAAATTTTTTAAAGTATTTAGAAATTTCTGTGATCGTGCTTTTATTTTTTATCGCAGCAAAGCTAGCTGTAAATGCGACTGCTCATATCTTTCATATCGGTTTTGAAATTTCTGCACAAATTAGCCTTTTTATCATTCTAACCATCCTTGGAGTTGGGGTCGTAGCAAGTTTGGTTAAAAAATAGCTACCACAAAAGTATACAAGCTAAAGTTAGGCAAGCTTAAAATTAAAAATTTATAAGCATAGCACTTTATGTTTGATGTCTAAATTCTTTAAATTTTACTTGCTTGTGCAAAAATTTATTACTGTATATTTATGCTACCGGCTGGAGTTGGCATATCGCCTTTTTCATCAGCAAATGGTGGCCCTTTTTGAAGCAAAGTGGTGATCTCAGATGCTACTTTTGGATCCATTTTTGCCATGATAGTTGATATCTTTTTGGCATCAAGAGCATAAAGTATGGTGGCTGCGTTTGATCTAGGCATTTTAGAGAGCACCTCAGCTGCCGCGCCATCTTTCATCTTAGAATATGACTCATTGACTTTATCACTAGTCATTGTGCGAAGCTCTTTTAAAATTTTCTCATTTTTGGCGACCACTTCATCGATCTCTTTGCGTTTTTGCTCGATCACTTTCATTGTCGCATTTAGATCAGCTTCTTTTTTGGTAAGCTTTTTATTATTTTCTTCATAGGCTGCTACCGAGCTTGCGCGAAATACTTCTAAAGCTTGGCGCTGTTCATCTATGATCTCAAGTTCCTTTGAAATTTCTTCTTTTCTAGCTTCAAAAATTTGCGTACAGTCAACTGGTACTTCAAAACAAAATGCAAAATTTAAAATAGTTAAGAGTAATAAAACCGCTCTCATCACAACTCGCTCTTAGTTGTAAATTTCATCACTGCAAACTCATCAAGCGCAAGTGCTTCGGCTTTTTGTATGCGTTTTATCTCTTTTTTAAACTCTTCTTTTTCTAGATATTTCATCTTTTCGTACTCTAAATTTGCATTTTTATATTTATGTTCGTAATGCGAAACCTCTTTTTTAGCTATTTCAAGGCTCTCTTTGCAGGCATTTAGCTCTTGCCTTGCTATCTTTATAAACTCTAAATTTTCCTTTAGCTCGCCTATATTGCCACTTTTTGGTAAGCAAAACTCCTCAAGCCTTGCTCTTAAATGTACTAAATTTTCTTCAAAATTTCTTACATTAAGCCTAGCAACGGCGAGCTTTGCCTCTACCTTATCCATCTCTTGTTTTTTTACGCGGACGATAGAGGTAAATTTGCTTTTCATCTAATGATCGTATCGCTTCTTTCAGGGCTTGTTGAAATGTAGCCGATCTTTACGCCAGTTAGCTCTTCTATTCTCTCGATATAAGCTCTTGCATTTGCTGGTAAGTCTTCATATTTGCTTATGCCTTTTACGCTATCCCAGCCTGCAAGTTCTTCATAGATAGGAGTTGCATTTTCAAGATCTGTTGGCATATAATCGATAGTTTCACCATTATATTGATAAGCTTTGCAAATTTTTACCACTTCAAATCCATCAAGTACATCAAGCTTCATAAGCGCATAAGTATCGATACCGTCAAGCCTTGAAGCATATTTTACACTCACAGCATCAAACCAGCCACAACGTCTGCGGCGGCCTGTTGTTGTGCCAAATTCCTTACCGATATCACACATCTTATCGCCACTCGTACCTTTATCTTCTGTTGGGAAAGGACCAAAGCCAACACGAGTCGTATAGGCCTTTATGACGCCTATTACTTCACCGATTTCTTTTGGATTTAGTCCAAGACCTGTGCAAGCACCTGCACTTATGGTATTTGAGCTAGTTACGTATGGATATGTGCCATGGTCGATATCTAAAAGCGTGCCCTGAGCGCCTTCAAGTAGGACTTTTTTATCTTCATCTAGCGCTTTCCAAACTAAATTTGTAGTATTTGCGATAAATGGAGCTAAAACCTCTTTATATCTTTTTAGCTCTTCAAGCAATTCATTCTCATTAGGAATTTTGACACCAAGTGCGTCAAATACGCATTTGTTTGTCTCAAAATCATGCATCAAAGCATCGCACAAACGCTCTGGCTCAAGTAGCTCGCCTACTCTGTGACCACTTCTACTTATTTTATCAGCATAAGTTGGTCCGATGCCTTTGCCAGTCGTACCGATTGCTTTTTCGCCTTTTAGTCTCTCTTTTGCTTGATCGATTTGGCTATGGTAGCTTAGATTTAAATGTGCTTTATCACTAATATAAAGCCTCCCCTCTAAATTTTCAAACTGAGCCATTTCAGTGATTAACACTTCTGGGCAAACAACAACGCCATTGCCAATGATGTTTATGATATTTTTATGCAAAATTCCGCTTGGAACAAGGTGAAGCGCGTATCTAACGCCATCAACCCAGATCGTATGGCCGGCATTGTGACCACCTTGTGAGCGACAGATCATGTCATAGTTTAGTCCTAGCATATCAACTATCTTGCCTTTACCCTCATCACCCCATTGAACTCCAACTACTAAATCAGCCTTTCTCATTCTTACTTCCTTAAATTAATTTTTTCTTCTATCAATGCATCTGTATAAACAGCAAAACCACTATTTATTTTTCCGTCTATTTCGTAGCTACCGCCACTTGCTATTATGCTGTTATTTCTTAAAAATCTAAAAAATAAACTATCGTAATATCTCATTTTCGAGTAATATAGCGGAACTATTCTTAAATTTTTATATTCTAAAGCGCTGGCTAAATTTCTCAAATTTTCAAGCGGTTCTTTTAGTTTACTTGGAGAAATTTTAATCACTTCATCCAGTTCATCAACTGACTTTAAAAGAGCAAGAGCGCTTAGCCATGGAACATTTTGAGATAAAATTTTCTCCATTTGCCCATTTTCAAAAATTTCAATAGGCACGCTTAAAATTTCACAAATCACTCTTGGAATTTGTATATTGCTCACTTGCAAAAATGTATCCATTTTTAGCTCATCAATAAGCTTTGCTACGATATTTATGCTTTTTAAAACATCATTTTCACCGATTAGTTCGGCTCCGATTTGATAAATTTCTTGGCTTGGATAGCGAAAGACCGGCTGGATATAAAACCATCTTTTTGATTCGTTTGCTTTTAGCCTTCTAAGCACGATCCTTACAGTATCTACCGTGCTATCAGCTCTTAGGCTTATTTCGTGATTTAGACTATCGCTAAAACGCAAAAGATTTGTCGCATCTACACTTAAATGCTGGTGATATGAGAAAAATGGCGTTACGATCTCACTAAAGCCTTCATTTTCTAAAATTTCACTAGCTTTTTGCTCGATCTGCCTCTTTAGCTTTGCGCTACTGGCAAAGTACAGCTTGCTTCCATTTGGGATTTCGTGCTCATAAACATTTAAAGCATTTTCATTCATTATTTATTCGCTCCACTCAAATTTAGATCATTATCGCATAATAAAATTGCCTCATTAGCTAAATTTATTACGTTCTCTTTGTCTATTTTTACAAGGATCGTATCTAAAATTTCAGCTAATTTTTCATTTATTGTTCTGATATCATCTACTTGATTTGCTATTTCGCTTTTTAATTTTTCACTTATTTTTTCATCGCATTTAAGTAAATTTATCAAACGAGTCATAAGCTCTTTTACGCCTACTATTTTGCAAAGCATATTGTAGTTCTCATCATCTTGAAAATTTCTTACATTTAGTGGAGATGATAGAGTGAATTTAAATTTTAGTACGTCATCCAGGCTAAGCTCTGGTGCAAAAAGCCGTCCTTGAAATCTACTAAAGCCAAATCCGACAAAAATTTCAAGCATGCTTTTATCTTCTAAATTTTTTATCATGACATCAAAATCAAATGTATCTGATACATACTTTATCATACGTATGGTCTTTAGCGCTTCTACTGAATCAAAAATTTGTTTGCAAAATCTTTTATCTATATTAAATCTATTTGTTTTTAACATACCTAAAGCTTCTACCGAGCCTGAATAAGACGCAAAATCATCAAGCGAAAAGCTAACGCCTAGCTCCTTATAAGCATCAATATATCTAACAACATCATCTAAATTTACGCCACTTGCGGAGTCAACGATGTCTATGATTAGCCCATTAGCGTCTAGTTGCTCATCTTTTAAAAGCTTTTTAAATTTCTCAAAAAACTCAGAAGTCATTAGCTTTTTAATGCATAAATTTACTCTAACTTTTGCATTTATCCCCTCTTTTAGCCATACAGCCCTAGCTTTTAAAGCATATTTTAGTGTAAATAGTGCAATAGCAACAACTGCTTTTGAGCCTTTTGCAAGTGGTAAGAAATCTGATGGCCTTAATATCTTATCGCCATTTTTCCATCTAATAAATGCCTCAAAGCTGCTAACTTCCCCACTTTTTATATCAATCTCAGGCTGATATAGCAAGAACATCTCGCCAGCATCGATAGCTTCAATGATCTTTGAGTCATCTCTATATTCATTTTTAAAGTACGTATCTTTTTTCGAATTAAATACATAATATTTATTTTTTCCATTAAGCTTTGCTTGATACATAGCCCAATCAGCTCTTTCAATTAGATCATCAACACTAAGTGCATCGCTACTTAAGCTAATACCAATACTTACGCTAAGTTTTTTCTCGTCATCATCAATAGAAATTTTACTCTGACCCACTCTTAAGATATTTTCAGCAGTTTCGTAAATTTCTCCCAAATTTTCATAAGGCATAGCACCTATAAACTCGTCCCCGCCTATTCTCGCAAATATTCCTTGTTTTGGGAAAATTTCATCTATTTTTTTTGAAATTTCTATTAGGATTTTATCACCTACTTGATGTCCATATCCGTCATTTATTGATTTAAAATTATCAAAATCAACATAAAAAGCTGCTATTTTTAAGCTTTTTTTTGCTTGTTTTAGCAGATTTTCTAGCTTATTGAAAAGTAAAAATCTATTTGGTAACCCAGTCAGCGTATCGTGATACGCGATAAATTCGAGATATTCTTTATTGTAGCAGTCATCATTTGCGCTTGAAGCTAACAATATATATCCCTCTTGATCGCCAAATGCGTTTAAAAGCTTACTTATACTTATAACTTCGAGTCTATTTTTGCTTCGAACATCATGAATAAGACCTTGCCAAAAGCCAGTTATTTTAAGTGAATTTAAAATTTCATCTTTAATATCTTTTAGTCCGTTTTTAAAATTAATTATATCTTTTGAGTAAATTTTCTCTATAAAATTTTTATCTCTAGAAATATCAAGCGTATCGAAAAAAGCGTCATTAGCATCTATAATCCTAAACTCATCATCAAGCATAATAATTTGCTCTTTTGCGTATGAGAAAATTTTTGCTAAAAGGTCTTGATAAGAAAAAAAACTATTTTGCACACTAAGATCTTGCATTGTGCCTTTTATGACGCTTGCTTCACCATCATAAAAAGCTATTGATTTTGCTCTAATCCTTACATAAATAATCTCTTTATCAGCCCTATAAAAACGCACTTCGCCATCATATACTTCACCTTTTTTTATAAGGTCAAAAAAGTCCTTAAAGCTTACAAATTCATCTACAAATATAGTTTTTGCACGTTCAAAATTTATACTCATATCCCCATTTAATGCATATCCGAGCGACTTGGCAATAGCATTTGGGATATAAAGGGTGTCGCTTTTTTTATCCCATGAAAAGACAAGCGCTTGGCTTGCCCAAAGTATGCTTTGAAAATATTTTAATTCAGCATCATATTTTTCTTGCAACTTTGCTATATCGCTTAGGTCATTAAAAAAGTAGATGATTTTTTGCTCTTTGTCAGCACCATTATCTATAAATTTTACTTTTATTTTAAATGGTGTTTTGTTATTTTCGTTTGTTTGCATATTAGCTACGAGATTGATTTCGCTATTTTTGCTACCTTTTTCAAAGAATTTTTTAGATTCATTAGAAATATTTACAGCAAACTCATCTAAACTTTCAGGGCTTATTAGATCTTTTAAATTTATAAGCTTCTTATCTTGCGGGACTTTAAAGACACTATCGATATTTTGCGTACTTCTTACGATAGAAAATGGATCGCTGCTTAATGCTTCTGCTATTACATTTGGCGATAAAAAAGAATAATCATTTATTGCTTCGTTATCCTTTTTCGTAAATTTTTCATCGTCAAGCTCGTGTATAAGCATAAAATTTAGCCTAGAATCCCTTAGCTCGATCTGCGACTCTTGTAAAAATCCCTCCTTAGTGCCGCCATCTTTTGTTCTTAGCTTGATTTTAAAACTCATATCGCTATTTTGAGCGTCTTGTTTCATTTGCATAAACAATGCAAAATCGCCATCTATTAAATTATTTAAATTTAGCTCTATAATCTCATCTTTTGTGTAGCCAATGGAAGACAAAAATGCATTACTAGCATCAATAATATCGCCACTATAAGCATCATAAACTACTATTTTCAAAAAGCTTTGCTCAAAAATATAGCCAAATCTACTTTTGTATTCTTCTAGTCCATTAGTTGCTTTTCTGGTTTCTATCTTTAGTTTGTTTATTCCATTTTTTATATCTTCAAATTCTGTTATATTAAGGCTTCGTCTTATCTCATATTCATTGCCATCTAAAGTATCTCTTACCTCTTTTAAAGCTGGCATTATTCTATTTTTTATAAATTTCACATCTCTAACCCATAAAATCAAAGAAGATATAAAACAAAAGATCGATAGCCAAAATAACACAAACTGCATAAAGATATGAAAATGCTTCGTTGAAGCGGTAATAACAAAAATTTTATACTCTGGCATATAGCTTATGAGATAAAAGCTCATATGGCTTAAAGAAAATATTATTTTATCCTCTTTAAACTCATCGCCAAGACTCACATAAGGCAAAAACATCGACTCATCGAATTTTTTATAAAACTCATCTCTTGATAAATTTCCATATTTATCTACCAGATAAGCATAAGTTTTGCTTTTCTCATCGTAATCTACATTAGTGTAGTTTTGCAAAAATTTTATATCAATTTGAACTAAAATGCTGCCTACATTTTTTAGTCCATAAGATGCATAAATATCTCTAAAACGATTGTTTTTATAAACTCGATCTGATACTGTAAATTTTCCAGCATCTGTCTCATTTAAACTAAGCTGAGATAGATCCTTTTCGGCTATGTCATCAGCACCTAAAAATCTCTTTGAATAGAGTAAATTTCTATTTTTATCAAAAACATAAAAAGCTATATAAAGATCGTTTTTTGTTGAATTTTTATCAAATAGCATATCGCTAAGACCTACTTCAACCATTTTTGATTTTAAAAATAGATCGTTTTTTATTATAAAAAAGCTATTTGAGATTGATGATTTTATATTTGAATTAGTTGAGCTAAGATCATACTTTATATCGTTCGTGCCGGCACAAACTACAAATAATGCTAAAAATATAAATGAGAGCAAAAGTAAAATAGCCTTTGTATAAAACATTTTTACTATTTGAAGGCTGGTTTTTTGTTTCTCAAGCACGATAGACACCTCGTTAGTTTAGGTTTTGGCTCTGATTTTATCCCATTTTTACTTGATTTGGGTTTATAAAGATAAGTATTTATTTAGAATTTATTGATTTATTTAAAATTGAGCCAAAAACTTATTTAAAATTTGGCTCAAATATTAATAAACCCAAGTAACGATATCAGAAATTTCTCTGCGAAGTTTTTTTGGTTGTGGATTTAGGCGGTAGCCAAATGGCACCATAATAGCAACTCTTTGAAAGCTCTCATCAAGCCCTAAAAGTTTATTTAAAGCATGTCTGTCAAAGCCTTCTATCGGGCAACTATCAATGCCCAAACTCGCGGATGCATTCATCATATTTGTGGCGATTATCATGCATTGCTCATGTGACCACTGAAATGTTAACTCATCATCATTTTTAAAATTTGCTAGCAAAAAGTCATGATAAAATTTTTGCCTTGCAGCAATGGCTTCAGGATCTTTGTTGGTATTTCTAGCGATTATTTTATTAACGTAGGTGCTTCCAAATTTTACCTCTTCGATCTTAGCTAAAACGACAACTAAATGCGAGCAAGATGTGATTTGCGCTTGATTCCATGAAAGAGCTTTTATTTTTTCTCTAAGCTCTTTATTTTGAACAACTAAGATATCCCACTGCTCAAGGCCAGTTGAGCTAGGGCTTAACCTACCAGCTTCTAGTATAAAATCAAACTCTCCAGCACCGATTTTTTTGCTTTCGTCAAAAACCTTGCAAGCATGACGAAATTTTAAAATTTCAAGATAATTCATCATCTCTCCTTTATAGTTTTTGAAATTATAGAATGGTTAAGTAAATTAAAAGATTTCGCTAACGCAATGGATAGCATGCTATTTTTAAAAAATTTATCTTAAAAATATACCAAACTCGCTCTTTGACACCGCAGAGCCAACGATAGCTGAGTGCTCATAACCTACTTCTTTTAAGCGCTTTACTGCAAGCATCGCATCCTTTTCGCCAACTGCGAGCAAAAGCCCACCTGAAGTTTGTGCGTCAAATAGCAAAATATCAGCTTCTTTGTCTATAAAATGCTTTGCAAATTCGCGGTTTTTATAGCTTCCCTCTGGGATGATGCCCATATCTGCAAATTCCTTTGCGCTTGCAATGATTGGCACGTTTTTTTCATAAATTTCAAAACTGATCTTTTCATTTAACATTTCGCTTAAATGTCCCAAAAAGCCAAATCCGGTCACATCAGTAGCGCCGTAGACTTTGATGCCATCAAGTGCTTTTAATGCATAAAAATTTAGCTGTGCCATGATAGTTGCAGCCTCTTTTATTTGCTCCATGCTTAATAAATCAGCCTTTATTGCTGTACTTAAAATACCGCTTCCAAGGGGCTTTGTAAGTATCAAAACATTGCCATTTATGGCTGTATTATTTGCCCAAAATTTATCAGGATGCACCCTTCCAGTGACGCTAAGCCCATAATACATCTGCTGTGTCTCGATCGTATGCCCGCCAACGATTATACCACCACACTCTTTTACTTTATCGGCTCCACCTTGTAAAATTTCGCCTAAAATTTCAGGTGCCAAGTTGCAGCTATCAAAG
The DNA here is from genome assembly GCF_902460415.1 of Campylobacter concisus. Taxonomy (GTDB): domain Bacteria; phylum Campylobacterota; class Campylobacteria; order Campylobacterales; family Campylobacteraceae; genus Campylobacter_A; species Campylobacter_A concisus_Y. The sequence goes on from NZ_CABPTY010000004.1 coordinate 56,324, forward strand.
CCTACGATATTTAGAGCATTTATCACCTCGCCACCCATTGCAAAGACGTCGCTTAGGCTATTTGCAGCAGCGATTTGACCGTAAATAAATGGATCATTTACCACAGGCGTTATAAAATCAAGCGTTTGAACAAGTGCAAGATCACTTGAAATTTTAAAGACACTCGCGTCTTCGTTAGAATTTGTGCTTGAGAGCAGATTTGGATGAGATAAATTTAAACTACTAATCGTTTTGTTTAGACCCGACGGGTCAAGCTTAGCAGCTCAACCAGCGGCTCTAACGAACTGCGTAAGCTTTTTGTCGTGATAGATCATAATTTGATTTGCTCGTGAGTTGAGAGTATGTCGATGATCTCATAAGCATTTGAAATTTCGCCAATCGCAAGATCACTTACTAGCTTATAAGCCTCCAGGCAGCTTCCGCAGCTTAAAATTTTAACACCAGCAGCTTCAAGATCTTTAAGCGGCTTAAAGCTTGGGTGTGAGCGGTTTGTAGTCATCTTTACAGCGTTATTTACACAGATTATTATCTTTGGTTTTTTCTCGACTTGAAGAAATGCTCCTAGGAATTTTGATAGTAAATTTATTCCTACTTCGCCACTTCCCGCGCGCTCTTCATTCAGATAGAGTACTTTATTATTTTTTGGTGTTATGTCGCAGACAAACTCATCAAAATTTGTAAGCTCAAGCGCATTTTTGCCTTTTGTAGCTAAAATTTTAGTCTCATTGCCATTGCTTTCGAGGCTAAAGTTTATATTTTGATTTTTTAAAAATCTTGAAATATTTTCTTTTGGGGCTAGTGCATTTACCAAAATTTCTAAGCTTTCGCCTTCACTTAAACTATCAAGTGCATTTTTTGTCATTATGACTGGTTTTGGACACTCTAAATTTCTACAATCAATTGTTGTCATGATTTTTCCTTTTGCAATTAGTATTTCAAACCTTGAAACTAGTTTGGATTATAGCCAAAAAAATATTAATTATTTTAAAAATTTTAATGTATAAATTTGAGAAAAAAGAGAGCTTTGACCTCGCCTACTAGCAAGATCAAAGTAAAGTTAATTATTTTAAATTTGTATAAGACTTTTCATAATCAGATACTGGAATTTTATTTTCTCTAACGAGCTCTTGATACCAGTAGTGATGAAGAACATAAACTTCTTCTTCCTCTTTATATCCAGTAATCATCGACCAAATAGCACCATGAATAGCAATAGCTGCCATATAAATATGAACTAAGAAAAATACTGCACATGCAATGCCAAGACAATTATGAATAATTACGCTGTATCTTAAAAGATCAATTTGTGTAAGACCAAACCAAGAAGCAACCGCTGGCTCTTTGAAGTCCGTAAAATACATAATCGCGCCAGTAATTATCATAACGATACCACCAGGGATAGCGATCCAGTACCATGCTTTTTGACCAGCATTAAATTTACCAGCTGGAACAGGTCTCTTTTTCTTTGATAAATAGCCACCAACTATCATCATCCATCTGATATCATAAATTGCCGGAAGCATTCTCTTTGTCCAGGTAAATAACATAGGAAGCACAGAAACAGCAAATATCACAGTTGCCGTATCGTGCAAGTATCTACAGAAACGCACAAATGTTCCACCGCCAAGCTCTGCACCCCACATAATGATGATACCAGTTGGCACTAAAATGATCCATGAGATCGCTGCCAAACCATGAGCTATACGTATGATCAATGAAAAAGCAAATACCTTTTTACCATCATGGCTAAAATGTTTTGGCCCAATGATTAAAAAGTGTAATGCAAATGCTCCAATAACAGCCAAAATGATAGAAAGTGCTGCTATTGCAAAATAATCATTACCTTGGATAAAAGTAAATATCGGCCCCAAACCTTGTTCGTATGGCTTGATATTTTCTATCCTTTCAGCCGCCCAAATGGCACTATTATATTGATTGACGCCAGTTGGTCCTTGAGTTGCCATTGCTGTTACAAATAATGTAAAAAGCAGAGTAAGAATTCTCGTCATTGTAGTCCTTTATGAGTTTGAGCTTAAACAATTTAAGTATTGGTTAAATACGTTAAATCGCATAGCTACGCTATTTTGGTCGCTATTATATCAGAGCTAATCACAAGCAAACCTTAGCAAAAAAGATTACTAAAAATTTTATAAAAAACATTTAAGTTTTGTTAATTTTTAGCATTTTTGATCTGAAAATTTAGCTAAAATAAAGCCAAAATTTAGCCGAAAAAGGATCGCACTATGCATCTTTTTTGCCTTATATTTGATGACTACGAGACGCTTGATCTTATGGGTCCAGTGGAGTTTTTAGCAAGGGTGCCTGGAATAAATCTAAATTTCGTATCGTTTAGCAGTAAAATAATAAAAAGCAAGGCTTTGAAGTAAAAACAAAAAAGCTTTGTAAGATGTCAAAAGAGAGCATTTTGCTAGTTCCTGGTGATCAAGGCAAAGGATACTTGTAAATGAGGACAAGTTTATTTTTAAAGCTCAAAAAGTGTGTTTTGACTTCAAATTTTTGCCTTATTGTCTGCACTGACTCAGCCTTGCTAGCTCGCACTGGAGTGCTTGACGGCTTAAAGGCTACCTCAAATAAAAGATCACTTGGGTCGATGAAAGGATAAGGCGAGGCAGTAGAGTAACAAGAGCACGCCAACTAAGCAAAAGATGATAAATTTTACACGGCTTCAGGCGTAGCTGCTGGCATGGATATGGCCCTTGGCTTTATCAGTAATCATTTCGGTAAAGAATTAGCTCAAAGTATCGCAAATAAAACCAAATACAACTTGCAAAAGAGTGCAAAGATAGATAAATTTGCCAAAATTTATGGATACTAATCCGTGTAGAAAAATTCTCAGTATTTAGCTGCCAAAAGCTAGCCAAAACACCAGTGATTAGTTTCTGCGTCTATACTCTTCGTATTCAAATTCACGGATCATCTTTATCTCGCCATTTTCTTTTAAAAGCACTAAATCAGGTAGTTTTATACCATTAAATGTCGTGTTTTTCACGATCGTATAATGGATTTGATCTTCAAAGATGACGCGGTCGCCGATTTTTAGCTCACTATCAAATTTATACTCCGCATCGTCCGCTTCAAGACCCACTATATCGCCAGCTAAGCAGGTATTACCACCAAATCTATAAGCAAATTTGCCATTTTTACTCTCACCTCTAACTGCTGGGCGGTAAGGCATGAGCACGGTATCAGGCATGTGCGCCTCGGCTGAGGTGTCAAGGATGGCGATATCTTTCTCGTTATGCACGATGTCAAGCACGCTACTTATCAAAAAGCCAGTCTGCCAGCCCACGGCCTCGCCAGGCTCCAGATAGACCTCTACGCCATATTTCTCGCGAAAGCGCCTAACTATCTTTATAAGTAGCTCCACATCGTAATCAGCCCTCGTGATGTGATGTCCTCCGCCCATATTTATCCACTTCATCTTTGGGATAAACTCACTAAATTTCTCCTCAAATGCCTCCAGCACGGTCTGCAAGCTGCTAGCACTCTCCTCGCAAAGCGCATGAAAATGAAGCCCAGTGATGCCATCAAGAAGCTCTGGCTTAAAATTTGCCCTTGTGATGCCAAGCCTGCTAAATTTACCGCATGGATTGTAGCTGTCAGTCGGTGCTAGCGAGACCTCTGGATTTATGCGCAAACCGCAGATGATGCCATTTTGCAGGGCAATACCCTTGAATTTTTGCCACTGAGCAAAAGAGTTAAATGTGATGTGCTTTGAAATTTTTAAAATTTCATCAAAGTCCTCATCTTTAAATGCTGGGCTATACGTGTGGATCTCGCCTTTTACGTATTCGCTCGCAAATTTAGCCTCATGAAGCCCACTGCAAGTAGCTCCATCAAGGTATAAGCCCACCATATCCATCACTCCGCTAAACGCAAAGCCTTTGAGCGCTACTAAAATTTTAGCTCCGCTTTGTTCTTTGACATATTTTAAAAGCTCTAAATTTTTACGTACTTTTGCCTCTTCACAGACGTAGGCTGGGGTTTTTATGCTCTTTAAAATTTCGTTCATTTTTACTCGCTTTTTAAATTTTTAAATAAGTATATCTAAATTTATTTTTAAGTAAAATCAGCAAAAATCTCAAAGGATAAAACGTGATAGAGATCGAATTTCTTGGGCCTATCGGGCTTGAAAATATAAAAGTAGAGGCAAAAAATTTAGGTGAAGTAAAAGCAGCTTTAAGCGAGAAAGAAGAGCTTAAAAAATGGCTAAATATCTGTGCGGTTGCCGTAAATGACGAGATCGTAAGCGATATAAATTTTGCTCTTAAATCAGGTGATAAAATTTCTATTTTGCCACCAGTTTGTGGGGGCTAAGATGCAAATTTATAATGGAAGCTTAGATGTTCAAAGCATCACAAACGAGTGGTATGAACGCTTTAAAGATAAAAACTGCGGTGCGCTCATCACTTTTGTTGGAATCGTAAGAGAGGAAGGTGGCATTTCGGCGCTTAGCTTTGATATCTATGAGCCGATCCTTAAAAAATGGCTTGATGCTTGGGAGGAGCGGGCAAAAAAAGAAAATGCCTACGTACTCTTTGCTCACTCAAAAGGCGATGTAGCTGTGCATATGAGCTCTTATGTAGCAGGCATTGTGAGCCCTCAAAGAAAGGTCGCGCTAAGGCTTATAAACGAGTTTGTCGAGGACTTTAAGGCAAATGCGCCGATCTGGAAATATGACGTGATAAATGGCAAGAGAATTTATGCAAAAGAGCGCAGCCAAGCGATAAATGGTGCTGGAATTTTAGCTTAAAAGGAAAAATGATGATAACAAAAGAGAGTAAAAAAGATGTTTTTTGGGCGCTAGCCTTTGGGCTTGGGCTTTTTGCCTTTAGCATCGTTGGCTACTTTTATCTAGCTCTTGGCACAGCGTCTCTCTTTGGCATCATTATTGGCGCTCTCTCAGCGTTCTTTTGTGTTAGAAAAATTTTTCAAAACAACTTTTTACGTATTGAAGATGATGGGTTTATCATTACAAAAGGCTCAAAAAGCATAAAATTTTACTTTAAGGATATCGACGAGATCGCCATTAAAAGCTTTGGCGATAAGAAAAAAGTTGAAACATTAAGCGTAAAATTTAAGAAAAACCGTCTTGATAGAAATGCTTGCTTTGGATTAGTGCAACCACTAGGTGATGATTTGATCATCATTTTTGATAAATATGAACTTTCAAAATTTACAATTTCAAAAGAGCTAAGAGATAGGCTTAATAATTTTAGAGCCTAATTAAATCGACCTACGATTTAAAATTTTATATAACAATTATCAAAATTTTATACATTTTTCACATTAAATTTACACCATTTAGCTACTCTTGCAAAAATAAAATCAAGCATTTTATCTACAATAAGCTCGTAATTATGGATTAAAAATTTAAAGGATGACTTACATCAACTTTTATAAAGGGTTTTGCTACTACAATTCTGATAAAAGAAATCATAATTATATCTTTAAAAAGGAGTTTACATGAGGCCCATTTTAAGCCTAGCAGTTCTTTCATCACTGCTTCTAGCAAATGAAGCAAATTTAGACGTTATAAAGCCTATTAGAGAATTTGCTCCGCCACCAGTCATTACGCCAAACGTTGCACAAAGTGCCTTTGTAGAAAATCAATTTGACCGCACTCAAAAAGGCGAATACCCATTTGTTACAAATTTGCTTGATAACTCAGCTGATATGTTTCATATCTCGGCTGGAATGTATGGCAAAAGCTTTTACAATTCATCACTTTTTAAATATCGTGGCGCAAATTTTTACACCATCTTAAATGCAAATTTTACCAAAGCAAATAATTATAAAGATGGAAGTGGCAAAAGATGGGACTATGGCTACAATAGGCAAGGCCAAAGCGCTATCTTAGGTTTCGTGCCAAATGATATTAGCGAGCTTAGGCTTACGTTTTTAAGGGATAATATCGATAAAGACAAGCAGCCAGAGCACATGATGGATGCCTTTAAAACGACAAGAAAAGTCGGCAAGCTAAATATTAGATTAGGCGAAGAAGATCTTTCAAATACGCTAAATTTTGAATTTATCCTAAAAAAGGTTGAGCGAAAAGCTGATAATTTTCATCTAAGAGATGCCACTCCAAATGTGAAAGTGGATTTAAAGAGGAATATATTTGAGGCAAATTTAAAGTATGACGCTGACTTTGCAAGCTTTCACAATCAAATAGGCGCTGGCTTTGAAAAAGATAAGCATGACGGCAAAAGATACATGAAGCAAGGCAACAACTGGGTCTTTAATGGATACAGATTTGCTGATGTTAGAAATGATAAATTTATGCTTTTTGACACACTTGCTTATAAATTTAATGAAGCAAATGAAGCCTCACTTGCCTTAAAATATGAAGAGCAAAGAAGTAAGCTTAACGGACTTGATACTAAATTTTTTGCACCAAATCCAGCTATTAGCACGACTCGCGGACTGCTTCGTCAAATTTATGGTGAGGACGTAAGCGATAAGATCAAAAAAGACGCTTTTAGTGCAAGCCTAAAATATAAATTTACACCAAACGATAAGGATAGCTACTTTGCAAAGCTTGAGAGCTTATCTCGCTTGCCAAGTAATATGGAGCGTTTTAACGCACTTTATGGTGCAGACGATAAAGGCTGGATAGCAAATCCGAATTTAGAGCCAGAAAGACACAATAGAGCGGTTCTTGGCTTTAAATTTGGTAGCGAGTTTTATAAAGAATACCTAAACTCGCTTCAAAACAAAGATGCATTTAGCTTTGGAGGACATTTCATCGCTGATAGCGTTAAAAATTTGATCATTTTTGATAGACGCCACTCAAAGGCTGCGATGCCACTAATAAATAAAAATGCCGTCATCTCAAGAAACGTTGATGCAACGCTTTATAGTGTAAATTTAAACTCAGAATATAGCTTTGCAAGGCACTTTGGCTTAAAAAGCTCGTTTTATTATAACTACGGACAAAACAAAACTGATGGCAGACCGCTTTATCAAATAAGGCCTTTTGAGGCAAATTTTGCATTTGACTACAAAGACTATGCAAGCTTTGGTAGCTACAACCTTGGCACCGCACTAAGACTAGTTTCAAAGCAAACTAGAGGCGATTTTAGCAAGCAAAATGGTCTAGGCATCGATAAAAAAGAGGCGGCAAAAGGATTTGGTTTGCTTGATCTTTATGGCAGCGTAGAGTTTAAAAATAAAGTTGGCATAAGATTTGGCATAGCAAATTTATTTGATAAAGATTATGCAGAATTTATCAGCGGTGATCACGTGGCAGCGCTTGATCCAGTAGTCGTTCATGCCCCTGGCAGGACATTTTTCATTAGCTTTCACAGCAGTTTTTAAAGGAGAAAAAGATGTTAGATAGAAGAAAATTTTTAGGACTTAGCACGGCTTTAGGCGTTAGCGCTTTTGCACCAAATTTATTTGCAAAAGAGAGCTTTACTATGTGGGGCGCACCAGCGATCCCAAGCGTTATCATGGCGGTTGCTGCACTGCAAGGCGAGTTAAATAAAACTTATGATGTAAGCCTAAATATCTGGAAAACACCAGATCAGCTTCGTGCAGGTGTCGCTAGTGGAGATATCAAGGTCACGATGTCACCATCAAATGTCGCTGCAAATTTAAGAAATCAAGGGCTTGATTTTGCGATGTTAAATTTACTAACTCTTGGCGTTATGAACGCTATGGTTAAGGATGAAAAGATCAAAAATTTAGAGGATTTTGTAGGCAAAAAGCTTATCATGCCATTTCGAGGCGACATGCCTGATCTTGTTTTAAGAGCGCTTTGCAAGAAGAGGGGCATAGACGTTAGCAAGATAGACATCACCTATACAGCAACGCCGCCTGAGGCTCTGCTTTTATTTTTACAAAAAGATTTTGACATTTTAATAGTGCCACAACCTCTTGGTGAAGCGACTATTTTGCGTGGTAAAAAAGCAGGCGTTAGTGTACATTACTCAGTTGATTTTCCAAAAATTTGGGGTGAGAGCTTTGGTACAAAACCGATAATCCCAATGGCTGGCATTATCGTAGAAAGAGGCTTTTACGAGAAAAACTTAAATCTATTTGATACGCTTCATAACGATCTTAAAAATGCACTTTCATGGATACTTGAGAACAAACAAAGTGCAGCAAAGATAGGTTCAAGCTACTTACCAGCTCCAGAAGTGGCACTTGCAAATGCCTTTGACAAGGCAAATCTAACAGTGACAAAAGCAAATGAACTACAAAATGAAATCATGGCATTTTTTGAAGAAATTTATCAGTTTAATCCAAAATTTCTAGGTGGCAAGATGCCAGATAAAGGTCTATTTTTATGATACTAATTGATGGCATTAAAAAGGATCGCTCAAGCTTTTTAAAAATAATTGACTATTTTTGGGGCGGATTTAGCGGATTTGCCGTAGTTTTTTTGATCTTAGCCATTTGGCAAGTGGGAAGCGAGTTTAGCTCCCCACTCTTGCTTCCGCCACCAAAAGATGTATTTTTTAAAGTTTGTGAGATTTTAAAAGATTACAAAAATAGCGAGATAAATATAACGCTTTGCAGATCACTAGTTGGGGTTAGTACGGCGACATTTTTTGGTATATTTTTAGGGCTAATAGCAGGTAGCTTTAAAAGCTTTGCAGCCTTTTTAAAGCCTGTTATCACTTTGCTTTTGTCAATGCCACCAATTATTTGGATAGTGCTTGCTATTTTTTGGTTTGGATTTGGAAATTTTAGCACCATTTTTACTATCTTTATAACCGTTTTACCGCTTACTTTTGCAAGCTCGGCAGTTGCTATGAGCAGTGTAGATGAGGAGCTAAAAGAGATGTTTGATGCCTATCATTTAGGCTTTTTAAAAAAGATAAAACACCTTTATATCCCACATCTTACAAGTTATATCATAAGCTCTGTTAGTGTAGCTGTTGCAATGGGTGTAAAAATAGTCATAATGGCCGAACTACTAGGTGCAAATAACGGCATGGGAGCAAAGATAGCAAATGCAAGAGCAATGCTTGAAACAACCGAGGTAATGGCGTATGTTCTTTTAAGCATCACTCTTATCATGCTCTTTGAATACCTCATCATCGAGCCACTAAAAATAGCTTTGATGCCTTGGAGAAGATGATGCTTGAGCTTAAAAATGTAGAGTATGAAATTTTAAGAGATAAGGTCGTAAGGAATTTTAGCCTAAATGTAAAAAGTAGCGAGGTAGTTACGCTTTTTGGGCCATCAGGATGTGGCAAGACGACGATACTTAGGCTTATTAGCGGACTAAATGAGCCTAGAAAAGGGAAAATTTTTAATAACTTTAAAAAGACTACATATTTTTTTCAAGAAAATCGCCTGCTAACATGGAAAAATGCTCTTGAAAATGTGCTTTTGGTTATGGATAAACCAGACATTAACGCTGTTTTAGAGCTTTTTAAAAAGGTTGGATTAAGCCAAAAGGATACTTTAAAATACCCAAGCGAGCTAAGCGGCGGTATGAGGCAAAGGGTAGCTTTCGTAAGAGCGGTTGTAACAAAGCCTGATCTACTTTTGATGGATGAGCCTTTTTCTGGGCTTGATTATGATATGAAAGAAATTTTAATTGAAATTATTGGCCAAAGAGTTAGCGAAGGTATGAGCGTAGTTCTTGTCACACACGATAGAATGGAAGCTGTAAAGATGTCAAATAGAATTTATTTCTTATCAAGTAAAGGTGCAGTCATACAAAGAGAACTTGAAATAGACAAAGATTTCAAAGAGCGCGATTTTACTTTTATTAGCAAGATGATAGATGAAAATTTCAAAGGGCAAATTTATTATGATTAATAATTTTTTTACTCATCCTATGAGGATATTTTTCTTAATGAGTGCCGCCTGTGCGGTGCTTGGCGCTAGTGTGTTTTTTACTCCAACTGATTTTGTGAGCTTACATAAATTTATATTTTTGCAACTATTTTTGGCGCTTGCTTATGCTGGATTTTTGCTAACTGGACTAACTGATTGGACAAATTTTCAAGCGTCTTTAAAAATACACGCCTATATATTATTTTCACTCTTTTTCATAAGCTTTATATTGGCATTTTTTAGTCTATTTTTAGCACACTGCTTTATCACTCTTTTTTGGCTTTACTTGGTTTTGCTTTGTGTTTATATGATCTGGCGAGATAAAAATGATGATCAATTTGGCGTACTTGGCTTTTTATTTGGCATTTTAAGCTTTGAAATTAGTTATTTAATAAGCGGCAACGAAAAATTTTTAAATTTACAAGTTTTTATCCACGTGATCGCTATCTTGCTCATCTCTTACCGCGTTAGTGTCGTACTTGGAAAAGAAGCATTAAAAAGAGAAAAAGGCATGGATGAAGCTGTTTTTGTGCCAAATTTTATCTATAAAAATATCGCTATTTGCTGCGTTTGTGCTTTTTTGCTTTTAAATATATTTTTTGAGGAAAGCATGGGTGTCTATTATGCCGCGATAGCTTGTGGAAGTGCGGTACTTGCAAAGCTTAAAGAGTGGCACTATAAAGAGCTTTTTAGACATAGTTTTGTGATTTTATACTATTTTATGCAACTATTTTTAGCGCTTGGTTTTTTAGGCATCGGTTTTAGCGGCATTTTTGGGCTCCATCTTGAGACAAATTTTATGCATCTAATAGCGATAAATGCAGTAATTTTTAGCGTAATGCTTATATTTAATGTCGCAGGACTTCGTCACAGCGGACAAGAGCTTGAGTTTTTACGCCTTAGTAAGGTTGCTTTTATTTTAGTTCTTTTAGCTGGTGTTAGCAGAGGAATTTTGGCTTATTTTTGGAGTGGCTTTTACATTCATTTACCAGCAACACTCATAGCAATCGCTTTTATTTTTTGGCTCATAAATTTTTATGTGATCTTTAGGGATAACGATTTTAGCGATGATCCAGAGTAAAAAGATATTAAAAATTTATTCATTAATTAAAAAGAGTTTTTAAGTCTTTTTTGAAGTAAGTGGATATATAATTTGCGATATTTATTATCAATATTATAAAAAGGATTCTTTATGAACAAACTTACTTCTGTTGCTTTAGTAGCTTCATTTTTTGCAGTTTCAGCTCTTGCATTTAGCGTAGAAGGTGAACCAAAGGTAACATTTACTGGTTACAAGCTGGCAAATAAAACAGCCGTACCAGGTACTTTCAAGACGATAAATTTTAAAAGTCAAGAAAATGCAAATTTTGCTGATTTTTTAAAGAGCTTTGAATTTAAGCTTGAGCCAAAAGATATCGACACAAAGCTACCTGACCGCGATAAAAGGATTGGCATTATTTTCGATGGCAAGGCAGTAGATGGCAAGATCGTAGCAGTAAATGGCGACGATAAGGCTGGAGAAATGGATGTTGAGCTTAGCATAAATGGCAATTCAAAAATTTTTAAAACAAAATATGAAGTGCAAAATGGCAAGCTAGTAGCAAAATTTTCAGTTGATCTTGTAAATGATTTGAAGCTAAATGAAAGCTTTGATAAATTTGCCGCTGCCGCCAAACCATTTCACGGTGGAAAGAGCTATCCAGATGTAGATGTTGGATTTGAAGCGGCGATAAAATAACTTTCAATTTCGGCGCCAGTAAGTTAGCTTGCGCCGAAGTTACCTCTTTATCCTAGTTTCTTGCTCTGTGATACCGAAAAATCGAAGATGACGGATTTTTCATACAAAAAGGTGGCAAGAATGCGAAATTTTATTTTAAAGATATCGATGAAATCGGCATCCCCGAGATAGACGCCAAGCGCAGAATTAGTGTTTTTAATATAAAATTTAAAAAAGGTGGGCTAGCATACGACCTCATGCAGCCTACCGGCGATGATAATGCCGTGATATACGACAAATACGAGCTATCCAAGCACGAAGTTTTTAAAATTTAAAGCAGAAATTTGAGAAGTGTAATTAAAAATAATGAGGTTTAACAATGAAGATATCTAAAGTGCGTATACAAGAATTTAAACGTTTTAAGGATTTAACTATTGATTTAGGAGATAGCCCAAAGAAAATCATTGCTCTTGTCGGCCCAAATGGTTGTGGTAAAAGTAGTGTATTGGACGCTTTTATTGCATTAGGCCCATCTTTTGGTGCACGTATAGGAACAGACCCATCCGGTAGTGTTAAGAATTATTTTTTTAGATCAAATAATAAAAATTTCTATGAACTAATTGATATAGATTTTGTTGTAGGTGGTATTGTTTATAGAAAGGATGAACTGTGTAATATAGAAAAATATAAAAATAGTCTAAATAGTCTATTTTCGTTTAGAAGCCCATATAGATATAACAATGATTTAAATATTAAAGAAATTAGAGCAGTCAGCCCAATAGAGGAAAATAGATATGGTGCTAGCTATTCCGTTAGCATTGATGAAAAAATAGAAGAAAACTATAGGGGACTGCTTGCATATTTTAATTCATATAGAGATGACAATGATTTAAAACCGTCTGAAGCTAGAAAACATGTTATAGACCAACTAAATAATTCAATTAAAAACTGTTTAGATTTAGAAATAGTTAGTATGGGAGAAGTTGAAGGTGGCAATGGCACTTTATTTTTCAAAAAGCCTGATTCTGATGTAAAATTTTCTTTCAATAGTTTATCTTCTGGCGAAAAAGAAGTAGCTGATATACTTTTAGATTTATTTTTGAGAAAAGAAAAATATAAAGGCTCTATTTATTTGATAGACGAGCCGGAGCTTCATATAAATACATGTATACAAAGAAATCTTATGAAAGAGATAAATAATCTAATAGATGATGAAGGTCAAATTTGGATAACAACGCACAGTATAGGTTTTTTAAGGGCCTTACAAACGGACTTTATAGGCGATAGTCAAATCATTAAATTTCATAAAAACATTAATCTATCCGATAAAATAGAACTAAAACCCATTGATAAAAACTATAATGAATGGAAAGAAATTTTTGAAACTGCCTTAGACGATTTAACAGGCTTAATTGCACCTAAAAGAATAATTTATTGCGAAGGGAGAGCAGAATTAAAAGATAGCTATGAAAAAGGATTGGATGCAAAGGTATTAAATAATATTTTCAATAAAAAATATCCAGATACTTTATTTGTATCAAGTGGTGGAAATACTGAGCTAGACTATAGAAGTAGAATAGCGATAGCCATACTTGGAAAAGTATTTAAGGACTTGGAAATTTGGGTATTTAAAGATAGGGATATAGCTTCAGGCGGCAATGTGAGTGAATTTGATAGGCAAGAATACCTTGATGGTCAAGAAAATAGCTTTAGAGTTATGAAAAGATGGGAAATAGAAAATTATTTATTTGATAAAGAGATTTTAAAGGCTTATTGCGACAAAAAGGGGTGCCAATTTGATGAGAGTAGGTATGATGCTGTAGTAACAGATGTAGTAAATAACAATGTGAAGGATAAGGGTGGAGAAATTAAAAAGTGTTGTGGCATAACGACGCCTATTAATATTGAAATCTTCAAAGAAAATTTATCAAATTTTATTTTACCAGACACTTTGGTTTATAAAGAGCTTGAAGACTGCATATTTAATAGAAAATAAAAGATGGTAAAGAATTTTACCATCTTGTTAGAATATTTCTTACTTTACTTCATACCTCTCGCCCGGTTTCATCTCTATCATCTCCCACGGCAAGCCCTGCTTATTTAGCTCATCCATGAAAGGCTTGGCGTCGAAATTTTCCATGTTAAAGACGCCTTTTCCGCTCCAGATACCCTTCGCGACCATCATCGAGCCGATCATCGAAGGCACGCCCGTCGTGTAGCTCACCGCCTGCGCACCCGTCTCGGCGTAGCAAGCCTCGTGATCGCAGACGTTGTAGATGTAGACTTGGCGCTCTTTGCCGTCTTTTAGGCCACGTATCACGCAGCCGATGTTTGTTTTGCCCTTCGTGCGAGGACCTAGTGACGCAGGATCAGGCAGCAAGGTCTTTAGAAACTGGATCGGCACGATTTTTACGCCGTTGTGCTCGACCTCGTCGATGCGCAGCATACCGACGTTTTCTAGGCATTTCATGTGAGTTAGGTAGCTCTGTCCGAATGTCATGAAAAAGCGGATTCGCTTCAGCCCTTTGATGTTTTTAACAAGACTTTCAAGCTCCTCGTGGTAGAGCAGGTAGCTGTCTTTGACGCCTACTTTCGGATAGTCCCATTTGAACATTATCTGCATCGGCTTGGTCTCTTTCCACTCGCCGCGCTCCCAGTAGCGGCCCTTTGCGCTTACTTCGCGCAGGTTGATTTCAGGGTTGAAATTCGTCGCAAACGGATATCCGTGATCGCCTGCGTTGCAGTCTAGGATGTCGATCTCGTGGATCTCGTCAAAGAGATTTTGCTGTGCGTAGGCGCAAAATACGTTCGTCACGCCCGGATCAAAGCCGCTTCCCAGCAGCGCCATCGTGTTTGCGACTTTAAACTCGCCGTCCTTCGCCCACTGCAGCTTGTATTCAAATTTAGCTGTGTCGGGGTGCTCGTAGTTTGCGGTGTCGATGTAGGGGATGCCGGTACGAGAGCACGCGTCCATGAGCGTCAGGTCTTGATACGGAAGTGCGACGTTTAGTAACAGCTCGGCGCCCGTTTTTTTGATGAGTTCTACCACGGCATCTGTGTCGTCCGCGTCGATCTGGGCGGTATCGATCTGCACGCCCAAGCGGTCTTTGATAAATTTAGCGATCGCGTCGCACTTGCTTTTTGTGCGGCTTGCAAGGGTGATTTTTGTAAAAACGTCCGCGTTCATCGCGCATTTTACGGTCGCGACTTGGCTCACGCCGCCCGCGCCTATGATTAAGATATTTGACATTTGGGCTCCTTAAAATTTTAGTGATTTTAGCAAAGTTAATATAAATTTCTCGCTTTAAAAGGTAAAATAAGGCAAAATTTAAAGGTAAAAACATGAAGAAAATTTTGCCATTTTTAGCGCCTATTTGCCTCTTTGCAAGTAGCTGTGACGAGCTAATACAAGAGAGTGTGAGGGAGTTTTATAAAAGCGATAGAAATTTGGAGAGAGCCATAAATTTAGCCGAGCAAGCGACTGATGTCTGCTTAAAAGAGGGCAACACCGAGCAGGCGATCACTTCGCTCATAAATAGCGCTAGCATTTGCATGGTAAATAAAGAGCCACAAAAGGCGTTAGAGCTCTCACAAAGAGCCCTAGAGCTTGCGGCAAACGTTAGCGACAAGCTGCTACTAGCTCGCTCTTATCATAGCCTAGGTGCGGCACAAAAGGCGCTAGGCAGACACGACGAAGCACTTGCTAATTTTCAAGAAGCTCTAAAAATTTATGACGTCACGCCAAATACCCCAATGCGCGACGAACTCATCTGTATAAAAGGCATCGCTAGCGCCTACTACCTAAAAAACGAATTTGACAAAGCCCACGAAAACCACCTTTTAGCGCTAAATTTACTTGATATCACGCCAGAGTTGAGTGGCAACGAGCTTGTGCGATCAGAACTTTTAGTAGAGCTTGCTAACGACCTAGCAAAACTTAATCAAAAGGACGAAGCTACCCAAAACTACAAAAAAGTGCTTGAAATTTTAAATGGAAAAGAGCAAAATCCTCGCGCACGGGATCTTTTAGAGCGAGCAAACAAAGGACTAAAAGAGCTTAACTAAAGTTTTTCTTTAGACTTTTTAGCACGAAATTTGCAAGTTCCAGGCCTTTTGAGCGGTGGGAAATTTCAAGCTTTGTCTCGTTATCTAGCTCACCAAGTGTTTTATTAAAGCCATCTGGGATAAAGAGCGCGTCGTAGCCAAAGCCATTTGTACCACGCTCCTCATCTATCGCTTTGCCATACATAAAGCCATGCGTCGTGTAGTCGCCAAATTTCGAGCTAATGGCGATACAGGCGGTATAGTGCGCTGATGAACTCTCTAAATTTAGCGCCTTTAGCTTGCTAATTAACTTTACTCTATTGTTTGCGTCATTTGCGTTTTTACCGCATACTTTACCATTTTCATCAAGGTCAAAATAGCGAGCTGAGTAGATCCCTGGCTCACCGCCAAGTGCATCCACACTAATGCCGCTATCATCGCTAAGAGCGATAAACTCATTATCAAGCCCCTGCTCTTTAAGCTTTGCAAAGACGGCTTTAGACTTTATGAGTGCATTTTCTTGAAAACTACTGCCGTCCTCAACGATCTCAAATGGCTTTACAATCTCGCTTAGGGCGTAAATTTCATAGCCTTTCAAAAATTCTTTTATCTCTTTTACTTTGTCTAAATTTGACGTCGCAAGCACGATCTTCATTGCAAGAGCTCCTTGATTTTTGGGCGTATTTTACAAAAAAGTAGATTAAATTTTTAAATTTAAATTAGCGTTAAAATGATAAACTTAGTCCTTTTAAAAATAAGGAAAATTTTTATGTTAAAAAGCGTTTTACCACTATCTTTTATCATAGCAAGTAGATTTTTAGGTCTTTTTATAGTTTTGCCGGTGCTTAGCCTTTATGCCTTGAATTTACACGGAGCAAACGAATTTTTAGTAGGGCTAATAGTAGGCGTCTATGCGATCTCACAGATGATATTTCAGGTGCCTTTTGGAGCGCTCTCGGATAGGATAGGACGCAAAAAAACATTAACAATCGGACTTTTGGTTTTTATCATCGGCTCAATAATTTGTGCACATACAAGCGATATTTTTACCATGCTATTTGGTAGATTTTTACAAGGTGTAGGTGCTATCGGAGCAGTTGCAACTGCTATGATAAGTGACTATATAACAGAAGAAAAACGCTCAAAAGCCATGGCGATAATGGGAGCTTTTATAGGGCTTAGCTTCACGCTTTCGATGGTACTTGGGCCACTTCTTGCCAAAGACTATGGACTTTCAAGTCTCTTTTACCTAAGTGCCGCTCTTAGCTTACTTTGCATTGTACTTCTCTACACCGTTGTGCCAAAAGAGATAAAAGTGAGTGCTAAAAGTAAAAAAGTACCATTTGGTAAGCTGTTTTTACAAAAAGACTACATGATCATAAATTTCACCTCTTTTATGCAAAAGATGCTAGCAAGCATCGCATTTTTGGTGATCCCTATCGTTTTAGTAAAAGAGTATGGTTACGAAAGTAGCGAGCTTTACAAGATCTATTCGCTTGGCGCCGTGCTTGGCTTTTTGGCTATGGGGCTAGCTGGCGCCCTTGGCGATGGCAAGGGACTTAGCAAGGTCATCTTGATAGCTGGTACGCTGCTTTTTGCTCTAACCTACACCATTTTTGCCATTAGTTTTACACTTTTTATCTTCGTTTTGGGAGTTGCTATATTTTTTATAGGATTTAACCTTCACGAGCCCATTATGCAATCAACTGCAACAAAATTTGTAAAATCCTCACAAAAAGGCTCAGCCCTTGGTGTATTTAATTCATTTGGCTATCTAGGAAGCTTTGTTGGAGGTGCATTTGGTGGGTATATCTTGCACGCCTTTGGCTTTAAAGTACTCGCAATCATCTGCGTGGTGCTTTGCGTGATCTGGCTTGTTTTACTCTTTAGCCTAAGCGATCCAAGAATTTTTAAAAATATCTATCTAAGCCCTGAAGTAAGCTTAAATTTAGAGTTACTAAATAGCCAAAAAGGTGTGGTGGATTATTACAAAAACGAGAAAAATCAAGTAATCAAATTTGACTCTCGCCTAACAAGCGAGGCGGCTTTAAAAGAGAGCTTGAAGTTTTGATCTACGACGTCATCATCATTGGTGCCGGTGCTAGCGGACTATTTTTAGGAGCAAATTTAAAGGGTAAAAAGGTTGCGATTTTAGAGAAAAATAGTAGCGCTGGCAAAAAGATCCTAGCAAGCGGTGGAGGTAGATGCAACATCACAAATCGCTTCATAAGCGCTAAAAACTATCTTGGCGAGCAAAAATTTATAGAGCAAATTTTAAAGGTACTGACTCCAAATCAAGTTTTAAAATTTTTTAGCGAGCTTAAATTTAGTGAGCAGAAGCAAAATCAATTTTTCTGCGACAGTGGCGCAAAAAGCGTCTTAAGCGTACTTTTAAAAAGGCAAAATGCAGATATTTTTTATAACAAAGAAGTTCTTGGCGCTAAAAAAGTAGATGAAATTTTTGAAATTTTGACAAAAGATGAGAAATTCAGAGCTAGAAATTTAGTCATCGCAAGTGGCGGATTAAGCTATAAAACCCTTGGTGCGAGTGACATTGGCTATAAAATAGCAAATAATTTTGGCATTGAAACATCAACTCTTGCGCCTGCACTTGTCGGATTTAGCGTGCAAAAGGATGAGTTTTGGTTTAAAGAACTTAGTGGCGTCAGACTAAACGCAGATGTGGAGATAAATAGCCATAAATTTAGTGGAGACTTACTTTTTACACATAGAGGCATAAGCGGACCAGCGATACTAAACGCCTCGTTATTTTGGCAAAAAGGTCGAATTTATATAAATTTTTTACCTAAATTTAATAAGAAAAGTTTAATAAATGGCAAAAAGCAGCTTAGTTCGGTTTTGCCCTTGCCAAAGAGATTTGTGCTAGAGTTTTTAAAAAATTTTGGCTTAAAAGACAGAGCCTTTTATGAATTTAACGACAATGATAGACAAATAATAAAAAGGCTTTTTGCTTATGAATTTGCCCCAGCTGGGACATTTGGCTTTGAAAGAGCGGAAGTTACAAAAGGTGGCGTAAAGAGTGAATTTTTAGATGAAAATTTACAAGCTTATAACGTTAAGGGACTTTATTTTGTTGGTGAAGTCTTGGACATCACTGGCATGCTTGGCGGATATAACTTGCATTTTGCATTTGCAAGCGCTCTAAAGGTGGCTAGGGTCTTAAATCTATGATCTTCTAGAAGTTAGCTAATTTTAGATAAATTTTCATACTTTAAATAAGATAAGCAAGTTTTTTAAGTAATT
>NZ_CABPTY010000004.1:75853-140382 GCF_902460415.1 Campylobacter concisus
TTTAGAGTAATTTAGATGTTAAAAATTCATAATAAATACTTTAAAAAGATTTTGGAGCAAATTTTATAGCCAAGCAAGCTAAACATTAGGTTGAATTTAATTTAAAGTATAAGTAGTTTAGGAGTATTAGATTATTAAACCTCTTTTATAAAGTCAACGGCTTCAAATGGGTTTGAGAAAATATGTTTACTAAATTTCTCCAAATCACTCTTTTGACCATATCCACAAGTTAGACCTACGCCTGTAATAAAAGCAGCTTGTGCAGCCATTAGATCCATAATGGTGTCACCTATCATAAATGCATTATTTTTATCTTTATTAAGTCTATATAAAGCCAAATTTATAGGCTCTGGATTTGGTTTTGGATTAGTAACATCATCTCTTCCAATAACAGTTTTTATATATTTCATAACCCCTAAATGCTCAAGCAAGATAATAGAAAATTTTGAAGTTTTCGTAGTAACTATACCCACATCAGCAAAGCTACCTGCCTCCTTCAATGCTTCACTTGCATAATCTAAGAGTACCGTCTCATCAAGATAAATTTTTTCGTAGCAAGCTTTATACTCTTTTATATAGTTATCAATTAAATTTTTACTTGCACCAAGTCTTTCAAACATTATTTCAAGCGGATGACCAACCAAAGACTTTAATACATTATGGTCTGGCTCTTTTTTGCCATGAGATAAAAAAGCTCTATCAAATCCTTTTAAAATAGCAGAAGTCGAATCAATAAGCGTACCGTCCAAATCAAAAAGTATAGTTTTTTTCATCATTTTCTCCGTAGAAATAAAAAAGGGCCTAGCCGAAGCTAAGCCCCTAAAAGAAGTAACCTTAAACAATAAGATTATTTATTGAAAGTAGCTTCAACACGTCTATTTTGAGCGCGACCTTCTTTAGTTTTATTTGTAGCAATTGGTTTAAGCTCACCGTAGCCAACTGTTGAAATTTTATCCTCGCTTACGCCATAGCCAGCAAGAACATCAGCTACTGCCTTTGCTCTTTTTTCAGATAGTTTTTGGTTATAAGCTTCTGCGCCTACACTATCAGTGTGACCAGCAAGTACAACTTTATAATCTGGGTGTTCGCCCATAAAGTCAGCTACTTTTTTGATCTCAGCTGCATATTTTGGTCCGACTTTATAGCTATCAAATGCAAAGTTAACATCTAGGTCTCTAAGAACGATAACTTTCTCGCATCCTCTTTCGTCAACAACCACGCCAGCTGGAGTGTTAGGGCATTGATCTATATCATTTGGCACGCCATCATTATCATCATCAAGAACTGGAGTTGCTGCTGCAACTGGAGCTGCTGCAACTGGAGCTGCTGCCACAACTGGAGCTGCTTTTGAGTCAAGACCGATACCAAAGCCTAGTGAATAGAATAGGTTATGATCAGCGTGCTCAAATTTGATAGCGTCTCTTGCTTCTGCTTTAAGAGCAAATCTATCAGTTACTTGATATCTTAAACCAAAACCATATTGGCCAAAACCGCCATCTTCATTTTTAACAAAAATAGCTGGAACATCTTCATATCCAGCACCAACTAAGCCATATAGACTAACTGGTCCAAAATCAACTATATCTTTTACAAGATTTGCATGATATCTAAGAACTCTTCCTTCTCTTGTTAAGCTACCTGTTTTTTCTTTTGCTTTTTGAGTGTAATCAACACCAAGCTCTACTTGATCAAAGAAAAAATCTTCAAGATTTCTAGCAGCTCTAACACCAACGAAGTTGTGGTCTTTTACACGTAAATTTCCCTCTGGGTGAACGCCACCAATAGTTGGAGTAACTTCATAATTATATGCTGCGTTAGACGCAAAAACCGCTGTTGCGGCAACCATAGCTAAAGCAATCTTTTTCATATTTAGAATTCCTTTCTTAGGATTTATTTTAAAGTGGTTACATTTTAACTGAATAAAATTTAACCGACTCTAAATCATAATTTAATTAACAATGTAAATTTGAAATTTACACAACTTAAATTTTGCAAATGCAAAAGCACTTGCAAAAATTCATTAACGTTTAGAGAATTGTGGGCTTCTTCTAGCCTTTCTTCTACCAAATTTCTTACGTTCAACAACACGAGAATCTCTAGTTAGCAAGCCTTTTGGTTTAAGTGCTGCTCTAAAATCAGCATCCATATCAGCTAAAGCACGTGAAATACCGTGTCTTAAAGCCTCTGCTTGTGCTGAATAACCACCACCTAAAGTTGTAGCTACTACATCTATTAAACTCTCTTGTTTAGTAACTAGAAGTGGCTGAATTACTTTAAGCTTTATAGCTTCATGTCCACCAAGCCAAGTATTAAGATCCATACCATTTACTACGATTTTACCGCTTCCAGCTTTTATCCAAACCTTTGCTACGGCAGTTTTTCTTTTACCAGTTGCATAAACTTTTGCCATAATTATTTTCCTTCTTTTTTAGCTATTTGTGCCGTATGAGGATGCTCACTGCCAGCATAAACTTTTAGTTTTTTTATCATCTCTCTTCCAAGTTTAGTTTTTGGAAGCATTCCACGAACAGCTAATTTAAATAGTTTTTCTGGCTTATTTGCTATCAAATCGCCAAATTTTTCACTCTTTACACTACCAAAGTATCCTGAGTGTCTGTGATAAAGTTTATCTTCAGCTTTGTTATTACCAGTAAATTCTACTTTTGAAGCATTTATGATGATAACATAGTCGCCACAATCTATGTTTGGCGTGAAGCATGGTTTGTTTTTGCCACGAAGTATAGTTGCTACCTCAGTTAGCAATCTACCAAAACGTTTACCAGCTGCATCAACAACGATCCAGTCTCGCTTAACTTCGTTTGGCTTTGTTATTTTTGTCATTTTCTTACCTTTGCCAAGTTAATTTTTGAGTTGTGATTGTATTTAAACAATGCTTTTATAAAGCTTAAATTAAGTAGCATTTAAACTTCAATATATGAAATTTTTCCATCAAGAGCGTAGAAGATGACGGCGATTATACTATGCTTTGGATAAAATTTACTTATTGCCTCTTTGTATTCTCTAACTTGTCTTTTATTTTCCTCGATATTTTTATCGGTCGTTTTATAGTCAATCACACAAATTTCGCTCTCTCCAATACAAAATAAGTCCATCTGTTTTAGTTCATTTTTTACTTTAAATGGCTGTTCTTTGTAAATTTCTTTATCTTTTACGCACTCTAGAAATTTTGGCTCATTTATTAGCATTTTTGCCCGTTTAAAGGCATCTTCAAGTCTATCAGGTGAGAGAAATTTATAAAATTTATTTAGCATTAAACTCTTAGCTTTTAAAAGCGAATTTTCATCAAATTTTTCACTCATCTCGAGCAAATAGTGAAACGCTAAACCAAAATAGATTGCCTCTAAATTTTTACCGCTCGTTTTTTGCTCTCTTGCTTCTACATCTTGCCTTTCTATCTTTAAAATTTCAGGCATTTTTTCATCTCTTGTAGCATCTTTTTGCTCACCATTGCTAGGTAAAATTTTACCAAAGCTAAACTCTTTTAGATCAAGATAGTCGTTTACTTCGCTTTTATCGCTTCTAGTATAAAAAGAAAAAAAGCTAGGACTATTTCCACTTGGGGCAGCTTGTTTAATGATAATAAGCGACTTTGTGGCTCTTGTAAAGGCGACATAAATTTTATTGATATTTTCTTGCTTCTCAAGCTCTCTCATTTGCTCTAACACACCAGCATACTCAGGGTCAAAATTTTCTCTACCAGAAATTCTACTTTTTACTATCCACTCGCCTTTTTCGCTATATTCTGTTATAAAGTTTGAGTCATCGCCCCTGCCCTTACTCATCATATCGCAAACTATCACGTGAGCAAACTCTAGCCCTTTTGACTTATGAACAGTCATTATCTTTACGCCATCAGCATTTTTAGGACTGATTTTAGAACTGAAATTTTCAAGGTTAAAGATAAAATCGCTTAAATTTTTATAGCCACTGCTTAGCTCAAAAAGCCTTAGAATGTCAACATCAGCCATATTTATATATAAATTTTTAGCTAGATAAAATAGGCTTTTTGCCGCACTATCTTCAGCTTTTATTTTTAGCCTTTTAGGATTTGTATTTACAAGTGCTTTTACATTTTTTTCATAAATTTCTTCACCAAAAAGACAAAATTTCGCATACTCGATGATCGCTGCAACAAACGGCGTTCGCTTTAGCTCCAAGGTGCCTTCATTTACGCTTTTTATCCCCTCACTGCTAAGCACTTCTGAAATAAGGCTGATGTCACTATTTTTCCAGCAAAGCACAGTTATCTCACTTGCATTTACGCCAGCAGCGATCAGCTCTTTTACTTGCGAAACTGCTGCACCCGCGATATCTTCGTTGCTTAGCACACGCAAGTAGCCATAGTCATCTTCCTCGGCTTCAAAATAAGGACACTCGCCACTTACTTTGTAGCTTAGCTCCTTATCTTTTTTAGCTGGTTTTTGCGGCTCAAAGCTAAGCCCATATCTATGATAAATTTCTTCAAAAACAGCGTTATTAAATTTCACCAAAGCCTTTAAGCTGCGGTAGTTGCTAGGTAAATTTTCTACCAAAATTTGCTCAAATTTCTCTCCCAGCTTATCAAAAAGCTCTTTTTTGCCGCCCCTAAATTTATAGATACTCTGCTTCGTATCTCCAACGTAAAAGAAGCTTCCAAGCCCGTTTTGTCCGTATCCTGAAACGATTTCATTGATAATTGGCAAGATGATCTCATATTGGATCACATTTGTATCTTGAAACTCATCTATCAAAAGGTGATTTATGCGACCATCAAGCCTGAAATAAAGCACATCTTTATCAAAATTTTCAACCAAAAGCTTAAAGACCAGCTTATTTATATCAGCAAAACTTAAAGCGTTTATCTCTTTGTTTAGCTCTAAATTTGACGCCTTATAAAGCTTTAATAGCTTGCTAAAGCCACTTAGCCTATACTTTTCGACCTCTAAAATGTAGTTTTTTGCCGCCTCTTTTAGCTCGTTAAAGAGCCTATCAAGCTCACTTGTATAAATTTTACTAAAAGTGCGGTAATCTAGGCTCTCTCTTTCAAAGACCTTATTTTTAAAAAGCTCAAATAAATTTTGCTCTTTAAATGTCTTTTTGGCTGTATCGCTAGCACCATTTTGCAAGGCTATATGCTCATTTATCTCCTTTTGCGCTGCTCTTACCTTGCTATCATCTGGATAGCTTGCACCACTATCTTTTAGCTCACCACCAAAGCTCTCATAAAATTTAGCCAAAGTCTGCGAAAAACTCGCCTCTTTTTGGCTTGAGATTATCATCATGAGTGCAAGCTCACTAAGAAGCTTTTGATCTTTACTTGCCTCTTTTACAAATTTTTTCCACGCCAGATCTTGCAAGCTATCTTGCACGCTGTAATCAGGACTAAGCCCTAAATTTTGACTAAATTTCTTTAGGATTCCAGAGAAAAATGCATCAAATGTATAAATTTTTAGCTCACTTTGCAAAAACCTATCAAGCTTCTCATCGCGTCTTTTTATGACCTCATCTTGGCTCAAACTAAGCTCTTTGCAAAGCTTTTCAAGCTCGTCCTTTTTGTTTTGCAAGTCCAAAAAGGTTGTGATTATGCGCTCTTTCATCTCATTGGCCGCTTTTTTGGTAAAGGTTAGAGCGATGATCTCGTTTATATTTTCGCCTTTAAGCACCAAAGCGATATAACGAACGCTTAAAGCGAATGTTTTTCCGCTTCCAGCACTTGCTTTTAGGGCTAAAAAATCTTTCATAACTCTCTCCTACAAAGTATGGCATACTCGCAAAATTTACAAGCTCCGCTTTTTCTTTCAAAATTTATCTTAGTGTTATTTATGCTCTTTAGATTTTCTATCTCAGCCTTTAGATCATCCACGCTTTTTTTTGAGCTAATAAGCACAAGTTCATTCTTTAGAGCAAAGTAAGCACTTTTTACCTCACTACCATAAAGTGCTTCATAAAATGCAAGCTGAAGCGAGTTCGCATTTGCATCACCAGTTTTATAATCAAGTATAAAAGGTTCGCCATCAGGGCTAGCATCGATCCTATCGATAATGCCTTTTATCTTTACATCACAAAAACTGCTCTCTATGTCTTTTTCGCACTCAAGCACTCTAAAGCCATCACTTAAACGTTCATTTTCAAACTCTGCGTATTCTTTAAATTTCTGCGACCAAATCTCAAGCTCAAGCGAAGAAAAATCTTGCTTTGCAAGTATTTCTTTAAAAATAGCCAAATCAAATATATTTTTTTGTCTATAAAAATCACTTGTGTAGTATTCATAAAGCGCCTTATGCACGCTATTTCCTTGCTTAGATCCTGGCTCAGTTGCTATGGCTTTTGCTCCTTTTATACCAGCTATCTTTGCGTAATAATACTTTCTTGGGCAAGTTAAAAATAAATTTAGTGTCGAAAATGATAGCGGTTTAGTGAAAAAATCATGCTCCAAAATGATCTCATCATCGCTTAAATTTAGGCTTGTATTTCCTTTTAAAAATAGTTTTAAATACGCCTCGTCACTAAATTTCTCATCTTTTATTGTTTTGAAATTTTTTAAAAATCTTGAAGGAATACTCTCTTCGTTTAAAACACAGCTTATGGCGACCTTTTTGGCATTGTTTATAAGACTTTCGTAGTAAAATCTCTGCAAATTTTCACGCTCAAGGTAGCTTATAAGTCCTGCTTTTTGCCTCACTTTTGAATTTAAAAACATCTCATTTGTGCTTCTTGCTGGGATGAAGTTATCATTAAAATCAACTATGATCACGCCATCAAATTTCATTCCACGGCTCTCTAGCATGCCCATGACACTGATCTTTCCACCACCCACATCATCGATACTAAGACGCGAGATATTTAGCAAAAAAATTTCAATTAACTGCTTTAAGCTAAAGCTAAAATACCTACATAAATTCTCAATCCTAAAAAGCTCAAGCGCGAGCTTTTCTTCGCATCTTGGCTCATTTTCAAGCATTAAAAGCTCATCTATTAGCTCTTTAAATTTAGCAAAATCGCAAAGATCAAAGTAGCTTGATTTAAATTTATTAAAAAGCTCTTCACTTACGCCAAGCGTGCTCAAGATAAAGCCAAGCTCCTCGTAGCTCTCACACTTGCTTTGATCAAAAACCGGCCTTGCCTCTTCATTGATCGCTCTTGAGATGTAGTAAAGCGTCTCATAAAATTTTGTATCTTTAAAGCTCTCGCCCATAGCGTAGTTAAAAATTTTATTGCTATCATGAAGCCTTAAAATTTCACTAAAACTCTCATCTGGCAATATAACAGCGATGTTTTCAGGCTTTATGCCCTCACGCACAAACTCGCTCGCCTTTGCCATAGCGTAGGCACATTGCAGGCTTCTAGTGGCAAATCGCTTCTCTAAAACTGGCTCAAATTTTTTGATATTTTCTAAGCAAATTAGCTCATTTGTCTTTAAATCTAGCTCATATTTTTTGTAATTTTCAATCTCGCTAATAGCTGAAATTTGCTTTATTTTATTGATTAGCTTTGTATTGAAAACACTAGTTTGAAAGATAATTTTTAGCGTAGTTAGCTTTGATATTTTCTCTAAAATTTCCCACTCAAATTCGCTTAAAATTCCATCTATGTGTAGTGAAATTTTACTAAAGCTTCTGATATAGCCTTCATTAATGGAGTAAATTTTTGGCAAGGTTATATCATCGTAGAGATTTTCTCTATCAAGCAAGCTCTCATACTCTTTTAAAACCTCTTCAAGTATGTTTAAATGCTCCTCAAAGTTAGCGTAAATATCGTTAAATTTGATCTCAGCAATACTCTTTTTACTAATAGCTAGCTCTTTAAAAAATGAAAAAAGATAGTCATTATTTTTCAAAAATTCAAAAAACTCAGTTGGAATTTTAAGAACCGAGTTTGCCTTTTTGACGCTAGCACAGGCTCTATTCATAAGCACTAAAGCATAGGTGCTATCAATCTCAAACCTACCATCTACATAAACTATCTTTTTATAAAACTCAGCAATACTTAGGCTTTTTGGGATTAGCTCATCATTAAAACTTGCATTAAATTCACGAATCTTACGCGAGTTCGTAAAGACAAAAAGTTGGTTTAGGTTATGCATTTTTCTCTCTTAAATTTTTAAGCAATGATAGCTAAATGCTTATAAAAGAGCGCTTTTTACGCTTAGCCAAAGCTTTAAATTTTCATCTAAATACATTAAAATTTTAAGCCTTAAAGAGCCAAAAGCTACAATCACAAAAAAGGAGCAAAAATGCATAAAGAGTTAAACAGACAAGGTTTTTACTACGGCTTTCCGGTTTTGCTAGCCACCACAAAAGATAAAAATGCAAACGATGATATCACGGTGCTTTCATCTTCTTGGACATTGGGGAACACAGTAGTGCTTGGCATAGGTATTGAAAATCAAGGCTTTAAAAATATCAAAAATGGTTCAGATATCACGCTAAATTTGTGTGATGAAAGCCTACTAGAAGCTGTGCAAAAAATGGAAAAACTAACTGGCGATAGTAACGTACCAGAAGAAAAAAAGAATCTTGGCTACACCTACGAGCACGACAATTTTAAGGTGGCAAATCTCAGCAAAGAGCCTGGCATAAATGCAAAAACCGTCAGGATAAAAGAGTGCAAGATACAGATAGAAACGGTTGTAGAAAAGATAGAGTTAAAAGAGTGGTTTAGCATCGTTACTTGTAAGATTACAGGCATTTTTGTAGATGAAAATTTACTAAAAGATGAAAAGATAGACACGCAAAAATGGCATCCATTAATCTATAAATTTAAAGAATATGTCGGCACTTGCGAGCGTTTGGGATTAAATTTTGGATTTAAAGAGATTTGATTTATAGTTTTATTTGATAAAAACTTAGTATTTTAGTTTTAGCCAAAAAGATTAGTTTGTTAAAATTTAAGCCCAGCTTTGAGATCTTTCTCAGATGCCAAAGCTGCGATTTTAAGATCATTTTGTGACATTAAGATCAAATTTATAATACCTTGTATCATTGGTGTCACTTAGCCTTAAAAGTAGCTGCCACCTGCCTTCTTTTAGACTTGTTTCTTCGCTTACTAGATCATTTTCTTGCCATGAAGCTCTTAAAATTTTATTTTCTTTATTTGTCTGTGGGCGAGTAAGTAAAATTTCATATTTTAAAGCTGAAATTTCTCCTTTTTTTGGAGTTAGATGAAATTTAAGCTTAGCATTTAAGGCGTTAAAATTTGGCTCAAATTTTAGATCAAATTTCTCATCGAAGCGTTTTTCACTCTCTTTGATAAAGGTTATATTTTCATCGACATTTTGGTAGCTTTGCATATAGGAGCTATCCATCTCGACTGGATGTTTTAGTGCTATAATGATCGTTACTGCACAAGCGATAATGATAGCAATGAAGCTAAGCACAATAGCATAAGGCCAAAAGGTTTTTTTATCCATTTTTTACCTTTTTATAAAAGACAACAATTACAAAAAATGCAACCAAACCATAGATGAAAAATCTTAAAAAATTTAATGTAGTTTTGTTTGAATTTCCAACACTACTTTCAAGCTGTAAATTTAAGCTAGATGCGATTTGCTCGGCAATATCAGCGTAGCCATTTAATATAGCAGCATTATAGACATCTTTGCCATTTTTAGAAACCAAAATAGGAATTATCGTTCCTGATTCTGGATTTACGCTTAAAATTTGTTCTTTATTAAAAAGCTTTGAAGTATTAGCATCGGCAAAAATTTCTACTTTCTTTTTATCCTTTATAAGCAGCAAAAAAGCATAAGGTGAGCTAAGGTTTTGCTCTTTAAAAAGAGCTTCTAGCTCACCATCTTTATATATACCGACTGCTAAATTTATACCGCTTTTTGCGTAAAGCTCACTGCCGATCTCATTTAGCTTTACACTTACTTTTTGGCTTAGGATTTCATCATTATTTATCACAAAATTTGCTCCCAAAGCCAAACTTTGTGAGAGCAAAAATATAAAAATGAGTATAAATTTTCTCACACCTAGCCTACAAAAAGGTGGTTTGATGTAAGCACTGACCACGCACAAATAGCTCCTGCAACAACTATCAGCAAGATTATGGCTTTTTCTATTATGCCTAGCATCACTACTCCTTTATAATGACATGTTTAGCGTTGTCAACGCTCTTCATCTCAATGCTACTTGCGTCTTTTAATGAGTAAGGCTTGGTTGCTACATCTTTTTGCAAGCCAATACCAATATAAGTAAGTACGCCAAGGATAGATAGCAAAAGCAAAACTGCCACCAAATAACCGCTAATGCCATTTAAAGCAAAGATATTTCTATTTTTATTTTCCATTATTCGCCCTTTGATAGCGATATGACATATTCGCCAACTGCTTTTTGTTGTATCTCGTTTAATCTGCCATCATTAAATTTAGGCATAACACCAATGTTGCCGTTTTTACCACGATTTAGTACATCTACGATGAACTCACTTGAACCATATTTACTAAGATCAGCCGACATACCATCCATGCCTTTGCCATCATCTCCGTGACAAGCTGCACAAGCTACGTAAAGCTCTTTTCCCATAGCTACTAAATTTTCATTTTTTGTACTTTTTATAGCACTTATCTCTTTTGCTACATAAGCTGCGATAGCCTTTGCTCCATCAGCATCAGCTAGCCCTGCTGGCATCTCGCCCATAGGATAATCAAGCCCTTTTGAGCCATTTAGTATCGTATCAACTATTCCTTGTTCGCTACCCCAAATTTGTAAATTTGCAGCTTTGCCACCAATACCATCGCCTGTGATACCATGACATGCTGAGCATTGCACTAAAAATACGCTCTCTCCCATAGCATGAAGCGTTTCTTTGCTTGGGTTTGCATACTCTTTTTCAAATTTAGCGTTTGCCTCTTTTACCTCTTTATTATATTCACCGATTTGTGAGTAAGAATTTAGTGGATAACCAAGTAAATAATACCAAATCGCCCAAACAAGCGTTAGTAAAAAAACTACTGCCCAACCAAATGGAACTGGATTTTTATACTCGCCTATCCCATCCCAGTTGTGCTCGCTAAGCTCTACGCTTTCATCTTTTTTAACTTTCATTTGACCAACATACTTGCCAGCTACAACGACAGTTAGTACGATAATTAAGATGGCACCTATTAACGCAAGTAAATTTATATTATCTTCTAAATTTAGCCATTGCATACGCTCTCCTTTGTAGCCTTTTGCTCTAAAATTTTACTACCGATCTCATCATCTAGGGCTAATTTCGAATACTTCTCATAATTTCTTCTACCTTGCTTTTCACTTTTGTAAAGATGAAAAAAATAAGCGTACAAAGTGATAGCTAAGAATGCTGTCAAAATAAAATAGCCATAAGCTTGAAGTTCTCTAATATCCATTACTAACTCCTATTTTAGACTATTTAGATAGGCGATAAGTGCTACGATCTGGCGAATTTCACCTTTTTCAAAAGCTTGTTTAACCTGCTCATCTTTCATATTTTCAACGATACTTGCAGCCTGCTCTTTCACGTTAGCATTTGCTTGCTCAAAAGTACCAAGAGCTGGCATATCTTTCTCATCATAAGGCGTGTTAAAGACCTTTTTAACAGTTAGTGCTTCAGCGTAAGCAGTCTCGATATCAGCATTTTTCTTAAATAAAAATGGATATGCTGGCATGATCGAGCCTGGCACTACAGAGGCTGGATTTAGCATGTGATTTTCATGCCAATCTGTCGTTCTATAATTACCCACACGCATAAGATCTGGACCAGTTCTTTTTGAACCCCAAAGATGCGGACGATCATAAGCAAATTCGCCGCTTAACGAGTACATGCCATATCTATCAGTCTCAGCTTTAAACGGGCGTATCATCTGTGAGTGACAAGTATTGCAACCATTTTGTATATATATATTTTTTCCAGCAAGCTCTAAAACTGTATAAGGCTTTGTACCCTCAAGTGGTCTAGCTCTATTTGCAAAATCAGGTAAAATTTCTACCACGCCAGCGTAAGCTATGACAATAAAGACGCAAACTGCAAAAAAGAATGGATTTTTTTCTAACCAAGCAAACATCACATCACCTCCGCATTGGCTTTAGTACCGCCCATAGGCGTTGCACTTTTTGGCTCTGCCAAAATAGCTTTAGCAGAAGTTGATTTGTAGATATTGTAAGCAAACATCAAAAAGCCAATCAAATACAAAAGTCCGCCAATAGCTCTAATGTAATAATAAGGTATAAGCACTACAACAGTATCAATAAATGAGTAGAGTAAATTTCCATAGCTGTCAGTCGCTCTCCACATCATACCTTGTGTGATACCGGCGATCCACATCGAAGCAAAGTATAAAACGATACCTGTTGTTTGTATCCAAAATTGAGCTTCCATTAAGGATTTTGAATAAATTTCGCGCTTAAAGACACGTGGCGTCATGTG
Organism: Campylobacter concisus; assembly: GCF_902460415.1. GTDB lineage: Bacteria > Campylobacterota > Campylobacteria > Campylobacterales > Campylobacteraceae > Campylobacter_A > Campylobacter_A concisus_Y. The sequence continues at coordinate 88,241 of NZ_CABPTY010000004.1, forward strand.
ATAAAGTGCTGCCATAGTCATAAAACCAACCCAGCCAAGTGCGCCATCATGTACGTGTCCTGGCACCCAGTCAGTATAGTGAGCTAGTGCATTTACAGATTTAATAGCTAAGATAGGGCCTTCAAGAGTTGAAAACATATAAAAAGTTGAAGCTAGAATCATAAATTTAATAAGCGGACTCTCGCGAAGTTGTGTCCATTCGCCTTTCATTGTAAGAAGCATATTAATAGCTGAACCCCAAGAAGGTAAAATCAAAACAATAGAAAAAACCGAACCCATAGTCTGCATCCAATCAGGCACAGCAGTATATATTAGGTGGTGACCGCCAGCCCAAAGATAGATAAACATAAGGCCCCAGAATGAAAATAACGAAAGCTTATAAGAAAATATTGGCTGTCCGCTCTCTTTTGGTAAGAAATAATAAATTTGAGCGATGATCGCTACCGTAAACACAAATGCAACTGCGTTGTGACCGTACCACCACTGAACCAAGGCATCATTTGAGCCAGCATACATTGAAACTGAGTGTAGCCATGAGCCATATCCACTAACTAGTCTTGTTGGAATTTCCATGTTATTAAATAGATAAAGCATAGCAACACCAAGAAATGTAGCAATGTAATACCAAACTGAAATGTAAAGTGTCTTCTCACGGCGTATACCAATAAGTCCAAATATACTTACGCCCCAAAGCACCCAGACTATTACTACTGCAATATCTAGTGGCCACTCAAGCTCGGCATACTCCTTAGATGTACTCTCGCCCATAAAAAGTGTCACAACAGCTAGAATCATAACAAGTATATAAAGCCAAAAATGAAGCTTACCAATGAACATCAAAAACGGAGATTCACTCATTGACACTTTTAGAACACGCTGTCCTATGTAATACCAAGTGGCAAATATACCAGAGAGCATAAAACCAAAAATGATACCATTAGTATGAAGAGGACGCAATCTACCAAATGCCGAATACTCACCAGCTATATAGTTTAGATCAGGACAGGCAAGCTGAAAAGCTACCAAAACACCAATAGCCATGCCAACAATACCAAAAAATATCGTGGAGAACATAAAGAGTTTTGCCACACTATAATCATAATGTAGCAACTGGGATGGTCTCATAAATTTTCCTCCTAGTTAAATTTATATTAATTTTCGGTTATTTTAGAGTAGAAAAACTATAAAAAGACTTAATTAATATAAATTCTCTTTTACTAGGAGAGTCTTCTATCTATTTTGTAACCAAGTCCAGGAACATTTTTTATAAAATTACTACCGACTTTATCTCTGACACGTTTAACAAAGGTCCTAATAGCAGCCTCTGTCACGCTCTCGCCAACCCAAACAACATTTTTTATTTCATCGTGAAGTACAAGCGTACCAAGTCTTTTTATGAGTAAAGATATAAAAGCAAGTTCTTTTTTCGTAAGAGAAATTTCAACACCATCTCTGATAAGCACACGTTTTATTTTATTAAAACTATATCCATTTGTAACCTGAATAATATTTGCTGTTTCTATCTTATTTTTAGCGACATTTTCTAAAGTAACCAAAAAATCATCAAGATCAATCGGCTTTAAAACGTATTTATCAATACCAACATCTATCGCTTTTAGAAGTGTTTCTTTTTCACTATTTGTGCTAAAAACTATAATAGGTGTATCTTTTGAAATTTCTTTAATGCTTTTAGCCATATCAAGACCATTCATTATAGGCATAAAAACGTCTGTTATAACCATATTTGGATTATATTTTTTAAATTTCTTAAGTCCTTCATCGCCATTTTGAGCAGTGATAACTTTTTCGAATTTATCTCGCATAACTTCTTGTACTATTTTTTTACCATCTCCCTCATTCTCAACGATAAGAACAGTTAGATTATTAAGAATCTTGCTCATTTATTCTTCCTTTTTGGTTATATTTATCAAACATCATAAATTTTGACGTAATTAACAATTATTTCTCTCGCTTTGCCATCTTAGGCATTTGCTCTATACCCTAAAAATGATAGATAAATTCCATTTATTATCATTATGCTAGCCGAAATCTTAAACATTATATCTTTAAATTTTTCATTTAAAATCCCAAATACAAAGCTAGCTAAAAGCATGGCTGGCAATGTACAAAGACCAAATACAAGCATTATAAAAGCCGAATCAATAAAATTTGCACTTAAAATCCCAAGTGCCAAAAAATAATAAACCACACCACAAGGCAAAAAGCCATTTAGAAAACCAAGTAATAAAAAATTTGCTAAATTTTTCTTTTGAATCCTTGTTTTTGCAATTCTTACTACAAAATTAAGCGCCTTTTGATTCTCTACAAATTTTAAAAGCTCACCCCTAAAAAGCAAGGCAATACCGATAAACGCGATCATTAAGCCAATTATGAAAAATATCACACCTCTTACTTGCATGCTAAAGCTAATAACAGCTCCAAAGGCGCCAAACAAAGCTCCTAAAACTACATAAGCAAAAATTCTAGCTAAACTATAAAGTGTGCTTAGCATTAAAATTTCTCTCTTGCTTTTGCCTTTAAAAAATAGAGTCTGTAAGCTCAAAAATCCGCTACACATACCTACACAATGACTAAAGCTACCTAAAAATGCAACTGAGATAATCATGTAAAGGTTTATATTTTGCATCTTATAAAATTTCTAAAAACTGCTTAAATATATATTTGCTCTCGCTTGGGCCACCACTTGCTTCTGGGTGGTGCTGGACCGAAAAGATCGGATAGTCTTTGTATCTCACGCCCTCGATCGTGTTGTCAAATAAATTTCTATGCGTCACAACAGCTACTTCTGCGATACTCTCTGGCACGTTGTAGTTGTGATTTTGTGTTGTTATCTCGATCGCTTTTGTCTCTAAATTTAGCACTGGGTGATTTGCTCCATGCTGACCAAATTTAAGCTTATATGTCTCGTATCCAAAGGCGTTTGAGAGTAACTGATGTCCAAGACAGATACCAAATATAGGTATCTTAGCCTCAATCATCTTTTTGATCTCGCCTATTTCGGCCTTTAAATTTTTTGGCTCACCAGGACCATTTGATAAAAATACCCCATTTATCTCACCATTTTTAAATTTTTCTATTAAAATTTCAGCCTTAGTGTCGTGTGGCACGACGATAACTTCAAGACCAGTTTCACATAGCTCGTTTAAGATATTTCTCTTTACGCCAAAGTCAAAAACAGCTATCTTTTTACCAATACTTTTTAACGGCTTATATGACTTTAAATTTCTATCCCAAGCACCTTTTTTATGCTCATATTCATCCATCGCACTAACTGTTTTTACGTAGTTTATATTTTCGATACGCCCGCTACTTTCAAGCCTGCGTTTTAGCTCGTCTTTATCGCTTATTTGTGTTGAGATATAAGCCATCAAGGCACCTTCATCACGTAGCATCTTTGTAAGGTATCTAGTATCAATGTCATAAACGCCAAATTTACCTTGCTCTTCGAAAAATTTTCCCAAAGATTTTTGCGAGCGGTAGTTTGACGGAGTCTCGTTGTAGCTTCTCATTATAACGCCACTTGCATGAATTCTAAGACTCTCCATATCGTCTTCGTTTATACCTACTATGCCTATTTCTGGCATAGTAAAGACGATAAACTGACCAGCATAGCTTGGATCGCTCATGATCTCTTCATAGCCAGTCATCGAGGTATTAAAGACGAGCTCACCTGCACACTCGCCGTGAGCACCAAAAGCTTTTGCTTCTAAAAAAATACCATTTTCAATATAGATGTAAGCTTTCATTAAAGCATGCCTCTTTTTTTAAGCTCATCTTGATATAAACGCTCAAAGACAAGATCATATTCATCAGTTCCTGGGATTAGCTTATGTTTATAGTTTTGTATCATTTCATAGACATCATCTTCTATCTTCTCATAGCTTTTTAAGTACTCGTCTATTGAGTTATAAATCACATTTTTTACGCGATTTTCAGATACATTATAATCAACAAGGCCGCTCTTCCAAATAGTTTCAAGCACTTTGTGAGCGATATTACTAAATCTATCTTCGTGGGTTAAGATTACATCAAATTCACCTGCAAGCTTCTTTTTAACGAGCCAAAACATATTTTTGCGGTCAATTTGCATAGTTTGCATCTCGTCTTCATTTTTCTCCAAAAGCTCATTTACTCGTTCATCTAAAGCTCTTTCTTTTTGAATATCGACTGTTAAAATTTCACTTGTTTTTGCTACGATTGGCTCAATGCCTTTATTTAGTCTTACGAAACCACAATTTAGAAGATCTATTGCTATTTTATGTGAAATATACGGAACGTGTGGGAGTTTTAAACGCATTTTAAACCTTTAAATTTTTATGCCATTTTAACTAAATAAAGGTAAAACTTTACTTTGAAATTTTAACGACTTTATTATTATCGCTTCTTAAAAAATAAATTTCTCTTCGTCCTTCATAAAGTATCTTTCCATCAGTCTTTTGCTCATTTTCTAAATTTGATGAAATATCTAAAGATAGCGATTTGCTCATAAAATAATTCTCTCCTAAAGTGCGTCCAAAGTCAGGATACCAACTAAAAGCACAAACTATCAGCAAAACCAAATAAAAGGCTCTAAAAATTTTTCTAAAAGGCGCGTAAAAAAAGCAATATCCAAATATAAAAAATACAGGCAAAAGCCATAAGAAAGGCACGTTATCAACAAAAATAACATTAAAATACTCGCTTATGCCATAGTAAGAAAAGTAGTTGTTGTAAATTCCAACAAATAGCGTAAAAATAGGAGCAAGGACAAATATAATACCCGTAAATAAAGCATTTAAAATTTTCATAATCTCTCCTTTTGAGTGAGATTATATTAAACATAAGCTTTAATATTACTAGATTTATGAAAGCTAGACTAAAATTCAAGGCAAAATACCATACATAGACATATACTGCTTCCAGCAATACTTTAAAAACAGTTTAGCTATAAGCTAAACTGCCTTAAATTTATTATTTTTTAGATAAATACTCTTGCAAGCTTTTTACCTCAAGTGCTTTGCCGGTTTGTACCGAGCTTAGCGACTTAGCAGCTGCAAGTGCTGCGCGGATCGTTGTAAAGTAAGGTATCTTGAATCTAGACAAATTTTAAGCTCTCAAGCATTTTTATATCACTAAATTTATCTCTAAAATTTATAAAATTTGCTTCTAGCTCAGCCTTTCGCTTAAGTGCAATATCTATAAATTCTGGTTCTTTTTCAATACCAACAAAATCTCTACCCAACAAATTTGCAGCTATGCCGGTTGTTGCAGAGCCTGCAAATGGATCACAAATGACACTATTTTCATTACTTGCCATCAAAATAAGCCTTATCAAAAGCGAAAGTGGTTTTTGTGTAGGGTGCTTACCGCATACTTTGTCCCAAGGAGAAATCGCAGCAAAACTCCACACATCTTTCATCTGTTTATCTCCATTTATCCGCTTCATAAGCTCATAGTTAAAGATGTGTTTATGTCTCTCATCTTTTCTAGCCCAAATGATCTGCTCAGTACTATGCGTTAGATACCTACAGCTAAAATTTGGCGGAGGATTAGTCTTTTGCCATGTAATGATATTTAAAATTTTATAATCAAGCTTTTGAAGCGCCCTACCGATAGAAAAGATATTGTGATATGTCCCACTTATCATTATACTGCCATTATCACTAAGTGATCGCTTAGCAAGCTTGAGCCATTTTAGGTTAAATTCATCAATTTCATCGATATTTGTGCCCTCATCCCACTTACCTTTATTTACGCTAACTATCTGCCCGCTTTGGATGCTAAGTCCGCCATTTGAAAGAAAATATGGTGGATCCGCAAAGATAAGATCAAACTCGCCTTTAAATTTAGCTAGTTCGCTAAAGCAGTCGCCATTTATGAGCCTAAAACCGTTATGCATTTTTAAGCTCATTTATAAAAAGGTGCAAATTTGCAAGATTATAAATCCTTACACTCTTATAGGCTTCTTGTAGCTTATTTCTAGCATCGTGCCAACCCCAGCCATCAGTGATCCAGATAAATTTATACTCTGGCAAATATGAGATCTTTTTGGCTATTTCGATGTAGGCTCTTGCTACTTCGTTTAATTTCGAGCCACCGCCACTATAAAAATTTGCTTCGATTAGATAAGTGATATTTTGTATGCGAGTCGAAAAATCAAATATCTTCACATCACTACCTAAATTTAATGAAAAATTTGAGCTTGATACTTCAGCTTGAAAGCAGATATTTTCACACTTTTTAGAGAATATCGAAGCTGCTTTGAGGTACTAAATTTACTAATTGCCGTTCGAGAAAGTGGTAGAAAAGTTGTGAGCTCAAGCGGCAGTTTACTTGAGCTAAAGAGTTATTTTGATGAGCCAGAGAAAATTTACAGCTTTCTTTTAGAGACTGGGCTTGATGAAGTTTTCAAGGATAGAAAAATTAAAAATTTATGTGATTATGTATTTGGCGTGGAAGTTGGACTTGATACAAACGCTAGAAAAAACCGCAGTGGAACAAATTTTGCGAATTTAATTTCAGAAAGGTTTCATTCTGAAAATATCTGTTTTCAAATCTTTTGAACCAAGCAAAGAATTTAAAGCATTAAGTTTGATAGCGACCTTCGCAAGGTTCTTAGAACATTTTTCAAAATCACAAAAGTAGCCAAGTGTAGCATTTGTCTCTTTTAAACTTGCCATAAATTCATCAAAAGGAGTTATATTATTCATTTTTTACCTTGATCTTTTGGCTTACTTGTGGACAAGATTTAAATTTCACCTCAGTAAGATCATCAGCTCCAAGCACGATCTCGCTCTTTTCATAAGCCTTTTTGGCGATCTTACATGCCTCATGCTGATCTTTTGCTTTAAACTTTATTTTTTTACTTAAAATTTCAGTTATCTCAACTTCAAATTCACTCATTAAATCCCCATTTTTATAAATGCTTGCTCACTCTCTCTTTCAAGCTGCCTTGATATATCTTCGTAACTAGCAAATTTTACCTTTTGAGCTATCTGCTCGTAGATGCTAGCTCTCAAAACGCTTTCATACTCTCTTTCCCTCTTTTTGTCTGCGACTATAAACATCCTAGCATTAAAGTCTTGAAGCTCAAAAAATTTATTTAGTGAATTTTTAAAGTCTGTACTATGTTCAACTTCGTAAAACGAGTTTGGCAAATTTCTTTCGTTAAACCATATTGCATCTATTGTTTTTGCTCTTTTAACGATATCTTCATAACTAAATTTATATATCTCACTCAAGCTCGCAAGCTCGCAAAGTTTCTTATCTGATTTATAAATTTTGTTCTTATCTTGAGCTGGGATGAATGTTTGAAAATGTCTTAAATTTCCTATCTCAACGATAACGCCTTGAAAATAAGAATGTGTAAATTTCTCATTTTGCTCACTCTTACTATCGCCTGTTTTGGCTAAATTTTTATCTCTGAACTCACAAAGCCCCCAAAGTCCGGCTCTGATCTTATAAAATTCTTTATTAGTCTGTACTATCCGTCTTATGCTAGCAAATGGAGTTTTACTACCCCAAGTGCTAACATCAGTTTTATGATAAAGATCAAAAAGCGTTGCCATGCCACCAAGGCTAGCTAACGCTTCTACTACGCACTCTTTTTGGTTCATTTCTCGCTTAGATACTCTTGCAAGCTTTTTACTTCAAGTGCTTTTCCAGTTTGAACTGCACTTAGCGACTTAGCGGCCGCAAGTGCTGCACGGATCGTTGTAAAATATGGAATTTTAAATCTAAGCACGTTTTGGCGGATCTTTTTGCCATCATCCACGCTTGATTTTGTATCACTTGTATTTATAACAAGTGCGATGTCGCCGTTTTTTAGCCTATCTTCGACGTTTGGTCTGCCTTCGCTTATCTTATAGACAAACTCAGCCTCAACGCCAGCTTCACTTAAAATTTTATGCGTACCGCCAGTTGCGATGATGCTAAAACCAAGTGCTATTAGTTCTCTTGCAAGATCAGGCGCGTAAGATTTATCAGCGTCGGCTAGCGTTAAAAAGACCCTACCTTTGCTTGGCAAAGTGTTGCTCGCAGCGATCTGACTCTTTGCAAATGAGCTTGCAAAATCGTGGCTTATGCCCATTACTTCGCCCGTACTCTTCATCTCAGGACCAAGGATGAGATCAGCGCCGCTTAGCTTGTTAAACGGCAATACACACTCTTTTACACAAATATGCGAACTTACGCGAGGTTTTAGGATGTCGCCGTCCTCATAAACAACTCTATAATCATCATAAAATTTAAGCGCCTCACGTAAATTTCCCTGCCACATAACTCTTGTTGCTACCTTTGCCATAGGCACGCCAGTAGCCTTGCTCACAAACGGCACAGTCCTACTTGCACGAGGATTTACTTCTATCATATAAAGCTCATTTTCATAGATGGCAAACTGGATATTCATAAGGCCGACAACGCCTAAATTTAGCGCAATATCCCTAGTTTGCTTCTCTACTTTTTTTATCATTTCATCACTTAAACTCATCGGTGGCAATATGCAAGCTGAGTCGCCAGAGTGAATTCCAGCCTCCTCTATGTGCTCCATTATAGCACCTATATAGACCTCTTTGCCGTCACATATTGCGTCTACATCAAGCTCTTTTGCGTCTTGTAAAAATTTATCAAGTAGCACTGGCGAGTGGTTGCTAACCTTTACTGCCTCATTCATATACTCTTTTAGTTCGCTCTCGCTATGCACTCTTCTCATTGCCCTACCGCCTAAAACGTAGCTTGGGCGAACGAGTACTGGATAGCCGATAGTTGCGGCTTTTTGCAAGGCTTCTTCTAGGCTCGTAGCGGTGTCATTTTTAGGCTGAAGGACGCCAATTTTATTTATAAATTCGCTAAATTTCTTTCTATCCTCGGCCACATCGATCACTCTTGCAGTTGTACCGATGATCTTAGCGCCGATCACGCTTAGGCGCTTTGCAAATTTAAGCGGAGTTTGGCCGCCAAAATGCACGATCACGCCGTCTGGCTTTTCACGCTCGATGACTGATCTAACGTGCTCAAAATCAATCGGCTCAAAGTACAAAATATCGCTCGTATCGTAGTCGGTTGAGACGGTTTCTGGGTTGCAGTTATACATTATCGTTTTTACACCAAGGTCTCTTAGGGCGTAGCTTGCGTGCACGCAGCAGTAGTCAAACTCTATTCCCTGGCCGATCCTATTTGGACCGCCGCCTATTATCATCACCTTTTTAGCATCTTTTGCCAGCTCTTTTTTAGGAAATTTAGTGATATTTGTAGATGAGTAAAGATACGGCGTTAGTGCCTTAAATTCGCCTGCACAAGTATCGACCTCGTTGTATTCAAGCTCGATACCAAGCTTCTGCCTAGCAAAATAGATATCATTTTGACTAAGCTCAAGATCGTCTTTTTCATTTATAAGCACAGCTATCATTTTGTCTGAAAAGCCCATGCTTTTGACCTCTCGTAGCAGCTCTTCGTTGTTTAATATATCCATGTCGATCTTATCTTCAAATTTAACTATCTCATAAATTTGTTCTAAAAACCAAGGATCGATCTTGCTAAACTCATGCACCTCAGCCACACTAAAGCCATCCCTAAATGCCTGCGCAATATATAAAATTCTCTGCTCGTTTGCATTTCTGATGCCATAAACCAAGGCATTTTTTTCTAAATTTAAGCTATTAAATCCGCAAAGGTCGCGCTCTAGGCTGCAAAGCGCCTTTTGGATACTCTCTTTAAATGTCCTACCTATCGCCATGACCTCACCAACTGACTTCATCGCAGTGCCTAGATATGGGTTTGACCCTGGGAATTTCTCAAATGTAAAACGTGGAATTTTTGTCACGATGTAATCAATCACCGGCTCAAAGCTAGCAGGCGTGCCTGTGATGTCGTTTTTGATCTCATCTAGGCTAAAGCCAACTGCTAGTAGCGTCGCAACCTTTGCGATAGGATAGCCAGTAGCTTTACTAGCAAGGGCTGAGCTGCGGCTCACGCGTGGGTTCATCTCGATAACGATCATGCGGCCACTTTTTGGGTCTATGGCAAACTGCACGTTGCTGCCGCCCGTATCAACGCCGATCTCACGAAGTATGGCAAAGCTAGCGTCACGCATAGCCTGATACTCTTTATCTGTGAGTGTTAGTGCTGGTGCGACCGTGATGCTATCGCCTGTATGAACGCCCATTGGGTCAAAATTCTCGATCGAACAGACAATGATGCAGTTGTCATTTCTATCTCTGATGACCTCCATCTCGTACTCTTTCCAGCCAAGCAAACTCTCTTCTATTAAAATTTCATGTATTGGGCTTGCGTCAAGGCCAGTATTGGCTAGCTCTTTAAACTCATCCATATTATAAGCTACACCGCTTCCTGCACCACCAAGCGTATAGCTAGCTCTTATTATTAGTGGGAAGCCTATCTCATTTGCTGCATTTAGCGCATCGTCCATGTTATAAGCATATCTACTCTCAGGCAGGTCCATGCCAATCTTTTGCATAGTTGCTTTAAAAATTTGTCTATCTTCACCCTTTTTTATCGCTTCTGGGTTTGCACCAAGAAATTTCACATCCTTTAAAAGACCACTCTCAAAGACATCCATAGCGGCATTTAGCGCTACTTGACCGCCCATCGTTGGCAAGATGGCATCAATATTTTCTTTTTCGATAATCTTTAAAATACTATCTTTTGTGATCGGCTCAATATACGTTGCGTCGGCAAAATTTGGATCAGTCATGATGGTGGCTGGATTTGAGTTGATAAGCACTACGCGATATCCAAGCTCTTTTAGCGTCTTGGCTGCTTGCGTGCCTGAGTAGTCAAATTCGCACGCTTGACCGATGACGATAGGGCCAGAGCCTATTAGCAAAATGGTATTTATATCTGTTCTTTTTGGCATCATTTTTCCTTTGTAACAACGTATAGGTAGTTTGGTATGTTTAGTTTTACATAAGGCTCAACTATCACACTTTGATATGAGCTCTCTTTTAAAATTTTACTCACGCGCCCTACTGGCACCCCACTAAAAAATATCCCATCAAGCCCGCTTGTAAAGACCTCATCGCCCTCTTTTGGACTGAGCCATTGTGGGATAAATTTCACCATTATTTGACCTTGATTTCCATGGGCAACGCCTGGAATTTTATCATTTCCTATATAGACAGCAAAGATACTTTTAGGGTCATTTTGTAAGTAAGCTAGTGGCTTGCCGTCTTTTGATATGACGATACCAGCGCTACTTCCTTGATATATGAGCCCGTAAATTTTATTTGGATCGTATCCTTCAAATTTACTTATCCAAATTTTATTATAATCTCCAATATTTACGTAACTAAGCCCTTTTACTAACTTGACAGCTGGAGTATAGGCAGTCGAATTTTTATCTTTTAAAATCTGATTTAGCTCATTTGCAAATGTCGATAGAAGCGTAGCTGCGCGCTCTAGCTCTTGATTTTGCGCTCTTAGCTTCTCTATCTCACTAGCCTGCCTAAAATACTCATTTATGTAGTCTTTTATACTTTTAGCAAAATTGTCATATGAATTTATAGCGTAGTTGCTAAATTTAATAGAAACGTTGCTTAAAATTTCACCCTTAAATATCGAAGCTCCTGCAAGCAACGCTATAAAAACAAAAAGAACAATCTTACTCTTCATTTGTCAGCTGTTGTAAAAGTCCGATCTCTTCAAGTGCCTTGCCTGTTCCTCTAGCAACCGCAAGCAGTGGCTCGTCAGCTACAAAAACTGGAAGTTTAACGATATCAGATAAAAATTTATCAAGTCCTCTAATAAGCGCTCCACCACCAGTTAGTACGATACCAGTCTCCACGATATCGCCAGCAAGATCAGGTGGCATCATCTCAAGCACGGTTTTAAGCGCATCTGCGATCTCTTTTAGTGGCTCTCTCATCGCCTCTCTTACATCTTCGCTTGTTAGCTCGACTCTACTTAAAAGACCACTTACCTGGTCGCGACCTTTTACCACTACACTTAGCTCTTTTTCAAGCTGCACAGCAGAACCTACAGCGATCTTTATCTCCTCGCCTGTTCTCTCACCTATTAGTAGGTTATATTTTTCTTTTATGTAATTAACAATGCTAATATCAATCTTATCACCAGCTGTGCGGATTGATTTTGAAATAACTAGACCACCAAGCGAGACAACACCTATCTCAGTCGTACCACCACCGATATCAACTACCAGGTTACCCTGTGGCTCACGAACTGGTAAATTTGCGCCAATCGCTGCTGCCATAGGCTCTTCGATCAAAAATACCTCTCTTGCTCCAGCGCTTAAGGCACTTTCTCTAACAGCCTTTCTTTCAACCTGGGTTAGCCCATAAGGAACTGAGATGATGATCCTTGGGCGTAGAAAGCTCTTTCTTTTGTGAGTCTTTTCTATAAAATAGCGTATCATGCGCTCAGTCATATCAAAATCCGCAATAACGCCATCTCTCATCGGCCTTATCGCCTCGATATCGCCTGGAGTTTTTCCTACCATCTCTTTTGCAGCATGTCCGACCGCTAAAATTTTTTGTTTGCCATATTTCTCACGCCTTACCGCAACAACAGAAGGCTCATTTATTATTATGCCTTTATCCTTTACCAAAACAAGTGTATTTGCCGTACCTAGATCTATACCCATATCACTTGAGAAAAAACCTATAACCTGATCTAAAAACATCTATTTCCTTTACGCTATTTTCTTATCGTGCTTTATTAAAATTGGCTTTGCCTTATCTTTTACAGTCTCTTTTGAGATAACAATATCATACTCTTTTAACTCTGGTAGCTCATACATTATGTCTGTCATAAGCTCTTCCATTATACTTCTAAGCCCTCTGGCTCCAGTCTTTCGCTCGATAGCTAAACTTGCTATCTCTTCAAGTGCCTCATCATCAAATTTAAGCGTAGCACCATCAATCGCACAAAGCTTTTGGTATTGTTTTAATATCGCATTTTTTGGCTCGGTTAAAATTTTAACCATATCTTCTTTTGTTATCTCGTTCAAAGTAGCTACTACGTGAAGTCTGCCAATAAGCTCTGGGATGAGGCCATATCTTACAAGATCGTCTGGCTCAAGTAGGCTTAGTAAATTTTCTTTTTCGTTTTTGCCACGTTTTTCTTGATTAAATCCAAGTACGTTTTTACCAACTCTTCTCTCGATAATATCAAGAAGTCCGTCAAATGCACCGCCGCAAACAAATAAGATATTTGTCGTATCTATCTGGATGAAGTCTTGGTTTGGATGTTTTCTGCCGCCTTTTGGTGGGATGTTCACGACGCTACCTTCGATGATCTTTAAAAGTGCTTGCTGTACGCCTTCGCCCGAAACGTCTCTTGTGATGCTTCTATTTTCACTCATTCTAGCGATCTTATCGATCTCATCTACAAAGACAATGCCCTGCTCCGCCTTTTTAACATCGCCATTTGCAGCTTGCAAGAGCCTTGTTAGGATATTTTCAACATCCTCACCGACATATCCAGCCTCAGTTAGGCTTGTGGCGTCACAAATTGCGATAGGCACATCAAGAAATCTCGCTAAAGTCTGAGCCATCAACGTCTTACCACTTCCAGTTGGGCCAACAAGCAAGATGTTTGATTTTGAAATTTCAGTATCGTCTTTGATGTCGCTTTGTTTAAAAATTCTCTTATAGTGGTTATATACGCCGACGCTAAAGACCTTTTTAGCCCTATCTTGACCGATCACATAGTTATCAAGTACAGCTTTTAGCTCCTTTGGAGTGAGCTTTTGATACTCTATCGTTTCGTCATTTTTACTCTCTTCTACGCTAGTATCTCCATGTATCATATCGTATGCAGCAGCGATACAATACTCGCATATATAGGCATTTCCTTCGATATCTGCAAGTAATCTTCTCTCGGCAGACTCTGCCTCTCCACAAAAATTACACTTTCTAGCCATTAATCTCTTCCTTTTGCAAGCGGAATTCCTCTTGTCGTTTCTAATATAAATTTACACATTTTCTTTACGTTTTCGTCGCTGGTTTTAGCGATCAGCTCGTTTGCTTGATCTTTTAGGCTAATGCCTTGATTAAACAAAAATTTATAAGCGCGAACAAGCTCTTCAACCTGCTCTTTGTCAAATCTACGTCTAATGCCGACTAAATTTAAGCTTCTTATATATGCTCTATTGCCCTCAGCTAGGCAAAATGGCACAACATCCTGGCTAAGCGCGCTTGCACCTGCGATCATGCAGCTCTCACCCACTCTAACAAACTGATGAATAGGCGTAAGACCACCCACAACAGCGTAGTCACCAAGCTCGACGTGACCTGCCAGGGTTGCGTTATTTGCCAAAATGACGTTGTTACCAATGATGCAATCATGTGCGATGTGAGAGTAGGCCATGATAAAGGCATTATCACCGATCCTTGTTATACCATCGCCTTTGTGCGTGCCTGAGTTTATCGTGCAAAACTCACGTATAGTTGCGTGCTCTCCGATAATAACGCCGGTATCAATCTCATCTTTATAGCTGATATCTTGTGGGATGTCGCCTACGATCGCATAGCTAAATACACGAGAGTTATCGCCGATCCTCGTCTTACCAAGCACCCTTGCGCCTTGTTTTATCGTGACGTTGTTGCCAAGGACCGCATCTTTACTTACAAATGCATAAGCCTCGATATTTGCGTCATCTCCAATGATCGCTCCATCTTCTATAACGGCTGTTTGGTGGATATTTTTCATTGTCTCTCTTTTTTTAAAGCCTATTTATCTACTATCATCGCTTTTAGTTCAGCCTCAGCGCAAAGTGCGTCATCTACATATGCCTTACCTTCAAGCACCCAGATATTTCCCTTGTGCTTTAGCACATTTAGTCTATACTCTAGCCTATCTCCAGGACGGACTGGATGGCGAAATTTTGCTCCGTCTATGCTCATAAAATAGACTACTTTATTTTCAATGCCAGCTTGATGCTCGTCGCTCATACTCTTAAATGCTAGCACGCCGCCAGCTTGCGCCATGCCTTCGATTATCATTACGCCAGGATATATCGGATGGCCCGGGAAGTGCCCCTGAAATATCGGCTCGCCAATGGTTACATTTTTATAAGCGACAATGTTTTTTGCAGGCTCTAGCTCGACAACTCTATCTATAAGTAAAAATGGAAATCTATGTGGGAGAATTTTTTGAATTTCTACGACGTCTATCACGTTTTAGCCTTAGTAATGTAAATTTTGGCAGATTGTAACAAATTTATACTAAGAAAAAAATTATTAGCCTCTTTTAAAAATCTCTAAATTTCGCCTTATGTGGCAAAAATTTAATTCACTGCTTTAAGATAAATTTTATAAACTCACCTTTTAGTCTAAAACCAAAATTTCTTCGCTATCGTTATAAAAAACAGCCTTTGCGTAAATTTCGTAGCTACCCTTTTTGACCTCGTCTAGGATGATGATAGGATTTTGCGAAAACTCCCCGCTTATATCACGGCGAAATTTTAGCTCATCATCAAGCTCAAGCGGCCTTTTGCAAAGCTCATCAACACTTTTAAATTTGCTATTTGTAAATTTATTAAAGTGCTCTATGCTCATAAATATCGTGCCCTCTTTTAGCTCATCATCGATCTCGCAATCGCACTCCACGTTAAGCTTTAAGCTCTCTCTTTTAAAGCCAGAGTAGAGCACAAAGTAGCTTGGCACCACAACTGCTTCAAATTTAACACTAGCGCGCAAAAGCCTGTAGTTTAAAAATCGCCTTCTAAAAAGGTGAAATTTCTCTCCTCTCGCCTCGCAAAGGCGCACCTTTTTGTAAAGCTCAAGCCTAGCCTCAATGCTGCCATAAAGCGCCCTTGCGTGCAGCTCGCTCATTAGCTCACTTTGGGGTAAATTTTGCGAGTCGCGCTGTTTTTTTAAGGCAAAGACGCAGCCACAATAATTTTGGTGATAGAGCTTGTCTTTTTTAGCGAGGATAAACTGCTCGCTTGTGCCGCCATTTTTTCTATAATCAACCGCAACAGCTTCTAAATTTGAGCCAGCCACCGCCTCATCAAGCGCCTTTTTAAGCTGAGAAAAGTCCTTTTTTGGGCTCATCAAAAGCGTCGTCGTGATCTTACTAAGTCCTAGCTCAAGTGCCTTTTTAGCTGAGTCTTTCATACGAAAGTCAAAGCAGTATTCGCACCTTTTACCCTTTTCTGGCTCATCTTCAAGCCCCTTTGTACCACCAAGCCACGCTTCGTAGTCATACTCGCCACATATTAGCTTAATGCCAAGCTTCTCACAGCTTCGTTTCACGTCCTCAAAACGCAGTAAAAATTCGCTATATGGATGTATGTTTGGATCATAAAAATAGCCTACTATGCGCTCATTTGGATGATCTTTTCGTAGGCGCTGTAAAAAGTAGTGGCTATCGACCGAGCAGCAGATGTGAACTAGCAAAATTTAACCTTTTTTTGCTTGCATTATATCAAAGATTATTTTTATAAATTTTTGCAGCATCGAGGTATTTTTTAAGGACATTTTGGCTTGCAAGAGCATCAAATTTACCCCACGCCACCTGCTTGCCAGCCTCGATTATTAGCACTTTTTGTGCTATCTTCATCGCACTTAAAATATCGTGCGTGATAAAAATAATGCCGATCTTTTCATCTAAGCTTAAAAGCAAATTTATGATCTTTTGCTTCGTCTCATTATCAAGCCCGCTTGTTATCTCGTCGCAGATTAGGATTTTTGGCTTTGAAAGAAGCGCTAGCAGTATCCCAACCCTTGTCGCCTCGCCGCCACTTAGTTGAGATGGATATTTTTCTAAAATTTCATCTTTTAAATTTAAATTTACCAAAAGCTCTTTGAGCTCATTTTCGCTAAAGCTAAGCTTAAGATACGACCTCACGTGAGCGATGGCAGTTTTTACTTTTAGCGCTGGATTTAGGGCTTGTTTTTGGTTTTGCAAGATATATCTGATATCTTTTTTTAGCTCATTTTTGTCTGTGATCTCTTCACTGTTTATATAAATTTTGCCCCCGCTTTTTGGCTCGCTAGATGATATTAGCTTTGCAAGCGTGCTTTTGCCACTGCCACTTTGCCCCAAAATGGCTAAATTTTCGCCATCATCAAGCTCGCAACTTATCCCCTCTAAAAGGTGCAGCACTTCAGCTCTAGCGTTAAAATGCTCCTTAAAGCTTAAACTTTTTGATACATTTTCAAGCCTTATTTTCATGCATTTTCCTTTAAATTTAGCCGCCCATCTCTCATCTGCCAAATCTCATCACTAAGATAGTTCGTTAGCGCCTCATCGTGAGAGATAAAGACGACGCTCATCTTACCCTTTAAACTCTCCAAGATGCCCGCCACGTGGCTACCGCTAATGCTATCAAGCCCGCTTGTTATCTCGTCGCAGATTAAAATTTTTGGCTTTAAGCAAAGCGCAAGAGCGATCTGTACACGGCTCGCCTCGCCGCCACTTAGCTCGTATGAGTATTTGTGCCAGATGAGATTTGCATTACCCAGCCCAAACTCCCTAAAATAAGCAAATGCAAGCTCTTTATTTGATTTATTATCGCCGCCAAGATAGGCGTTAAAATGATCGCCCACGTTTAAGAGCGGATGAAGACTGGCAACTGAGTTTTGAAAGATGAGCGCAGCGACCTTTTTTCGGTGCTCTTTTAGCTCATTGTGGCTAAGTTTTAAGATATCTTTTTTATAAATGCTAAATTTATCTGCCCTCACTCTAAAATCATCATCAAAAAGCTTTATTAAGCTCTTTGCAAAGAGCGATTTACCACTGCCACTTGCACCCGTGATACCTATAAATTTACCCTCACTCATGGCAAAATCAAGCTCTCGCAAAAGCTTCTTATCCTTATAAAAAACGTTTAAATTTTTAATCTCTATCATATTTTTATATTGCCATTTTTTGAATTTGACGTGATGATCGAGGTTGCAAGGATGAGCAAAAAGAGTGTCACGCCAGGGAAAAGCACCATCCACCAAGAGCCGAGAAAAAGCGCCTCTTTGCTCTCATTTAGCATGATGCCAAGGCTTATTTTATTTGCGTCGCTACCCACGCCAAAAAAGCCAAGCGTGGCCTCCATGACGACAGCGTTTATCGCGTTTATGCCAAAGATACTAACTATTAGATGCTTTAAATTTGGCAAAATTTCAAAGCAGATAAGACTAAATTTACCAGCTCCATTTATTACGGCTTGCTCGGCGTAGTCGCACTTTTTACTAAGTCTTAAATTTTGCATAAAAACTTTTGCGCCCTGCATGAACGAGCAAATGGCGATGATAAACGAGGTGATAAGCAGATCTCCGCTACTAAATGAGCTAAAAAGCATGATAAAAACGATGTTTGGTATGCTTAAAAATGCATCAAGTCCCTTATCAAAAAGGCTCTCGCAAACTCTGCTCTTACTCGTGCCAAAATATGCATAGATGAGCGAAAAAAGCGTCGTTAAAAAGCCAGCTAAAAGCAAGATAAGAAGCGAGTTTTTAAGCGCGTAGGCAACTCTTATGAGATTGTCCCTGCCTAGGATGTCAGTGCCAAAGATATGCTCGCTACTTGGGGCTAAATTTACCGCCATAAAGTCAGTAAAATTTGGCTCAAATTTAGAGAAAAATGGCGTCACAAAGGCAAATGCAACAAGCGCTAAAAAGACAAAACAGGCTAGGAAAAATATGACTTTTCTCATAAATTTCTCTTATCTGCCAAGATAGCGAAAATTTTTGCTAGTAAATTTGCAAAAACGACAAAAATGGCTGTTAGCAAAATGGTTGCAAGTGCGACTGGATAGTCTTTGGCGATCACTGCATCAAGACTTAGTTTGCCTATGCCCGGAAATGAAAAAATACTCTCAATGACGTACGAGCCAGCAAAAACGCCAGCCACAAGTGTGGCGAAATAATAAACCATATCGGTGCTTGCGTGCTTTATGGCAAAGAGATAAATTTTGCCACGTCCCAAGCCTCTAGCGTGAGCCGTCTGGATAAAGTCAGTATTTAGGCTTTGATTTAGCCTGTCTCTTACAAATTTCACATTTGCACCAAGGTGTGGCAAGATGATGGCAAGCGTTGGCAAGATGATAAATTTAGCCCCAACGCCGCTAGATCCTAGCTTGTTTGCCCCAGAGCTTGGTAGCAAATTTAGATAGACGCTAAAGATCGCTATTAGCACAAGAGCGATGTAAAAATGCGGCAGTGATGCCAGCAAAAAGGAGCTAAAATTTATAAAGATATCGGCAAATTTATTTTTATAAATGGCGCTTAAAAGCCCCAAGAAAAAGGACAAAAAAACTATCAGAAAAAATGAGGCAAAAAACAAAATAAGCGAGTTTAAAAGCCTCTCTTTAATGAGTAAAAAAACACTTGCCCCACTTACAAAGCTAGTGCCAAAGTCCCCTGTGAGAAAGCGAGCTAGCCATCTAAAATACTGCACAAAAAAGCCATCTTTTAGCCCCAAATTTTCTAAAATTTGCTCTTTTATAGCCACGCTCATCGCCTCACTTCGCAAAAACATCGCGTCAGTGACATTTCCTGGCAAAAAGTATATGAGCAAAAATAGAAAAAATGAGATGAAAAACAGCAACCCAAGGCTTGAGATCGCTGTTTTCAAAATGGCTCTAAACAAAGTTTTTATCCACTATTTTACTTGCCACTCTCTTATGTTCCATAAAAATCCAGCCCCATGGTGACCTAAAATTTGCGTTTTTATGCCTGAAATTTTGTTGTTAAAAACGAGCGGATAGTCGAGATAGGCTATAAAAATGTAAGGTGGATTTTCAAAAAGTGCTTTTAGAAATTCTTTGTAGTATTTTTTCCTAAGCTCCACGTCCTTTGTATATCTCGCGTTTTTTAAGGCAAGATCGACGTTTGCGTCCTTGTAGTGGCTAAAATTCCAGCCATTTTCATTGACATCGATGTCTGCAAATCCACCAAAAATTCTATACGTGTGAAAATCTGGGTCAAACGGGCTTCCCCAGCCAATAATAAAGCTATCAACCTCGCTTATGCTAAAGGCTGTTCTTGGCTTTGCGTAGGCCTTGGCTCTCACGCCAAATTTATTTAGCTCACTGCTTAAAATTTTGGCTAGATTGACCCTTAAGATGTCGTTATTAAAAGCGTAGATGTCAAAGCCAAGTTCCTTGCCGTCCTTTTCAAAAAAGCCAGCCTTGTTTTTCTTAAAGCCGCTCTTTTCAAGCAGCTCCCTAGCCTTTTGCGGATCGTAGCTAAATTTAAACTCGCTGTCGTTTGCAAAGCTTTTTTCTATCGGATTGTTCGCTACGCTTGCATATCCGTGAAATAGTTTTTTAACGATCTCATCTTTATTGACCGCGTAGTTTAGGGCGATCCTTACATTTTTATCTTGAAAAAGAGGATCATTAAAGTTAAACATCAAAGCTCTATAGTCCGCACTTTTAAATTTAAGCAAGCTTAATTTTTTATCATCTTTTATGAAATTTACGCCAGTTGGAGAGATGAGCGCAACATCGATCTCGCCACTTTTAAGCCCAACGAGCCTTAAATTTTCATCACCAACAATTTTAAAAAATACCCTTTTTATCTTTGGCTCACCCTTGTAAAATTTATCATTTGCCACAAACTCCAAACTCTCATCTTTTTTCCACTTTACAAGCTTGTATGCGCCAGTGCCGATGGGTGCCTCGTTAAATTTATCAGTTGAGATATCTTTACCTTTTAAAATGTGCTCAGGCAAAACACCAAAACTAAGTGCGTCAAGAAATGGTGGAAAAGGCTCATTAAGCGTAATCTTTACTTTATAATCACCTAAAATTTCAACACTTTTTACCACTTCATAATTTGAGATAGCAGGCGCGTTTAGCTTCTTATCTTGAGCCGCTTCGATAGTAAATTTAATGTCTTTTGCGCTAAATTTCACCCCATCATGCCAAAAAGCATCATCTCTTAGCTCAAAAATATACTCCAACCCATCATTGCTTACTTGCCAAGACTTCGCAAGCTCTGGTACGATGTTGCTATTTTCATCATGGCTCGTAAGCCCCGAAAAAACGAGTGAAAGCGTAGGATCGTGATCCTCATCGTAGAGTGGATTTATACGAGGTGTTTGCTCCTCGATAGCGACCACGACTTTACTCTCATTTGCGTAAAGATAGGTGCTAAACAACAAGAAAAATACAAATAAAATTTTCTTCATCACAATCCCCTTTGTTTAAAAATATTTCTGCATAGTAATACGAATCGTATAAAAGTGTTATTAAGCTAAATGTAAATTTATAGTATAGAAGTTTTAAATTTCTAACTATCTTTTAACCTTTTTTGAAGTAAAATCTCTCCCTATTTTAGACAACAACAAGGCAAATTTTACAATGAAGAAAAATAAAAAAACAGCACTTATTTCAGCCATCTGCGTAGTTTCACTTTTAGTTATTTATACTATTCTTGGATTTTTTGGAGTACCTTATGGCATTAAAAATATCGCTCCAAAGTATCTAAAAGACTACAACGCAACACTTTTTGTAAAAGAGGCTAAATTTAATCCATTTACCTTTGAGCTAAATGCCACAAATACCGAGCTAAACACTACTTCGCCACTTTTTAGCACAAAGCAAATCGACATCAAGCTAAAGCCATTTTCTATCTTTAAAAAATTAGTTGAAGTTGATATTTTTAGGCTTCAAGAGCCAAATGTCAAAATTTTACGAGATAAAAATTCAAAATTTAACTTTAGCAATTTTATAAGCGACGATAACGCAACTACCGAAGATAACAGCACTAGCTCTATAAATTTTGCCTTAAATAACGCAAAAATCATCAAAGGCTCATTTTCATATAGCGATCAAAACCTCACAAATCCATTTAACGTAAGCTTTGATGATATAAACTACGAGCTAAACTCTCTAAATACGAAGAAAAATAGTGCAGGTAGCCACATCTTTGACTCAAACTCGAGCTTAGCTCACAAGATCGATCTAAATGGCGATATCAAGCTAAACCCCCTAAAAATCGAGGGCAATATCAGCATAAAGAACTTTAGTATCGATCCAGTGGCGATTAGCTTTATCGATAATGACACACTAAATCTTAAAAATGCGGTCATAAATTTAGGAATAAATTACGCTTTAATTGCCGACGAGAACGCTACAAATATAAATTTAAAGGATAGCTTTTTAAATGTAAAATCGCTAAACATAGATGAGGGCAAAAACGAACTAAGCCTTGGTGAGCTAGAGCTTCCAAAATTTGATCTATCAAGTAAAATAGCAGACAAGATAGATGCTAAATTAGAGTTAAATGCCATAAATTTAAGCGATGTTTCATTTAAAAATGCAATAACAGCAAGCTTAAAATCACTAAATTTAAACGATATTTCGCTTTTAGCAAATTTAAATGAAAAAAGTGAGCTAAATGCGACAGCTGCACTAAATAGCATAAATGCAAATGCCCTAAAAATAGACGAAATCAGTAAAAATTTAGTAAATCTAAAAGATATAAATGCCTCAAATTTAAATGCAAATTTAGCAAATAACAAAACAGCTCTCACGCTTGAAAAAATAGCGTTTGATGGTATCAATGCTCCACTTAGTAAAAATGCGAATGCAAATGTGACAGGGGCCAAATTCTCAAACATTAGCTTTATCCAAGATACTAATAAAAGCCTTGCAACTCTTGATGAGCTTAGTATAAATGGCATAAATTTAAAGGCAAAAAATAAAGAAATTTTAGATATCGCTGACGTGCTGACAAAAACGATCAAATTTGATATTTTAAATATGGCTTTGAGTGCTGAGAATATCGATGTAAATAGACCAAAATTTAACTCGGAGTTAAATGATAGCGGCTTAAGCGCGATAAACCAGCTTGGACTTGGTGAGCAAGAGCCAGCAAAAACAGCCAATCATCGCACTAAAACTAAAAAAGAGAATACATCAGCTTCAAAAAGCAAAGAGAGTGAGTTTAAATTTGACATAAAAAATATCAATGTAAATAACGCCAATATCGCTTTGACGCATCTTTTTGAAGGCGAGAAGATCGCTCATAAATTTGATAATTTGTTTGTAAAAATAGCAAATTTAAGTAGCGATTTTAGTAAGCCATTTGACGCAAAAGTGGATATGAAAAGCTCGCAAAAGCTAAATTTAGACCTAACCTCAAAGATCAAACTTGAACCACTTGATATAACTGCTAAAATCAAACTTGAAGATAAAAATTTGCCAAAATATTTTGCCTACGCAAAGCCATTTTTAGAGGCAGATCTTTCAAGTGGAGAGATGAACGCAGATGCCCAGCTTCACTATACAAAAGATATAAAAGCGGACGCAAAGCTTAGCGTAAAAGATATTAGATTAGATGATAAAAATAAAGAAAAGCTAATCGCGTTTAAAAGTTTAGATGTAGATAAAATTTCACTTTTTAAAGATAATCTTGAAATTACTGGAGTTGCTTTAAATTCACCATTTATCAAGGCTCATCTAAGCAAAGAGCGTGAATTTAATCTAAGCAAAATCGTAAAAGAAGATAAAAGCAAAGCCCAAAGTGAGCAAAAAACTGAGAGCAAAAAGGCAGCTATTAAAAAAGATGACGAGCTAAATTTTAGTATCAAAAATTTCTCACTTAACAACGGCGAGGTTGATTTTTCAGATGCGTCACTATTTATGCCATTTGCTACAAAGATTTCAAATCTAAATGGCAAGCTAACCGACATTGATAAAAAACGTCCAAGTTCTGGCGAGTTCAAAGGCACAGTTGGTAAAAACGGTTTTTCTCAGATTACAGCAAAACTATTTCCTTTTGAGCTAAAGCAAAATACCGATATTAAGCTTGATTTTAAAGATATCGATCTAATCGATATAACACCATATAGTGGGCAATTTTTGGGTTATAAAATAAAAAAAGGTAAGTTAAATTTAAATCTAAATTATAGCGTTGTTGATTCAAAACTAAACGGCTCAAATCTTATAAATTTTGACACACTCACACTTGGAGAAAAGGTTGATTCAAAAGATGCTGTAAATTTGCCACTTTCGCTTGCTATATCGATATTAAGCGATCAAAATAATCAAATAAATATCGACCTACCAGTTGAGGGGAATTTAGACGATCCTGACTTTAAATATGGCGGTGTCATTTGGGCTGCTGTTAAAAAACTCTTTGCAGACATTACGTTAGCTCCGTTTAGATTTTTGGGTAATGCTCTAGGGCTTGGCGGCAAGGATCTTAGCTCTATTGATTTTCTTGCTGGAAGTAGCGAGCTAATAAGCTCAGAAGCACCAAAAATAGCTGATTTTATAAAATTAACTACTGCAAAGCCTATGATGAAACTTAGCATCACGCCTACTTACTCCGAAATAGATGTGCTCTACTTTAAAGAAAAAAAGCTTGATCAAAAGATAAATCAAATAATCGCCTCAAGTGGCAAAGATTATATCACTGTGCTAAATTCTCTCGTTCCAAACGCTAAAGATAAAAGCGATAAAGCCTTAAGAGAAGAGGCAATAAAAGCTATCGAAGTGGATAAGGAAAAGCTGGTTGAGCTAGCAAATGAGCGTGCAAATGCAGTAAAAGAAGCACTCATAAAGGCTGGGCTTGAGACTGGTCGCATAAATGTAAATGATGCAACAAGCTCAGAACCTAAGCAAAACACCTATACAAGCGTGCTTATGGGAGTGGCGAACTAAATTTCATTTATTTCGCTGCTTCTTGCGTTGTAAACAAACCAGCTAAGAAGCATGAGCATCATAAATGCGCCAAAGACTAGGCTTGCGTAAAAATATAAGCTAAAGCCTTCACCTAGTAAATTTGCATTGTGAAGAGCGATCATAACGCCAGCAAGTGAAATTAAATATCCAATTAGCTTGATGATAAAAATTTTTGGATTTACAAGGATGAGTAAAAGCCCGCAAAGCATGACACTAAGGGCTATTTGTAAATTTAAAATGTCAGCTTGAGCATTTGAGCCAAATGTCAAAAAACCAAGCAAAAATATGACTAAAAACATCAAAACAGCATAAACTGCCCTGCTTCGTCCAAAGCTATACATAAAGCAAACAAAGCCTTTGTTATGTTTGTTGTAGTCCATTTTTCGCTCCTATGTAACAAGTTCTTGTATTTTAATGCCAAATTCTTAAATAAAGGCTTTAATCTGAAATTTCACTCATTTTGGCTAATATTTTACATCTTAAAAAGGAGCAACAATGCCTTATGTTAATATCAAAATAGCAGGCCCAGAGCCGACAAAAGAGCAAAAAGATCAAGTTTTTAAAGAAGTAACCGAGACAC
Organism: Campylobacter concisus; assembly: GCF_902460415.1. Classification (GTDB taxonomy): domain Bacteria; phylum Campylobacterota; class Campylobacteria; order Campylobacterales; family Campylobacteraceae; genus Campylobacter_A; species Campylobacter_A concisus_Y. Next base: position 113,431 of record NZ_CABPTY010000004.1, read on the forward strand.
TTGTAAGAGTGCTTGGCAAGAAAAAAGAGGCGGTTATGATTTTCATAGAAACTCATGATGCTAGCAACATCGGCGTAGGTGGCGAAAGCGTAGAAGATAAGAGAAAGGTGATAAAATGAGCGAATTTAGCAAAGCAGACTTAGAAAGAAAGATAACGCTTGAGGTTGGCGATAAAGCGCCAGAGTTTGAAGCGCTAAATCAAGATGGCGTAAAGGTCGCACTAAAGGACTTTATAGGCAAAAACGTAGTGCTTTACTTCTACCCAAAGGATAACACCCCAGGCTGCACGACTGAGGCTTGCGAATTTAGCGCAAACTACGATCAGTTTATCAAAAATGACACAGTTATCATCGGCGTTAGCCCAGATAGTGTGAAATCTCACGTTGGCTTTATTGCAAAGCAAAATTTAAAGCACATTCTATTAAGCGATGAGGATAAAGAAATTTCAAAGCTTTATGGTGTTTGGCAAGTTAAGAAAAACTACGGCAAAGAGTATCTTGGTATCGCAAGAAGCACATTTGTGATCGGCAAAGACGGCAAGATAGCTAAAATTTACAAAAGCGTAAAAGCCAAAGACCACGCTGCAAAGGTGCTAGCTGATCTTGTAAAATAAGGAGCAAAGATGAAGCTTATAAAAATGCTAATTTTAAGTACATTTTTTGCACTAAATTTATCAGCACTAACTGAAGGCGTGGAGTATCAAACTCTAGCAAAGCCGCTTAATGTGCCTAAAAACTCGGTCGTTAAGGTCTTTAGCTACGACTGCCCACACTGCTATAAATTTGACCGGACTATCACAAAAAAGCTGATGTCAAAGCTTGAAGATGTGAAATTTATCCCATATCACCTAAGTACAAAAGGCAAGCTTGGCGAGACCGCGAGTAAAATTTTTGCCGCTCTTATATTGATAGATGAGGCAAATGGCACTGATCTACTAAGCGATGAGTCAAAATTTAAGCAAGCAAAATTTGCGATCTATAAAGCAAGACATGATGAGAAAGATGATTTTAATGATGGCAAAGATAAAGAAAAATTTATAAATTTAGCCCTTAAAGCAGCTCACGTGAGCAAGAACGACTACGAAAAAGCACTAAATAGCGAAAGAGTAAAAGAGCTTTTAGACGCATGGTTCGCCTCTTATGATGTTGCTAGCATTAGCGGCGTGCCAGCTTTTGTAGTAAGTGGCAAATACTTAATAAATTTAAGCGCAGCTTCATCAATCGATGAGATGGCAAAGATCATACAAGAGCTTTTAGATAAGTAGTTTTTAGCAGGCAATATCTGCAAATTTTGGTCTTAGAAATGTAAATTTAAAGCAATTTTAGATAAACTCAGACCAAAATTTCTAAGAAAAAAGAAAGGTTTAACAATGAATGCTTCAGAATTTATCTGGATGGATGGAAAATTAGTTAAATGGGACGATGCAAAAGTACACGTTCTAACTCACTCTTTGCACTACGCTAATGCCGTATTTGAAGGCACAAGAGCTTATAAAACAAAAAAAGGTCTAGCTATTTTTAGACTTCAAGATCACACAAAAAGGCTTTTAAGATCAGCAAAAATGACTGTTTTAAATGTACCTTACACCGAGGAAGAGCTTGAAAAAGCGCAAATAGAGCTTCTTCGCGCAAACAAATATGACGGCAATGTTTATATTCGCCCACTTATCTTTTTAGGATACGGCGTAATGGGCGTAGCTCACACAAAAGCACCAGTGCAAACTGCTATCGCCTCATGGGAATGGGGTGCATATCTTGGCGATGAAGGTCTAGAAAAAGGCATCAGAGTTAAAATTTCAAGCTTTGCCAAACTCGCACCTGCTGCTCAAATGAACAGAGCAAAAGCTAGCTCAAACTACCTAAGCTCACAAATGGCAAACTACGAGGCAAAAGAGGCCGGATACGACGAGGCACTACTTCTTGATAGTGAGGGCTTTGTGGCTGAAGGTCCAGGCGAGTGCTTCTTTATCGTTGAAAATGGCGTTTTAATCACTCCACCAAACGACAACAGCCTACTTAGCATCACTCAAGATACAGTCATAAGACTTGCTCATGATCTTGACATTGAAGTAAAAAGGGAGCGCATCACAAGAGATCAGGCATATACAGCTGACGAGGCATTTTTCACAGGTACTGCAGCCGAAGTAACGCCTATAAATAGCATAGATAACCGAATCATTGGTAATGGTGCTAGAGGCGAAGTGACAAAGAGACTACAAAAAGCTTATTTTGACGTAGTTTACGGTCTAAATAAAAAATATGAATCATTTTTAACATATATTTAAAAATTTAAAGGAATGAAATGCCCGCTGATTTAAACGATTATTTCAATAAAAAAAGGCCAGGTAATGACAACAGAGGTTCTAGTCAAAATAGCGACAAAGAGCCGCCTTTCAAAAAGGACTTTAAAATGCCAAATCTACCAAGTGGTTTTGGTAAATTTGGAGCACTTGCCTACATTGTAATTGCAATTATTGCTATTTTTGCTATTACTCAGCCATTTAAAGTGATTCACTCAGGTGAAGTTGGTATTAAGTCTACAGCAGGTAAATACGAGCCAAATCCTTTGCAACCAGGCTTTCACTTCTTTTTACCTTTTATCCAAGATATCATCATCGTGGACACCAGAGTTAGGATCATAAACTATACTTCTGGCGAGGATATGGGCGAATCAATGCAAAAATCATATCAAGGCGTTGGTGCTGGAATTTTACGTAAAAATTCTATTTCAGTGCTTGATGCTAGAAATTTGCCAGTTAGCATTGATATTACTGTACAATACCGTTTAAATCCAGAAAATGCCCCTCAAACTATTGCCTCTTGGGGTCTTAGCTGGGAGAGCAAGATAGTTGATCCTGTCGTTCGTGACGTGGTTCGCAGTATCGCTGGTAAATATACAGCAGAAGAGCTTCCAACAAAGAGAAACGATCTAGCAAGACAAATCGATGATGGCATAAGAAAAGACATCGACTCTCAGCCAAATAAGCCAGTTGAGCTTTTAACAGTCCAGCTTCGTGAAATCATCTTGCCTTCAAAGGTAAAAGAGCAGATCGAGCGCGTCCAAATCGCTAAACAAGAGGCTGAGAGAACAAAATACGAAGTAGAAAGAGCAAATCAAGAAGCCTTAAAACAAGCCGCACTTGCTGAAGGTACAGCTAAAGCTGCGATCATTGAAGCAAAAGGTAAGGCTGATGCCATTAAAATCGAGGCTGACGCAACTGCGTATGCAAACAAAGAGGTCGCAAAAAGTGTCGATCAAAATCTACTAAATTTAAAGCAGATCGAGACGCAAAACAAATTTAACGAGGCTCTAAAAGAAAACAAAGATGCTAAAATTTTCTTAACACCTGGCGGAGCTGTGCCAAATATCTGGCTAGACGCAAAAGATAAAGCAAGAGCTAGCTCAGTAAGCGAGAGATAAAAATGAATAGCGTAACAAAAAGTATAGACTGGCAAAAGGTTGGCGGATTGCTTCCAGTAGTTGTTTGCGATCATGCCACAAATGAAGTTTTAATGCTTGCTTACATGAACGAAGAAGCATTAAATTTAAGTCTATCTAGCCGTTACGCTCACTACTTTTCACGCACCAAAAATAGAATTTGGAAAAAAGGTGAAGAAAGTGGCAATACTCAGGAGATAAAAGCTGCTTTTTTAGACTGCGACAACGATACTTTGCTTTTAAAAGTGATTCAAAACGGAAGCGCTGCTTGTCACACTGGAGCAAGATCATGCTTTTTTAATGAGATAAATTTATATGACGGTAAAATTTTAGATACAAAAGTTGAAGTCAAAAAAATAAATTATGGCGTACTTGACGAGCTTTACCATGTGATAGAAGATAGAAAGCTAAATGCCAACCCTGAAACTTCATATGTGGCAAGTCTTTTTAAAAAAGGTGAAAATCAAATTTTAAAGAAAGTTGGCGAAGAGGCTGGCGAATTTATAATGGCCGCAAAAGATCTTAGTTTCGTGGAAAACTCAAAGCAAGATGAGCAAAAAGCAAAAGATGACCTAATCTACGAAGCAGCCGATCTTTGCTTTCATGCACTTGTAGCACTTTCAGCCCATAATATCCATCCAGATGCTGTAAAAAACGAACTTGCAAGGCGTTTTGGTATGAGCGGCATTGAAGAGAAAAGATCGCGAGATGTTAAATAGCATTAAGCACAACTTACTTTTTGTATTGCAAAATGCAAAGCTCATTGATTTTCTAACCTATGGCTGGATATTTTTAGCATTTATACTAATTGTGCTTTTAGGGATTTTTATAGCGATAAAGTCGTGGTGGCAGATAGGATTTTTATTTATTTTGGCTGCTTTTTTCGGACTTTTTGTAGGTAATTACTACGCAAACAAATATATAAATGAAAATTTAAGGCCAGTTAGCATAAGCAAAATAACCACCAAGCAGCTTCAATATGTTGATGCGCTAATGGTTGATTTTAATATTACAAATAATTCAAATAATACACTTAGTATCTGTAAAATCGAGCTTGACTTCTACCTAAGCTCAAGGCAAAATACGAAAGACTTTTTTAACTCACTTAATCCATTTGCTAGAAAAAGAATCATCTTAAACGAGGAATTTTTGCCAAAGCAAAGCATTGAGGTTAAAGAATTTGTCAATGATTTCGCATTTATAGACTACAATATCTCTAAAAAAGTGGAGTGTTTTTGATGAGCTCAGCATATTTTACGATCGTTCATATTATCGTTCTTTTTGCGATTGCTCTGCTTTCTATTTTATTTCTTGTTCTCTCACTTAGAGCTGAGCGAAAGTTATTTTTATCACTATTTTTTACAAACATTCTAGTCTCAACCACACTTGCTGTTTTTTTGATGCTAGTGCTTGACAAATATACAAAAAAAGGCATGCTTGAAAATGTAAAAAGTGAGCGAATTTTGCGAAACGAGAGTATCGTTTTTAAAGGGCAAGTGAGAAATATTGGTAAATTTACAATTAGCAACTGCACGCTGACAGTCAAACTAATCAATCAACCGCTAAATAAAAATGACCTTGGTGGGGAAGCATTTTTTAAGCCAAGTGGGCTTTCATTTTTCTCATGGGTTCTTGGCACAGATAAGGACGAGAGGCCAAATACAGTTGAATATAAATTTGATGTAGCCAAAAATTTACCAAAGCAAAAAAGCACACCATTTACCGTATATATGCCATATCCGCCTTACTTTAAAAACGGCATGAATATCACAAAACTAAATTGCTACTAAGTCAAATTTAAAGCAAATTTTTACAAATTTCATAGGATAAAACGCTAAGTCTTAGTTTGATTTTAGATTAAATTTTATCTTTTTTAGTATCTGTACTGAACACTAATTTCTAAGTTAAAGATTTAAAAAGTACAAAGTATATCAAGTAGCCTCCCCAATTTTTGTAGGTCATTTAAAAAGAGCTGCTTTGTTTTTTGTGTAAATTCTTTTGCTTCTTCTAGGATTTTGGCCTCAGCTATATTGTAAGCAAACTCTTTTTTTAGGATCTTTGCACCTTTTTTATAAAAGAAATTTGCCTCTATTAAGCTTGCAAAAAAACTATCATCTCTTAAATAGTAGTTTGTTGCTACATTTACATGCACTGGCTTTTGTAACAAAAAATCACCACAAACACTATTTTGTGAGCTAAATTTAACGCTCTCAAGCACATCAGGTCTTTTCTCATAAAATTTTATCTCATTAGCTTTTTTTAAAGTCAGAATATCACTTGATTTATTTAAATTTATAGAGCTATTATTTACCTCAAGTACGTTTATAGTGCCCTTTGCAAGCGAATAAGCATTTAAAATTTTATCTTCTGCTAAAAGATTTACTATACCAAAAAATGGCACACTAGCATTTTGTTCTACGAAATTTTGAACGGTTTTTATTTGCAGCCACTGTTTTGTGCCATTTATCTCATAGTAGCTTACGTAAATAGAAATTTCATCTTTTTTGCTTGGATTCTTTTGCGAGCAACCACTAAAAAATATTGCAACAAGCAAAAAAATGGCTAAATTTTTCACTTTATGAAATAGTCACCATCAAAGCTCACAAGCGAATATCTTCGCTCATTGCCGATACTTTCTTTAAGTTCGTCTATGTTTAAAAATTCTAAGCTATCTGCACCGATATATTCTCTTACTTCCTCTGTATTTTTTTTAGAGCTTATTAACTCTTCAAAGCTTGGCGTATCGATACCGTATCGCTCAGGGTATTTAAGCTCAGGGCATGCGACTCTAAAATGAATCTCTTTAGCACCCGCATGTCTTAAAAGATCAACCACCTTTTTTGAAGTAGTACCGCGAACGATACTATCATCTATGACAACGATACTTTTACCCTTTAGAACTGATGACATCGGGTTAAGTTTTAGCTTAACTTTTAAATTCCTCATCTCTTGGCTTGGCTCGATGAAGGTTCTACCCACATAGTGGTTTCTAGTGATAGCTAGCTCAAAAGGGATCTTGCTCTCATTTGCATACCCAAGTGCTGCTGGCACACCGCTATCTGGTACAGGTACGACGAAATCTGCTTTAATTTTGCTCTTTTTAGCTAGTACTTCACCCATTTTTTTTCTAACTTCATAGACACTTTTACCTTCTATCACGCTATCTGGGCGAGCAAAATAGATATATTCAAATGCACAAATTCTAGGATCTGGATCATAAATTTGGATACTTTGAAACTCACTTTTTCCATGTTCAAAAACTATCATCTCACCAGGCCTAATATCTCTTATAAAGCTAGCTCCCACAAGATCAAAAGCGCAAGTCTCGCTAGCTACGATATATCCACCATCTTTTAGCCTGCCAAGACTTAGCGGCCTAACACCCCAGCGATCTCTTATGGCAAAGGTTTTATGGCGTGACTGGATAAGCAGACAATAAGCACCTTTTATCTTATCAAGTGCCGCGATAATACGGTCCTGCAAGTGTTTGCTATGGTTTCTTGCGATTAGATGGATGATATTTTCAGTATCCATATTTGTCTGAAATATCGCGCCATCTTTAATAAGCTCATCTCTAACTTCATCTTTATTTACCAAATTTCCATTATGGACGATTGAAATTTGTCCCAAAGAGTAGTTAGCGGCTATTGGCTGGGCGTCACGACCCGAGTTTTTACCAGCCGTTGCGTAGCGGTTGTGACCGATCGCCATATCACCTTTTAGCGATCTTAAAATTTCTTCATTAAAGACCTCTGTAACCAGGCCATTACCCTTGTGAGTAGAAATTTCTCCGTCATCACAAACGCTAATACCACTCGCCTCTTGGCCACGATGCTGCATAGAAAATAACGCATAATAGGCAGTCTTTGCTGCATCTTTAGAATTTATAATACCAACTATTGCACACATTTTTTTCCTTTAGTTTTCATCATCTTTGTAAATTTCAAGAACATTTTTGTAGTTAAATTTGATCTCATCGCCAGCATTTAAACAGCCTTTTGTAAATGGTTCATTGTCTAAAATGCCGGTAAATTCGCCGTTATTTGTCTCGCTAAAGACCACCCACATGCGCTCAACCTGAGCAAACTCATCATATTCAAATCTAAATATAAGCTTTACTATATCGCCAGTTCTTAAATTTTGACGCTTTTCACGCTCTGGCAAGTAGAATTTATCACCAAATTCTAGCTTGTAGCTCTCTACATCATCAAGCTCAAATTTAATCATCAAGCCCTAAACTATCGTCTATCGAGTAAAGGCCACTATTTTGATCTTTAAGCCAAATGGCAGCCCTGATCGCACCTTTTGAAAAGGTTGCCCTACTCGTTGCAGTGTGATTTAGCTCAATAAACTCGCCGTCATTATAAAAGCCAACCGTGTGGCGACCTACCACATCTCCACCACGAAGTGCCATGACTGCGATCTCGTCTTTGCTCCTAGCCCCTACCATACCGGCTCTACCAGTTACTAAAACATCTTTTAAATTTAAATCTCTTGCCTCAGCTACACTTCCTGCAAGTGTCATCGCAGTGCCACTTGGAGCATCTTTTTTATGCCTGTGGTGTTGCTCTACGATCTCTATGTCAAATTCTCTTAATGTTTTTGAAGCAATCCTTGCAAGGCGGTTTAGTACAGCCACACCCAAACTCATATTTGTTGCGTAAAGAATAGGCATAGTTCCTGATGCTAGGTGGAGCAAATTTTTCTCGTCATCATCTAGCCCGGTCGTACCGATAACTAATGGTTTTGGATTGGTTCTAGCGTAGTTTAGCAGTGCCATGGTCGCCTCTTTTTGACTAAAGTCGATTATCACATCGCACGCTTCAAAAAATTTAGCAAGGTCATTTGTCAAAAGCTCGCTACTTAAATTTTCAACCTCATTTTTTTGGCTAAAAGCGATGCTTAAAGTGGCATCTTTCTCATCTTTTAAACAAGAAATGATACTTTGAGCCATCTTTCCACTAGCACCATAAAGGCCTATTTTTACCAAAATTTATCCTTTGATTTTTGATTGAAATTTAACATAAAATTTATTATAGATAGATTACAAATAGGCTTTAAAAATACGTATAAAATCAAAAATTTGATAGAAAAAAAGAAGAAAAATTTAGCCAAAAATTTGGCTAAATTTTAGTATTAATGCAAGCTTTCTATGTAGCTCATAGCGCTAAGTGCAGCCACTGCGCCATCACCTGCTGCTACTATAACTTGCTTTGGAGCGTCCTCTCTGATGTCACCTGCCACAAAGAGCCCTTTTAGGCTAGTTTGCATCTTAAGGTTTGTCTTAACCTGTCCGCCATCAGCCATTTCGCAGATAAATTTACCGTTTTCATCTTTTAAAATTTCGTTATTTACATTTAGTCCGACAAAGGTAAAAATTCCCGGCACATCAAGTACGCGCTCGCCATTTTTGGTATCAAGCACGATCTTTGTTAGACCCATTTTATCGCCAAGTGCCTCTTTTATCGTCGCACTTGTTATAAATTCGATCTTTTCATTTTTTCTAGCTTTTTCAACCGTAGTTGGCGCCGCTCTAAATTCGTCACGTCTATGGATAAGATAGACTTTTGAGCAGATATTTGCTAGATAAAGTGCCTCTTCAACAGCCGTATCTCCACCGCCAAGAACAGCCACTTCTTTATTTTTATAAAAGAAGCCATCGCATGTTGCGCATGTACTAACACCTTTGCCAAAGAACTCATCTTCGCCTTTAAAACCAGCACGTCTTGGGGTTGAGCCAGTTGCTACGATGACAGCCTTTGCCTGCTCACTTTTGCCACCTTCAAGTAAAATTTCAAAGCTGCCGTCGCTATTTTTTCTAACACCAACAACGTTTGCCCATTTATGAACTAGCCCAAATGCGCTGCACTGCTTCCACCAAGTGCTCATAAAGTCGAAGCCGCTCTCGCCAGGGGCTTTTTGGCCTGGGTAGTTTTCTATCTCTGAGCTCGAGGTGATCTGACCGCCAGGCTCGCCTTTTTCAAACATTACAACATTTTTTAATCCGCCTCTAGTGGCGTAAAGTCCGGCGCTTAGTCCTGCTGGACCGCCTCCGATGATCGCTAAATCAAGCATAAATTTCCTTTATTCTAAAACATTTATGGACGAATTTTGTTTGTAAATTTCGCCCCTTTGATGAACTATCTCAACACTGCTTGGCAGCTTTGTAATGCTCAAATTTCGCATCAGCTCCAAGACTGTATTTATATCTGAGCTTATATATTTTAGTGTTGAGTTTGACTCATATCTTTTTTGAAAGATATCAATTGCCACAACTGTTTCATTTTTGGTTGGTAAAATTTCGTCTAATTTTGATTGATTTGAACTGAAGATTAAAAGCGTGTATTTTGGCTCTTTTGGAGTAAAAATTTCGCTTTTTTCGTAGAAAACCAGCTTCGCAAAATCAACAAATTTATATTGTGAAAAACGATAGTTACTATACGCAAATGTAGCCGCTATCATAGCTGCACCAAAAAATGAACCAAATATATATGTAAGAGGAAGCAGGCTTCCTCTTCTTTTTTCGCTCATTAAAGAAGCGAATTTAGTTTGTCAGTCAAGGCTTGTTTTGACTGTGCACCGACCATTTGCTCAACTAGCTCGCCATTTTTGAAAAATAGCAATGTTGGGATCGATCTGATGCCAAACTCAACTGCAAGATCTTGTACTTCATCAGTATTTACCTTGCAAATTTTCGCTTTGCCGTCGAAGTCTTCAGCAAGCTCTTCGATAACTGGAGCTAGCATACGGCAAGGTCCGCACCATGGAGCCCAAAAATCTACTAAAGCAACGCCTTCTTTTGTAACATCAAAATTTTCTTTTGTAAGTTCGATGTATTTTCCCATTTTTTCTCCTTATTTTTAAAATGTGGCAATTATACAAATTAAATTTAAATTTTATCTAAATAATAAATTTTATTATAAACTAATATTTTCTATTAGTTCTAAATTTTCATTTTTTATGACGAGCAAATCGACTTGAAAATCTCTATTTGGCTCATTTTTCATCATATAAAAATTTATAGTTTTTAAAATTTTTATATATTTTGCCTTATTTAGCCGGTATTCTGCTTCGTATTCTCCGCTAGTTGCTTTTACCTCTATAAAGTGCAAAATTTTATCTCTACTTAGTGCGATAATGTCGATCTCGCCAAATTTAGAGTGAAAATTTCTCTCTAAAATGACAAAACCAAGCTTTTGTAAAAATTCGCACGCCCTATCTTCTGAGCTTTTGCCAAAGAGATACTCTTTTAGTCCCAAGCTACTCCTCGATCCTCATCATAAATGGCTCTTCTTTTATATACTCTTGCTCTTTTAAAATTTCAATTGTCCTTCTTACATCAGCCTCAAGACTCGTATGTGTCGTAAAGAACAATACCGCAAATTCGCTCTCATCTTTTGGTTTTTGAAGTATGCTATCAATCGATAAGTTATTTTCACTCATTAAATTTGTAATCTTTGCTAGTACACCCATTTTATCTTCGACTTTTAACCTAAAGTAGTACTTCGTCTTTATCCTGTCGCGGTCAAGTAGCTCAAGCGTATTTAATTCAAACGGTGCTTTATATCCTAGCATCGGCGACTTACTATCTCTTGCGATGTCGATGAGATCGCTGATCACCGCACTTGCTGTTGCATCGCCACCAGCTCCAGGTCCATAGTACATCGTCTCGCCAACGACCTCACCAACGACACTGATCGCATTTGTCACACCACTTGCCTTTGCTATCATTTTATTTTGCGGCACAAGTGCTGGATGTACGCGTAGCTCGATTTTACCCTCGCTTTTTTTGGCAATTGCTAGAAGTTTTATTGAGTATTCGAAATCTTTTGCGAAAAATATATCTTCAGGTGTAATACCTTGTATTCCTTCGATCAAAATATCCTCTGGATCGCCATGCACACCGTATGCGATGCTTGCTAAGATAAGAAGCTTATGAGCCGTATCAAAGCCACCCACATCAAAAGTAGGATCAGCCTCAGCGTATCCAAGCTCTTGCGCCTTTTTAAGAGCGTCTTTAAAATTTGATCCCTCGTTCATCATTGAAGTTAGGATGTAGTTGCTCGTGCCATTTAGTATGCCATTTATGCTAACGATGTGATTTGCGCTCAAGCCTTCCCTTAAGGCTCTAATGATCGGCACGCCCCCAGCCACACTTGCTTCAAAGCCAAATGGCGTGTTTTTGGCTAAATTTTGCAAAGCATATCTGTGATAGGCAAGGAGTGCTTTGTTCGCTGTTACGACTGCTTTTTTTCGCTTTAAAATTTCACTCACAACCCTAAAAGGCTCTTCCACACCACCCATAAGTTCGACAAAAACATCGATATCATCGCGGTTTATAACGCTATTTATATCATCAGTCAAAGGGATGCCAGCATCTCTTTTTTTATTTAAATTTCTAACCACTCCGATGACTGGCACTATTTCCTCGCCACTTCTTGCTGCGATTATCTTTTTGTTTTTTAGCAAAATTTTAGCAACTGACTCGCCAACGGTTCCAACGCCCAATATCGCTACATTCATTCAAATTCTTTCAAATATTTTTTTATATTTCTTGCTGCTTGTCTTATCCTATTTTCATTTTCGATAAGAGCTAGACGCACATAGTCGTTTCCGCCCTCGCCAAAACCAATACCCGGGCTAACGGCAACCGATGCTTTTGTAAGAAGCTGCTTTGAAAACTCAAGGCTGCCCAGATGACTAACCTTTGGCGGAAGTTTCGCCCAGATAAACATACTTGAGCTTGGCTTTTTAAGCTCCCAACCAGCCTGAACAAAGGCCTCTATCATCACATCTCTTCTTTTTTCATAAATTTGGCGTATCTCTTCAACGCAGCTTTGATCGCCGTCAAGTGCGACTGTGGCAGCCACCTGTATCGGCGTAAACATGCCGTAATCAACCCATGATTTTATCTTTTTAAGTGCTGCGCAAAGTCTTTTATTTCCGCACATAAAGCCAACTCTCCAGCCAGCCATATTGTAGCTTTTTGAAAGTGTATAGCACTCGACCGCAACGTCTTTTGCACCATCGACCTCAAAGATACTTGGCGTTTTGTAGCCATCAAATGTAAGATCCGCGTAGGCAATGTCAGATATGACGTAAAATCTCTCTTGTTTTGCGATGCTTACAAGGCGCTCGTAAAAGCTCTTTTGCACGGTTACGGTCGTTGGATTGTGAGGAAAATTTACGACTACGTATTTTGGCTTTGGTGAGCTTGCGTGTATCGTTTGGATCAAATTTTCAAAAAATTTATTCTCATCTAGCTCAAATTTATCATTATAGTGAAGCGGCATCTTTGCGACACTTCCGCCAGCAAATAAAAACGCTTGCGTGTGTATCGGATAAGCAGGATCAGGCACGATAGCAACATCGCCTGGGTTTATCACGGCTTGAGCTAGGTGAACAAAACCCTCTTTACTACCCATTGTGGCGACTGCTTCAGTGTCTGGGTCTAAATTTACGCCATATTTTCTTTTGTACCAGTTACAAATGGCAAGGCGAAGCTTATAAATTCCAGCACTGGCTGAGTAGCCGTGAGTCTTGTCCTTTTGCGCGCTTTCGCATAGTTTATCGACAATGTGCTGTGGCGTTCTGCCCTCAGGATTACCCATAGAAAAGTCAATGATGTCTTCTCCGGCTCTTCGCGCAGCCATTTTTATTGCATTCACTTCAGCAAAAACGTAGTTTGGCAAACGCTCAATCGTATTAAATCTTATCTCATCAAACACTGCTTACTCCTATTTTATAAGCTTGATAATTATCTCATTTTTTATATTATTTATATCAACATTATCGCTAATTAATGCGTATTTTGCACCTATTGCTAAATTTATAGAAACGGTAGTTTTTGCTTGCTCCTCTTTTATAGAGTCGATCTGATTTAAATTTTTATCATAAATCCTAACAAGTGGCATCCATCTATTTGACTCTTTTGACGCGATATCCAGACTACTTGCACCCTCAACATCAACAAAATAAGTACCACCGCTTTTTAAAAGTGGTGTCTCTTCGTCAAAATTTACCTTTGCAGCCTTAAGAATCATATTCTGAGCATCTAAAAATATCTCTAAATTACCATCAACTCTATCAAATCCTAAAATTTTAAAACCGCTTTGACTAAGTGCTAAGCTTAATAAGCTTGGATCTATTCCGCCATTTTTTATGGCTGAAATTCCATAAGAAATTTGATCTCCATTTTTTAGGGAATTTATCCTTGAAATACTTATGTTGGCATCATCCAGAGTTGAATTTATTGATTTTACAAATAATGTAGAAGGAACTTTTTGCTCGCTTATAAATTTTAAATTCAAACTATTTGAACCAAATGAAATGCTATCGTAACTTGAGCTTTGCTTTAATCTTGATACTAGCTCATTAACATCGAGTGAGCCATTTTGGTCTAAATTTTCTAAAGAAATTTGCACATTTTTAACATTGCTTAAAGCACTTGCACTAGTTTGTAAGCTAAAAGCATAGGCAAATACACTAAAAGTGGTGAAAATCGCTATTTTTCTTACCAAGATTTACCCTTGTTAAGTTCTACAAACTCGTCATAACTCACAAATTTCATCTCTCCATTTTCTACTAAAAACCTAGCCGGGCGACTTGGATTATATTTTGTCACCTTATCGCCGATCTTTAGCTCAATGTTGCCATTTCCACAAACTACGAGCTGTCTTTGGTCTAAATTTATATTTATGCTTTTACTTGTGTCGTTTGATACTTTTTGACCATTTTCAAGATTAATGATGCCTATCCAGACACGTTGTTTTGGTGTAATGACCGCCTCATTTAGTGGCTTTGTAATGTTTTGCTCTATCTTAGGAGCTGGCTGAGCTGCCATGCTTGGCTTTACAGCATTTTGCTCCATGTTTGCAGGACTTGTTGTCACATTTTGCTCAACTGGAGCTGAAATTTTTACGCTTGATATGTTTGCTTCTATTTTAGGGCTATTTTGAGAGATGGTGATATTTGTATCGATGATATTTTTCTTCACCTCATTTACTATGCTTGATTGCGAATAGTTCACGCTTTTATTCTCATCATTTAAAAACGATAAAAAATTCTCGATATATTTGTAAGCATCAAAATGATATGCCCCACCAGCGATAATAGCTAAAATGATGAGCCAAAATAAAAATCCAGCACCGCCACTACCGCTTTGTTTTTGTATGGTAATATCTTTTGGAGTGTAAGAAGAAATTTTTGGAGTAACTTTAGTTTTGTGACTCTCATCAGGGGTGTTTTCTTGCATAAAGGCATCATATTCAGCTAGCAACTCGCTCAAATCAACGTCATATTCACGTTGTAAAATTTTGGCATAACCTCTAATATTTAAACGTGATAATTTTTCAAAATTTTTATCAAAAATATATTGTAAAAATGTAGGCTCAATATGCGTTTTACGTGAAATTTCCTTTATGCCTATCTCTTTTAAATTCTCTAATTCATTCATCTATCATCCTGTCACAAATTATTGCAAAAGCTGCACTTACATTTAAGGAGTCCCAGCCTTCTTTTAACTTTATACCAATACACTCATCACACTTTGCTAGAGCCTTTTGCGGTATGCCTTCGCCCTCTGAGCCCATCACCAAAGCTCTTTTACCGGCAAACTTCATCTCTTTTACGTTTTTGCCATTACTTGCTGTTGCATAAATTTTAAAGCCAAATTGCTTTAGTTCATTTAGCAAACTAAGCCCATCTTCAAAAATCGCTATTGGTATCTCATAGGCAGCGCCGCTACTTGATCTTAAAACGCCTTGCATATTTATACTTTTTGCCACTATCACAAAACCTTCGCAGCCTAGAGCATAAGCACTTCTAGCGATAGCACCGATATTGCCAACATCGCTTATGCCATAAAGAATAGCGATAAAATTTAGCTTTTTAAGCTCGGCAATGTCTGAAAATTCAAACTCACTAACATTCGCTAAAAAACCTTGATGATTCCCACCGCGAGCCAAAGACTGTGCTTTTTGATTATCCACGCGAATGATCTTTTTGCCTGTGCCACAAATTTTAGAGAAGAGTTTTTTGTCACACTCTTTTGAGAGATATATCTCTTCTAATATCTGTGGTCGCTTGTTCAAAATATGTAAAAATAGTTGTTTTCCGTATATTATCATGGTAACTTATGGTAGCTAAAGTCAATTAAAATTTAACTTATTTTTGTATGTAGCTAGAGTAAATTTTACACTTTCGTTTTAGTATCGCTTAGTAGTTTTGTAGCCTATAATTTAAGCTTTCGTAAGTTCATCATATATCTTTTTTACATCTTCTCCAGTTATTTTGTTAAGCAATTTTGCTTTTACTTTTGGAGCAAGATCAAGCGAAAGTATCTCATCTTTTGTGATATTTTGAGTGGCTGTTCTGTCACTTTTTGAGATGACAACCGCCCACTCTCCACTTAAATTTGCTTTTTCTAAAATTCGAGCTAAATTTTGAGCCTTTTCTTTAAATTTAGTCTCAAATTTTTTAGTGGCCTCTTTTATGGCAAAAATTTCTCTCTCAGGTTCTAGATTTGCGATGCTTTGTACTAAGCCTAGTATGCGTTTTGGACTTTCGTAAATAACGGCTGGATAAGCTAAATTTAGAGCATTTTGGATAGCCAAAGACCTATCTCTGCCAGTATTTGGCAAAAAGCCTAAAAAGACAAATTCCTTATCGCAAAGTCCGCTTGCAACTACACTTAAAAGTGCAGCATTTGCTCCACTTAAAATTTCATATTCAATGTTATTTTTTTGAGCGTATCTTACTAGACTTACTCCAGGATCGCTGATACCTGGCATACCAGCATCGCTCATGTAGGCTACATTTTTACTAAAAAAATCATCACTTAAATTTGTGAAAAAGTCATCTTCATTATGAGTGTGAAATGGAATAAATTTTGATATATTTATACTTGCGTCAAAGCGTTCGTTTAGCAGATTTATAAGGCTTTTGCAAACTCTTGTATCTTCGCAGATAGCTATCTCGCATTCACGCAAAATTCTAATCGCACGAAGCGAGATATCTTCTAAATTTCCTATTGGAGTAGGAATAAAGTAGAGCAAGGCTTATTTTTGAGCGTATTTTTTCTTAAATTTCTCAACACGGCCAGCACTGTCAACTATCTTTTCGCTGCCTGTGAAAAATGGGTGGCACTTGTCGCAAATGTCAATTCTGATTTCGCTTTTGTTTGACTTTGTCTTAAAAGTGTTGCCACACGCACAAGTTACAGTGCAATCTACGTATTCTGGATGGATATCTTTTTTCATCATTTTTCCTTTATTATTTTTGGGCTAATTATCTACATTAAAAGTTGCTGATTATATAAAAAGAAATCTAAAAATCAAATAAATTAAGCTATGAATTTTGCCGCTACTGAGATAACCGCAGTCTGTGATCTTAAGATATTTTTAGTATTTAGGCAGTAGCTATTTTTAAATTTAGCCGTCTCATCCTCGCTAAATCCACCCTCTGGACCAATTATTAAAAGCTCATCATCTTTTTTCCCATTTAAGCTTTTGCCACCAAAATTTATAGCTGAGACATTTTTATAAACGCTCATTAGCTCGTCCAAATTTTTATAAATTTCAAACTCCATTAGTGAAGTTCGTCCACACTGCTCACATGAAAGTGCATTTATATAGTTTAGCCTTTCAATATCTATCTTAAAATTTGCTTGAGAAAATTTAGTATAGACAAAAGCTATTTTACCAACGCCAAGTTCATTTAAAAATGGCAATGTCTTTTCTATCGTCTTTGGATCGACGATAGCCCAAGCGATCGTAAAGTCGAATTTTTGCTCGCCATTTGAGCTGGCAAAGACAAGACTTAAGCTCGCACTTCGCCTATCAATCTCATCAATTTCATAAATATACTCTTTAAAGTCTCGTAAATTTCTAACACTTATTCGCTCACCAGCTTGCATTCTTCTAGCTTTTAGGTGCAAAAAAGCTTCATTTACTATCTTTAAGCTTTCATTACCTGCATTTTTATCATATAAAAATTTCATCTAAATCCCTGCAACTACAACTAAAACAAGATCACAAAATCCCTTAATAAGGGCGAATTTTTTAAATTTTTCTAAGTCACCATTAGCTGCATAAATTTTTAGCCTTTTAAACCCTATGGCACTAAGCGCGATTAAAATTATTAAGACAATTAACATTTTTATGACATTAAATTTAAGCTCATATCCATAATACGTCCATAAAATAAGTCCGGTTAGCACAAGAAAACTAAGTAGCATATGATAAATTGGTAAAAAATATCTTATACGAAGCACATAGTTTTTACTATTGCTACCAAACTGAGTAAGTATTAAATAAAGTATATTACAGGCAACTAGTGCATAAAAAAATATCACATGAAAAGGCAAAGTATATGCAAAAAGTGAGGAGAGATGTTCGTTCATTTCTTATCTTTAGAAGGCTCGTTCTCTTCTACAACTGGCTCAGGTGGAAGTTGTTCATCGATTGTGACATTTGCGTCTGGTTGAGCTATGGTCACATCACTAGGTATAGGCTCGCTAATATCGTTTTTAGCCTCATCTTTATCTCCACAACCCGCAAATAGACCAGCTATAAATAAAAAAGAAGTTATAATTTTTTTCATCAAACGTCCTTTGGAATTTCTATTTTTAACCTATTTTTCATTTTCTCGAATAAATTTTTATCTTCCCACTCTTCTATGATAGCATCTGAAAATTTGATATCATCTAGCCTTATCTCGCCCATTTGCTCATTTACGGCGTCCTCTTTAAAGCACTGCGCATAGCCCGTATCAGTCTCATGCACGATAATGCTATGAAGCTTCACTTCACGCTCGCCGTTATTCATCACGCTAAGCTCAAGTAGCCGCTCTATCATAACAAAAAATATGCGGCAAAACTGCTCTGCACTTGGATTTAGCGGGATCTCGATCCATCTTGCCGAGTGCTTTTTTAGATCATTTTTATACTCATCATTATCGCCTGAAAATATTGTTGTAGCGTGATCAAAACTATCAATGATCGTTTTTATATTTTGTTTCATTAAGCCAAAGTCATAAACCATGCCGGCATTATCAAGAAAATTTGAGCTAAGTAAAATTTCAGCCACATAGCTGTGCCCGTGGATGCTAGTCCTGCAACGCTTTGAGCTGCAAAATCTCACAATATGTGCATTTTCAAATCTAAAAAGCTTTCTAATAATCATCAAACACCTTCTTTATCGCTCCAAAGCCTGATATGAATACGCTCTGAATAGTTAAAACCATACTTTATAGCAAATTCTGCTGTTTTTAAAGCATTTTCGTTTAGCTCAGCTCTATTCGCCCCTATTGCCATACACCAAACTGGCAAATCCACTTGATTTTTTATATTTATAATTTCGTCTAACTCGCTTTTGTCAAAGTGCGAGAGGACAAATTTTAAAAAGCTACTTCTTGCATTATTTTTAATAGCCAAAATAGCATCTAAATTTATACGTTTTTGCTCATTAACTCCGCTATTTGCTAGCTTTACACCAAGTGCAAAATGGCATTTTTTATAAATTTCATATTTAGCAAAATCAATTAAGATAGTGCCATTCGTCTCAAAATGTACTTCATAATCTTCAAGCAATTTCTTTACCAAATTTATAAAATTTTCACTTTCATGCCAGATGAGTGGCTCACCACCAGTCAAAACAATGATCGGTTTTTGTATTAAGCCTTTACATAGGTTATCAACTAAGCCTAAAATTTCATCTACACTGTAAATTTTATAATTAAAATGCCCTTTAAAAACAGCCCTTATGCTATCGCATCCTAGTAGGTTTTCACCGGTTTTTAAAGACTTTGTTTGCACGCCAAAGCCAGAGCAGTTTAAGTTACATCCTAAAAAACGTAAGAAAATAGCCAGTCTGCCCTGATACTCGCCCTCGCCTTGAATACTTAAAAACGCTTCAACTAGCTCTAGCTCTTTGCTCATCAACCACCAGTTTGATAAAAGGCACGCGAAGAGGTTTCATTGCTAGCGCCTATCGCCCATTTGTTCTCTTTTGGCTTGTTTGCTAGTACTTGCCTTAAAATTTCACTTGCAGCTACGATATCACCTTTTTCAACCGCTTTTTTGATACTAAGAGCCTCTTCAAAGTAAAGGCAAGGTATCAAAAGTCCCTCAGCACTTAGTCTGATGCGGTTACAGCTCTCGCAAAAATCGTGTTTATGCGGATCTATGATGCCAAATTTATAACCATCATCAAGCCTATAAATAGACGCAGGCGCATTTGGTAGTTTTCCATCTTTCGTAACATTATATTTTTGTGAGATGATTTTTAAAATTTCATCGCTACTTAGCCCTTTTAGATCATCTTTTGCGTGTGAATTTTCCATATACTCAATAAATCTGATCTGAGAATCTCTAAATTTAGCAAACTCAAGCAAATTTATAAGCTCATCATCATTTACGCCTTTTAGTGCAACAGTGTTGATTTTTACCTTTAATCCAGCATCATGAGCTGCTTCAAAGCCAGCTAAAACTTCGTGCAAGACGCTTTTTTGTGCTATAAATTTAGCCTTTTGCTCATTTAGCGTATCAAGCGACATATTTATGCGCTTTAGCCCAGCGTCTTTTAGCCTTTTGGCAAAGTGCGAAAGCATATAGCCATTTGTAGTAAGCGCTAGATCAATGTCTGGATTATAATCACTTATCATCTTTATAAAAACGTCCAAATCCTTACGTACAAGCGGTTCGCCACCAGTGATTCTTATCTTTTTTATACCTTCATCAATAGCCACTTTTACAAATAAAAATAGCTCTTCAAAGGTTAATAAATTCTCTCTTGGCGTCCAGCTAAATGGTGTTGTAGGCATACAATATCTACACCTAAAGTTGCAACGCTGAGTTACAGAAATCCTTAAATAATCAACAACCCGACCATATTTATCAACTAGCATAAAGCACCTTCTTAAGCTTGGTTAGAGCTTTTTATAATTTTTTCAATTATATGTTAAAAGATTTAAATCAAAATAAAAATTTAAGCCAATTTTTGTAGTTTAAGAGTAGATTAGTCTTTTTAAAATTAGCCTGTAAATTTAGGCTAATTTATGAAATTTAAGCACAAACTCGACTCGCCCCATTCCAACATGAAGGTCCTTTGCGATCATCGCTGCACTTTTTCCATCTTTAAACATTTTTAAAATTTGCTCTTCTTCATTGATGACACTTGGTGCGATTTTATTAATATCTCTTGTTCGCTCTTCAAGACTAACTATCCTATCTTTTTGCTCTGTTGCAAAATCATCAATTACTCGCTCAATGCTCTTAATCGCACGAATTATTGGCACAATCTTTTCATTTATTTGCAAATCAATATTTTCTTTTATCTGTTTTTTAAGTGGCTCATATTGTTCACTATTTTTAAACGCCTCGCCCTCAAGCATTGAAATTTGCTTTTTTAGATTAAAATTTTCTTGCATAACGCTTTCTATCGCTCGCTCAAATCTCGCAAATTTTTTATTTGTCTCACTATCTTTTATCAACATCAAAGCTACTATTATCGCCAAAACGATACCAAAGCCTAAAAAAATATAAATTTCCATATTTTTCCTTTACGAATTCGCTCTCATTTCTCTTATCATTACACGCTCTCTAGCTGTTACGTAAGCGTTCCAGTCAGCTTCATCCTCTTCGTGCATATTTTCTATCTTTGCTAAATTTTCACTAATAGCTCTTAAATAAAGACTCAAATTTCTCTTTGGAAAGATAGGCATAGCAATCCTTGCATAGTAAATTTCATCTTTTATAAATTTCTCTTCACTTATTTTGATGTGTGTAAAGCCGATTTCTTCGATACTAACTCTCTCTTTTAGTGGCAAATATTGCTTATGTTCGTTTTTAATATAATCACTCAGAGCATCGACTTTTCTATGAAGCTCAATCAGCAAAGTTAATAAAACTTGATCGCTCTCTTTGGTTTCGCCACGCGATTTAGCTCGTTTTAGCCAAGCCCCAAGCGCATCCTCTTCACCCGGCAAGATGGAGTCAAACTCTCTTTTAAATTTCTCGCTTCCATCTTTATCAGACTCAAATTCCATATCAAGAGGCGCTTTAAACAGCTTAATCTCACTCATAATACGCTAATCCAAACAAAGATAAAAAATAAAATCCCCAAATAGCCATTTAATGTAAAAAATGCTCTATCTATCTTGCTAAAGTCGCGTCTTACGATCCTATGCTCAAAAAATAAAATAACGCCACTTGCTAAAATACCAAAAAAGGCCATCGCTCCAAGCCCAGCTGCCCAAGCAAAAAGTAGCCAAAATATAAAAGCTAAAGCGTGAAAAATGGCCGATAAAAAAAGCGTGGCCTTGTCGCCGTAAATAGCTGGTATGCTAAAGAGCTTGTTTTCTTTATCAAATTTCATATCCTGAAGTGAGTAAAGCAAGTCAAATCCAGCTACCCAAAATGTCACACCAAGGCAAAGTAGCACGCTCCAAAGCGGTATGGCAGCGCTCACTGCAACCACGCCAGCGATGGGGGCAAGACCTAGGCTAAGGCCAAGCACTAGGTGTGCTAGCTCACTAAAGCGTTTAAATAGCGAATACCCACCAAGAACAGCTAAAATAGGAAAACTTAGCCAAAATGCGAGCGAATTTATAAAATAAGCGCATGCGATAAAAATAAAAGCATTTGCCACGATAAAAAGCTGCATATTGCTCCTACCGATACGACCATCAACGCTTGGACGGCTCGCAGTTCGTGGATTTAACTTATCGATATCTTCATCTTTATATCTATTAAATGCCATAGCAAAATTTCTAGCACTAACAGCGCAAAAAGTACCTAAGATAAGCAGTTTAAAGCCAAACCAAGCCGAGCCACTTTCTATCTTGCTAGCAACTATCATCGCCACAAAAATAAAAGGCAAAGCAAAAACAGAATGCTTAAAAACGATAAGTTCAGCGATAATTTTTAATTTTTCTATCATTTGATAAATTTCCATTTTCTTTAAAAATAGTTGATTTTACACCATTTTGCTTTAAATTTGAATTTATATTATCATTACAAGATTAATTTAAAACAAAGGGTTATTATGGGCAAAGCAGCGATTATTGGAGATAGTTTTAGTGCGTTATTTACGGCTTACGAATTAGCTAAAAAAGGTGAAGAAATTTTAATTATTAGCAGCCAAAAAGATGATTTTACAAATGGAATTTTAACGCCTTTTGGTACACACGCTCTTGCAAAAGATGGAGCGATATCTAGCTCGTTTATGGGGCTAGTTAGCAAAAAAAGCGAGCTTGATATAAGTATTTGCTTAAATGAAACCTTTAGAGCTTGGATAACAAATTTTACACTTAAATCAACCAAAGCTCACGACAAAAAGATGCAAATTTTGTTTTCAAAATTTGGTAAGAAAAGCTTTGAATTTTTAAGAGATTTAAACAACAAATATCCGCAGATAAATTTCGATGAGAGCGGCGTTTATCTACTTTTTAGCAATGACGAAAGCTTTAAAAAAAGGCTTGATGAGATAAAAGTTGCCCATAGCGAGCAAGAAATTTTAAGTGTAGATAAAGAGCTTGCAAATTTTGGGCTAATAAATAAAAACATAAAAGGCGCTATAAATTTAGCCAACAACGCAAGTATTGATACAAATGAGCTAAAAAAAGCTTTGATAAATGAGCTAAATTCTCTTGGGGTAAAATTTATAAATGATGAAATTTATGAGCTAAAAACGCAAGGGCAAATAGTACAAAAAGCTACCGGCAATAACGGCGAATATGAGGCCGATAGCTTTGTGATTGCTTCAAAAAATTTAGAGCTTTCAAATAAGCTAGGCACGAGCTTAAATGCGATTTTGGCTAAATTTTATACTATTGATCTTAGCCTAAATGAAGGGCAAATTCCTAAAAAACCAATCATTTTAAATGATTTATTTGCCAAAATTTATCCAACTAAAAATGGCGTTACGATTATTACAAATTTACAAGTCGGCGCTATCGATACGCTTGTTAAAACTGAAAAGATTAATGCATTTTTAAATGAGCTAAAGATACATCTTGGTATAAGTGAGCTAAAAGAGCCTAGTTTTAGGGCAAACTACGTGCTTCTTAGCTCAAACGATAAGCCAGCTCTTGGACGCGATAGCGTATATAGCAACTTGGTCTATAACCAAGCTTATGGACTAAATGAGCTTAGCTTTGCTCCGTATTTTGCTGGTATTTTGGCTAGTCTTATAAAAGATAGCAAAAATAACGATGAAAATGATGAAATTTTACTCTTTAGCTCGTTTTATGAGGGCTAGACTTGTTTAAAGAATTTGCAATAATTGGCACCACAGCAAGCGGCAAAAGCGATCTTGCATTTGAGCTTGCAAAGGAGCTTAACGGTGTCATCTTGAGCCTTGATTCGCTTGCACTTTATAAAGAGATAGATATCGCCAGTGCAAAGCCAAATAAAGAGCAGCTTGAAACTATAAAGCACTTTGGTGTAGATGAAATTTATCCTGATGAAGAATTTAGCGTTGGGGCATTTTTTGAAATTTATAAAAATGCAAAGAATTTTGCGCGCTCACAAGACTGCTCACTCATCATTACAGGAGGCAGCGGCTTTTATCTAAAATCAATGCTTAGCGGACTTGCACCAGATGTGCCAAAATGTGAGCTAAATTTAAGCAATGAAGAAATTTACGAGCTAGCTGTAAAAATCGATCCTGAGTTTGCAAGCAAATTTAGCCAAAACGACTCTTATCGCCTCGAAAAGTGGTATCAAATTTATAAATTTAGTAGCCAAATTCCAAGCATTTGGCTAAGAGAAAATACTAAAGAGAGCATCATAAAAGAGCTAGCGATATTTGAAATTTTATGGGATAAAGATGAGCTTAGAGAACGTATTAAAAAGAGAACAAAAGGCATGCTTGAAGCTGGGCTTATAGATGAGGCGAAATTTTTATTTGATAAATATAAAAGTGAGCCAAAACCCCTAAAATCAATAGGCTTAAAAGAGTGCAAGCAATTTTTAAATAAAGAAATTTCTCAAAACGAGCTTGAAGAGCTCATAGCTACACATACGGCTCAGTTAGCAAAACGTCAGCGAACCTTTAATCGCTCGCAGTTTGAAAAAAAATTCGTGGGTGATTTGGATCAAATTAGAAGTGAAATTTTAAAATTCTTAAGAGAATAAAAACTAGCCCACAAGGGCTAGTTAATAAAATCAAATAGGCATTACCCTAATTTTTGGGCTTAAGCTCTCTTGCAAGACATTTTCAATCGCATAAAGAGTGCCAGTTGAGCCACTTGCACAGCCCGAGCAAGCACCAAGATAGCGGATATAAATATCAGTATTTTCTCCGTTATCATTTCTGATATCTAAAATTTCTAGATTTCCACCATCCATCTCGAGCATTGGGCGAATTTCTTTATCTATGACAGACTCGACTGCTTTTAACTGCCCTACCATCGTCATATTTTCAAAGGTAATGTCACCTAAAGTATGATTTGCTTGGGCATTTGCCTGAGCTTCGATCTTTTCACGCTCCATTTCAGCCCTAGTATCACGCAAAATATCCACCAAATAATATTCTCTTTTTTCATGACCACCAGGCTTTACGCAAGACTTGCAAAATGCACCAGCTTTGGTGTATTGCGTGATCTCTTCAACCGTATGAAGGTCATTTAGCCTTATCACTTCTTTAATCGTACCAAGGCTTACCCTAGCGCACTCGCAAACGATGATCTCATCTTCAAAATGCTCTGGGTCTATGCCTTTATAGCTTGCCGCAGCTGCTTTTATAACATCATATGCCATAACTGAGCAGTGCATCTTTTGAGGTGGAACTGCTGGCGTTTCTGGATTGTCGCGCATAGCCTTTTCGACATCAAGGTTTGTGATCTTGACCGCTTCATCGACCGTTTTGCCGATACAAAGCTCGGCCATCGTATCAGAGCTAGCTATCGCTGTGCCACAGCCAAAGCTTTTAAATTTAGCATCTATTATTTTGTCTGTCTTTTCATCAACAAGCCAGTATAGCCTAACCGCATCACCGCAGCTTTCTGCACCAAAGTCAGCCACAATAAGCTTTGCGTTTGCCTTTTTAGCATCTTCTTCGGTTATCTCCCCCATAAATTTAGGATTATTCATCCTGTCTTGCACTACCTTAGAATACTCATCCCAGATAGAGCCTCCGATCAAATTATTCTTTGCCATATTATTTTCCTTTAAATTTTATAATCCACTCTTATGCCATTCTGGGGCGTAGGCAAATGTACTAGAAATACCTCTTAGTCTATTTACCGCTTTTGTTATATGCTCGATCGCATAATCAATCTCTTCTTCTGTATTAAATCTAGAAAGAGATAGTCTAAGTGCGGTGTGAGCCAGCTCTTTATCTGCCCCTATGGCCTCCATTATTGGGTTACTCTCTAATGTTTCACTTGCACATGCTGAGCCAGTTGAAGCTGCGATGCCAGCTTTGTTTAGATCCCAAAGCATAGCTTCGCCTTCAACGCCTTTTATAGAAGCCAAAATGGTATTTGGCACACGTTGTTCTTTTTTACCAACGACGCTAACGTCAGGAATTTTTAAAATTGCATCTTCAAGTTTATCACGTAAACGGCGAACATGAGAGTGCTCATAATCCATAAATTTATTTGCCAGTTCAAGTGCTTTACCCATGCCTATGATGCCAGGAACATCGAGCGTACCACTTCTGCGTCCACCCATATGCTCGCCGCCGTGAAGCAAGCTACTTAGTGGCATACTATTTTTTATAAATAGTGCTCCAACACCCTTTGGTCCGTGAAATTTATGCGCAGAAAAGCTTAAAAAATCAACGTCAAGGTCTTGAACATTTATCTTTATCTTTCCAACTGCTTGAACAGCATCCGTGTGGAATAAAGCTCCATATTCATGAGCGATACTAGCAAGCTCTTTTATAGGAAAGATCATGCCAGTTTCGTTATTTGCACTCATTATAGAAACAAGTGCTACATTCTCATCCATTACAGCTCTAAGCTGTTCTGGTGTGACTATACCATCGTTATTTACATCTAAAACAGTAAGCTCTACGCCATATTTTTCTAAAAATTTACAAGTCGCCAAAATAGCTGGATGCTCAACTGCGGTTGTTACGATACGCTTTTTCTCGCCAGTTGCTATTTTGTCAAAGTAGATGCCTTTTACTACCCAGTTGTTGCTCTCAGTTGCACATGAGGTAACGACGATATCATCGCTATCTTTTGCGTTTAGTCCGGCATAGAGCTGATCTAGCGCTGTTCTTAAAGCTGGATGTGTTTCAGAGCCAAATTTATGAAGCGAGTTTGGATTGCCGTATTTTTCACAAAAATATGGTTTCATAAGCTCAAAAGCTTCAGGATCAACCATTGTTGTAGCGTTATTGTCTAAATATACTCTCAAATTTAAAACCTTAATTAGGATAAAAAATATCCTTTTTATTTTTGATGGGATATTATAACAAAAAAGTTAAAAGCAAGTTTAAAAATACGCTTTAATTTTTTCAAAATTCAGCTCATATTGATATTAAAATATATTGAAATTCTTTA
>NZ_CABPTY010000005.1:0-35519 GCF_902460415.1 Campylobacter concisus
TCTTTAGCTTGCGTTGCAGCACTAATGCTAAGCATTTCAACTCTCTCTGCCTCTGGAATACCAGTTGTTGATGGTGCTCAAATAAGTCAAAGCCAAATCAACCACATTGAAGATGTTTTAAAACAAGCCAAAACCTGGGCTGAAGAGGCTAAACGCTGGGCTGATACCGCTGCACATTACAAAGAACAGCTAAACGCCTATGCAAAACAACTTGCTAGCCAGACTGGCATAAGAGATGTTGCGTCTTATCTTGAAGATGTTAAAGAGCTTTATGGCAGCGTAAATAAGCTTGGAATGTCAATTACAGATGCGATAGAGATGACAAAGGATATAAAAGGTTTTAGTAAGGCTGATTTTATTAGAAATTTTATGGATATCATTGACAATCACTATGAATATAACCCTTGCAAAGCGATAGCAGAAACCGAAAAAGCTAAGAGAAATGCTTGCATGATAACTTATGCTGAACCTATGCAAGATATGGAAGTTTATAGTGAAATGTCAAAAAATATGGACAAACACCTGAAAAATTTAAACAAGCTTAGCAAAAAACTTGAAAAGTCTAAAGACATTAAAGAAAGCTCTGATCTAAACAATCAAATTCAATCACAAGTGGCTCTTATGAATGCTCAGAAAATTCAATTTGATACCTATAAAGACACTAGGAGATTAAGACAAGAGCAATCGGATTTACAAAGAAAATCTGCGATCTTGAAGAGCCAAAGTAATTGGGATTATAGATAGAAAGGTGTTAACAATATGCCAACTGATGGTTTTTTCATAAGAGCATATCATACTTTTTATGATACTTTCGTAACAAGGCAAGATGCTTTTAATGGTCCTATTCTTAGTTTAGTAAAGATATTTACAAACTTTGTCGGAATTTACTTAACTTGCTGGATCATATATAGGGGATATCAAATTCTTTGGGGAAGAAATCAAGATAATATCAAAGATTTTGCTTGGGATGCCTTTGTGAGATTTGTTTTTATATTAGTTTGTTTCTTTCCAACAGAGTGGCTAAATTTAATTAGTGCAGCTTTAAAAGAGTTTCATGAGTTAAAAATTGGAAATCAATGGGATTTTATTCAATATCTTCAGGATTATTTTAATAAATCGGTTGATTTTACAAAACAAATGGCACAAGATGGGTCTTGGTATGAAGTTCTTTACATTGGGTTAATGATAATAATTGTAATGCTTGGCACTCTTGCAGGATGTTTTTATCCATTTAGAAGTTATATCTTAAACTATATAGGCTTTGTTTTTTTACTAGCATTAACTCCTTTGGCACTGATGAGTTTAATATTTGGGAATTTCTTGAAAGATACATTTAAAAATTGGTGGGGGTTAATGTTATCGTCTTGCTTAACACTGGTTCTTTTAAATGCTTTTGGGTTAGGTATTTTTACTTTTGTTCATAATATTTATTTTAAAGAAGTAGATGAACTATTTGCAAAAAATGAAAATTACTTTATGATAGCTTTTCTTGCTCTTTTTACTGGAGGTATGATAGCAGCATTTGTAAAGATAATTGTGAATTTGGTTGAAAAAATAGTTGGAACTTCAATAGAAAGCACAGTAAATAACGCTGCATTAAGTGTTGGATCTACAATAGCTGGTGGAGCTGGCATTGGAGCACTTGCAACAAGATTTGGAGCAAAATACGGCTTTAGAGGCTCAAAATGGGGTGCAAGCAAAGCATATCAGGGTAGCAAAAAACTTATAGAAAGATTTAAAAGAGGTAAAGAACAATGAAAAATTTGATTTTTCTTTTTGCTTTATTGGCACTTCTAAGTGGTTGCGCTGCAAGTAAAACAAATAACCTAAGCACTGCTAAGACAGCAGCAACTTGGGAAGAGCTTTTTGATAGCAATGAATGGCAGCCAGCAAACAATCAAGCAAACAGCACAAATTTTAAAAAGGCGATCTAATGGCTAAGAAAAAAGAAGATAGAAGAGAAAAAATATTTGAGGAATATATTACTCCAGAGGAGCTTGAGAGCGAATTTGGAATAAGTATTGAGCTTCAAAAGAAATATAGGTTAGAAGACGCTAGCAGGGATAAATACTTTGATAAAAGTATTCCAAGACTGCCATATATAGCAATATCTAGAAATATATTTTACGAGAAAGACAAAATTCGAGCATGGCTTGAATTTTTTAGAAAGGAATAGGCAATGAAAAAAGAAGACAATGAAGCTATAACTTATGAAGCAAGCTTTAGGTATTTGATTGAAAAATCAAATAGAAGGGCTTGGTTAGTTGCTTTTATAAGTGTAATTATCACTTTTATGTCAATTTTGGCGGTCACATTGCTTACCCCTTTAAAAGAAGCTGTGCCATACGTGATAAGAGTTGATAATCAAACTGGAATGGTAGATATCATAACATCATTAAAAGAAGAGGACGTCTCCCAAAATGAGGCAATAGACAAATACTTTGTTTCAAACTATATCAAAATTAGAGAGGGATATTATTTTGATCTATTGCAGCATGATTATGAGCTTACACAAATTTATAGCTCACCTGAGGTAGCAAAAGACTATACAGCCATCTACAACGGCAAATTTGCAAGACATGAGCAGCTAAAAGACACCTATAAAGTTGAAATTCAAATACTTTCGGTTGTTTTAAGTGAAAGCGCAGGAACAAAAATGGCAACAATTCGCTTTAATGAGAATTTAAAAAGAATTGTAAAAGATGAAGCCTCTATGCAAAGCGAAGTGAAAACAAAGGTAGCTACTCTTTCATATGCTTATGATACAAAAATGCAAATGAGCGAAGAAGAGAGAATAGAAAATCCTCTTGGCTTTAAAGTATTAACATATAGAATTGATGATGAAATAAGGAGATAAAGATGAGATCGATTGTATTAACAGCCTTATCTTTAGCACTATTGACAAGTAGCCTATCTGCTCTAAATACTCCGTCAAGCTCAAAATTTGACAGAAGAGTATCTTATGCTACATATAATGCTGATGATGTTTTTCTTGTAAAGTGTAAAAACGGCTATGTATCGATGCTTCAATTTGCTGATAATGAAAGAATAGTCAATATCGCAACTGGCTTTTCAAGTGGCTGGGAAATCGTAGATAAGGAAAATTTCTTATTTATCAAGCCAAAGGCATACGTAATAAATGAGTCTGAGCAAAACGCTCCAAAAACAATGACTGATAGCAACGGCGATGAGATAGATTTTCAAATGCCCTCAGTGATCCAGCCAAATGCTAAAGAATGGAATACAAACCTTATTGTTACCACTACAAATAAAATTTATATATTTGACTTAAGACTTGACGAGGAAAATATCAATTATAGGGTTAAATTTAACTATCCACTAGATGAAAAACTCAAAGAGCAAAACAAAAAACAAGCTCTTGAGCTAGCCAAAAAACAAATTGACGAGAAAAAAGAGCTAGATACTGAGGTAGATAAAGTCAATGTCCCTAGAAACTGGGATTTTATGATGCACGTCAATAAAGGCAGCGATACAATAGCTCCTGATTTTGTTTATGACGACGGCGTATTTACATATATTGGCTTTAACTCTACGAAGACAATCCCTAGTATTTTCTTATTTGACGAGGCTAATAAAGAGAGCATTTTAAATACTCACTTGAAAAAAGATGGCAATTACGATGTTTTGGTGGTGCATAAGATAGCACAAAAACTACTACTAAGAAGTGGCGACAAGCTTGTTGGTATTATGAATAATAGCTATGGCAAAAATCCACTTTCTAAGACTTATGACACTACAAAACAAAACATAGAAAGAGAGATCTTGGACAATGGCAGCAAATAATAAAAAAAGCATTTCTGAGCAAGAGGAATTTAAAGATATCATTGATGATACTGAGCTTGAAGACGAGAGGTTAAAGACAAGAAAACTTCAAGCATTTGGAGTTGTCGCCTTTGCTGCTGTTGCCCTCGTTTTAGGTCTAGTAGCTCTTATTGGTAACTTTAAAAATCACGATGAGCAAGATGAAAAACAAAAAATTGCAGTTGGAACGAACGTGCAAAAAGGCGATTTTTCAATAAAGGAAGAAGCTCAAAAGATTAAAGAGCTAGTCCTTGCAGATAGAAATTTTACTGCTAATAAGGAAGAAGCACCAAAAAGTGATCCTTTTGTTGCAAAACCAGAAGCCAAAAAACAAGTAGTTATGGATTATAAGCCAAGAGTTTATAAAAGCACTTCATCTCTACTAGTATCAAATGCCTCTGCAAATAGCGGTGACTCGTCTGCAGGTGTCAGAAATTCAGAAGTGAATGAGAATGGGGAAAGAGTTGTAAAAACTGTTAGTGGCGAATATGTTTTTGATAGCAATGGAAACTTCATAAGAAGAAATGGCGAACCGCCAAAAGATTTTTCAGATAATGCTAACAACAACGATAATGGAAGCGATAATTCTGAGTATGAAACCGCTGGAGTATTCACTCCTAAGAGTGCAAAAGTTGGCAGCTTTGATCCAAATTTATATTTATCAAAAGGAACATATATTGGCTGCTCGCTTGATACAAGGCTAGTTTCAACAATCAAGGGTGGAATTTCTTGCACTGTAAGCGAGAATATCTATTCTACAAACGGCACAACGCTTCTAATTGAAAAAGGATCAAAGATCACTGGCTTTTTCAATAGTGGCCAAATGAATGATGGTATGGATAGAATTTTTGTGGTCTGGAGTGAAATAAGAACTCCTAACAATATTATTATCCCAGTAAGCAGCGGTGCAAGCGATGAACTTGGTGGATCTGGAATACCAGGATATGTCGATCACCACTGGCTTGAAAGATTTGGCTCTGCAATTTTGCTTAGTATCATAGATGATGCTGCAAATGTTGCACTAAATGGCGGCAGTGGGACGAGAAATAATAACAATATTAACTACGTTGATAACACAAGAGAAACGACGATGCAAATGGCAAATACAGCTCTTGAAAAATTTATCAATATCCAACCAACACTTTATAAAAATCACGGCGATATCGTCGGCGTTTATGTTAATAGGGATATTGACTTTTCAAAAGTCTATAAGCTAAACGTAAAAAGGAAAAGAAATGCACGCTAACGTTATGGGCGAGGGGCATATTTTAGCTCAGTATGCTGAAAAGTATTTTGGTGAGTATTTGTCAAACGATGAAATCAACGAAATTTGCTACAACGGCGACGATAAGGTTTTTTGTGAAAACGTTAGAGGCGAATGGATAACTTTTACAAGAAATGATATAGATTTTAAGAAAATTTATGCCTTTGCCCAAACTTGTGCTAGCTACAAAGAAGACACAATAGACGATAAAAAGCCTATTTTGTCTTGTGTATTACCAACTGGAGAGAGGGTGCAAATTCTTGTCCCTCCAGTTATGCCAAAAGGTAGAATTTCAGTCACCATAAGAAAGCCGTCAAAGGTTAAATACACCCTTGAAAATTATATCGATAATGGCTCTTTGGATATAAAAACTGCAGAGAAATTTAAAGAAGCGGTCAAAAATGGTAAAAACATAGTTGTATGTGGCGAAACTGGTAGTGGTAAAACAACTTTTATGAAGACATTAGTTGATTTTATACCCTACAATGAAAGGGTAATTACTATCGAGGACGTGCCTGAGCTTGTTTTTACACACCAAGACAATGTAGTTTCCCTTTTTTACCCTAGCGAGGCAAAAAGCACTGATTTAATCAACTCTGCCTCTCTCTTAAAATCTTGTTTGAGAATGAAGCCAGATAGAATTTTGCTTGCCGAGCTAAGAAGCGGTGAAACCTATGATTTTCTTAACGTAATTTCAAGCGGACACAACGGCTCAATGACAAGCTTGCACGCTGGCGACGTCACAAGTGCGTATAACCGCCTTGTAATGATGAGTATGCAAAACGAGCAGGCAAGAAGCACTGGTAAAGAGTTGATCCTTGAAATTTGCAAAAGAGTGATCGACGTTATCATCATCTTTAAAAAAGAAAACGGCAAAAGACAAGTTACTGAATACGAATACGACGGCGTTTTATTTAAAAGAAATACTGACGGCATGTTTTTTAATGCCTCAGAAAAATAAGGCTAGGAAAAGACTATGGCAGCTCCGCAACAAAAAGTAGAATTAGAAAGAGCACAAATTATTGCTTTGGTAATAGTTGCCCTTGTTCTAACTTACTTTTTAACAGCCGTTTTAATGTTCGCTCTAAATGGAGCGATGAATAAATTTATGAAGCTCTTTACGCTAGATTTTACTATCATTGCTCTAGTTAATGGCTATAAAAACGCCTATTTGGCTTTGCTTTTGGCTGCCCTACTCTCTTTTTCTTTGGCGTTTGCAATTCCATATATACCAAAAAAGAGAAAGCTTTATGGCGATGCTAAATTTGCAAATGCTAACGATATAAGAAAACTTGGACTATTTCCTAAGAAAAACAACGATGGCATTATAATAGGCAAATATAACGGCAAGCTATTAAGATATGGCGGCCAACAATTTGTCGCTCTTGGTGCTCCAACAAGAAGTGGTAAAGGCGTTGGTATTATAATCCCAAACTTACTTGACTATCCAAATTCTTGTGTCGTGCAAGATATAAAACAAGAGTGCTATGAATTTACATCAAAGTATAGGGAGCAGGTTTTAGGACAAGAGGTATTTGTTTTTAACCCTTTTTCAAAAAATACACATAGATATAACCCTCTTTTCTATATCGATATGGATGGAGATAACGCTGACGCTGAATTAACCGACTTTGGTAATATTCTATATCCATTAAAAGGCGATGGAAGCGTAACAGACTATTTTAACGGTAAAGCAAAGGATCTTTTTATAGGACTTTGCTATTTAATGAATGACTTACTAAACACTCCTAGAGGCTTAAGTTTTCTTGAAGCTCATAATCTGGAGTGCGACTTTTCACTATATGGAATTTTAAGGCTAAGCGAGGGCTTAAAATTTAAAATTGAAGAGGGTAATGGGGATGTTAGAGTTATAGATAACTTTGCTGATACATATAATACTCTAGTTAGTTTTGATATGGTTTGCCCTAAAGCAAAAGAGAGAATTGATGCCTTTTTTGAGATAAAAAGCGATAATGAGAGAAGCTCTGCAATGGGTAGCTTTATTTCTCCTCTTTCGTCTTTTAGAGCCGATAATATGAGATTGGCCACTAGTGCAAACGACTTTGATTTTAGAGATCTAAGGCGTAAAAAGATGACAATATATATTGCCATCACGTCAGACAAAAAAGCTAGTGCAAAGCAAATTCTAAATATATTTTGGCAGCAACTAATCCTTATAAACGTCCAGCAAGGCTTGCCGCAATCAAATAGCGAGCTAAAGCACCCTTGCCTTTTATTGATGGACGAATTTACTGCTTGCGGATATCTAGCAACTTATTCTAATGCTATTTCGTTTATGGCAGGATATGATCTTAGAAGTCTAATAGCATATCAAGCAGACTCACAACTTATGACACCAAAACCAGAGGGATATGGAAGAGAAGAGGCTTTAACCCTTTTAGCAAACCACGCATGCCGAATTTATTATTCTCCAAAACTTAACGAGGATGCAAAAAAACTAAGCGAGGACTTGGGAACAACTACTGTGAAGAATAGAAGCAGAAATTTAGGCAAAGGTGGCGGTGGAAGCGAGAGCGACACCAGCACCCCTTTAATGATGGCACAAGAGCTAAAAACAATGAATTTCAAAAATGAGATTATCTTAATTGATAGTGCCAAGCCTATATTTTGTGAAAAGGCGTTTTACTACAAAGATAAATACTTTATGGATAAATTTAAACAAGTTTCACCTAGCCTTGCAAAAATTAAAGGCTTGCCAAGTCAAAAGCAATTGATGATGGCAGTCCAAAATAATGAAACAAGGACTACTCTCCCAACTCAAAGCGAAGAAAGCACGAGAGAGTGGATATATGAAAATGTTATGAAACCTAGACTTGAAAAATTTGAAGACGAATTTATGGCTATATCTTTGGAATACGAAGAAAAAATGAGAAACCTAGGTGATGACGTCGAAGCAATTAGTGATGAAGAAATAGACAAATACCAAAGAAATTTACAATCAGATGAACAAAGGAGTTAATTTGAAAACAACAGAACTTTTAAAAATCGTATTGTTTGGCTTAGTTGTAGTTGGATGCAGCAGACCACCAGAACCAGTAAAACTTGATGGCGGCTCAGCCACTACAATAAATCAAGGCTTGGTTGTCGAAACACAACAAGGCGTTGGCAAAGATCCATTTTTGAAAAATAACAAATGGAGCTACAACATGTATTTTGTAAAGACCAGCAAAGGTCTTATCGAAAACGATCAAACAGTTAAGGCATTTTTTCTAGCACACAACTCTGCAAAAATGGTCATTATAGGTAATGAAGTCATTGCACAAGAATATAAGGACTATTTTTTGAATAATCAAGTTACAGCGGAGATTGAAATACACCCAGTTGACAGCATTAATCTTTCAAAGAATAAGGTTAATGTTTTGTTTTTCTCAAAAAATTACTCTAAAGGAAAATAAAGATGAAAAAATTTGCCCTTTTCTTGGTCTTAGTTGCGTTTAGCGGATCTGCTTATGCAAGCGGTATAAAAACAGACGAGCTAACTGGAGATACAAAGCTGGCTTGCGAAGCTTTACTATGCTTAAAAAGCCCAAATAAACCTAAAGAGTGCGATGCTGCATTGAAAAAATACTACTCAATAAAGGCTAAAAAATCTAAAGATACTGCAAGAAAACGCAAAAATTTTCTTAATCTTTGTCCAGTTGAGAATTGATCAATAAGGAAAGAAAATGTCAGGCAAAAGATATAATCAAGCAAATATCATCTTTGAAGAAATGCAAAATCAAGAAAGTAGCGAAGCCAACCTAGTTGGCAAAGCTACTGAGCTAGTAAAAAAAGAAAACGGCTCAGCAGAACTTGCTGGAGATGCTGGAGAGCAAAATAATAAAACTTCAGAGAACATTGGCGAGCAAGAGCTAAATTTTGAAAAGGCTTTAGAAATACTAGGAATAAAGCTAACTCAAGATGATCATAAAACAGCAATACTTGATTATTCTCAGTGTGTAAAGAATTTTAATAATATTCTCGAGAGGGATAAGGTTAAAAGAAAAATCATCAAAGAGAGCCTCGACGTCGAAAACAATAAAACAACATTGTCGGCCATAGACGATATAGAAAAGAACTGGGACGAGCTAAGAGATTATTTCAAAGCCCTTATCAGCTTCTTTACAAATCCGCCTAGCAAAGAAATTTTTGAACTTACAAATCATAACGCCCTCTTAAATTCAGTATATCAAAGCTTTAAAAAATTTGAACAAGACTTTGAGGACTTAAATTTAACCCAAAATATGTCAAGCAAGATAAGGGCGTTAAACGATCGTATAAGTGAGCTTGACAACTTCAATAAACAAATTGAGGCAAAAACCGAGCATAGCTTTCAGTTTTACTCTACTTTTATTGATGAGCTTTCTAAAAATCAGCAAGAGAAGCTGAGTAACTTTATAGAAAAGACTGACGGAATAACACAAAAAATGAAAGATCTTTTTAACTCTTATGATAAATCGATGAGTGAAAGATTGAAATTTTACAAAGGAGGATCTAAATGGTTAAGCATAATTAGCCTATTGTTGGCACTTGGTTGTGGTGGGCTTGCTTTTTTCACACTTTCATTATCAAATGAAATTAGCACGCAAGGAGCTATCCTTAAACAATTAGGCGATATTGGCGTAGAACAAACGAATAAAGAAGTTAAATTTGAACTTCCTAAAAACGCCAGATACCTAAAAAAGGATGACAAAACATACATTATTATAGATAAATAAGATGACAAAATTTAAAAGGATATAAGATGACAAACGAAAACACTCAAGAAGCAAAAACTTCAAAGCTATACGTAAGTGCAGGCGATTACACTAATCAACACGGCGAAAGCGGAATTGTTACTGGTTTTGGCGAAATGAAGCCATATATAGATGACAAAGGTCAAAATCAAGACGTTAATGCAAGAGCAATATTAAAAAAGATTAGTGATATCGGAAATTTTATCAGTGCTACTGTTGGTGAAAAAGATAAAAATAAAATTGGTATTGACATAAGAGGAACTGACGAAAAAGGTCAAGAAAGTTTTATGAAAGCTAACGTATGGACTGACTCAGGCATAGGCAAGAGTGGATCTAGTTATTCTTTTAGAAAGATTACAATCGAAGTTAGCCCAGAGAAAATCAATGAAAAGACTGGCGAGGTTATCCAGCCTGCTCAAAGACTTTACGCTACTAAGATGCCACAAGGCGGTTATAGCTTTGATAAGAATAATAGCAGCGAGTTAATTGCTAAATTTAACTCAAATATCCAAAAAGGTGCTGACTTTACACTTACTCCTAAAAAAGACACTACCTTATCAAAATACCCAGAGCTATCAAATACTATTAATACAATAAAAGAGCATAAATCGTCTTTTGTTGAAATAGCATTTGTAGCTGGTAAGGGTGCAATGATAAATAGCATTACTCCCACGAATGGCGGTAACGGAATAGGAGCTGCACAACTTCAAAATTCCGTCGCCAAGAAAACAAAAAAAGATATAGAACGCTAATCTATACCTAGTTGAGCCTCTTTTTAGAGGCTCAAATTTTATCAAAAAATATGGAGCTGCCAAAGAAATGAAGTTGATTTTAGCTGAGAAACCTGATTTAGCTCGAGCAATAGCCGACGGCATAGATGGAAATTTAAAAACATTTGATGGCTATCTTACTAAGGGTGAATATGTGCTTACTTGGGCATTTGGTCATATTTTGGAGCTTTTTATGCCTGAAGACTACGATGAAAGGTATAAAGCTTGGAATATAGCTGACTTGCCATATATTATTACTGATTTTAAGTATAAGCCTATTTCAGAGAAAAAAAAGCAACTCAAATTAATATGTGATCTAATAAGAGATAATAGAATAAATAGTATAGTAAATTGTGGAGATGCCGACGAAGAGGGTCAAATTTTGATAGATGAGATAATCAACTATTCAAATACAAACAAACCTATCGAGCGTGTTATGTTGCAAGATCTAACTCCTAAGGGTGTTAAAGCAGCCTTTAAAGATATTAAGCCAAATTCAGCTTATAAAGGTATGAGTGAGTGTGGCTTTGCAAGATCACATGCCGACTGGCTACTAGGGATAAATTTGACACGTGCCTATACTGCAACGGCTCAAAAAAATGGCTACAAAGGCGTTTTAAGTGTTGGCAGAGTTCAAACTCCTATCTTAGGTCTTATTGTTGCAAGGGATCTAGAGCATGAAAATCATAAAAGCAGCTTTTATTACACTATCACTGGAGAATTTAGCTCGGATAATAAAAAATTCTTTGCAAATTTAAAGACCGATGAAAAAATACTAGATCCACAAATTGCCGAAAACATAAAAGAAAAGCTTGAGGGTAATAGCTACGATTTGAAAGTCACTAATGAAAACAAAAAAGAAAATCCGCCTTTGCCATATAACCTTTTAAAACTTCAAGCCGAATGCTCAAAGAAATTTGGCTATAAGCCAGACAAAACGCTTCAAATTACCCAAAATTTGAGAGAAAAATATAAATGTATTACTTACAATAGGTCAGATTGCGAATATCTACCAGAAAATATGTGGGAAAGCTCGCAAGATGTTTTAAATGCCGTTAGGGCTTCATTAAAAGATGATGAATTTAACGCAGCAATAGATAATGCAGATACAAGAATTAAAGGCATAGCTTTTAATGATCAATTTATCACGGCTCACTTTGCTATCATACCTACGCAAGCAGTCGTTGATGCAAATATGATGAGCAAAGAAGAGTTAAACGTATATAAATTGATCGCCAAACGTTTTATTGCTCAATTTTATGAGCCGATGGAATATTTACAAACTACGCTTGAGGTAACTAAATTTGAGTATAAATTTAGTGCCTCAAAAAGAAAAATTATGAAAATCGGCTATCTCTCTCTTTTTAATGATAAAAACGATGATGATGACAATAATGAGAGTAATGACGATGAAGTAAAAAATAGTATTGATTTATCGACTTTAAAAGATGGAATTTGTGATGTAATAGATCTAGTAATAAATAAAAAGCAGACAAGAGCTAAACCATACTACACAATGCCAACTCTTTTAAAAGATCTAGCTTCAATTAGTAAATATGTAAAAGATGAGAGGATTAAAAGGCTTCTCAAAGAGAAAGATAAGGATAAAAAAGGCGAAAACGGAGGGATAGGAACTCCTGCAACCAGATCCTATCATATTAAAAATTTATTCGATAGAGAGTATATATCAGAAAATGGCAAAAGTATAGTATCTACTCAAAAAGGTAGAGAACTTATAAATTTAGTCCCTGCCCTACTTTCATCTCCAGATATGACCGCTCTATGGTATGAACAACAAAAAGATATTTCAGGTGGCAATCTAGCTAGAAGCGAATTTTTAAATCAAGTTATCGAAACAATTAAAACCGAGATCGCTAGCATTACGTCAAATCAAAATATTTCAAATTTTAACTCAAACAGCATAGATAAGACTTACCCTTGCAAGTGTGGTAAAGGATATTTGCAACGCAGACAAAGCACAAAAACAAAAGGCTTTTTTTGGGGATGTAGTGATTGGAAAAACGGCTGCAAGGAAATGTATCCTGACGTAAAAGGCAAACCACAATTTGAGAAAGCAGCTGCAAGCGGTGGCATTACTTGTCCTTTTTGTAAAAAAGGCATACTTGAACGCAAGAAAAACCAAAAAGGCACGTATTGGTGGGGATGTAGTGAGTGGAAAAACGGCTGCAAAGCAATGTTTTATGATGATAATGGCAAACCAAAAATTATAAAAGGATAATATAATGGAAGAAATAATTACGACAGAAGCAGAAGAGAAAGTATCTCCAAAAAGACAGCAAAAAAGTAATGTTGATTTTACTATTAAAATTTCGCTTAACAGTGATTTTGATAGTGAAGTAAAGCAATTTTTAGATAAAAGTGGAATAACTAATAATGTTTTGGCTGGAGATAAGGCTATATTTGCACTCCAGACGTTACACGAGGCAGACGAGCTTATACTAAAAAAGGCTATCAATAGAAATGAGATGCCAAAATCATCAATCAGATTTGAAATGCTTACATCAAATGGCGAAAAAATCGATATCCCAAAAGTTGAAATGGGTAGATACCTTTTTAAAAATGCAGATCTAAACAAAATCATCAATGTAAGCTCTAATAAGATTGTTGAAAATCAAATATCCGAAGAAACCCAAAAAGCTTTTAGTAATTTGATGAAAAAAGATAAAGACGGCAAATTTAAAATCGGCGTCGATCTTGATAATGTCGTAGAAAATGGAGTAAGAAGTCTAGAGGGCATTGCTGAAAGCATAGGGGACGAGCACGTATCAAGTTTTGTTAGAAATTTTGCTGCTGCATATGGAGTTATAGGCAAACGTGCTAATAATATTCAAGAGAATATCATTAATAAAGAAAAACCAAAAGAAAAAGGCCAAGAAGCTAAAGCACCAGAAAAAGAAGAGGAAAAGGCAACTACTACAACCACAAAAGAAAAGCCAAAAATTCCTGGAAACGCAATCAAGGCTATAAAAGATGAATTTGCCAAAGGGATCGCAAAGATACCAAAATCAGAAACAAAAGAAAAAACTATTACCAAATCAACAAGTTTGGGTAAAGGGTTTTAATTTGAATAAAATTCTTATTGCTATTTTTCTTTGCTTTTTTTCAACTGAAGTTTTACCAGCTTCAGAGCATATATATAATAGCTATTTTGTAAAATACGGCAAAAAATACAATATACCCCCTGAGCTACTTTGGGGAATTGCCAAGACTGAAAGCGATTTTCAGCCCAGGGCAATTAACGTAAATACAAATGGCTCTTTTGATATTGGGATAATGCAAATCAACTCATCTCACAAAGAGTGGCTAGAGGCACAAAAAATTTCACTCGAGGATCTATATGATCCTAAGATCAATATAGCAGTAGGGACTAAAATTTTATCAAATTGTATAAAGAAATTTGGCTTTACATATCAAGGCTTGAATTGTTATAACAGCGGTTTTAACAAGGTTGATATTAATAAATACAATGTTAGAGTAATTAACAATATAAAAAGTAATCGATTAGCCTTACAAAAGAAAAGGCTTGTGTTAGTTAAATAATATAATAAGTATTATATTGATATTTATTCTATTAACTTAATATAAAATATATTAAGTTAATATTAATATATTTCCTTTTATAATTACGGAGAAATAAATGGCACGTGCTAAAAAGAGTAAATACGAAGCAAGAAGTCTTTGGGATGACCATCCAAATACATTTGACATAGGAGAATACAATGTTTCACATACTAAATCCACATTACAACGAACTATCACCGAAGAATTTTCAGGAGACGATAAACGAGATCTGGGATTTCGTGGATACCAAGAACAACCATATCCTATCAAATCCGCAAAACAAGATAAAGGGCAACAGACCACTAATAACCAAGAAAAGATTAACGGATATGATGGAAATGGAGTGGACACCATTACAAGAGGAGATGAACTTCTCAAATTATCTATATCTGATAATCAAGAATATGGAGAGCAAGATCAATCAATCCAACGAGATCAATCAAGAGCAAATAGAGCAGATCAAAAAAGAGTTAGTCAATATACTAATAACAATCAATCACGACTGGGTGAATTGGAGAGCGATGACTTGCGATACGATAGAGCCGAGCGAGGAAGTGATAAATCGGATGAAAGCTTATATCGAGAAACATCTGGACGTGGAGCAACAAGAGATAATGAGATCGACGTATCCAGCACCTTCGAACATTCAATCAGGCGACTGGATGCACAGACTAACGATACTTTACCGCTGGACGACAGCTTTGGAGAACTTGGGGATGATAGACGACATCCAAGCCAGAGGGCTGGTGGACGAGGAGAAGCTAGGGGAGCTAACGATAGCCCTATACAGACAGGAGTATTGGGAGAAGGATATTCTTTGCGAGGACGAAGCGAAGAAGTTAAGAGAGATGGGCAATACGGATCTGGAAATTTACAAGATAATGGGGGGACTATCGATATACAAGGAGTATCTCAATCTGAGCGACGCGAGATATCCGATGAAAGAGATAAGAGAAAAACTACTAGGACATTAAAAAAAGATACTAGCTCTACTAACAAATATGATGGAGCTAGAAGTCTTTTTGATTTTGATGAGGAAGAAGTTAAAGAAGAGGTAAAATCAAATTTTATTCCTCAGCCACAAAATATAAACATAGAGCCTATTACTACTCAAACACTCAATATTATATCAACTGGTGAAAATAAGGATTTTATTTTAGAAGATAGCTTTCAGACAAGCTCAATCTCTAAAAAGGAAAAATTTAAAAACAACATAGAAGCAATTAAATTAGCAAATTCTCTTTGGACTATAAGAGAAAAGGCACTAGAAAATAATCGAAATTTTACAATTACAAGGCAAGAGCAAGATGTTATAAGTAAATTTAGCGGCTGGGGTGGAATTAGTGAAGCATTCAACCAACTAAACGAGGATTGGCAAGAAGAATATAAAGAGTTAAAAGAATTGCTTAGCCCAGATGAGTATGCTAGTGCAAGAGCCTCTACTACAACAGCATTTTTTACACCTAAATTTATTGTTGATAGCATGTATAAAGCCCTAGATCATATGGGAATAAATGCTGAGCCTGATAAGGACAAAAAAATTTTAGAGCCTAGTGCTGGCAATGGAGTGTTTTTAGCTAGTTGTCCTATAAAGGGGAAATATAAATTTGATGCCCTTGAGATAGAAAATCAAACAAATAAATTTCTTACCCTGCTCTACCCTACTGCACAAGTATATAGTAATGAATATGGATTTGAAGATCTATATTTGAGCGAAAAAACACAATATGATGCAATAATTGGAAATCCTCCATACGATAGACTAAACATAACAAAGATCGCAGATAGTAGAGATCTGGATCTTTGTGGATATACAATACACAATTTTTTTGCGGCAAAATCGTTAAGACACTTAAAAGATGATGGTATTCTTAGCTTTGTCATAACTCACAACTTTTTAGATGCTAAAAACAATAGCGTAAGGGATAAAATTGCTGCAAACAACACATTTTTAGGTGCTGTTAGGCTGCCAAACAATGCATTTTCTAATGAAGCAAAAACCGAAGTAGTTACCGATATTGTTTTTTTCAAAAAGGGCTTAGATAATAGATTAAATAGAGAATTTGTAAATACTACTAGCTTTAAAAATGTAGATGATAACGATATACACATTAATGAGTATTTCAAAAATAATCCGCAAAATGTTCTTGGCCGCCTAGAGGTTACCAGTGGTCGTTTTGGATATGAGCTAAATTGTCTGCCAGATCCGAATATAAATTTGGAAACTGCAATAGACAATTTTATTAAAAACGAGCTCCCTAGCGACATTTATAAATACCATGAGCCAGCTCCAGTAGATGAAAATGAGCTAATAATCTCTAAATTTGATAAAGAGTATTCAGAAAATAAAGAATACTTTGATAGCCTGCTCGTGGGTAACTATCTAATTTTTCGTGACGAAATTTACTTGAAATCTAATAGTCTAATAAAGGATGAGGCTGTTTTTAGAAGACTAAATTTTAGTATTAAAGAAACAAAGATAGCCAAAGACTACATTAAGCTTAGAGATTGTAGAAAAGAGCTTTTTGCTCTTGAAAAACAAGATATAGACGATAACGATCAAAGACTTATTGACAAGAGAAATGATCTAAATACTATCTATGATGATTTTGTTAAGAGTAATAGCTATTTAAATAATAGAAGTATTGCAAACATTTTAAAGGATGACGCAGATTTTAACAACATAAAAGGCTTAGAAAAAGACGGCGGCAAAAACTCGTTTAAAAAGGCTGATGTATTCAAGCAAAGAGTTTTAAGACCTCGTCCTAAGATAGAATTTGATAATGCAGCAGATGGTTTATATGCAAGTATGAACGTCAACGGAAAAATAAGCATACCTTATATCGCAAATCATCTAAATAAAGATCCTTACGATATTTCTAAGGAGCTATTGGATAAAAAACTAATTTTTATAGATCCTGACGCTTACGAACAAGGCAATACTGAATACATATTTGCTCCAAAATATCTATCTGGCAATGTTAAGGAGAAATACAAAAAAGCCGAAGATCTGGCAAAGACAGAGCCATTATTTTACAACAACGTCGAAAGCCTAAAAGACGTATTGCCAAAAGATATACCAGCTAGTGAGATAAATCCAACAATTGGGGTTTCGTGGATACCTATGAAATACTATGAGGAATTTTTTAAAGAAAAATTTGAGCTACACCAAAATACAAAGTTGGATATATTTTGCTCGTCAATAAATGCTGAGTGGGTTTTTGAGGGATCTGTAAATCCTAATACTAATTTCAAGGTTGAAAAGAAATATGCATATTATCATCCTGATAATAGTCGTCTAAATAAAGATCCATATGAGATAGCACAAGCTGCCTTAAATGGCGTGTATTTAAAAATTTACGTGACTACTGATAGACCAAAGTTAAATTTAGATGGCTCAATCAAAATGAATAAAAATGGCTATCCTGAGTATGAAAAAGAGCTTGATATGGTAGCTACGCAAGAGGTCACTAGAAAGATTGATCTTATTAGAAACGAGTTTGACGAGTGGATAATGAAAGATTATGCTAGAAGAACGGAAATCGCTAGTATTTTCAATGAAAAGTTTAATTGTTATGCTAAAAAACATTACGATGGGGATTATCTACAAATTAGCGGCATAAATCAAGCATATCATCTAAGAAAACACCAAAAAGACGCTGTAGCTAGAGCAGTCAATGAAAAAGTTACCCTGATCGATCACGAAGTGGGAGCAGGTAAGACCTTAACTGCAATTTGCTCGATCATGGAGCAAAAAAAACTTGGTATAGTTAATAAGCCCCTTGTAGTAGTTCCAAATCACTTGGTTAGCCAGTGGTCAAATGAATTTTTGACCGCCTATCCTGAAGCA
Organism: Campylobacter concisus; assembly: GCF_902460415.1. Taxonomy (GTDB): domain Bacteria; phylum Campylobacterota; class Campylobacteria; order Campylobacterales; family Campylobacteraceae; genus Campylobacter_A; species Campylobacter_A concisus_Y. Next base: position 18,025 of record NZ_CABPTY010000005.1, read on the forward strand.
AGGCTGCTGGTGGCAGAGGATAAGTCTATGAGCAAAGACAAGAGGGCTGAATTCTTAGCCCAAATTGCTAATGGAAACTACGATGCCATTATTATGAAACAAACACAATTTAAAGAGATCCCTGCCCCAGCTGAAAGCCAAAAAGAAGTGCTTGATCATATGATAGCTGAGCTGGAGCAAGCAATTGCTATTAGGGAAGAAAATAGCAGCGGATATAGAAAAAGTCCGTCAGTTAAGCGTATGGAAACACAGCTAAAATCTTTAAAGGACAATGTGACTAAGATTTTAGAGGATCAAAACAAGAATGTCACAACGCTTGATTTTTCTGACTTAGGCGTTGATTATTTAATAGTCGACGAAAGCCATATGTATAAAAATTTGAGATACTCTACCAAGCTTGAGAACGTTAAAGGCTTAGGAACTCAAAGTGGCTCTGATAGAGCAATGGATATGTATTCAAAAACAACCTATTTACATAACCAAGACAATGCTAAAATTATGTTTTTAACTGGAACACCAGTTAGCAATAGCTTGGTAGAGCTTTATTTAATAGAGCGATACCTTGCCCCAAATGCACTAAAAGATCAAGGCATTGACTCTTTTGATGCCTGGGCTAAAACATACGCAGATATTGATAGAGTTTATGAAACTGGTGCTGTCGCAGGCGACTATAAAATTGTGACTAGATTTACTGGCTTCAAAAATTTAAATACACTTGGCGGATCATATCTTGATTTTGCCGACGTCATAACCAACGATGATATAAAAAAGGAGCTTGGCAGCAACTTTGTCCCTAACGTAAATATTAAACACACTAAAAGTCCAGCAAGTGATCTACAAAAAGAGTATATAGGCGTAGAGCAAGAAAATGGACAATTTAATGAGGGATCTATTATTTATAGGCTTGAAAATATGCCAGATGATCCTAGAATTGATAACCATTTAAAAGTAACAAATGATGCTAAATATTGTGCTTTGGATTATAGGCTGATAGATCCTTTTGCCGAAGATGATCCAAATTCAAAAATCAATAAAGCAGTAGAAAATATCATAAACACTTATGAAAAATGGAATGATGACAAAGGCACTCAGCTTGTCTTTTTAGATATGGGAACGCCGAAGTCACCATCTCAACAATCCCAAAATATAGTAATAGATGAACAAAAAGCAGCAGAACAAGAGGTAACTCCTGCAAAGCAAGAAGAATTTATTAATATCAATGATGCTATAGAGCAAGGTAAAGATATTAATAGCGACTTTATATCTGAAACTGATAGAGATAGCAATGATAATAGATTTTTCTTATATGGTGATTTGCTTAGAAAGCTTGTAAAAAATGGAATACCACAAAACGAGATAGCCTTTATCCACGATGCGACAACGGACAAACAAAAATATGAGCTATTTGACAAGGTAAATCGTGGTGAAATTCGAGTTTTGATAGGATCTACTGGCAAGATGGGAGCAGGAACGAACGTGCAAGAGAGAGTAACCGCTATACACCATCTTGATATACCTTGGAAGCCTAGCGATTTAACACAAAGAAATGGTCGTGTCATAAGACAAGGCAATGAACTACTTAAAAAATATGGGGACAAATTTGAGGTAGATGTAAATTATTACGTCACTTTGAACACCTATGATGAAACCTCGTTGCAAACAGTAAAGCAAAAGGCGGAGAGCATTACCAAATTTAGAAAGTGCGTTGTAGATGAGAACCATATAAGCGGATTTGAGGAGGAGGTAGTTAACTACGAGGAGCTTAAGGCTATTGCTAGTGGCAATCCGTTAATACTAACAAATTTCAAGATAAATAATGAGCTTGAAAGGTTAGAAAGAGAGAAAAAGGCATATATTCAAGACTTCCAGCAAAAAGAAGCCGAAATGCACAATTTAGAAAAGATGATAGAATTTTTTAATAAAAGAATAAACTTGTTTACCAAAACAAAAGAGTATGTCGGCAAATTTGAAAGCAGCGATGGGCTAAGATGTGCCATGTTTTCTACAAATCTTTATAATCACGAAGTATCTAAGCAAGAATTCTTTATTCCAAAAGCTAGTGCTGCGAAGGATACCCAAGAAATCCAAAACAAGATGAAAGAGCAATTTCAAGCAAATATCAATTTGATGTTTCAAACACCAAAGAAAAGCTATGATGTATGCGAGTATAAGGGCTTTGTTGTAAGTGGATATTATAGCAGCTTGAATAATAGTATAACTTTTGAGCTAACAAACAAAGAAAGTGGCGAGATACTAGCGCCTGAGAATATGTATTATAACTCAGCTATGAACGGCACAAGGCAGGATTTAAAAGACCAGGTCGGATTACATGGATTTTTTGTAAGGATGAATAACTATTTTGATAATATGGAAAAATTTATCTCTAAAGAACAAAAAGACCTTGATGAAGCTAAATCAAACTTAGTAGATCTAAAATCATTTTTATCTGAGCAGCAAAACTATCCTAAAAATGATCTTATCGAGCTATTAAAAAGCGAAAAAAATATCGTCCTAAATGAACTCGAGCGAAAGAAAAAAGACAAGACCTATGAAAGCAAATTTGAAAGTAGGGCATTAAAAATTATCGATGAAGCTAAACGAGCCAAGAGGCAAAATACTCAGCAGCAAGGTGGCTTAGAAGCTGGTAGTCAAGCAAACATTGCTGCAAATAGTAGCAAGGAGTTATCTTAATGTTTTTTATATTAATATAATTTAAAATATATTATATTAATATAATTTTTATTACATATAAAAGGATAAAAAATGCAATACAGCAAAGATGAAACCGCCTTAATTTTAGAAACCTTAGGTTATGACGTCGATAGACACTATAAATTTAAAATACGTGATGAAAATACAGCCAGTGCGTCCATAAATCCAAAGGACGGCAAAATAAAAGATTTTGGCAGCGGCTGGTATGGTAGTATTATAGATTTTATGACAACCTTTGAAAATATGTCCCAAAAAGATGCCTTCAATAGAGCAAACGATATAATTAATAGACCACAAGATATTAAATTTAGCAGCAATCAACAGCCTAAATTCAAGAAAGACACACTTAGCGAAATAAGAGCTGCAGCCGTTGTTTTTGGCTTAAATGTAATAGACAATAAAAGTGGAATTTACGTCGGATACGGCGAAAATGCTTCAGATATAACAAAAGGTTATTATTGGGCTATCTCTAAAATAAAACCGCTTGATGATCTTATGGTGTTTGACTCAAAGAAAGAAATGGAGTGGCTAGAAACAGACAAACACCTATATACCGAAAAGACTTATTCTATCAAGAAAGAATACATAACAAAGATGGCAGCATTAAAAAACTCTTTTGAAATCAAAAAAAATAAGAGTGAAACAGCAAGCAAAGACTTTATTACACAAGACTTTATAGATAAATTCCAGGTAGAGCGAAAAGAAAATTTCAAAAGATTTTGGGAGCTACTATCTCAAACCCTGCCAACTGCAACAAAAGAGCAAAAAGAAAACATAGCCAAAAAGTATGAAATTGGCTATTCAAAGCAAGCCGATAGGTTAATTATGCCTATTAGAAACGAGAATGGCGACTGCTTAACGTTTTGGAAGTATAATAAAAATCCTCAGCCATTTGTCGGTGATAACGGAAATTTGGTAACTTTGCCAAAGGTAATGTTTTCAAAAAATAGAGAACGTTGCCCTTTTAATCTGAGAGATCTAAAAGATTTTGCAAAAAATCAAAAGGATAACGAAACGATTTTTATAGTTGAGGGCGAAAAAGACTGCCTAAATGCTCTTGCTAGTGGCTTTAATGCTATTACCCTTGGATCTGCAAGTGCTCGAGTTAGCGAGAAATATATACCACTTTTTAAAGATATAAATGTAACTATAGCATACGATAATGATGAAGCAGGGCAGAGTGGGGCAAAAGCCTTAAGAGAAGATTTAAAGGATGTTTGCAAAACAATAGAAGTAATTGACTGGAATAAAATTGCCAGGAACGTCGGCATAAAAGAACCACTAAAAAAAGGCTTTGACTTTACCGATTTTTTAGTAGCTAGAGAGAGCATCCAAGAAAAGACAAAAGATAAAGAAAGATAATAGTATTTATATTATTATAATAGAAATATTATCTTTATAATTTATTTTATATTATTTTAATATTTTAAAAAGTATAATGCTTTTGTAAAAATTTTAAAAGGATAAAATAATGAAAATAGCTCTATTAAACAAAAAAGGCGGCGTAGGCAAAACGCCTTTTGCTTTTAGTATTGCAAAGGATTTTGGATACTTTTTGCAATCTAATGACAATTCTTGTATCGAACAGATCTACCCAGGCAAAGCAAAAATTCTAGACAAAGTCAAGGATCTTGACGATTGTGTATATGACTTTGGTGGGTTTTCTGCTTCTGGGGTTTTAGATATTATAAAAAATTGTGATGTCGTAATTATCCCTTGTTTGCCAACATATAATTCATTTATCAGAACAGTAGAAACGATAAATGAAATTATCTCAATAAATCCAAATATAATACTTCTTGCAACCAACTATAAAGATGATAGAGAAGAAGAATTTTTAGAAAATGAGCTTGATAAGAGATACAAAGATATACCAACTTTTTATTTCAAAAATTCTAAGATCGTTAATAACGCTGCAAACTACGGATTATCTTTTACTGAGTTATATAATGAAAGCTCTTTATCAAAAAGAAGCTACTCGAGCTTTTTTAATGAATATAGAAGACTTTTAAAGGCTATAAGAAGCAAATCTTAATTTATATTATTTTAATTTTAAATATATTAATATGATATAAAAACTATTAAAAGGATATTGAAGTATGGCAGATAGAATAAAGGGCATTAGCATTGAAGAAGCTTTGCAAAACAGCAAGGTAAAAACTTATGAGATGCAAGATAAAAAAGACAAGAAACAAAAGAGAAATACTGTGCAAGTAAGTATTTATCTTACTCAAGAAGAAATAGCGTATTTGGATGAAAAGTGTGATGAAACTTTTCTAGCTAGAAATGCTTATATGAGAAAACTTCTTGTAGAAGATATGAAAAGAAAAAGCGAATGACAGCAGCCGACGTAAAAGAATTTTGCAAACAGCAAAATTTAACATATAAACAGCTAGCGGAAAAAATCGGTATGACTGAGGGCAGCTTGAAAGTGGCAATAACCACTGATAAATTTAGCAGCCAAACGATACAATCAATCAATCTACTAAAAGAAAATCAAAAACTACAAACTGAGCTTGCAGATTTTAAAGTATTAAGCGAAATTATCAAAAAAATTTCAAATAATTAGATTTTTACCCTTTTTTCTCCCAAAAGGGTAAAAATTTTAACTATTTTATAAAATAATGTATAAAAATACTAACTTTTCTCTTGACAAATAGTTAATATTATTATATAATTCTCTTATAAAAAGTTAGAAATACTAACTTTTTAAATAAAACAAAGGATAAGAGATGAAATTATATGAGCTTTTTTTAGGAGAAAAGGAGTTGGGCGTATTTTTAAAAGAGCCTCAAAAAGTGATTTATTGCGATGGCACAAGTGATGGCTTTGAACTACTTTGCTTTAACTCTGACGAGTGGCAAGCACTTCAAGAAAAACTTGGTATAACTTTTACTAACGATGAAAACGACAATTTTAACAAAATTATGAGTAGCAAATTTTGTAAAGAAAATGGTATTGAGTATATTGACCAGCTTGCTGAGGGACTTGGTTTTGGGACGTTAGAGAAATTTGACTATGAAAGAGTTGAATACGTTTCAGATATGGAAGAGAGTTATAGCTACTTTATTGACGAGTTAGCAAAGACTGCTGGCAAGGCTAATTTTGATTGGAATATGGAGTGCAATGGGCTTTATCAATCAAATGGACATACTGATAGATGGATACTTTGTGATAAGTATAATGAGTTAGAAGAGAACGATTTTGATGACGAGCTTGCTAAATTTCACTTTGATACCGAAGCGATAGATGAGCAATTTAATATATATACTTTTGGCTGCCAAGTTCAGGGGTATGATATTGTATCGATCACAAAAGACAATAAAACTGAAATAAAACTACTGGTTTGGTCAGATGGAAACACACAAACTAGCTATCTCGAGTATAGATTTGAAGATATAAAAACAGAGTGGATGAGAAAATACAAATAAAAACGGGGGCTTAATAGCCCCCTTTACAATCCCCAACGGGGTAAAAACCTAAATTTCTTTAGGAAACATGCATTGAATAAAATATAAGTTTCAAACTCCAACGGAGTAAATTTCTACACATGTTTTATAAAAGAAATTATACCACTAAAAAACTAAAAGTCAATATTCTTATAGATTTGAAGATATAAAAACAGAGTGGATGAGAAAATACAAATAAAAATAGGGGCTTAATAGCCCCTATTATACAGACCCAACGGGTAAAAACCTAAATTTCTTTAGGAAACATGCATTAAGTAAAACATGAGTTACAAACTCCAACGGAGTAAATTCATATGCATGTTTTATAAAAGGAACTATACTACTAAAAAAACTAAAAGTCAATATTTTTATTGCTGCCTTTGCTCTTATTCTTGGTCTTATTACTTTTATCGACTGCTCCAGCTGAAGTTTTAGTTTCTGTCACTGCAATATTTGTCCTTCTATTGTTAGTTGTTTTAGTATCTCTGCCTTGTATATCAACAACCCAAATATTTTTGCCATATTCGTCTTTGCCCTGCTGCCTAAATTTACATTTATCGCCAAATACTATATTTTCGTTTTTAATGATATTTTCTAGATCTTTTCCCCAAATATAAAATTCTTTTCTATTTGGATTAAGCATTTTCACAAAATAGCTTTTTGGCATATCATAATTAAATTGATAGTGATCGATGCCAAAATCTACCACTTCATTATATGGCTCATCAATTTGCTTGTAGTCGTTAGGAGTAAAATTTTTAAGAGGTTCTAATACCTTTTCGTTCTTATCTTCAATAGAAACGTCCCAGACTTTTTTATAAGCTGTTTTTTCATACCAAACGTTTTTTTTCTTATCATGGACATTAAATGTTACTGGGCTTTCAGCCGTAATTACAAATCTGCAATAATCGTCAATTTTGACGTCGTTTTCTTTTACAACCCTCTCAAGATCGTTAGCCCAAATAAAAATCTCTTTACCTTTTGTAGTCATATATGATACAAAAAAGCTTTCCTCGTTATCTTTATCGAATTTATAATTTGCTCTGCCATAGCCAGTAACTTTATAATGATGTGCTTTGTGTTTTTCACCATTATTATAATCTCCAGCAATGTAAATTCCCTTATCATTTTCAGAATTTCTAGAGTTAGATTTTGTTGTAGCCTTTGCTTCAACACCCAACTTGATAAGCTCATTTGCAAATGATAATCTCATATTGGCTATATCAGATTTTTTCGGATTTATTCTCCTACCTAAATAATCTTTTACCTTTAAAACTAAATGGCAATGTGGATTATCCGTATCATTATGTATAGCTATACAAAAGTAGTTATCTGGATACATTTTTGATACACAATTCATTGCTGCTTTTTTAATTTTAGCACCAGATGCAAATTGATAATCTTTCATAGAAAAAACAACATGTATTGCTTCCCTCTGCTCTTTTAGTGAGTTATCTCTTATCTCTCTTTGTGTTGGTATGCGATCACCACTATTAAAGCTTTCGGATAAAATATTTAAATCACTTTTTCCTATAAATTTACAACCATCAGAGCTTTGAACTTCAACCTCGCCATTTCTAGAAATATATCTTAGATGTGCTTTTAGCCCCTCATAATTTTTACTAGATCCAGTAAATTTAATAACAACTTCTGTTTGTTTTTTTGAAGGTGCTTTTGTATATGTAATAACACTTTTAAATCTATTTTTATAAATACCTCGTTGATTATTATATGCGTAAGAACTCTTAGCCTTTTTTTCTAAATCGGTAATAACTCTTTTAGGTCGCCACCATTCGTCATCAAGTATTCTTTTTTTTCTCATCCAATATTACTTTAGCTTCAAATTTAAAATCTTGATATACTTTTCTATCTGATCGCTTACGGCAGAAATTTTGTCATTTACTACTTTTACTACTGATATTAAATTTTCATAATTTACTTTAAAATTTTGCAAATCCTGCTCGTATAATACTTTCAACATTTGATTAATATTTCTACCAACCATGTTAAGCTCATAGTTAGATTTTCTTAACTCCTCCATTTCAATATTATTAAAAATAGGGCTATCGGAATTTAAAATATTTAATAGTAAAAATTTAGCCTCTTTAGTGGCTGAGTTAAAACCATGTTTGTTGGATAAATCAACCAAATACTTATATTCACTTTTAGATATTGATATTCTAAGCTCAACTTCTTTGTTATTTTCTCTTAACAATAAAGTATTTTTTTTAGATCCTTCAATATCGCCATTAGATATAAAATTCATAATAGCAGCATTAACCAAATCGCTAAAATTATACTTACTATCTTTCAAATATGCCTCAACCAAATTTAATAAATTGCTTTCTATTCTAAAACTCTTTTTTATCTTATTATTTTCCATTATGTTTATCCTATACCTGAGCCTCGCAGAGTTGGCAATAACCCAAAGTCTGACATAAAATGTCGGACAAATTTGGCGTTATTGCCTATCCTGCAATTAATACTATTTACGACCAAAATTATACACAATAAAACTTGCCATAAAATTAAAAAAATCAGCTACAACTGCCTTGAAATTTTATTAAAACTCTGCTATACTGCCAAGTAAAATTTTAATCAATAAAAGGAGAACGGCTATGAGCGAGATAGTTTCAATAGATGAGAAAATTAAAAAAATAAAATCTCAATTAGCGTCACTTGAAAACAAAAAGAAAGAGATGATAGCAAAAGAGCAGCTAAAACTATCACAAGCAATAAGTGATTTGATAAAAACAAACAACGATTTTTTAAAAGATATAACAACGATTTTAGAAAAGCACAAAGCAAGCGAAATTTTAGAACTCATAAAAAAACTTTCAGATTAGAAAAACAATGGTAGATAACGAAATAGATTTTACAAATTGCGAAAAAAGCTCCAAAAGCTATGGTGGATTTTGTGGAACAAAAGTAGGCATAATATATAATGACGAAGATTATATGCTGAAATTTCCTCCAAAGCCAGTTGCTCCAGCACATTTAAATTTTATGAATGCTTGCGTTACCGAGCATATATCTTGTAGTATTTTAAAAACATTAGATATACAAACACAAGACACAATCCTTGGAACATATGACGATAAAGTTGTTGTAGCTTGTAAAGACTTTATAGAGCCAAATGAATTTATGATAGATTTTGTTACCTACCAAGAAAAAATAGCAAATGGATATGATGCAGATCTAGGAAATATATTAAACACAATAGAAGCAAAAAATCAATTTGCAGTTGATGAAAAAGAAGTAAAAGAAATGTTTTGGGATATGTTTATAGCAGATGCATTACTAGCAAACTCAGATAGGCATAATGGTAACTGGGGTTTTATTGCGAATGTAGATACTCAAACATATAAAAGACCAGCTCCAGTATTTGATTGTGGCTGCTCACTTTTTTCACAATATAATGAGCTAGAAATGAAAAATGTTTTACTAAATAAAAAAGATTTAAATAGAATAGTTTACGATTTTCCTCCATCAGTTATACGAAGAAAAGATGAAAAAATAAATCCATATGATTATTTACTAAAAACAAAAAACAAAGACTGCATAAATTCATTAAAGAAAATAGGATCAAAAATAGATCTTAATAAAATCAATGAGATAATTTCTAGCACACCTTATATATCAGATACTCATAAAAAATTCTTACAAACAGTTATACAAGCTAGAAAAGAAAAAATAATAGACGTGGCAATAGAAAAACATTTAGATCATGAAAAAAAGAGAAATAGACTTTTTTATTTTATGTCCCTTAAACTTCATCAGAGCAAGGACAAAAATTTAGAAAAAGATAAAGATAAAGATAAAAATTTAGATAGGTGGTAATATGGAAGAGAATATAATATTAGATGAAAATACTTTGTCGCCATGGCTCAAAAAAGACTTAAAAAAGTTTTTAGATTGTAAAAATTCAAACGTTCATCCTAATTGGGATTTAAGCTTATACTGGAGTGAGCTTTACTCATCAATAAATATATCCCAGCTTAGTAAAGAAATTACAAAAGAGCAGGCAGAATACTTAAGAAGAAAATACTTAGGAATTTGTTAAATAGGTTTTAAATTACCATAAAAATTTAATTTTAGAAAATTAAAAAGGATATAGCATGGTCGTAGATAACACCGAAATCTTTTTTCGTGTTTGCTGTAAAACGACAATCGATGAAGAGCAAGATATAGCCGGGATTTATTTCGGTAAAGAATATAAAGATACGTTGAACCCTGTATTTTTTGATATTTTTAAAAAATATAGGAGAAATTTAGAAAGTCGTTATGAGTGTATTATCGGCAAAGATGAATTTATATGCTTCGCAACGGCAAATAAGAAAAAATTTATTAAAAAGTTTGGTAGCGTATGTTCAGAACTCGCTTCTTTCTTAGAGCCTTATTTAAATGATCCAAAGGCTGATTGCTTTGAAATTTGCTTTTTAAATTAGCTCGAGGGCAGATTTTATAATAATCGACTTGAGCTTTTCTACTTTTTTAAGAAATCACAAAAATTTGCTTGTTTTTAGTTGAATTCTTAAACCATTTTTACTACTTTAAGCTTCTCAAACTTAAATTTTATTATTTTACACTTTCAAAAGCCCAACAAATAGGGCAAACTTATATTCTTATTTTGAAAATAATTGTTTTCAACAGCAAATAGTGATTTGGTTAATGCTGCTATTATGAATTTTATATCTACTGGCGATATTGAGGGATCTAAAAAAAATACTTTATTGTTAAGAGAAAATAACAGAGAAGTTGAGAAAAGTAAAAACTGACTAGACTTAGATGCCTAATTTTAATTTAAGCTTAGTAGTAAATTTGGGGTTATAATATTTCTAACTTCTTTTTAATGATTGCCTAAGTTTATTTTCTAAAAATAATTGTTGTTTTTTCTCTTTCGCGCACGCGCACGCGATTTTTATCTTTTTAACATAACTTTTCTTTATCTTTTATATGGCTTTGTAGCCTCGATGTAGATGGCTCTGGCGAAATATTAAAACTACAAATTTACTACATTAAAAATACAAATTTTCTACTTTAAAACTACAAATTTTCTACTTTAAAACTACAAATTTTCTACCAAATTATAGACCCAAATTTTCTACCAAGAGTATTTATACCATATTAAAACTACAAATTTACTACATTAAAAATACAAATTTTCTACTTTAAAACTACAAATTTACTACTTAAAAATACTATTGATATTTTTATGTATTTTTTATATAATAACTACATAAAAGTTATAGGAGTATTTAAAAAATGTCAGTGCGTGAAATCGTTCAATATTCTAACGACTTTAACTTTTTGCCTATGCCAAAACTAACCGAGCGAGAGATGGATATGGTTGTTAAGATCTTATCCAAACTAGCAGATAATAGAAGTGTAAAAATTGATATATATGATTTTTTTAATGATTTACGTAATACCAAAGAAAGCACTAATAAGATGCTTGAAATGTTTAAAAGTCTATCTGACAAAATACTAAACTATAATATCAAATATACAACAGCAACGAAAGCTTATGCTTTTGTGTGCTTTGAAAAACTAGTGTTTGATTATAAAACAAACACCATAGAAATAACAGCGCAACAAGACTTTTATGAGCTTATAACAAATTATCAGCTTGGTTTTACACGTTTTGAGTTATTGGAATTTGTCAATATCAATTCAAAATATGCAAAAACGCTTTATAGGCTTCTAAAACAATTTAGAAATAGTGGGGTGGTGACACTATTTAGAAATAAGTGGGATGAATTTTGCGAAATCATGCAAATACCAAAAGGCTATCCACAACATAACATAGATGCTAGAATTTTGAAACCTTGCATTAAAGAGTTGTCAGCAAAACGTGATTTATTTAATAATAATCGCAATATTTTTGAAAATTTAACATACAAAAAAATTAAAGATCCTAACGGTCGTGGTCGTGGCGGCAAAGTTATAGGCATCGAATTTTATTTTACACCTGAGAAAGATCGAAGCGAGCTTAGCGAGCAGATTAAAAATTTAAAAAGTCTAAAAAAACATACCGAACCAGAGCCAGAGGAAGCTCCAAAAGTAAATTATTTGACTGGTGAGATTGTTACAGAACTAACACCTTATATTGGCAGGCATTTCAGCATGAAAAATAAATATGATGGTGGTTACGACTCTTGTAAGTTGCAAGAGGTTTGGAAAGGCGATGATAAAAAAATTCATGCGAAAGCGATCAACCAAGAAAATAATAAAATATTTGATTTTGAATTTGAAACCTTGCAGCACATGATTAATGCGTTAAAATTTATTTAGCAGCTTTGATGAATAAAAAGTGTCCCACGAAAAAAACAAATTTTAACGTCTTAGTGGCAAAAGTGTCCCAATTTTTTGGGACTTTTATTAGTTAAAAGGTTATTGAGCGAGGAAATTCTATGTATAAAACACCACAAGCAGAGCAAATTAACTTCGACGTGAACCAAATCGAGGTGCTAAACGATTACTGGAGTGAGGCAAATTCTACCTATGATAATAATTTGTCAGTAAGCAAGAACAATAAAGTCTTTTTAGATGGTCTTTGTGTTAAAATTCAGCCATTGTCGAGCATGAATGAAAATGGATACTCTACAATAAAAGTATCAGTAGCAGGCGATAGCTCAGCAGAATTTGAGATTATCAATAATGATTTAGATCCTCTTGTTAATGAACTAAAGAGATCCGTAATGGATTTTGAAAAGGAAGACGAAGATCCTTACTTCTTTGGCGGCGATGATTTGCTAGGGTTTTTATTAAAACAAAAAACCATTGAGGATTTAAAAGAAATTTTGGGAGACAGATAGATGAACAAATTGATTTTACCCCTCACGGCAGCATAAAGGTATTAAATGGAAAAATATAAATATATAAAATTATGCTGGGCTATTGGAATTTATATCTCATTTTTTACTCTAATAATCTATGGGACGTATACAATTTCACCTTTAATACACACTAATCAGGAGTTAGAAAAAATAAAGCAAGAAACTGGAAAATATCCTATGGAGATCGTTAATCCAGTTACTTTGCAGCAGTTAAATGCAATTGCAAAGGACTTTAATGGCACAATTATTTTCAGTGGCAATGGTAAAATAATAGTAAAATGATAAAAAATAAATTATATTAATATAATTTATAGTAAAATAATAGAAAATAATATATAATTACATAAAAACAAAAGGAGAAAATATGAAAAGATCAATTTTAGTTATAGCACTTTCTGCTTTATTGATTGGTGTTTTATCTGGATGCGGCGGCGAGGAAACAAAGAAAGTTGAAGAGCCAAAAACCGCTAAATACTATAAAGATCATATTGACGAAACAATTAAGACATATGCTGATTGTGTAAGAAATAACCATTATAGAGATGAGGGTTACAATAGCATTAAAGTTAAAAATTGCAAGAATGCAAGCATTGCCTTAGATCAAAAAGGAATGTTAGATGAAGTTTATCAAAAAGTAAAGTAAAGTCACTATGACACTCAAAGAGCTTTCACAAATAACTGGCATTCCATACGATACCTTATTGCGTTGGAATACAGCTAAAAAAGATAACTATCGACGAGCCTTGGTAAGGCTGCTAAAAGATGTTGATAGGTCTATATTAATAAAATATTTTAAAGACAAACAATAAAAATAAATGTATATTAGATGTTAAATAATGTCTAATATACATTTTTTTATAAAATACTAAGTTTAAAAATTAGTAAAATTTATCATAAAAAATAGCGTGAAAAAATAAAAAAGTAATATTTAGTGCTAAAATTATGCATTTTTACTTTTAATTAGCTTAAAAAGCCTTTCAATAGGCACTTTTAACAATATTCTCATTATCTAATATTCGTTTAATAAATAACTTAATATAATTCGCTCCGTAATCCAAATATGGATTAATATTTTATTTTTGCGAAAGGACTTTCTATGTTGAGTTATTCTCCTGTAGAGAAATCTAAATCCAGCTCTCTCAATCTGCTTTGCTTTGCCTGCATAGCTTTTTTTGTTTTCGTCCCAGATCTAGCGTATTGTGCTGGCTTGGGTAGTGCAGAAAAGCTACTTACAAAGGTTTCCGAGTGGCTAAAATACCTTGCTGTTGCCACAGTAACTGTTGCAATCTTGGTTGTAGGCTATAAGGTAATTTTTGGTGGACAAACTATTCCAGAGTGTTCTAGAATTATCATTGGCGCAATTCTAATTGCTTCTGCTTCAACGATAGCTTCTATTCTGCTTGGATAGAATTGGGGATAGTAAGATGGAAGAAGTAATATATAAAGGTCTAACACGCCCAGCAATGGTTTTTGGTGTTCCTATAATACCTCTCTTTGCAGCAAGTAGTATTATATGCCTATTGTCGCTTTATACTACTTTCTTGTTTTTAGGGCTATTATTTCCAACAATATTCATAATGAGAGAAATAACTAAAAAAGATGACTTGATTTTTAGGACACTCTTTTTAGGGATGAAATTTTGGAAAACCCCAGCCAAAAAAAAATTTTTTCGAGATAGAACAACATATATTACTTCTTCTTACGACAAAGTGCCTTTAAATTTTAATGCTCCAAAGCTTAGCATTATTCCGTTAAACTCAGTCCCAAATTTTAAAGACATGATCCCTTACGATAGCCTTGTAGATAATTTTGTGATAACTAAAAATTTCGACATATTAGCTACATGGGCGGTTGATGGCATAGCATTTGAAGTTGAAGATGATGAAATGCTTGAATTTAATAAGCAAAAGATCAATATGCTGCTTAGACAATTTGATAGCAAGCAAGTATCTTTTTATGTTCATAGTGCGAGATATAGCATTGAGGATAGCTTCAACGATTTAAAATTTAGTAATGAGTTTTTACAAGAGCAAGATAGAGCATACTATAACGGCTTCAATAAAAAGGAGTTGAAACAAAACACCTATTATTTTACGGCAGTTTTTTCTCCTATTAACAAAGCTGCACTTCGTTCATCATTTAAAAAAGATAGCTTAGATAAACGTATTAAAGAGATGAATGATTATATTAGGACGTTTAAAAACTACTGCGTAACCATTGATACAAATTTATCTGACTTTAACGCAAAAAGGCTTGGTAAATATGAAGTTGATGGTAATGTATATTCATCACAGCTAGAATTTTATAATTTCTTGATATCTGGTAAATTTCAAAAAGTAAGAGCTACCAACTCTCCACTATATGAGTATTTAAATGGCGATATCTCTTTTATATCTTTTGGCAGCTCAACAATGCATTTAAAATTTAACGACGGATCAAATCGTTTTGCAAAAGCAGTTGAGATAAAAGACTATCCAAATCACTCTTGGACTGGTATATTAGACCAGCTTATGTATGAAGATATCGACTATACAATTACTCAAAGTTTTGTTCCTTTACCAAAATCAAAAGCAAAATACGAGATAGATATGCAAAGAAAAAGGCTAAATTCGGCAGAAGATGATGCAATTAGCCAAATTGAAGAGATCGACGACGCACTTGATAACTTGATAGGTGGAAACCTGATATTTGGCAGCTATCACTTCTCTTTAGTGATCTATGGCGATAGCGTTGAGGATGTTGAGAAAAAAAGTAATAGGGCTATGGCCGTATTGGCAAATGCTGGATTTTTGACAAGCTTAGCTGGTATTGCACTACCTGCAACGTATTTTTCTCAATTTATTACAAACCTTAGCATTAGACCTAGAATTTATACGATAACTTCACTAAATTTTTCATCTTTTGTTTCTTTTCATAATTTTGTAAAGGGCAAAAGAGATAAAAATCAATGGGGAGAGGCAGTAACTATTTTTAAAACCCCAAATAAGCAGCCATATTATTTCAATTTTCACGAAACAAATAAAGATGATGATTTTTCTAATGAGATTACAAGACTTGCAAATACTCTAGTCTTAGGATATTCTGGATCTGGTAAAACAGTATTGATGAGTTTCTTACTTAACCAGCTTTGCAAATTTGCTGACAAGAATAGTTTTCCAAGCAATACTCCAGAGAATAAAAAAAGAGCAAGTTTCTTTTATTTAGACAAAGATAAGGCTGCCATTGCAAATATCTTTGCGATAGGTGGTAAATACATTACACTTGATCTTGGAAAGCCAACTGGATTTAATCCATTTCAAGTAGAGGCGACCGAGCAAAACATTACAAGACTTCAAACACTTATTAAAATGCTAGTTACTAGAAATGGCGAGCAGCTTTTAGTTAGTGAAGAGAGGGCATTAAATACTGCCATTGAAGCTGTTATGACAAACTTTGAAAGAAAAGATAGAAAATATGGCATTTCAATGGTATTGCAGCACTTAACACAAAAAAATGAAGAGATCAATGCATTAAAATCTAGACTTAGCCTTTGGTCTTATGGTCAAAAATTTGGCTATGTGTTTGATAATGAAAATGACACTCTAACACTTGATGATGAAAATATCAACGTTTATGGTATTGATGGAACAGACCTATTAAACGATGCTGATATAAGCTCAGTTACAGCATTTTATATTCTTTGGCGTGTTATGGATCTAACCGACGGAAGACGTTTTGCTCTCTTTATTGATGAAGCTTGGAACTGGCTTTTAAATCCAGTAGTAGCAAACGAGGTATTTAATAAGCTAAAAACTATCAGAAAACAAAACGGCTTTATAGTTATGGGAACACAATCGGTAGAGGATTTTGCAAAATTACCGATCGCAACTGCAATTATAGAGCAATCTCCTACAACGTTACTCTTATCAAATCCAAAAGCGAATGAGAAAGATTATGTGGAAATTTTAAAGGTCACTAAAGAGGAATATGAGTTTGTTAAAACAACTCCTACTTCTAATAGGCAGTTTTTAGTTAGAAAAGGTAACGTAGATGGAGATAGAACAATAGCTGGCTTAGACCTTTCATCTCTTGGCAAAGCACACTTAGGAATTCTATCGACAGCTTCAGCAAACGTAGAAAAAATAGAAAATATCATTTACTCAGATCTGAGCTATGATGAAAAACTTGCAGATTTAAAAAAGATATACACAAAGGAGCAAAAATGAAAATCAAACAAATGTCTTTAGCTTGCGTTGCAGCACTAATGCTAAGCATTTCAACTCTCTCTGCCTCTGGAATACCAGTTGTTGATGGTGCTCAAATAAGTCAAAGCCAAATCAACCACATTGAAGATGTTTTAAAACAAGCCAAAACCTGGGCTGAAGAGGCTAAACGCTGGGCTGATACCGCTGCACATTACAAAGAACAGCTAAACGCCTATGCAAAACAACTTGCTAGCCAGACTGGCATAAGAGATGTTGCGTCTTATCTTGAAGATGTTAAAGAGCTTTATGGC
>NZ_CABPTY010000006.1:0-17027 GCF_902460415.1 Campylobacter concisus
GTTTTAAATAAAGTAAATTTTTTTAAATTAAATATAATTTTTAATATAGATGGTGTAGAAAGTGAAGATGCTTTGGTAGCGTTTGCCTTTAAAAATATAAAAGATGATTTTAAAATAGTGCAATTTACTAAAGCTAAATGCAAGAAATTTTTTTTTCTAAACCATTATCATATTTATACTAGTAAGATTTCTGATAACCTTAAAAAGGTTGGTGTTTATAGATTTTTAGCTGAAAGCGATTTGGCTAAAAATAGTGAATATTTTAAACATTACTTTCAATGGTATAAAAATAGTGTTTTGCTATTGCCATATGTTTATAATAAAAGATTTATGTTACTTAATGATTTTAATATGCGAGAAAATTTATGTCTGGCAACAGGAAGTCTATTTTATTTTAAAAGAACTGAAGATTTTATTGACTGTATAGATTTTTACAATACCGATACTCTCCATCCAATGAGAAAAGAAATTTATGAAAAGCAAGATGAACTCAAGGATGTGATTTTTTCTAGGATATCTGACCTTACTAGTGAAATTCAACCAAAAGAGGTTTTCGGAGAAAGTATTATAAAAGATTTTTTTGCAAAAATTTACAACCTATTTTATGTAAAACAAAAAGAATATTATAAGTTTGATATGGTTAATGAATATAACAAATATAAAATGTTTATAGTACCAGAAGAGATTACTGGATTGCCAGCTATAGGCTTTGTGGAAGGAATGGCATGCGGTGCAGCTTTTATCGGTTTAAGTAGTCCTATCTATAAGGATATGGGGCTTATAGAAAATTTTCATTACATATCTTATGATGGTAGTTTAAAAGATTTGGTAAAAAAAATAAGATATTTTCAGTTACATAATGATGAGCTTCAAAGAATTGCTAAAAATGGTTATGAATTTGTGATTAATAATTTTAATGGAGAAAAAATTGCACAGCAATTTTTAAATTATTTAAATAATGAATAAAATAGCATTTATAATTTTCTCTTTAGCTTCTGGAGGAGCTGAGAGAGTCTTAACAATATTGGCGAATGAACTTATAAGAAAGTATAAAATATATATAATTACTTTTTCAAGTGATGATCCTTTTTATAGTCTAGACAGCAGGATAGAACATATAAAATTAGGTATAGACAAAGAATCAAGAAACATATTTCAATCTATTAAGAATTCTTTGGCACGTTTGACCCTATTAAAAAGAACATTAAAAGACATCAATGCTAATACTAATATAAGTTTTATGACTCACACAAATATTTTAAGTATAGTTGCATCAAGACTAAATAGGCAACATATTATTATTTCTGAGCGTATAGCATATGATTTTTATAATTCATTAAGTTTAAGTATTTTGCGAAGGATAATATATCCCTTTTGTGATACGCTGGTTTTGCAAACGTTATCTGATCAAAATAATTATAATTTTATAGCTAATAAAAGTATTGTTATTTATAACCCCATTAGTAGAATCTCAAGCATAAGAATGAATAAAAAGAATATAATTTTAGGAGTAGGCAGTTTAGAAAAAAGAAAAGGATTTTATAATTTAATATTGGCTTTTGAAAAGTTAAAATTAAATGACTGGGAATTACATATTGTAGGTGATGGCTCGCAAAAAAATGAATTAGAAAATTTAATAAAAAAACTAAGATTAGATAATGTTAAATTGCTTGGCAGTAAAAAAGATATATTTAGTCAATATGCAGTAGCTTCTATTTTTGTACTATGTTCTGAAAGAGAAGGATTTCCAAATGTACTTTTAGAGGCAATGTCTTGTGGCTGCGCTGTTGTGAGCTTTAATTGCAATTATGGACCTGGAGAAATTATAGAAAATAGAAAAAATGGAATTTTAGTAGAAGATCAAAATTTTGAAGAATTGGCCAATGAAATTAGGGCGTTAACAATGGATAATGATATGAGAAAAAAAATAGCTAGTGAAGCCGTTAGGGTAAAAGAAAAATTTTCTTTAGAGAAAATAGTAAAACAATGGGATAGCGTAATCCAAAAGGTTCTTGATGATTAACCTTGTTTTAGCAATACGTTCATTAAATATCGGGGGCGCAGAAAGACAATTTATAGAGCTTTTAAAAAATATTGATAAAAGTAAATTTAAAGTATCTGTTTGTACTATGTATGGTGGTTGTCAAGAAGTAGATATTATGGGTATAGAAAATATAGAATATTATAACCTTAAAAAAAAAGGTCCATATGATATTCTAGGGTTTTATTTGACTTACAAAAAGCTTTTACACCGTATAAAACCAGATGTCGTTTATAGTTTTATGCCTGAGATGAATCTTTTTTCCCTATGGTGCAAGCCTAAAAAAACAAAAATTATTTGGGGTTTTCGTGCTTCAAATATAGATTTAGATAAATATAATAAAATTGCTAAGCTTGTTTTTTTATTACAAAAAATATTTTCAAATAAAGCAAACCTTATTATTGCGAATTCATATAGTTCTATAGAATTTCATAAAAGTGTTGGATATTTTATGGATAGATCCGTTGTTATTCCAAACGGAATAGATGTCAATAAATTTACACCAAATAAAAAAGAAAATAATAATTTTAGAGAGAAGTACGGCATTGATCAAAGAGACATTGTTATAGGCATAGTTGCAAGACTAGATCCTATGAAAGGGTATATAGTGCTCTCAAAAGCTGCAAAAGAAATACTTGAAAAATATAAAAATATAGTATTTTTTTCGGTAGGACGTGGCGATGAAAATATTAAAATAGAATGCCAAAAGGTGCTAGAATATAATAATAGGTTTATTTGGCTTGGACAGCAATATGATGTCGAAAGACTGTATGCCGGTTTTGATATCGTTGTTTCTTCTTCCAGTAGTGAAAGTTTTAGTAACTCAATAGCAGAAGCCATGAGCTCTGGGTGTATGGTTGTAGTTACTGATGTTGGTGATAGCAGAAGGATTGTGGGGGATATTGGAGTGGTTGTTGAGCCAAATAATATTGATGCGCTACTTTGTGGAATAGATAGGGCATTGCAAAGCAATTATAAATATATTGGTCGTATGTGTAGAGATCGAATACTAAATAATTTTTCTATAAAGAATATGATAGAAAGTACCCAAATGGAAATAATAAAATGTGTGGAATAGTTGGATTTAATAGTAAAAATAGTGCAAAAATAGATGCCATGTTAGATAGTATAAAACATAGGGGTCCTGATGGAGTTGGCAAATTTGAAAGCGATTTATTTTCTATGGGCCATGTTAGATTGTCGATATTAGATCTTAGCAAAAATGGTGATCAACCAATGTATTTTGAAAATATTGTTATGGTCTATAATGGTGAGATTTATAATTTTAAGGAGATACGCAAAGAGCTTATAAACTATGGATATCATTTTGTATCAAACACCGATAGTGAGGTTGTTCTAAAAGCTTATCATAAATGGGGTATAAAAGCTATTAATAAATTTATAGGCATGTTTGCTATTGCATTTTATGATAAAAGTAACCAAATTCTAACAATAATAAGAGATAGAACTGGAATTAAACCATTATATTACTTTTTTAATGGTGATGATTTTATTTTTGCTAGTGAATTAAGACCGATAATGAAATTTCAAAATAATTTAGATATATCAAACGATGCACTAAGTGAGTTTTTTCGCTATGGATATATTTCATCAAACCTGTCTATTTTTAAGGACTGTTATAAATTACCAGCTGGATATTTTGGAGTATTTGATTTAAATCAAAAAAGTTTTAAATTAGAACAGTATTGGTCTGTTTTACCTTTTTTTGACATGCCTAAGTTTGATGTGAGCGAAGAGAAGCTCATAGATAATTTAGAAGAAGTTCTTGTTAATGCTTTTACCTGCACAACTGTATCCGATGTTCCTATAGGTATTTTTTTGAGCGGTGGCATAGATAGTAGTATTGTAACTGCAATACTACAAAAGCATTGTGGTAATGTTAATACTTTTACTATAGGTTTTAATAATGAAAAATATAATGAAGCAGAATATGCGAAGAACATAGCTAGATTTTTGAAAACAAATCATCATGAGGAATATCTAGATATTTCACAGGCAAAATCTATATTAAAGAAATTCCCGGATATCTACGATGAACCTTTTGCTGATAGTAGTGGAATACCAACTGTTTTGGTTAGCGAGTTTGCAAAAAAAAATGGTATAAAAGTAGTTTTAAGTGCCGATGGTGGTGATGAAATATTCTGTGGATATGAACGATATTGGAATATACATAAAATTGGAAAAGAAATGTTTAAGGTCCCAAAAATATTACGTAAATATATATCCCGTACTATGACTTTCTCAAAAGGATATGTTTTGCCATTATTGTCTCTTTCTGAAAATTTAAGGCATAAGTATTATCAGTTAAAAGAAATATTGAATTGTAATGAATGGTTAAATTTCTATGAGCTTATGGTTCAAACTAATAAAAACTATGAAATAGAAGAGCTTTTTAAGAAACGAACATTTATTGAAAAAAGCATTATATCTTTAAATAGCTCAAATGAACATGCTATGCAAGATATGATGTTGTGGGATTTTAATAGATATATGCCAGATGATATACTAACAAAAGTTGATAGAGCTACGATGAGTGTAGGAATAGAGGGGCGAGAACCTATGCTCGATCATCGAATAATAGAATTTATGGCCAGGGTTCCATTTGAGTTAAAATATAAAAATAAAACAAGTAAATATATTTTACGTAAGGTTTTAGAAAGATATGTACCAAGTGAAATGTTTAGTAGACCAAAGATGGGATTTGGGATACCTATGCTAGAGTGGTTTAGTGGCGATTTATCGTATTTATTCGATGAGTTTTTAAGGAAAGATAGAATACAACATAATTTATTAAGTGAGTGTTGTATGGCTAATGAGCTTAAAAAATTAAAAAATGGCAAACAGCGAAACATAAATAAACTATGGTTTATTTTAGCATTTCAAATGTGGTATTTTAAATATATAAAATAACTTATCATGAAGAAAATAAATGTATTGCAACTCATAACCGGACTTGGTATCGGAGGTGCTGAAAAGGTAGTATATGATATTTCTATTAATATAGATAAAGATAAATTTAATAATTATGTCGTTTCACTATCTAAACAAAATGATATGCTAAAAGAATTTATAGATTCTGGAACTAGTGTAATATCTTTAAATAAAAAAAAATCTTTGGTTGATTTGTTTTGCATGTTTATAAGACTTGTAAAGTTTATTTATGAAAAAGATATTGATGTTATTCATGCCCATATGTCGCATTCAATCATTGTTGCTACTTTGCTAAAAATTACGAAACCAAAAATTAAGATTATAACTACATCACATAGCTTAAAAATGGAATCATTGTGTCGTGAAATTTTTCTTTATATATTTAAATTTTTACGTTTTAAGGATATTATTTTTTCTAAAAGAATGGTTAGATTTTTTTATATTAAAGACTATGAGATTTTACCAAATGGAATTGATGTTTCGCGTTATAGTATTGATAAAAAAAAGAATAACAGGTTTACATTTATATCAATTGGAAGACTTGAAGAGGTAAAAAATCATAAAGATATAATACGAATAGCTTATGAGATGAAAGATGGGTTTGATTTTGAGCTGCAAATAGTTGGTGATGGAACACTTAGATGCGAATTGCAAAAATTGATCGATGAATTAGAACTTAATGACAACGTAAAACTATTAGGATTTAGAAAAGATATTCCTTTGTTGCTAAATCAAGCACATTGCTTTCTACTGCCATCGTTATGGGAAGGTATGCCAATTGTACTTCTCGAGGCTGCTGCTAGCTGTTTGCCAATAATTTCAACCCCGGTAGGAGGAATAAAGGATTTTCTTGATGATACGAATGCAACACTTTCTTCTATTGCTAATTTTAAGCAGGAAATGATAAAAATGATAAATAACTATGATGCTTACTTGGTAAAAGCAAACAAACTTTATTTAAAAGTTAAAAATGAGTATTCAATTAAAGCAATAGTAGAGAGGCATGAGAGAATTTATTTGGAAGCTTTTCAAAAAACAGAAAGCATAACATGTGCGGGTTAGTTGGTTTTATAGATAAAAATAAAAATGAGCAAATTTTAGTAGATATGCTAGAGATACAGGCATATCGCGGTCCAGATGATAGAGGTATTTTTTTTGATGAAAAAAGTGGCGTTCACTTTGGCCACAACCGCCTATCTATAATGGATCTAAGCTCAAATGGTCATCAGCCATTTGTGAGTGATTGTGGTGGGTATGTGATAGTTTTTAATGGAGAGGTTTATAACTTTAAAGCTATAAAGGAAGAGCTATTAGCCCTTGGCTATAAATTTGTATCAAATTCTGATACCGAGGTTATTTTATACTCTTATAAAGAGTGGGGTGATGAGTGTCTTGCTAAATTTATAGGAATGTTTGCATTTGCTATTTTGGATAAAAATAAAAATGAGCTATTCTTATGCCGTGATAGAGCTGGCGTAAAACCACTTTATTACTATTTTGATGGTATAAATTTTATTTTTTCTTCTGAGATCAAATCTTTTCACAAGCATCCAAAATTTAAGAAAGAGCAAAATTTAGATACGCTAGCCTATTTTTTCCAGTTTGGCTATATTCCTGCACCTTATAGTATTTTTAAGGATTGTTTTAAACTTCCTGCTGGTTGTTATTTAAAATTTGATATTGTCAAAACGACATTTAAAATAACAAAATATTGGGATGTAGGATATTTTTATGCACAGCCAAAATTTAATAAAAACGAGAGTGAAATTTTAAACGAACTTGAAGGTATTTTAGATAGTGCAATAAATTTACGTACTATTGCTGATGTACCAGTTGGTGTCTTTTTAAGTGGTGGATATGATAGCTCACTGGTGGCTGCTTTACTAAGCAAAACGCAGAAGATTAATACATTTACCATAGGTTTTGATGACGCTAGATTTAACGAGGCTGCCCACGCAAAGCAAGTGGCCACGCACTTTGGTACAAATCATCATGAGTATTATATAAATGAAGCCGACATGCTTTCATATATCGACACTCTTTCTTTCTTTTATGATGAGCCTTTTGGGGATAGCTCTGCAGTAGCGACCATGGCAGTTTCAAAAATGGCAAAACAAGATGTAACAGTTGCACTTAGCGCAGATGGTGGAGATGAACATTTTTGTGGATATAGCAAGTATTTCTTCTTACATAAATTTCAGGGTATTTTTTCTACTTCGCTAAAGAGAAATTTGATAAAAATTGGATTAAATTTAATAAATGAAAAAATAGCTGACATTGCAAATCAAGCCTTGCCAAATAATATCCGCCAGACAAATTTCAGAGATAAATTTCTAAAGTTAAAAAGAGCCATAAATAGTAAAAATTTAGACGAAATGTTTATAAATGCAAGTAGTTATGTGGATAGGTCGGACGTAACTAAATTTCTAAAAATAGGGCTAAAACAAGAGTATATGAATGTGTGGAAAAATGAGCTCAAGCTTGATTTTTTAGATCATATGATGATGTGTGATTATAAGCTTTTTATGTGTGATGATGTGCTTACAAAAGTTGATCGCGCTACAATGAGTGTTAGCTTAGAGGGACGTGAGCCGCTACTAGATTATCGTTTGATAGAGTATTTGGCACGCGTTCCAGTAAATATAAAATATAAGAATAATCAGCCAAAATATTTGCTAAGACAAATTCTGTACAAATATATCCCAAAAGATATAATAGACAAGCCAAAATCAGGCTTTCAGATCCCGCTTGCAAAGTGGTTAAGGGGTGATATAAGATGGCTCGTTGAAGAGAATTTGGACTCTAGGGCTTTAAATGATGAGATATTTGATGTAAAACAAATACAAAATTTAAAAGATAGATTTTATGCTGGAGAAGAGCTTCAAAGTCTTATTTGGTTTATGGTGGTTTATCAAATGTGGAAAAGGAGATGGCTTGAGTAAAAGCGTCTTTATGGTGACAAATAGCGCTTGGAGTGGGTACAACTTTAGACTGAGCCTTGCAAATCACCTAAAGAAAAACGGCTTTAAAGTGTCGTTTGTTGTTCCATTTGATGAAAAATACTCGGCTTTATTAGAAGAAGAATTTGAAGTTTTTCATGTAAATTTTGATGCAAAAGGGATAAATCCGTTAGTTGATCTAAAAACTTTTTTTAGTTTGCTAGCCCTTTATAAAAAGGAGAAGCCAGCTTGTGTCTTAAATTTTACTATTAAGCCAAATATTTATAGTTCACTTGCCTGTAAAATTTTGGGCATTTGTTGTATTAGCAATATCACGGGACTTGGGACGGTTTTTATAAAACAAAGTTTTGTCACAAGCATAGTTAAATTTCTTTATAAGATATCGCTAAATGCAAACAAGGTTGTATTCTTTCAAAATTTAGATGATCAAGATCTATTTAAAAATTTAGGCATTATTTCAAAAAGAAAATGCGACCTGCTGCCAGGAAGTGGTGTAGATATAAATAAATTTGCCCCAAGACAAGAGAACAAAAGCGACGAAAAATTTAAATTTTTATGTGTAGCAAGACTTATAAAAGATAAAGGCATTTTCGAATTAGTTGAGGCTGGTAAAATTTTAAGAAAAAAAAGAGATGATTTTAAGATATTGCTACTTGGAGAAAAAAATGTTAAAAATAATACTGCCATTAGTGATGAAGAGTTAAATTCGTGGCTTAAAAACGACTTTTTGGTTTATCTTGGTATGAGCGATGATGTAAGTAAAATTGTAGCTAGTGCTGAGTGTGTTGTGCTGGCATCGTATAAAGAGGGAATGTCAAAAAGTTTATTAGAGGCCGCATCCATGGCAAAGCCATTAATAGCTACAAATGTTAGTGGCTGTAAAGAAATAGTAGATGATGGAGTAAACGGCTTTTTGTGTGAGCCAAAAAACTCTATAGATCTCGCTAAAAAAATGGAAAAAATTTTAAATCTTGATAAAAATATTCTTGAACAAATGGGTAAAAACGGCAGAGAAAAGATGATTTTATCTTTTGATGAGAATATTGTCCTAGAAAAATATACGAAAGCTATTATGGACTAAACAACTAAATACCTTTTTTGCCTAGTATTATCTCAAATGTTTTAAATATAGTTTTTATCTCTAGCCAAAGCGACCAGTGTTTGATGTAGTAAAGATCATACATTAGTTTTTGTTTGGCGTCGTGTGTATTTGAGCCATAAGGGTAGTTCACCTGCGCCCAGCCAGTTATCCCTGGGCGAACGATGTGACGTTCATTGTAGTAAGGTATCTCTTTTTCAAAGAAATTTATCCAGTGTCTTCGCTCAGGCCTTGGTCCTATTAGATGCATTTGCCCGCGAAGCACATTTATACACTGCGGTACCTCGTCTATACGAGTTTTTCGCATAAATTCGCCAAATTTAAATACTCTCTCGTCATTTTCGCTAGCAAATTTTGCCCCATCTTTCTCGGCATCTTCCATCATCGAGCGAAATTTTATGCACTCAAATTCTCTATTGTCCAGCCCAACTCTACTTTGTAAAAAGTAAAGGCTTCCAGGTGATTGCTCGTCTATCTTTCTCTTTACATAAAATTTTAGACCAAAAAGCAAGATAAAAAGCACCAAACAGCTAGCATAATCGATCATTCGCTTGAGTACATAGCTAAAAGCACAATAAGGCCTTATTTCATCTAAAAAATTAAGATTTTCGCCATTTTCTGGGATATAACATTTGTGCAGATAAATTTCTAAAAAATTCTCTACGTTTAGAAATTCTATCTTTTTATACTTCGTTTTAAACTGCAAAAGCGTGAAAAATCTCACCAGTTTGCCATCAACTGGCTTTGCGGTATTTAGCACGATTAGCCTTTGATCGCCTGATTTTATGAGATTTTCTAGTGCGCTTCGCAAGACTTTTGCGTCGCTATTTTCATGGGATAAAAAATTTACTTGACCAAATTTCTTTCTAAGCTTTTCTAGTTCTAGGCTGGTAAAAGCATATTTTTCACCAAGGATGATCATAGTCCTATCCCTTTATCTTTATTTTAAATTTGCATTATAAAATTCGTCTAATTATACCCAAACGTGCTAATTGCATTTTTAAAAAATAGATTAAGGTTAAAATATGTCTCATAAATTTCTTGCTGTGCTTGTTTTAGCGCTGATCTCTGCCATTTCTTTTGCGCTCTCAAACACGATTTTAGCTAAATTTCACACAAGCCCGCTCATTATCTCTATCATTTTAGGCGCCATTTTTGCAAATCTTTTTACAAAACAAACTCAAATTTTAAAAAGTAGTGGCGTCGTATCGATCGCTGGGAAGCAAATTTTAAGGCTAGGCATCATACTTTTTGGCTTTAACATAAGCCTTAGCGAGATCGCAAGTGTCGGCACCATTGGCGTGATATATGCAGCTTTTATGGTATTTGCGACCTTTTGCTTTGCGCTTTTTACCGCTAAAGCTTTGGAGCTTAGCAAAGATAGCGCTGCGCTCATTGGCTCAGGAGCTAGTATATGCGGTGCAGCTGCTGTTATGGCTACTCAAAATGAGATAAAAGCAGACGCAAACAAGCTTGCTATCGCTATTTGCACGGTGGTACTTTTTGGGACGATTGGTATGTTTATCTATCCATTTATCGCTAAATTTCTAGCTCTCACGCCGCACCAAACCGGTTTTTTTATCGGTGGCTCGCTTCACGAAGTAGCCCATGTAGTGGCAGCCTCAGCGGCATTTGATAGTACAGCAAACAGCACCGCCGTCATCATAAAAATGCTTCGCGTCATCATGCTCGTGCCATTTTTGTTTTTGCTAAATTTCTTAAATTTAAGCCAAAATAGCGGTGACTCAAAGATAAAGAGCATACCATGGTTTGCGCTATTTTTCCTAGTGGCGATCTGCGTTAGGTCTTTGCCATTTTTCCCTGAAAATTTGGTGCAAATTTTAAAGCTAGCCTCTAGCATCTGCCTTTGTGTTGCTATGTGTGCTTTGGGGTTTGGGATAGATAGGAGTATATTTAAAGCGACTGGCAAAAAGCCATTTTTGTTAGCATTTTTTATATTTTTATGGCTTATTTGCTCATCACTTGTATTTGTTAAGACTCTTTGCTAGTTTTTAGCTTTTGCAAAAACTCTTCGATGTTATATTTTGCTCGATAAGCTGGGCTTAAAAGATGTATCAAGATATCGCCAAGGTCCATCACGATCCAATCAGGCGAGCTCTCCATGCCTATAAATTTCTCCCCAAGAGGTTTAAGCTCCTCTTTTAGATCCTCGCTCAGCGAGTAAGCGTGCCTCTCGCCAAGCGTAGTGGCGATAACTACGGCTTTTACGAAATAATCATCTCCACTCATATCAAACACTTGTATCTCTTCAGCCTTTTTTGCGTCTAAAACCTTAACTATACTTTCGGTGCGCTCTTGCATCGATCTCTCTTGCATTTTGTATCCTTGGTAAAAATTTATAATTTCATCTTTTATCTCGCTAGGCAGCTCATCAAGCCCTTTTTGATGCCTGATCTGCGACGAGCTAACATCCACGTGCACGTCCATTTTTTGTAAATTTCGTGGAATTTCTATGTGATTGCGCTTAGCGATCACAAACTGCACTAAATTTTTTAGCTCCTCGTAGCCATGCCACTTATCAAGCGTGGCTAGGTGGTCCGCGCCTATTATGAGATAAAATTTCTCTATCTTGAATTTCTCATACAAATACTTAACTGTCTCTATGGTAGGCACAGGGCGAGCTAAATTTATCTCATAGTCTGAGATCTCGACCTTTTCTAGGCCGCCCCAAATTTCTCTTATCCACTTTAGGCGAAGCTCTGGCGGAGCTGAAAATTCGCTCTTAAAAGGACTTATAAAAGTTGGCATGATGATGAGCTTGTCGATATCAAGGCCGCTTAGTGCCATTTTCACAATGCTATCATGCCCCAAGTGAACTGGGTCAAAGCTCCCGCCAAAAAGTGCTAACTTCATCTATTAAAGTGCCTTGTTTATATTTGTTTTAAAATTCTTTTTTGTAGAATTAGGCGTAATTATATCAAAAGGAGCTAAGATGTCAGTTAAAGTAGCTATCAACGGTTTTGGACGTATCGGCAGGTGCGCTGCTCGTATTATTTTAGAGCGAGACGACGTTGAGCTTGTCGCTATTAACGACACGGCGACGCGCGACATGACGCGCTATCTGCTCAAATACGACAGCGTACATGGCGAATTTAAGCAAGACGTTAAAGTGATAAGCGACGATTTTATAGAAGTAAACGGCAAAAAGATAAGAGTTTTTTCAACAAGAGATCTAAACGAGCTTAGCTACGCTGACTACGGCGCAGACGTGGTTTTGGAGTGCACGGGCAAGTTTTTAACCACCGAAAAATGCGAACCGTATCTAGCTCGCGGCGTCAAAAAAGTCGTCATGAGCGCTCCGGCAAAAGACGACACGGCGACCTTTGTAGTCGGCGTAAACGACGATAAATACGCAGGCGAAGCGATCGTCTCAAACGCAAGCTGCACCACAAACGGACTAGCGCCCGTCGCAAAGGTGCTAAATGATAAATTTGGCATCGTAAAAGGGCTCATGACTACGATCCACGCCTACACAAACGGCCAAAGCTTGGTTGACGTGAAGGCCAAAGACTTCCGCCGCTCACGTGCTGCAGCCCTAAATATCGGACCTACGACCACCGGAGCCGCAAAAGCGATCGCAAAAGTACTTCCTGAGCTAAACGGCAAGATGCACGGCCAAGCGGTCCGCGTACCTGTCGCTAACGTCTCTATGGTCGATTTAACGGCGATTTTAAAAAGACCGGCCAGCAAAGAGGAGATAAACGAGGCGTTTAGAGCGGCTGCTGAGTCGAATTTAAAGGGGATTTTGTTTGTCGATGACGATTATAGGGTTAGCAGCGACTTTTGCACGAGCGCATACAGCAGCATCGTAGCCAGCGACACGACGCAGGTCATCGCCGACGATATGGTAAAGGTCTTTGCATGGTACGACAACGAGTGGGGTTACTCGACAAGACTCGTCGATCTTGCTAAGATCGTGGCTACGAAGTAAATTTAAAGGGTGAAAAATGAGTGAAATTTTATCGATCAACGATCTTGAGCTTAGCGGCGCGAAGGTATTTGTCAGGTGCGATTTTAACGTGCCTATGGACGAGTTTTTAAACATCACCGACGACCGCCGTATCCGCTCGGCGATCCCAACTATCCGCTACTGCCTAGATAACGGTTGCAGCGTGGCTTTGGCTAGCCACCTCGGACGTCCCAAAAACGGCTTTGAGGAGAAATTTTCGCTACGAGGCGTGGCAAAGAGGCTTTCAAGGCTGCTTGATAGAGACGTGATATTTGCCGAGGACGTCGTTGGCGCGGATGCCAAGGCTAAAGTCGCCGCGCTAAAACCGGGCGAAATTTTGCTTCTTGAAAATTTGCGCTTTGAAAAAGGCGAAACCAAAAACGACGAGGCGCTAGCCGCCGAGCTCGCTAAATACGGCGAATTTTACATAAACGACGCGTTTGGCGTCTGCCACAGGGCGCACAGTTCGGTCGAGGCGATCACTAAATTTTACGACGAGAAGCATAAAGCAGCGGGATTTTTGTTGCAAAAAGAGATAAATTTCGCCCAAAATCTCATTAAGCACCCTGCGCGTCCGTTCGTCGCGGTCGTGGGCGGCAGTAAGGTAAGCGGCAAGCTACAAGCCCTACACAACCTGCTTCCGCGCGTGGATAAGCTGATAATCGGCGGCGGCATGGCGTTCACGTTTTTAAAATCGCTCGGCGAAAATATCGGAAACTCGCTGCTCGAAGAAGATCTCATCGACGATGCGCGCGAAATTTTGCGCAAGGGCAGGGAGCTGGGTGTTAAAATTTACCTGCCGGTAGACGTCGTCGCGGCTCAGACCTTTTCGGCAGAAAGCGCCGTGAAGTTTGTCCCCGCACAAGAAATACCAAGCGGCTGGATGGGGCTAGATATCGGACCGGCGTCGATTAGGCTCTTTAAAGAGGTCATCGCCGACGCGCAAACCATCTGGTGGAACGGGCCGATGGGAGTTTTTGAGATGGATAAATTTAGCAAAGGCAGCATCAAAATGAGCCACGCTATCATCGACACTCACGCGACTACGGTCGTTGGCGGCGGCGATACGGCCGACGTGGTCGAGCGCGCAGGAGACGCTGATGAGATGACATTTATCTCAACTGGCGGAGGTGCGAGCTTGGAGCTAATAGAAGGCAAAGAGCTGCCTGGCATAAAGCCGCTTAGAAAAGAGGAGTAGGTCTTGAAATTTCTAGCGAATTTAAAGTGCAACCACACAAGAGCAAGCTTTAGAGAGTACGCGAAAATTTTAGACGAAAATTTAAGCGCAAACGACGACGTGACGGTATTTCCTCCGTTTAGCGCGCTTGATCTTGTGGCTCATAAATTTAAACTCGGCGCGCAAAATTTCTATCCGTGCGAAAGCGGCGCTCACACCGGCGAGATCGGCAAGGCGATGCTGGACGAGTTTGGCGTAAAAAGCGTGCTAATCGGACACTCCGAACGACGCGAGCTTGGCGAGAGCGAGGAGCTTTTGCGAGCTAAATTTGGCTTCGCCGTAAAGGCGGGCTGGCAGATCGTCTACTGCATCGGCGAAAATTTGAGCGTGAACGAAGCGGGGCGCACGAAGGAGTTTTTAGCGGAGCAGCTAAAAAATATCGACCTTGGCTACAAGCGGCTACTGATCGCCTACGAGCCAATTTGGGCGATAGGCACGGGCAAGAGCGCGAGCACGGAGCAGATCGAGAATGTTTTAAATTTCATCCGCGAGCAGACGAGCGCGCCGCTACTTTACGGCGGAAGCGTAAACGTCGCAAATATCGGCAGGATAGCGGATATCGAGAACTGCGATGGGGTGCTAGTAGGTACGGCGAGCTGGGACGCGACGAAGTTTTTGGAGCTTATGCGCGTTGTCTCGCATCGCTATACTTCGTTGTCTTAAAATTTTGCTTGGTCATTACCTGCGTGGTGACTCCCATCGCAAAATTTTAAGTCGCCTAGTCTAGCTTCGCGATACTGCCGCTATCCAATTTGGTTTCAAATTTGGCGTTTTCGCGAGATTTCGCGAATTTTAATTTATAGAATTTTAAGTCAAATTGCGAAGGATTTTTCGCTTAGTTAAGGTAGGATTTAAAAAATAAGCAGAGTAAGCATATAGTTTTTGAGTATTGCTTTTAAAATTTTAACGAAAGATAAATAACTCTGCTTGTAGCTGTAAGCTTGTGAAGTAGAAAAAGTTAAGTAGCTTTAATAAAAAGGAGAACAAATGATACTAAAAGGTAAAAAAGGTCTAATTGTTGGTGTCGCTAACGCCAAATCCATCGCTTACGGCATCGCCGAAGCTTGTCACGCGCAGGGTGCGCAGATGGCGTTTACATATCTAAATGACGCTCTTAAAAAGCGCGTAGAACCAATCGCGGAGGAGTTTGGGAGCAAATTCGTCTATGAGCTTGACGTAAACAACCCAGCTCACCTTGACGGTCTCGCGGATCGCATCAAAAAAGATCTTGGCGAGATAGATTTCGTCGTGCACGCAGTGGCCTATGCGCCCAAAGAAGCATTAGAAGGCGAGTTCGTAAACACGACTAAAGAAGCCTTTGACATAGCGATGGGAACTAGCGTGTACTCGCTACTAAGCCTCACGCGCGCGGTGCTACCGGTGCTAAAAGAGGGCGGCTCGGTGCTAACTCTTACGTATCTAGGCGGACCGAAATTCGTGCCACATTACAACGTTATGGGCGTCGCAAAAGCAGCGCTTGAAAGCTCGGTTCGCTACCTAGCGCACGACCTTGGCGCTAAAAATATTCGCGTAAATGCGATCAGCGCAGGCCCTATCAAAACGCTTGCCGCAAGCGGAATAGGCGATTTTAGGATGATCTTGCGCTACAACGAAGTAAATAGCCCGCTAAAACGCAACGTCACTACCGAAGACGTCGGCAACAGCGCTATGTATCTGCTTAGCGATCTAGCTAGTGGTGTAACAGGTGAAGTTCACTACGTAGACTGCGGCTACAACATCATGGGTATGGGCGACGTGGCTACCGACGCCGAAGGCAACACGATCCTAGCTTGGGATGCAAAATAATCCTCTAATACAAATTTGGCGGGGTGACTCGCCAAAATCTTCTTTTAAATTTAATCAAATTTATCGCAAGAATTCGCAATGAGAGCTTTAGATGAGCTTATAGATGCAAATGAGCCAGGCTTGGGAGCTTGGTCGAAGAACGGCTAAATAAGCTAAAAATGGGTGAAATTTTACTGCGTGATGAGAGCAGGGCGCAAAGCGAGCTTTTAGGGCTTCAGGTAGCTACTTGCTCACCGATGGGAGCGCTTGTTTATGGGTGCGGTGGCATCGTGATGGATGAAGGTTGGCTGTGTATGCTTGGCTCAGGATGCGAGCAGATGAAGTATGGAATTTATAGATTTAATCTTGAAAGAGCTTTAGTGAAGAAGAGCATATGCCTAGCAACTTACTCGTGACAAACGTTATTTTGGATAAATTTTTCTTGCTAAATGGCGTCGCCTTTGGTGGCAAAGCTGGCAACGTCTTTTACTGCGTGCCAGATAGTGGCAAATGGGAGGATACACAGCTTGACTACTCGCAGTTTTTATACTGGGTGCCTTGTGGTGATATATCTAAATTTTTGTGAGTTTTACAGCTGGGATGGCTGGTGTGAGGATGTTAAAAATTTTAGCCTTGATAGGATGATGTTTGCGCTATTGCCAATACTTTGGCAAGGCGTCGACATAAAGCTAAGACTAAAAAATATGAAAAAGGATGATATTTGCATGAATGAATTTTTCATTTTTGTCTTCAAGAGCGTCTAATAAATTTATATGATACTTCTAGTAGATTCAAGAGATTTGCTCTATCTTATTTAAAATTTTGAAATTTTTTCATAATCTACTTAAGAGCGTTTATAAAAATAATTCTGAGCTCTAAAAAGCAAAATTTATTTTAGATTTCTTAAGTCTTTCTTGATAAAAATTATCTACAAAATTTAAAAATTTTTATACTTGTAATAATTTTCTATTAAAAATTAACCT
>NZ_CABPTY010000006.1:19739-41857 GCF_902460415.1 Campylobacter concisus
TACCAATATTTATGCACATGCTGTCTTCTTGTTATAAAATTAAAAACATTTTTACCATACCACTGCTCTATATATGGGTTATAAAATATAATTTTTTTCATCTATTTTGAAACTACTCCAAAAACTCAATATTCTTATTAATGTTGTTTAAAATATCGTCTTTGATTTCTTTATTAAAAACTCCTGACCGCAGTATCACTGAAGAATTGTTATTATCTTTTAAGACTTTTGGTGAGGCAACAAAAAGATCTGTTCCGTAAAGTCTCTTTCCTTGCTTATCTGGATTATTGTCTAATATAAGTTTTATTTTATTTACATCAAGACCAAAAGAAATAAGATATTGTGTGAAAACATGGGCTCCAAATAAAAATATATCTTTATTGCTACTTTCTATTTGCTTATTTATCTTGGTTACTAGTTTTTTATGGTAACACAAATATTCCAAATAAAGATCCTTGTTTTTCTTATATAAATTTTTATCAAGCCTAGTAATTTGACTTGCTGATTTTTCACTTTTTATAAAACTATAAAAAATGCTATGGTCATCCAAAAAGTATTCTTTTTTTTCTAAAATAAAACCATTACTACTAAGAAGATATTCTATATAAGGCTCTGAGAGAAAAATAGTATGTTCAAAATTTATGAAATTTGTATACTTTCTTTCTAACATCGCTTGCATGTTTGGCACACTAAATATTAATCTTTTGCCTTCTTTCATGAAGTTAGCAATATGTTTTACAAAAATATTTGGATGATAAATATGCTCAAATACATGAGAATGAAGTATCGCATCATATTCATGATTAAATTTAAATTTTTCATCAAAAAAACATTTTACAAATTTGGCCTTAACGCCATCAACTGGAGTTGGATTTGGCTCTACAATGGTCCAATCAATATCATTATTTTTTTGGTACTCCTTGGATAATATCCCAGAGCCACCACCTATTTCAATCACACTTTTAGGAGAGTAATTTGATATAAATTTTGCAAATTGCAAATGATGCTTCAGCCATAAATCGCCTATAATACCAGCACCATGAGCTTCTGGGTAAAGAACATCAAGAGGTAAAAGCTCATCAAGTTGTATAACGCCACTACTCTTTGATATACTCCAGCTCATATCGTGCAAAATGTCATCTTTTTTGTCTTGATTGGTACAACCCATGAACACTGGGAAGTTTTTAAACGTATAAAGGTGTTCCATATCACTGGAACCAGTTATTTCACATTTCATCCTTTTTTCAGTTTTCATCTTTATCCTTTAGAATTTCATTTAACATATTTTTACCAAGATAGAACAAAAGTAAACTATAAGGATAATGATGCAAAGCTGCTATATTTAAGTAAATAATAGCCGTCATCAACCTAACTTTAGTATAATCATATCCTTTATTTTCTATCCATTCTTTAAAATATTGCTCACAATCAACCAAACTTTGCTTTCTTAAAAAATCATAATGAATATTGTTTAATTTACGACTAACATTAAATAACTTTTTGTCAACTATCTCATGAGACATTATTATGCCGTGATTTAGCTTTCCAAAATCATAATAAATGTCTCCATATTCCATGCATCCACCAAAATTCTGCCTCCAGTCCAAAAGTGTAAATGGCGTCTTTTCATCATCATTTATTAAAATATTTTCAAAATGCAAGTCACCATGAAACCTAACTGGTAAGCCATTGGATAATTCTTGCCAATCTACTTTATCTAATAAATCAAAAATTTTAGGTGCTTTATTTTCATTAATAAATTCTTCACTATCAATCTGCTCAAAATTTGTAAAATACTGTTTTACTCTCTTGTAAGTTTTTTCTTTATAAAAATCCATACATATGCTTTTAAATTTTACTTGTTCTTGTAAATTTAAATCCTTTTTAATCCAAAATCCATCCATCCAATCTAAAAAGTACTTAAATGTAGAAATAGTTGGGTTTTTTGAAAAAACATCACCATTTACTTTTTTATATGCATACATATTTTCAGTCGAGTTTTCTATCTTAGGAATAAAATTTCCAAGCGATTTAGCCCTATAAACTCTATCTTGTATAAAATTTTTATCAATAGAAAATTTAATTACACGCGTATCAACAAACCAAATGGCTTCTTCTTCTTTTTCCAGGATATTTGCATCTATATTTTTTGCAAAATACTCTCTTGTTCTTTCAAGCTGCTCTATATTTCCAGTGTCAAACCATGTAAAATCAATAGGCTCTATTCCAAAGTCTATAAGTGACCTTAACCCAAAACTTTCGCCTATTTCTATAGAACCTTGATTTACGCCATCATTCATAGCATCCCAAAACTCTTTATAATTAAATATGCCAGCCAATCCAATATATGCCTTACCATTCTTTGAACCTTTTGGGCAAATCTCTATAACATGGCTGTTTTTGCTTACGATTGTTCTATACTGTGAGTTATCATCTGTGTCAGCCTGCCCCATCCAATTATGAATAGGCGGCTTTATATTTTCTAAGACAATAGTATCATTTGAAGTAAATATAAATGGGCACTGAAGCTTGTCTTGGCATTTCATGATAGTATAACCAAGTCCAGATCCATCTCCTTGATATAAATCAATATCCACAAATGTAAATTTTCTATCAGGATACGCTAATTTCAAGCAATCTTTTACTGTTTGTGCCTTATATCCAACAGGGATTACAAATTCTATATCTTTGTCAAATTTATCAATGATATATGAAATAGCTGGCTTGTGCGCAACTGATATCAATGCTTTATTTACATTTTTAGTCATACCTTTTAAACGATTGCCAAGACCAGCCGAAGCAATAAGGACTTTATATTTCATGACTATACTCTTTTATACCTATCTTGTAATCTTATAACATCTTCTAGTTCTGGTGTTGAAGCCTCCAAATAAATACAATCTTCAATAGCTTCCATCCTATGAATTTTAAATGGGTTTAGTGTAATTACATCATTCGGGTTCATTATGATTTGACTTAGTTCATGCTCATTATCTCCCAAATATACTTTTAAAATTCCACTTAGTAAATAAACTGTTTCTACCTTAATTTCATGATATTGAAGGCTGCAAGCATGGCCTTTATACATAGTAAGTCTTTTAAACATGTATCGATCGTTCTTTTCTAAGAGCTCCTCTTTTCCCCATGGCTTTTCTATAACAATAATTTCCATTTTAATATCCTTTTATACCATCTTAAATAATCTAATGTATCTTGTCATTGCCTGTTTGATTATTCCTTTTAAATAATTGTCTAAATCTATATTCTTTTCAACCAATTCTCTAGAAACCTTATCTCTCATATTTTTTATACTTTTATTTGCAAAGATATAGTGTCCACAAATAATTGCTTTGTCTATATCTGTTGCTTTGCTATTTTTTAACATCCATTTTTTCCATTTATTTGAGCTCAATGCTGTTTGTATAAAAAAATTAAATTCCTCATCATACCCAAACATTTTCAATATATATAACAACGCTTTTGTTTCAATAACGCCAAATTCTGGAGCTACATTTGAAGCATGTATTCCTATAATTGGCCTTAAAGCTAATGCTTCATCTGATAAATAATCGGTATTATGTTCTTTTAGCAAAACATCAAACTTATTGCATATTTCAAGTGTCTTAAACAAAATATTTAAAGATATTTTTTTACTTTCATTAAGATTTGATCCAAAAATACCTATGTTTTGCATCTCCATAACCTTAGTACCGGTCTGAGCTACAACAAATGTTGGTTTTGTTACTTTATTTTTAATACAAAATTTCTGAACTTCATTTAAAAAATACTCAAATTTTTCTAGATCTTGAGCATATCCATTTTGTTCTTCTGTACCAAGTTCAAATTCTATATTTCTATTATTTTGTTTAGCAAACTCATATGTATAACCATATAGCTCAAAAAGTCGACTTAATATTTGCTCTATTGTTAAGTTTTCGTTTTGTATAGGTATGCTTGGGTCAATATGAATAAAATCAAATCCAGACAATATATCTGTTTCAAAAGATTTTTTTGCTGATCTCATAGAATCATTAATATTTAGATTACTATTTTGTTCCACTAAGCTTTGCCAAGGGCCACCATGATCTCTAGCAATAAAAATATTATCTGATTTTTTTGATCTTACATAATTTGCAAAACTATGTGTGTCAAAATTTTCTACATAACCTCCACCAAATTCAGAAGAGTCAATTTGTCTTCTACTTGCTATTAATATTTGTGGAATACTTAGTTCATTAGATAATTCAATGGCAGCATCAATACAATTTTTACTCATAGGTCCACTACAAAGCATTGTTGCTTTTTTTGCTTTTATAAATTCTCTTATCATATCGTCCATTCTCCGCTAAATTTAATTTGTTTATCTGGCAAAATATCAGGATTATACGGCACAAAAAATTTCTCCAAGATATGCAAAGATGCTTCAGCGACTGCTCGTTCACTTCCACTTGTTTTTGTTACATAACTTGCATACGATTTTGCTATGCTGCTAGAGTTGGCTGGTGCAATTGAATACATTACATTCTTAAAAACATAGTGATCAAAAATACCATCTCCCATATATATAACTTCATTTGGATTCCATCTTTCTTTAATCCAATCTATTCTTTTTATAGTGCTAACTAAATCGAGCGGCATTTTCATATCGTCTACGATTCGAGCCTTTGTTATTTCAAATCCTCGGTGATCGCCGGTTACAAAATGTATAGACATATGTGGCTTTAACAAAGAAAGAGCATCATGGTCATCTGATCCAAAAATTTTCATAATCTTACCATCAGCACTATAATAAAATTTACCATCTGTCATAACACCGTCGACATCTAAAATAAATATTTTTGGTTTTGCTTTCATTCCAACACCTTTCCTTTTACTTTTCCAATATATATAATATAAGGAGAGTTGATTTTATAATTCATATTAATATTAAATAAATTTAAAAAATAATATAGAGGTTTACCAGGTAAAGAAAAAATTTTTTTTATTATTTTATTGTGTTTGATATTTGATATATTTACAACACCAAATTGATAAATCCCAGCGTAATCACAAAATAATGTTTTATAACCATTTATTTCATGTGCTAATAAAATATCGTTTTTATCATATGGAATATGTATGTCGTAAATTCTCTTATCAAAAATTCTTTGCAAAAAACCAAAAAATCCACGCATATTAGGAATAACAGTAACTATAGTCCCATTGTCCTTTAAATAATACTTACTTAAATTTATGGTACTATTTAAATCTTCAAAATGTTCAAATACGCCAAAGGATGTCAAAATATCATATTTTCTACAATTTTTTATATCAAAGAAATCGTGGTGGTATATGTTAGAACAATAGCCCATATTATCGTATATCTCTTTTGTTTTTTTAACAGAAATCCCTTCATAATCAAATCCATTAATCCTATAACCAAAATGATCATGAAAATACAATAAATATGGCGAAAAAGCACACCCTATTTCGCATATATCTTTTTCCTTATTGTAATTTAAATATTTAGTAAAAATTTTATGTAATAACCTATTTGTATAATAATTAATATCAATTTTTGATATCTCTAAGTATTGGTTCCAATTCTTAGCCCAGTAACCCAAACCTGCTTTATCCTTATTCATTTGAAGAATTATCCTTTAATAATTTTACATCACCATTGTTCACTTTATATATTTTATTACATCTAGAAACAGTAGTTAATCTATGAGTTATAATTAAAAGAGTTTTTTCTTTACTTATTTTATAAATTTCATCCATAATTTTTTCTTCCGTATTTTCATCAAGTGCAGAAGTTGCTTCATCAAGTACTAGTATATCAGGATCATTGTATAATGCTCTAGCAATGCCTATGCGCTGTTTTTGACCACCACTAATTTGTATACCACCATTTCCAACCATAGTGTTTATACCATCTTTAGTAGCTAGAAAATCATATATATTAGCTTTTTTTAAACAGTCTATAATCTTTTTTTTATCATATTTATAACCAAAAGAAACATTTTCTCCAACAGTACCATCAAATAGATAAACTGATTGTGGTATATATCCTATTTTTGAACGATAATGCTGAATATTATTACTGCTTAATTTTACGCCATCTAATAAAATACTACCTTCAACTGGCATATAAAGTCCAATAATTAAATCAACTAGAGTTGTTTTGCCTCCGCCGCTCCTACCTACAAAAGCGATTCTATCGTACTTATGTATAGTTAAATTTATATTATTTAATATTGGTTTACCGTTTGTATATTCAAAAGTAACATTATCTAAAACTATATTTTTTTTAAACTCTATACGGTCTCCTCCTTCAATTACATATTTTATACTTAGCTCGTTGTGTATAGATTCTAGTGATTTTGATAAAAATAAAATAGTATTATAACTGCCTAATATTCTATTTACTCCAGGTAATATTCTATATAGAGCTAATGCATACACTGAGATAATTGGTAACACAAAGTTAGGATCATCGTATTTAAATAATACATACATTACAATAACCACAAGAATCGTAAAGCCAATATTTTCAAGTAGTATTTTTGGTAAATTACTTAATACATTATTTAAGATATTGACTTCAGAAAACATAAGTGAAGTTTTATAAAAATTTTCACTAACTTTTGCGTTATTTTTAATGAATTTTAATAATTTAAAATTTCCAAACATTTCATCTACTATTTTAAAAAAATCTGATTGAATTGATGCTCTTTTAGCTCCTTCTGTTTTTATTTTATTTCTTAAAAAAAATATTAAAACAGATACCATAAAAACGATAAATGCTGTTAAGATAATAGTCATTTTCCAGTCAATAGTTAATAATACAATGTATAGTAATAAAATAGTAAAAATTTCAACAAATATCATTAAAAGATTTTGGATATAAATGGATAAATTTATAGTTTCATTTGTTATTATACGCATAAGATTGGATGTATTTTTTTTAGTAAATTCAGCATATGGTAATTTTATATA
Organism: Campylobacter concisus; assembly: GCF_902460415.1. Classification (GTDB taxonomy): domain Bacteria; phylum Campylobacterota; class Campylobacteria; order Campylobacterales; family Campylobacteraceae; genus Campylobacter_A; species Campylobacter_A concisus_Y. The sequence continues at coordinate 26,718 of NZ_CABPTY010000006.1, forward strand.
ACTTGCAAAAAGTGCATTAGTATAATAATTAAATAGATTGAACGTAAATTTATTTAAGAAATAGTTATATAGAATAGTATAAACTATTCTACAAATATAAAAAGCTACCAATACAAATCCGAAATAAATTATAAAAGTCACTGAACTTTTAAAAGAAAAATAATCAAAAATAGCTTTAGAATAAACATTATTAAATATTTGCTCAGGATTTGAGGCAAGCGTAATAAACGGCATAACAATGGAGACACCTACAACTTCAGCAACAGATAAAAAGATACTCATAGCTAATAAAATAAAAAAAATAATTTTGTAATTATTTGGAATAATACAAATAAGTCTCTTTATATCATGCATATAAACTTCTTTTTTAACAACAAGAAAAATAACTTTTATTTGCCAAAACTTTACATCCTATCTTTAGCTGTAATTCCCATTATATTAAATGCTGTTTTTATCGAGATAGCAACAACTGCAAAGACTTTTAGTAAGCTATCTTCTTTTTCATTTCCAACCACGCGGTTTTCATTATAAAATTTATGAAAGCTAGCAGCCAGCGACTTCAGATAGTCTGGGATCTTTTGAAGCTGCCTTGAGATAAAAGCATCCTCTAAAATTTCAGGCAAGATTAGCGCCTCAAAAAGTAAATTTTTAGCATTTTCATCTAGGCATTCAAAGTTTGCATTGATTACATCTTGAACATTTTTCCCAGCCTTTGCGAAGACTTGATTTATCCTAGCATGAGCATAGTTTATATAAAAAATCGGATTTGAGCTGTCCTCTTTTTTAAGCTCATCCACGTCAAATTCCAAACTACTCGTATTTGCCTTGCTTATAAAGATAAATCTAAGCGCCTCAGCACCGATCTCACTTACGATATCACTCATCAGCACGGCATTGCCAGCGCGCTTGCTCATCTTGTACGGCTTACCATCTTTTAGCAGACTAACCATCTGCATAAGTATTACTTCAAGCTTATTTTCATCGTATCCAAGGAAATTTATCGCAGCCTTTAGCCTTGCGATATATCCGTGGTGGTCAGCACCCCAAATGTTTATATAATGATCAAAATTTTTCTCAAATTTAGCGTTATGATAGATGATGTCGCCAGCTAGATATGTTGGTCTGCCGTCATTTCTAACCACAACCCTATCGTTATCATCACCAAGCGTGGTTGAAGCGATATAAGTAGCGCCCTCTTTTTCATACATTTGATTTGAACGTTTTAGCTTGTTTATAGTTGGCTCTAAGCCATCATAAAGAGCCTTTTCACTGGCCCAGCTCTCTATAAATATCCCAACATCTGCTAAATCTTTTTTGATGATCTCAAGCACGATATCTTTGCCAAACTCAGCAAGTTCGAGATTTTTGCTTTCGTCATAAAAAATTTCCTTGCCAAATTTCTCATTTGCAAGCCTAGCAATATCTAAAATATAATCGCCTCGGTAGTATTTCTCTGGATAGACAACGCTTTCGTTAAAAAGCTGCTCTTTAGCCGCAAGCGATATAGAAGTACCAAGTAGGTCGATTTGATTACCAGCATCGTTTATATAGTACTCTGTCGAGATAGCATAGCCAAGTCTTTTGCCAAGTCTTGCTAAAGTATCACCGTAAACAGCACCTCTGACGTGTCCGATGTGAAGCGGTCCAGTTGGATTTGCGCTGATGTATTCTATTAAATAGCTATCTTTTTTCGCATCTTCTTTTGCAAAATTTTCGCTGTCTAGCAAAATTTGCTTTGAAATTTCATCTAAAAATTCACTTTTTAGTTTGAAATTTAAGTAGCCATTTATTGCACTGGCCTCGACTATCTTACTGTCACTAAATTTATCAGCAAACTCGCTAGCTATCATGGCTGGCGACTTTCTTAACTCCTTTGCTAGGCTAAAAAGTGGCGTAGCATAGTGGGCTAAATTTTTATCCTTTGGCTTTTCAAGCACAAATTCACGCTCTAAAACCTTTGAAATTTCAGCTTTTATTTTATTTTTCAACTCTAAAACCTATGCGTTTTTAGTTGTTTCTTCTATTTTTTGACTATCGGCATTCTCTTCTTTATGCTCGACTTTCTCACTTTTTTCAGGTGTTGTATCTTCCATCTCAGCCTTAAAAGTCTTTATGCCTTTGCCTAGTCCTTTTGCAAGTTCTGGGATCTTCTTTGCTCCAAAAAGTAAAACAATAATCGCTAAAACAACTAGCCAGTGACCAATACTAAAAGAACCCATTTTTTCTCCTCAATAAATTTTTCAAAATGTTATCATAAATTCCTGAATTTCTAGCAATCTATCCACTCATCAATAACGCGTCTTAAGTCTATTTTTGTACTTTTTAACCTCATTGCTCTAAGAATTGATTTTAATCCTTTATAACTCTTTTCAATGTCATCATTTACCAAAAAATAATCATATTCTAAGATGTGCTCCATCTCGCCAACCGCGTTCATTAGGCGATTTTCTATCGTTTCTTCGCTATCAGTTCCGCGGTTTTTCAAGCGTTTTTTAAGCTCTTTTTTATTTGCAGTTGTTATAAAAACCGAAGTTATGTAGCTTTTAAATTTTTCAAGTGCGATATGAAAGCCTTGCACATCGATATCAAATATCACTATCTTTCCAGCCTCAAGTGCTGCTAAAACAGGCTTTAGACTCGTGCCATAATAGTTTTTATGCACCTGTGCCCATTCTAAAAATTCACCCTTTTCTATGCCGCTTTTAAATTCATCTTCTTTTATAAAATAATAATCCACTCCATCGACTTCGCCTTCTCTTTTTGCCCTTGTCGTACTTGAAATAGAAAAATAAAGATCCTTCTCTTCCTTTAAAAGACGGCCCAAAAGCGTACTTTTCCCACTTCCACTAGGTCCTGAAACTACTAAAATTTGTCCTTGCAACTACTTTTCCTCAAAACTTATATTTATCTTTATGTTCATATCTTTTAGCACATCTCTTAGCGAGCTTTCGTTTAACGACTCATGGACATGTTTTGTGATCTTTTTGGTTAGCTCTTCTTTATAGTCAGTATCTATTTTTGTTTCATCGTATGAGCTAGTTTGTGGTGCATTATTTAATCCAAATGCTGCTTGCATCGTATTTTCATCTATTTCTTCAATAGATGCTACATCAAAATTTGGGCTACCCAACGTCTCTTCTTTAAGATTTTCTTCCTCAAATACCTCATCTACCATACCTAGATCTTCTTGTGCAAGGACTTCTTCAGAAATTTCTTCATGATCTTCTTTGGTTGGCTCTTTTTCAAGGTCTATATCTTCATCTAAAGAAATGTCCTCTACTTCTTTGGTAGATTCTTCGTCTATATCTTCCTCTAAATTTTGACTAGTTTCATCTATCAAATCTGCCTCACTACTTTCAGGCTCAAAATTTTCATCACTACCAAAATCAGTCTCTAGCTCATCAAAATTTTCACCATCTTCGCTAGCTTCTTCGTTTAGCTCTTTATCCAAAGACTCGATCTCGCTAAGCTCTTTTTTACTTTGGCTTATATCATCTACAAATTCTTCATTAAGCTCGGTAGTTTCTAAATTTTGAGAATTTTGCTCAACCATTTTATCAAGCTCGTTTTTCGCCTCTTCATCCGCCAAGTCACTCTCGCCCATATCATCTATCTCATCTACAAGCGAACTAAGCTCATCAAAGTTATCACTATGCTCTTCTTTTATCGCAGGCGGCTCATTGTTTTGCTCTAAGGATTTATCTATATCTTCTGAATCAGCCATATATTTGCTAGCTATGTCATTTATCATATCATCATCTATGAGTTCAGTGTCTGTTTCATCAAAACTAATATCTTTATCCTTTAAATCCTCGGCCTCTAGTTCACTTAGCTCCTCTTTTAAAAACTCATCATCTAAAGCCTCGTTATCAAAATTCTCTGCTTCATCATCTTCTTTTGCTAAATTTTCAAGTCCCATATCAATTTCTGGAAGCTCAAAATTTTCTAAATCATCAAAGTTTTTATTGCTTTCGTCAAAGTCATTAAAATTTGCAGACTCATCTAGTCCAAGTTCAAGTTCTTTATCATTGTCAGTATCTTTGTTTTGTTCAAACAAACTAATAAATTCTGTTGGTAAAAAGGGCTTTTCAAGCATAACATCAGCAAAATCAGGCTTTTCACCGCCTCTAGGTGCTAGATACATTATCTTTTGATTTAAATTAACATCGCTGCTATCCATATCACTATCGATGATAATATAATAAAATTGATCTCCAACACTATTAATATCGTCAAATTCGCTATATTCTATGCCTAGCTTATTTAAACTTAACGTTATAAGGCGAGAAACTGCTGGGTTTTTGTTTACAAGTGCAACTTTCATAATCCCTCCTTGAAGAGCTTGAGGCTGTATTTTATGATAAATTTCATTGCTATTTACTTAAAAAAATAGTGCTGGCATATCGTTTAAAATCTGCACCATCATATCAGTTATGATTTTTATAATGCCGGCTAAAATAGCTATCAAAACCGAAAAGCCAATACTTACTTTAATAGGATAGCCAACAACCAATAGGTTAAATTGTGGCATAGTTTTCATAAGCATGCCAAAAATAGCATCTGAAAGTATAGAAAGTGCGATAATAGGGAAAGCCAGAACAAATCCAAACATAAAAAGATTGCCAAAGAGCTTTAGGGCGTAGCTCATCACACCGCTTCTTGGATAAAAATCTCCAAGCGGTATAGCAGAAAGTGAAGTGGAATAAAACTGCAATATTAAATGGTGCCCATCAAGCATCAAAAATGCAAGAAGCGCGATAAAATTTAAAATATTTGCGATCACTGGTGAATTTGTACCGGTTTGTGGATCAAGCACTGAAGCCATCGAAAAACCCATAATCATCGAGATCTGCTCGCCAGCCATTTGAAGTATTGCAAAAACGATATTTAGCAAAAGCCCAGCGCAAAGTCCGAGCATAGCCTCACTTAAAATTTCCATGATCAAAAAATTTATAGCATGCTCATGAGCGTGAGATAATGGAAAAAGCACAATACAAAGAGCAAAAACTAGCAAAGTTTTTACGCTAAGCGGGATTTGATTGTGAGAAAAGAATGGAAAAAATACGATAAGCCCACTAAGACGTGCAAAAAGGAGCATAAAGGTTATGACTTTATCAGCTCCAAAAAACTCGACTAGCTCCATTATTTTATATTAACGCCTCGTCCATCTCAGCTGGAATTTCAAGCCCCATGATCTTTAAAACACTAGGAGCGATATTATTTAGACCGCCGTTTTTTACTTTTTTTACGCCATCAGCCATCACAAAACAAAAGACATCATAAGTCGTGTGATTTGTCAGTAGCTCACCGCTGCTATCACGCATCTCTTCGCAGTTTCCGTGATCACTCGTGATGATCATCGCATAGTTTTTCTCTTTTGCCTTAGTGTAAATTTCTCCAAGAGCCGTATCTACTGCCTCTACTGCTTTTATAGCAGCCTCATAGTTGCCAGTATGCCCCACCATATCGCCATTTGCGAAATTTACCACGATGAAGTCTTGCTCGTCATCCATGCCTTTTAGTACGGCTTTGCAAACTTCTGCTGCGCTCATCTCTGGCTTCTCGTCGTAGGTTTTTACCTTTGGACTAGGGATTAGTACCCTCGTTTCATTGCTAGCTAACTCCTCGACGCCACCGTTAAAGAAAAATGTGACGTGGGCGTATTTTTCAGTCTCAGCCGTGTGAAGCTGCCTTAGTCCAGCCGCTGCTATGACCTCGCTTAGGGTGTTTTTTATCTTTTCATTTTTAAATAGCACTTCAAAATTAAAATTTGCGTCGTATTCGGTCATAGTAATTAGATTTTTGATAGCAAAAGGTCGCTCAAACTCGCTAAATTTCTCTTCGCCCAGAGCCTCGCAAATCTCTCTTACTCTATCATTTCTAAAATTTATAAAGATCACGCCGTCATCTTCGCCCATGCCCTTAAAGCCATTAAAGCTTGCTGGCTTTACAAACTCATCTGTCACGCCCTCATCGTAGCTTTTTTGCAGATACTCACTTGGCGATAAGCTGCTTAAATTTGCTCCCTCTACTAAGCTATCATAGGCCTCTTTTACGCGCTCCCAGCGTTTATCTCTATCCATCGCATAAAATCTCCCACAAACGGTAGCTATCTTAAATTTAGCTTCCAAACTTTTTATAAAATTTATACCACTATTTGGGCTAACGTCGCGTCCATCGGTGATAGCGTGGGCAAAAACTTCGCAGCCATTTTTGCTAGCAAGCTCGCACATACCATCAAAATGCTCCATATGAGAGTGCACGCCGCCGTCGCTATAAAGCCCTATGATGTGGATCTTTTTGCACTTTTTAAAAAGAGCTTTTAGGGCTTCATTTTCTGCTATAGAGCCGTCAGCGAAGCTGCGTGAAATTTTGACCAAATTTTGATACAAAACTCGCCCACTTCCTATACACATATGTCCTACTTCGCTGTTTCCCATCTGCCCTTCAGGTAGTCCCACAGCGTTTCCAGAGGTTTTTATGAGCGAGTTTGGAATTTCTTTAAAAAATTTCTCGTAATTTGGCTTTTTAGCCGCCTCAAATGCGTTAAATTTACCGCTTTTATTAAATCCAATACCATCAGTTATTATTAAAATAGTTTTTTGACTCATTTTGAAAATTTATCCTTAATTTTAGATAATTTTTAAGGCCATTATACTAAAATTGCTTTTTTTAAAAATAAAGGCTCTCATGTTTTACTATATCTATGAAATTTTAAATTTTAATATCTTTCAATACATCACCGTTCGTGCTGGTATCGCTTTTTTCATCGCTTTTGCACTCACAACTTATTTGATGCCCAAATTTATCGCTTGGGCAAAGGCAAAAAACGCCGCCCAGCCTATCTACGAGCTTGCCCCACAAACTCACCAAAAAAAGGCAAAAACGCCGACTATGGGCGGACTTGTCTTTGTCTTCACAGCCGTACTTTCCACGGTAATTTGCGCAAGGCTTGATAACGCATTTGTCTTAACATCTCTCTTTTGCCTAGTTTGCTTTACACTGCTTGGCTACAAGGACGATTACAGTAAAATTTTAGGAGCAAAAAATCACGCCGGCCTAAGCCCAAAAACAAAGCTCTTTTTTCAGTTTTTAATAGCCTTTGTAATTTCTATTTTTTTATATGCAAGTCACGAGCTTAGCACCGAGTTTTATCTACCTTTTTTTAAGCAACCTATTTTAGATTTAAAAATTTTTGCCATTTTCTTTTGGACACTGGTCATAGTCGCTGCTTCAAATTCAGTAAATTTAACAGACGGGCTTGACGGGCTAGCTACTGTGCCATCGATATTTTCACTTTTAACACTTGGCGTTTTTGCTTATATCTGCGGACACGCTGTCTTTAGCTCATATTTACTCTTGCCAAAGATCATAGGCGTTGGTGAAAGCGTTGTTGTCTCTTCAGCCCTAATTGGCTCATTGATGGGCTTTTTGTGGTTTAACTGCCATCCAGCTGAAGTCTTTATGGGCGATAGCGGCAGCTTGAGCGTTGGAGCATATATCGGTTTTATGGGCGTTGCGACCAAAAATGAAATCTTACTCATCATCATTGGCCTCATATTTGTCGTTGAAACCCTAAGCGTCATTCTGCAGGTAGGCAGCTTTAAAATTTTTAAACGCAGAATTTTTCTTATGGCGCCTATACATCATCATTTTGAGATAAAAGGCTGGGCAGAAAATAAGATCATCGTGCGCTTTTGGATCATCGCGCTTTTAGCAAACCTAATCGCACTAACTGCGCTAAAGATCAGATAAGGAAAGTCATGAGAAAATCGCTATTTGGCTACGGTGGCACGATAAAGGCGATCGCTAAAAATTTCATAAAAGATGGATTTTGGGATATCTATGATGATAAATTTAGTAAAATTTCAAAAGATGAGTTTGGCAATGTTCTTTTGCCAGTTAGCGAATTTGATCCAGCAAAAAGCGGCCTAGAGATACCAAGCCCAGGTATCCCGCCTCATCACGAGCTTATTAAAAAAGCTAGAAATTTAGTTAGCGAGTATGACTATTTTTATGAAATTTATAAAGAAAATCTGCCATTTAATATCTGGATAAGCGGCACAAACGGCAAGACGACGACCACAAAAATGATGCAGCATTTGCTAGAGAGCAAAGGCTCAGTCATGGGTGGAAACGTTGGCATTGCACTGGCAAATTTAGACTCAAACGCTAAAATTTGGATACTTGAGACTAGCTCATTCACTCTTCACTACACAAATCACGCCACACCGGGCATCTACGTGCTTTTGCCGATCACTCCAGATCATCTAAGCTGGCATGGCGACATGAGCGAGTACGAAAAGGCTAAGCTAAAGCCGCTTGCTAGCATGAGCGAAAGTAGCGTGGCGATCGTGCCTGAAATTTACGCCAACACGCCAACAAGGGCAAAAGTGATCGCTTACAAAGACGAGAGTGATCTGGCTAAATTTTGTGGTGTAAGCATAGATGATATAAATTTCAAAACACCATTTTTACTTGATGCACTGCTTGCATTAGCGGTGGAGAAAATTTTATTTGACCGATGCGATGTCGCGCTTTTAAATACCTTTGTTATTGAAGCAAACAAGCTCGAAGAATTTAGCGATAAAAATGGCAAAACCTGGGTCAATGACACAAAAGCGACTAACATTGATGCGAGCATACAGGCTGTAAAACGCTACAAAGATCATTTCATACATCTAATACTTGGCGGCGATGATAAGGGTGTTGACATGACGCCACTTTTTGAAGACTTAAAGAGCTTAAGAGTAAAAATTTACGCCATTGGCTCAAATAGTGACAAACTTATGAAATTAGCGACTAAATTTGGCATACCGGCTTTAAAATGCGATTTTTTACAAAATGCTGTCAATGAGATAAATAAAGAGCTAAAGACCAGCGAGATAGCACTTCTTAGCCCGGCAGCTGCGAGCCTTGATCAGTTTAAGAGCTATGCCGAGCGAGGCGATAAATTTAAAGAGTTTATAAAGGCGCTTTAAATTTACAAGCCCTTTTAAGTAGCCTTGTCAAAAATAAAAACATGCAAATTTGTGTTTTTGACATAAATTTTTACTATAAAGTTTTATTGTTGAATACTTTTTAAGTTTGTGCTAATATTTAGCAAAAATTTCCAAGGAAGTTTAATGCCTCTAACGCCCAGAAATGATGTAAATTTTAAAAGAAATTTAATAGATATCATAAAATTTTCATACGACAATGACATAAGCAGACCATTTATATCTAACAGCAAACTACTTATTGGATATGGCTTTAGCCTAAAAGATGATATAGAACTTATTTGTGCTCAAATTTATAAAAATAACAAAGACAAAGTCATAAAAGATGTCAAGCGAACTATCAATAACACCACGAGTACGACTACCATAGGAAAGATAGATACAGATGAACTTTTTAAAAAGATAAATTATGCCGCAAAAGGGGCTTATGCAAAGTCTGGAAACGCCGATACTTTGCCTGAGTTTGAATTTGGCTCGGAAGATCAACTAAATGCCATCTTGGAGCAAAAGCTTACGCCGCTAATCCAAGAGATAAATCAAAAATTAAACAACTCGCCACTTAAAAATTTACAAGCCCTTTCACTTACTTCAGATACGCAAAACAGCCAAATTTCAAGAGAGCATGTCGCACTTTTAGCACTTCTTTATATCAGCAAGAAAAGTAATATTGATCCATCCCTAGCAAGCTATATCAAAAGCAAAAATCGTTTTAAGGCCTGGTTTTGGCTAGCATATGAGAGCTTTAGTGATGAAGCGAGCAATAAAATATCTCTTTTACGAGAAAAAATTTCAACTCAGTTTGGGCTTTATGAAAGTGATGAACAAAATATTAATTTTGCCGAGTGTATAGATATTTTTAGCCATTTAAATATATCCAAAGCAAAATATAAATCAAAAAATCAAAACAATAAAGAGATCATCCAAAACGTCACTCATTTAGAATTTATGAAGCTTCAAGAAAATGGATCAAATTTAAATGCATCAGATGTATCAAAGTGTGAGGCTTTATTTCAGCCATTTGTTAATAAGATAAATTCTTTATTAAGCACTCAAAGTACAAAGACCTTTGGCCTTGAAAACATATACTGCGTAAATTTAATCAGCTCAAATGCTTCAAACACTTCAAGAATAAATAAGCTCTTAAGGCAAAGAGAGGAGGAATTTTACAAACAAGAAAATATACTCTTGCTATGCCTAAGGAAGATGACAACTCCTATTAGAGTCTTTCAGCCTAAAAAGAGCGAATTTACCGTTGTGCTAGCTAGTCAGACTCCATTTGATTGCAGTGAGCTAAACCCAAAAGAGCTAAATTCTAGTAGGCCAAACTATGGTAAGGTAAATTTATGCGAGCTAATACTTACTGACTTTAAATTTGACTCTTATGAAGATAGTAAAAATGAAGAGATAAAATTTAAAAATGCAAAGAGCAAAGATACGGTAATGCTCTATCAAGAAAACAAAAATGAAGAAGATAAGATAAATGGTGCTACCTTTACTAGCATAAAGCAAAATAGCGATGATATAGAGTATAAACTAGAAGATGGCGTTATAAGTATGAAGTACTTTGAAGACCAAACGTCCAAAAACAAACACCTAAATTTCTCTTTATTAAATTTCGCTAAAGAGAATAACTTTATCCTAAGAGACGATAAAGACTCAGCCATGTTTGATATAAAGCTTCGTCTAGCGCATGGCAATAATATAGTACCTACATCAGCATCAAGTTCAGGTCTTATTCTTACAATAAACAATCTCATCATTGAAAACGAAGATGGCAAGGTAAGTGAAGATATAGATAAGATATATCTTCATCACTGCTTTGATAAAAGTATATATGAGAGTATATCTTTAGTAAAAAATGAAGACTCAGATATCAAAAACTCATATACAGCTACATTTAATATCCCAATAGATAAAGAGAATAAAGGAGATACTAAATTTATACTTTATTCAAGTGATCTAAGTAAAGTTTATAGCACTAAAGATATTCATGCTCACACTGATACAGCTGTAATATCTTTAGGATATCAAGATAAGAGTAGCTCTAACTTTTGCTATAGCAATAAGGTCTCATTAAGAGATATAACAGATCATATAACAAATGTAATCTCTGATAGTGAGTATCCATTTAAGACAAATGAGCCAATAAGCTTAAAGGCTATATATAAACAAGAAAAAGGTAGTAAGAGATATAAAGAGATACTTTGGGGATATAAGGTCATAAAAAGTAAAGAGTATGATGAGCTATCCAAATCAAATCCAAAAGATGTAGTAGGCTTAAAAGATCAAAAGGGTAAAGAGATAACATTTAAAATTTCAGATGTTATACAAAAAGATGATCTAGATAAGCTAAAGCAAGGTGGTCATACTATAGTATTTTTTGCATATCTTGAAGGTGATAAGGATAAATTTAAGTTTTATACAAGATATGGTAAAAATCATATAAGAATAGATATAAAGATACCTGTATATATTAAATTTAAAGATGATAAGCTAGTTATATATGAGTTTGAGCATGCTATAAAAGAGAAGGCATTTGATGCTAAATTAAAGCTTAGTGATGATAAAGACGATGCTTTAATAAAAAATGATAATTACTTATATATAAATAAAAATATCTCATCAAATTAGATAAGTATCTATGAAGATGATAAGCTAAGCAAAGAGTTAAAAAGTGATGAGAAGACGAATAAGAGCTATCAAATTTATGCAAAAGAAGAGAGCTCTAATAATCAGTCTAATGCAGATAAAGATGATAAGCTTGGTATAAATTTATTAAGTAAAGAGGATATGGATAAATTTATTAACTCTTTTAATGAATCAAAGAGTTTAACTAGAGTAGATAGTGGTATGTGGGAAGATGGGGATAAGGAGATAAATGTTTTAATTGAGATTAAAGACTATCCTTTTACGCTAAGTATGCTAAAGCAGGTATTTACCAACATAAAAACAAATCAAGAATATATCTTACAAGAGATGGTGGATGAGCTAAATAGAAGAGATGATGATGGAATTCAAATGTATGTAAAATATAAGCTTGATACTAGAAATAGATTAGAACATTTTTTTGGGCAATGCTTTGTAGAGGCAAAGACAACAAAAGGTGATTTTACTTTAGAAGAAGAGTTAGAAAAATTTACAGAGAATAATATAATTAGCCATAGAGGCAAAGCCAGATTAGAAGAAGCCAAAAAACTATATCCGCAATATTACGATAAGACAAATCCTTCAAAATGGGCCAAATTTGTTGGTAATGCTATGTACTCTGATCGTGGAAAGGGTTATTTGGGCAATGATGGTGGCGATGATGGATTTAATTTTAGAGGTAGAGGAATTAAGCAACTTACTGGAAAATTTAACTATAAAGATTTCAACAAATATGCGCATAATAATTATTGGCTGGATGAAGAAGTAAATTTTGTAAATTCACCAGATTTATTGATTTTAGATGGAAAATATGCTCTAGTATCTGCTGCTTATTTTTGGACCATAGAAAGACCAAAACCTAAAAAATATCGTCTTTATGAAATAGCCGATGAAAGCAAAGCAGATTCGGACAATAGTGATATAGTAGAGCGCATAACTACTGTTATAAATCCACAAAAACTTGGGCTAGAGCATAGGAAAGAGGCGTATAAACGTATCAGAGATGCAAATATATTTAAGATGTTTCAGTAAGGATGTAGGATGAAATTTAAAATTATATTGCTAGCCCTAATTGCTAGTTTAAATTTAAGCGCTTTTGAACCTTTAAGCCCTGAAAATGCTATCAATAAATTTAGTAATGATTTTTACCAACTAAATGATTATGATTCAAGCCCTTGGAGGGATTACGGCACAAAGAGCAAACCAAGCTTTGCCTGCTATGACACCAAAGGCAAATATAAATTTAAAAAATACTCTCTAGAAGACTTTATATGCCAGTCAGACTATAATTCTTTTAGAGATAACTATTTTAGCGATCTTTATAATCTCATCATACAAGAAAATCCTAAGTTAAAAGATAAAGCTCAAAAGATAGCTAGAGAAAGGATAAAAGATAGTAAAAAAGAGTGCATTAGATACTCAAAAAAAGAGTATGACTATAGCTTTATCGCAAAGTCAGCATTTTTTGTATCTGAAAGTATCTATTGCGTAAAGAATTTCTATAGAGAGTATACTGCTAAGCTAGCTTTAATGCTTTATGAAAACGATAAAAAGCTATTTGAGAGAATTTACGACGAAGATTACGAGAAATTTAAAGAGGTTTTTGAAGATACCTTAAAATATGTACCGATAGAAAATGGTAGTGCATCAAGAGACGTAAAAAGAACTGAAAAAAACAACAAATTTTTACAAAAATACAAAATTTACCACTATGATGCCGATTATCCACAGATAGATGACCTGCTCTATATCATACTTATTCAATACTCCTTAATAGACAAAAATGGTCATTTAGTTTTGCCTGAGAATAGAAAAGAGGAGTAGTGTGTCTACTTCTTTAAAAAATATTTAAAGCTAGTCTAAAACATGATGATGTCTTGATAAATAAAAACATAGATCAAGCGTAGGACGTAAATATCTATGAAGACGATAAGCTAAGCAAAAAAATATAGATAAATTTATTAGCTCGTTTAACGACTCAAAGAGCCTAACCAGAGTAGATAAGGGTATGTGGGTGGATGGGGATGAGGGAGTTGGGGTTTGCGCCATAAATGATAATATAATTTATATTACTAGAAAGTGGGAATATAAAGCATCCAGTCACTCATCTAGCTCTACAATAAGTGAATTTGAAATTAGCGATAGTGATTTAACAGGCTATATATTAGAACCATATGGCGAAAGCACAAAACAGTCTGGTCAAGACAAAAGAATACCTACAGGAAAATATAATCTAGTATGGCATGTTTCTACAAAATATTCAAAAGACAAATACTCCAAAAATAAGCGTGGAAATTTTTTAGAAAATGGATTTCCAAAATTATATAATAATGATGTTCCTAAAAGTAGAGCCATATTAATACATGTTGGTAGCAAAGGGGAGTATTCTGAAGGATGTTTGCTGCCAGGGAACGATATCGTTGTTGGTGAAATAAATGGAAAAAGATACGTTACAGGTGTTTCTGGCAGTATAAACAAATTCTATCAGCTTATAGAATATATCGAGAGTAATGGAATAGATAACGTAAAAGTTGTGATTGAGGAAAAATATGAAGATTATAAATAAAATAATTCTTTTATGGTTAATGGTGTTTGTGTCGCCAGCTCTTTTTGCAGAGCAAACCACCGAGAAGTGTTTTAATGGCTTTTTAGATAATAAAGCACATTTTGCCAAACAAGACAAATTTGACGATTTTGATTTTTCTAACATTTTAGCTGACAATCGTATAAAATTTTTGGGTTATATCGGAGCTGATTATCACAGACTACATATAAATTTTGATAGCATTAAAAAGATATCAAGGTCAAAATATATAGTATCTGGCGACTATAAGATAACCGGAGAAGCTCGCCCATTTAACGGCAAAATTCAAATAACCAAGATAAAAAAATATACAAATTTTAACTACGGCGTTGATGATTTTATGAAAGGCAAAATAAATGCCCAAGGCATAGCCTTAGCGACCTATTCTCTAAAAGGTGAAACAGAGAAATTTCAAGCTAAAGGCTGCATGCTAACAAGATGGTACATTGACAACGATAAAAAATTGTTATACGACGATATATCAGAAGATGAGGATTTGTATGCAAATAATTTATTTTGTGGAGAGTGCGAGGTGGGTAAGATGCAAACAAGGCCGTGTGCATGGGGGCATTACAGGATACCAAATAGCGGCGATCTTGACATAGGGGCTGGAGAATTTAGTCCGAACCCAAAATATCTTGGCAACGGCTGGAGCGACTTTAATAAAGATGAATAAAATTACAATGAAACACTTTTTAATACTATCTATAATTTTAGGTTTTCTAAATTTAACAGCCAGTGAAAATTTGCCGCGCACAACAAGCATAGACAAAATCAAAGTAGGTAAAATTTTACCTACAAATAATTTATCATCTAAAAAAATTAAATATTTCTTAGGCGGCGAAAAGACAAGCTTCATAAATTTATCAAGAACACAGATAATGACGCTCGATTTTTGTTGTGGTGGTAGC
>NZ_CABPTY010000007.1:0-2914 GCF_902460415.1 Campylobacter concisus
GTATATTTCATAATCAAGGGCAGATATTATTGTATCTATACACTTTTTATATACATTTTCTTTGTCAATATCATCAAAATTAAAAAAATAATCTTGAATATCACATAGCATATCAATAGCTTTTTCGGCTTTTTTGCGTGTATAGTCTTCTCTTGTCTGTTTGCGTTTCTTTTTGTCGGCTATGATTTTTAAGTTTTTAAAATACTCTTTAATTGCAAGAGTGGCAATTAAAAAAAACGGAGCAAATTTATCACTGGTAAGCTTACCCAAAAAGTTTAAACTTTCTTTTACTTCATAAACACTGCTTTCATTTTTAAATTGTGGGTATTCTTTTGCATGCTCTAGAATAATTTTTAATAGTTCATCTTTTACTAACATCTCTCTATTGATTTTATTTGGAATAGGTCTATTAACTTTATCTAAATTTATTTCTGATGTTTTTCTTTTTTCTGCTTCTATTCTTAAGAGTTCGTTTAAATCAACTTTGTTTTCTGCCTCCATTTTTTCACTCCTTTATTAAACTATCTAAATAATCACTCCACCACTGCATTAATTTAGCCCTCTCGTCTAGCCTTTGGCTTCGGTCGTAAATAGCTTTTACACTGCTTCGCTCTTTGTGGTCAAGGCAAAGCTCTATCACGTCGCTACTAAAGCCGTGATTTTTGATGTTTTCATTTAGTAGGGTGCTTGCTGTCGTGCGTAAGCCGTGAAATACCATTTCATCTCCAAAGCCTAACCGCTTAATGGCTTGGTTGAGTGTGCTATCGCTTAGCGGTCTTGTTACACTTATGCCACTAGGAAAAACAAAATCGCCCCTTTTATGCTCTAGCATTGTTTTTAAAAGCTTCTTGACCTGCTTACTCATTGGCATATAAAAAATTTCTCTTAGCTTCATTGCTTCGGCTGGAAATGTAATTAAATCATTCTCAAAATCTATGTATTGCCATTTTAGTTCTCTCACATTTGCACTACGTAAAAAGGTATGCACGCCAAATATTAATGCCTGCTGCGTACAAAACGAGCCTTGATACTCCCCTATTGCATCTAATAGCTCTTTTAGCTTTTTAGGTTCTGTTATGGCTTTAAAGTGGTTATTTGTTGAGGTTTTGAAAGCGTCGTTAAAGATAATATCCCTTGTTGGGTTATGCTCGATGTAGCCTTTATTTACGGCTAAATCTAAAATCTTACGAAGTAGCCTAAAAGTTCTTAATGATGTTTCGTGTGTTATGCCCCTTTTTGCTTCTCGTGCTTGTATCTGCTCTATTGCGTGGGCGTAGTCCCTGCGTTTTAGCTCGGTTACCTCTTTGCTACCTAAATAGGGAATTAGATTTTTTTCGATACGTCCGATTTGCTTATTAAAAGCGATTAGCCCTTTACTCCGCTCTTTGTCTATCCATTCATCGGCTACATCTTTAAACGTGATAGCCTTTTGTTTGGCTGTGGCTGTCTGCAAGTCCTCGCCCCTATCTCTTAGCCTCTCGAGCTCTAAGGCTTTCGCTCTTGCTTCTGCTAGTGTGATACTTGGGTATTTGCCTATTTTAATCTGCTTTGTTGTTCGCTTCTCGTCGCTCTCTTGATACTTGAAATAAAATGTTTTGGTGGTTTCTTTTTGGGTCTTGTATGCAAGCACGTATAAAAATTTTACTCCGTCATCTTTTACCCACTCACGATTTTTATTTTTGAGTGTAAATTTTTTTAGTGCCAAATCGTTTGTAAAGCTTGCCATTTCGTAACCCTTAATTTTGAGTGTAAAAAGTTAGTGTAAAGACTTTTTTACACTCAGATATACACTCAAAAGAGTGATATTAGATGAAATGCAATGATAAGAAGTGAGAGCTTAAAAAGTGATAAAAGCCCTAAAATTGGGCTTTAAAAAGCTTTTTTTGACAAGGTTTGAAAACCCCTGAAAACGTCTGTTGGTGGAGTTAAGCGGGATCGAACCGCCGACCTCTTGAATGCCATTCAAGCGCTCTCCCAGCTGAGCTATAACCCCAAAGTGGATTTTGACATTTTATCTTTTTATGGCTTACAATATTTTGAAATTAGTTTTAGTAAAATAAAATTTTAAGCAATTTTTGGATAATATTGCAAACTTTAACGCGGGAATAGCTCAGGGGTAGAGCACAACCTTGCCAAGGTTGGGGTCGCGAGTTCGAATCTCGTTTCCCGCTCCATTAACTTAGCCCGAGTGGCGGAATGGTAGACGCAAGGGACTTAAAATCCCTCGGTAGTTTTTACCGTACCGGTTCAAGTCCGGTCTCGGGCACCACGATATGGCGACATGGCCAAGTGGTAAGGCATGAGCCTGCAAAGCTTTGATCCCCGGTTCGAATCCGGGTGTCGCCTCCAAACTTCAAAAATAACTACTCGAAGGAATAACAGTGAGAAATTTACTTTTAGCAGTGTTTATAGCATTTTTTGTGGCTGGTTGTTCAAATACTTGGCATGGTGTAAAAGAAGATACTCATAATGCTAAAGAATGGACCAAAGAAAAGATAAATGATGGAGCTACATATATTAAAGAAAAAACAGAGTAAATTTTAAAGATTATAGTAAATTTTAAGCAAAGTTGGTTATAATCACAAATCTTTAATTCGGGAGATGGCTGAGCGGTCGAAAGCGGCGGTCTTGAAAACCGTTGAGGTGTGAAAGCCTCCTGGGGTTCGAATCCCTATCTCCCGGCCATATATCTAATTTATTATTCATAATGCCTATAAGAAAGTTTTTATAAAAATTCACTCCAAAATTACTAGAACTAAAAATATCAGTAAATTTCTTATTTAAAGTAAGACATTGTAAGATAAGGGAAAGTTTAAGAGTTTTTATATTTGATTTTTGGCTATCTTAAATTCTCAAAATAGTATTTGTAGTAGCATATTCAAAATACATAATAGGTCGTACTCCTATGTATAAA
>NZ_CABPTY010000007.1:7259-23957 GCF_902460415.1 Campylobacter concisus
AAATTGAGAAATAAAATCTAAGTTATCACCACTAAATCGCATATATTTAAAAATAAATCTTTTACTAAAATTTCTAAATAATTGATACAAGACAAATCAAAATTAATATTTTTATCTCTAAGTTATCAAAAAATCAATATAATCGTAAAAATTTAATAAGGGAAATTTATGGCATTTGAAAATGTATCAAAAGCGATTGAAGATATAAAAAATGGCAAAATGGTAATTATGGTCGATGATGAGGACCGTGAGAATGAAGGAGACTTGGTCTTTTCAGCGGCAAGCAGCGATATGCAAAAGGTAAATTTTGCGATCACTCATGCAAAAGGTGTGCTTTGCCTTGCAATGGATGAAGCAAACGCAAAAAGACTTGATTTGCCGCTAATGGTTTCTAAAAATACATCCAGTCACGAAACCGCATTTACTGTCACAATTGATGCAAAGGAGGCAACGACAGGCGTAAGTGCTTATGAGCGTGATATGACGATTAGACTTGCTGCTAGTACTGATTCGGTGCCTGAAAATTTTGTAAGGCCTGGGCATATATTTCCACTTATTGCAAAAAAAGGCGGCGTACTCGTTCGAACAGGTCACACTGAAGGATCAGTTGACCTTTGCAAACTTGCTGGCGTTAGTCCAATGGCAGCGATTTGTGAGATCGTAAAAGAAGATGGCACAATGGCAAGACGTGATTATCTGGAGGAATTCTGTAAAAAATTTAACCTAAATATGATAAGCGTTTCTGAATTAGTAGAATACAGACTTAGCCACGAAAGCTTAATAGAGGTTTCGCCCGCAAAGAGTGTAAAAATCTGTGGTTTTGAAGCAAAAAGATATGACATAAAAGATCACGAAAATAAAAATCACGCTGCCTATGTTTTCGGAGAGATAAAAGCGCAAACTAATGTAAAATTTCAAAAAATAAGCAAAGACCATGAACTTTTAAGCGGAGATAAATTTGATAATTTATTAAAGTCGTTGGATTTTTTAAGTAAAAATGGTGGAGTGTTGCTATTTTTAGACAGCAATAAAAGCGATGCAAGCTCACAAAAAGATTATGGCATTGGGGCACAAATTTTAAAGTATTTTGGTATAAGCGAAATTGAGCTTTTAAGCTCAAATAAAAATAAAGAATTTGTAAGCTTAGCAGGCTTTGGTCTTGATATAAAAGGCTATAAAGAAATTTAAATAGATAGCATTTTGACGCTTTTTATTTAATGCGGATATTAATCATCCTAATAGCAAAATTCTTCACTTGGAAAAATTTTGCCTTTTACATCATTTGCGTAGGATTGCACACTCTTTCTTACAATATCTGCTCCATCAAGATATCTTTTTACAAATTTTGGTTTAAAGTCTTCAAAAAAACCAAGCATATCAGACCACACAAGCACTTGTCCATCGACGTTTACTCCAGATCCGATACCAATAACTGGTATATGAACTTGCTTTGTTATCTCGCTAGCCACGCTACTCATCGTACCCTCAAGCAAGATACCAAACGCTCCAGCTTGCTCAAACGCCAAAGCCTCTTCAATTAGTTTTTTTGCCTCGATCTCGCTTCTGCCTTTTATCTTATAGCCACCTTCAAATTTATAAAACTGAGGCTTTAAACCAATGTGAGCCATAACGTTTATACCCTCTTCACAAAGGCGCTTTACTAAATTTACTTGGTGCATGCCAACTTCGAGCTTTACCGCATCGGCATTTGTCTGTTTGAAAAATTTCATCGCATTTTTTATCGCTTGCTTTTCATTTGTGTAGCTACCAAATGGCATATCAGCCATGATAAAAGTATTTTTAGCTCCGTTACAAACGGCCTTTGTGTGATAAAGCATGGTATTCATGTCCGCACCTATCGTGCTTTCTTGCATATTAAAACTCATATTTAAGCTATCGCCAACCAAAATAATATCAGCATAATCATCAAAAAGCTTAGCAAATAACGCATCATAGGCAGTTATCATCACAATGGGCTCAATGCCTTTTTTATTTTTTATGTCGTTTATCGTTAGTTTTTTCTTCTGAATTTTTTCATTTTTCATTGCAAGCTCCAAGGAATTTACCTAAAAGGCTAACAATTTTATCAAATTTTTGCTACAATTACGCCAATTTCTTAAGGACATGAAAATGGGTATATTAAAAAGGCTTGAAGTTGATTATTCTTACGATATAGTTGAAGAATTTTTATCTCACTATGCTTTGATGTGTGACTTACTTGAGCCTTTAATAATAAATTTAGGAAGAGTCGATAAATATAAAGAGAGTATTTTAGAGCTTTCTAGGATCTTTCATAATATCAAATCGGCAGCAGGATTCATGCATCTTGATCCTATTTTAAAGCTTACAACTTTAGCTGAAGAAATCACACAAGAGGCAAGAAACCTAAAAGGACCAGCAAATGATAAATTTATAGATTGGTTGTTGCTTATTAGCGATCAGTTTAATAAATATAAAGATGACGTCGAGAACGATTTAGAGTATTTTAGCGTTCTTGAGCCAAAAATCATTGATGTGCCAGCAAAGCTTGACTAAATAGATTCTACTAAATACCGTTTTGTTTTTTGGGAGCGACTTGGCTTCGACAGGAGCAGAGTGCGTATGGTGGCACGTCGCTTTGAGCAAAGCGTAAAAAGCTCAAATTAAATTTAAACGCAAACAACGTTAATTTTGCTCCTGCTTACGCTAAAGCTGCGTAAGTTCAGTTGAGCCTTGCTTAGTCTAATTCTAGCTAGGGCAAAAGCAAGTAATTTAGCTAGAGTAGGCTCGCAAAGTGACTGCTTGCTAGCTGAAATTTTAGTCTTAGTCTAAATTTTGGTTTTGGAAAGTGAGCCTTTTTAGATGAAATTTTCACTTTTGCTAAGCGTGTAGAGGCTGTATGCATTTTGTTTTTGGACAGGGGTTCGATCCCCCTCGCTTCCACCATTTCTATCTAAAATACAAATAAAAATTTTATTAAATAACTTAAATTAAAAAAGTTCTTCTGACTCAAAATAATTTTGTGAAATATTTCGCTCTTTTTCATTGGTATTTACATGAAGCACATAATAGCCTATCTGTGTGTTGCTAGCGTCTATTAGTGGCACCACGCAAAAGTAGTGTGTTTTATAAACGTAAAATTCATATTCTTTAAAATTAATATCACGCAAAAAACCTACAATATTTAAATTTGCACTGCTTAAATTTTCGATGTAATAATCATTTAAAATTTGATCACTTGGAATGCTTTTACGTGAAGGCATCTTATCTTTTGCCAAAAGAACAAATAGATCAATTCCTTGCTTTTTAAAATAATTTCCAAGTGAATCAAAATTTAATAAAACCTCGATGTTGCCAATAATTTTACCATCACGTATTACGTTTGAGACAGCCCTTATATGCGTTCCAGCATACCACGCCTCGATGCCAACCATGGGCTTGTTTTGATGCCTTGACTCTTGCACTAAAAACCTACTACTAGCGATCATATCGCCATATCTGTTTAGATCCCAACTCCTTACATAGCTTTTTAGATCTTTATCATAAATGTGAAGCTTAATGTTGTTATACATCGATGCTGCGCCAAGGGTTTTGGTTAAATTTTCGATATTTTTTATACATTCATCGCGACTTTGCCCTAGCAAGCACATTTGTATGGATTCATTTTGAGCAAGCAAGATAGAGATCGCCATTGATGAAAATTTCTCATCATCTATACTTTTATTAAGCTGTTTTACCTGGTAATCAAAAAAGACTCGCATATTATTTTGCATCTTTTCAGCCATATAAGAGCTGTAAAGAAAGTAAAAAAGCCCTCCAAGTACTATGATAAAGATAAAAACGATATAGAAATTAAGATATTTTTTATATTTATTCAAAACTAGCCCTTAACTCTTCTTCTAAAAATTTTGCAAATTTATCAAATTCTGGTAACGCAAGCTCGCTTTTTCTTTTTGGATTAGCCCAAACACTATCTGGAAAAAATGCGTCATCACTAAATCTAGCAATAACATGAATATGCACGTGTGGCACGTAGTTTCCAAAGCTTGCAATGTTTACTTTAGTTGGTTTATAAAACTCAAGCATCGCCTTTTCACTTATAAGCATCGCCTCAAAAAGCCTAACCCTACTCGCTTCATCACAATCGCTTAGCTCACGAAATGGCTTAATGGTAAAAATTTTTATCCATGGAAGTTCATTGTCTTCACGCTCGATTTTTATAAATTTATCTTCATAGATCATATTTGTTCTCATTTTTATACAAAATTTCTCTCTCTTAAAAGCGTATAAAGCTTGATAGTCGAGATAAAAAATGTCACGATCGCTGGTCCAAGGATCACACCCCAAAACCCAAATGTCGTGATACCTGCAAGCATCGCAAAGAATATAAGAAGTTCATTTATCTTTGTTGGTATTTTGACCAGCTTTGAGTTTATAAATTTAATAACAAGTGGCTTTAATAGCGTATCAGCTGCAAATGAGATCACTACGATCGTATAAATTGCGATAGTTATCGCTGCTGCTATGTTGCCATTTGCAAACTCATAAATGCTAATAGGCCCCCATGCCAAAATACCGCCAACAACTGGAATAAGCGAAGCAAAGCTAAAAAAGATACCAGTTAGCACGCCGTCATAGCCGTAAAAGCTTGTGATTATGGCAAACAAAAAACCCTGAATAATCATATTTGCAATGGTTGAGTAAAAAACGACACTCATCACGTTACCAACTTCGCTTAAAATAGACTCTGTGTCATCTTGCTTTAGCGGAAGTGCATATTTTAGATAGCTGATTAGTTCATTGCCGTAAAGATTGCAAAAGAAGAAAAAGACCAAGATAATGATCATATCAACGCCAAATTTAAGGCTTAACTTACCTAGACTTGCAAGATTTGTCGCAAGTTGAGAAAAAAGCATCTTAATATCAAGTCCGCCGATAAATTCTTTTATCTTTGGCTCTAAAAAATTTATCGACTCAGGCATCCTAAAATCATAATTTTTGATAAATTCGATAGTCTTTGTGACATTGTTTATATCAAAGCCAGCTGCGTATTTTGCGATCTCAACCACCGCATAAAGAAGTGGGGCGATAAATAAGCAAAGAAGCACAGATGTGGTAAGAGCCGATGAAAGCGTCTTGCGGTTTTTAGTGAGCGATAAAAATGCGATTTGGACATTTGAAACCGCGACAGCAAGTAGTGCAGCGATAAAAATATCAAGCAGATATGGTTTAAAAAGATAGACCACCAAAGCCAAAGCACAAAATACAAAAATTCCAAAAAATAGCCTATTGTTCATCTTGCTCCCTTAAAATGGGGTAATTATAGCAAATTTATCAAAGCTGCTCATTTGCTTCTAATATTTGCTCAAACTCTTTGCCATCAAGCTTGTAAAGCTAGCAAGTGTGGCTAGGCTTTTGGCATTTTTTAGCATGCTACTAGCGCTTAGTAAATTTAGATAAATTTATAGTTTTACGCAAAATTTCTAGCTCAAAAGCTCCTACAATTTTAGCCTTTTACGTGCACTGAAAATTTGCTCCGATGATCTCACATTCATCACAGATTTGAACATATATAGTTCCCTCGCCCTCTACTAGACTCCCAAGAGGAATTTGTGCTAGATATTTCATGCTTTTGCTACATTTTGGACATTTTAAATACTCAGCATCTTGCTCCCACTGCGGATATCCACCAAGCAAAATTTCGCTATCTATCATATATGAGTAGTGAGCGCAAACCTCGCTAGCTAGCTCGAAATTTTGCCCATCGAGCGTTACCACAGCATCTCTTAAATAGTCCTCACTCTCGCCCTCGCCCACTATCTCTGTTTGCACGCTATTGCCGTCATTTTGGCAAAAATACTGCACCAAGCCAACGCATGTTGGGCAAAATTTAAGCACAGTGTCATTTTTAAGCTCTAGTCCAAGTCGCTTTAAGTTCTCTTTTTTGATGGTAAATTTCATCATCTCACCGCTACAAAATTTACATTTTTCATCGTTTAGTGCTTTAAATTTAATGCTTGCGTCTACGTTTTGGCTTGGCCCACACGTAAAACACTTATCAAAAACTAGGCTTTTTCTCTTACCACTCTCGTCAAAGCTCCAGCCAGCAACCTGAGCGTATTCATCCATATCAACGTGAAGCTTTGCCTTCCAAGGCTTTGGCGCCTTATAAAGCTTAAAAAATAGCTCCCTCACCACCTCATCGCCCTGCCATGCAAGTGCACAAAGTATGTGATTTATTTTTACCGTGTTTTCAGCGCCATTTAGACTATTTATGAGCTCATCTCTTACGTCACTTGAGGCGTTTTTGTAAATTTCAAATGGATAGTATTCACACCCTTTGGTCACTTCTCTTATTATCTGCTCATCACAAATGCCATGCAGGTAGAAAATATAGACAAGATCGCTATAAATTTCATCGTATTTGCCTATCTCATCTGTGTGAGCTAGGACATTTTTTAGCTTTTGTTTGATCTCATCTTCGCTTAAGCATTGATAAAACTCCAGCTTCTCTTTTTATCTGCAATCATAGCATATCCCATCAAAGTAAATCGTCCTTTGCTCGCACCTAGGACAAAGATGTGGCTCACCCATTTTTGCTCCAAATTTAAATTTCGCTACTCAAAAAGCCCTTTTTCGATATCGATCTTGATGTTAAAGGTCTCAAAGCACTTCGCACTTGCGATCCTACCCTTTGCTGTGCGCTCGATAAAGCCATTTGCAAGCAGATATGGCTCGATGACATCCTCAACCGTGCCCTCGTCCTCGCTAAGTGCCGCTGCAATCGTGCTAAGCCCCATAGGACGGCGCCTTGCTTGCATCAAAATTTCTAAATACCTAATATCCATCTCGTCAAATCCAAGCGAATTTACACCAAGTGCGTTAAGTCCCTCTTTTGCACGCTCGTGGCTGATGATTTGCTCGTCATTTACCTCGGCAAAGTCGCGAATCCGCTTTAAAAGCCTAAGAGCGATCCTAGGCGTGGCACGTGAGCGTTTGGCGATCTCAAGCGAGGCGTTTTTGTCGCACTCTTTGCCAAGCTTGGCTGAGGCTATCTGCACGATGCGGCTTAGCTCGCTGCTTGTATAAAACTGCAGCCTAAAATCCATCCCAAAGCGATCTCTAAGTGGCGCTGAGATCATGCCAGCACGCGTCGTTGCGCCTATTAGCGTAAATTTTGGCAAGTCTATCTTGATAGTCTGGGCAGCCGGCCCTGAGCCTATGATGATATCAAGCCTAAAGTCCTCCATCGCAGGATAGAGCACCTCTTCAATGGCTGGGCTTAGGCGGTGGATCTCATCGATAAAAAGCACGTCGCCCTCTTGTAAATTTGTAAGGATCGCCGCAAGATCACCACTCTTTTCTATCATAGGCGCTGCGGTCATTTTGATACTTACACCCATCTCGTTTGCGATGATGTGAGCAAGGGTGGTTTTACCAAGTCCTGGAGGGCCGTAAAATAGCACGTGATCTAGGCACTCATTTCGCTTTTTGGCTGCTTTTATAAAGACATCTAAATTTTGCTTGATCTTTTCTTGTCCGATATAGTCTTCAAATTTTGTCGGTCTAAGCGAGACTTCAAAGTCATTTTCAAAGCTTACTTTTTCGATTTCAACGATTCTATCCAAAGTTTTTCCTTCTAAATTTAAGGCTTCATTTTACGCTTTTATGCTTAATTTAAGCTCGTTTAAATTTGTAGTAAAAGGTGCTGCCCTCGCCGTAGACACTATCAACGCCGTATGAAATTTCATGTTTTTGGCAAATTTCACTGACGATATTTAGCCCAAGGCCAAAGCCGCCTTGGATTTCATCCTCTCTGACGTATCTTTTCCAAACCTTTTTAACGTCCTTTATCCCCTTGCCAAAGTCTTGTACACTAAGCTTTATCCGGTCATTTTCAAAGCATAAATTTATTAGTATTTCGCTCTCTTTTTGGCTGTATTTTATGGCGTTTGTAATCGTATTATCAATGATACGCTGCGCCTCTACTTTGCTTAGTGTGATATAGGCATCATCTACCAAATTTGTATTTATAACTATGTGCTTGACATCTGCCACACTTTGCAAAAATTTTACCCTTTCACTCACGTACTCGCCTAAATTTAGCCGCTCATTTGGAAATTTGATGTAGCCACGCTTTATGAAGTACTCGACATCTTCATATGTTATCTGCATCTGTTTTAGGGCATTTTTTATGCGGGTAATGTATTTATTATCAAGGCCCAACATCTCAAGATTCATGCCAGCTACGCCAAGGGGAGTCTTTAGCTCATGCATAGCATCATTAAAGAAATTATTCATATATCTTTGAAAGTCTTTATAAGGCTTAACGCTGCTTAGATATAAAAAATAGACTATAAAAAGAACTGCGACCAGTATAACAAGCAACATAATGGCTGTTAGAAATACACTTTTTTTATTGTCAAGTTCATTTTCCACCACGACATAATAAGGTGTCTTATCTTTTATAAAAAAGCTCTTGTAAAATAGATATCCATCCTCTTCAAGTGTTACAAATTTAAAGCTACTTGGCTGTTTTGTGAGAGTTGAGATGATTGGTTTAAAATTTACATCGTAGATTGCAAATTTATATTTTAAAGAAATAACTATGTTTTCGTTTTTTAGAAATGAATTTTTGATGATATTTTCATGTTTCATAGCACCAAAAAGGGCTTTTGAGGTGCTGTTTTTTTGGCTTAAATTTAGGATCACAAAGCTTTGAAAACAAAATAGCGACATTATCACAAATGTCGCTATGATCTGGATCTTAAAGCTCTTGTGCATCTATTTTATAGCCTATGCGCCTCTTTGAGATGATAAAGTCGTTTGTCGTTTTGTTTCTTATCTTTAAAACGTGCATTCTTATATCAGCGCCCTCTATATCTTTATCGTTCCAGACAAGATCTCTAAGCTCTTCCATGCTGACGTAAGAATTTAGATGTGAAACTAGACACTCAACAAGTGCGACTTCTTTTGCACTAAGATCGACCATTTTGCCGTTTTTAAATAGCGCACGCTTGTTTAGATTAAAGCTAAACTCGTCATTGATCTTTACTATGTTTTTATCGTCAGTTCCATAGTATTTTCTCATAAGCTCAGCTACTCTAAATTTAAGCTCAGCAAGCTCAAATGGCTTTTTTAGGTATTCGTTACAGCCAAGCTCGTAGCCAATAGCCATATCATCAATATCAACTAAAGATGTCGTTATCATGATAGGAGCGCTTGGATTTAGACTTCTTATGTACTTGATAACCTCATGTCCATTTACGCCAGGGACTTTTATATCAAGTATAAAAAGATGATAGAAATTTTTCTCTATCAGATCACACGCTTCTTGGCCATCACTCACCGCTGTAACTTCATAACCAAGCGTCTGTAAAAACTCACAGACGCTCTCTTGAAACCCTAAATCATCTTCTAAAAGCAAAATTTTCAAATCTCTCTCCTAAAAAATAAGTTTTATTAAGATTTAGCACTATTGTAATATTTAATAGGTAAATTCAAAATTAAAATTATTTTTTAAGCATTAAATAAAAATTTGCCCCGCATAGACAATGTAACACCTTAGCAAAAAGACGCCACATATTACGAATAATGCGTTGATCACGGCAAATTCGCGTTTAAAATCATGCACCTTTAAAACGCTTAAGTCTAAAATGATAGGCAAAGCCATACCAAAACCAATGACGCCAATATAAAACATTAGCCCAAGAGAATTTGCGCTAAGTGCGTTTGCTACGCTCTCTGCACCACTTGTGCTTGCACCTTTTACAACCATAAAAAGAGTAACTATGAGCAAAAACTCAGCAATAATCGCAAAAAAATCAAATTTTAATAAATAGTGTGCAATATCGTTTTGCCTTTTTGCCTTATCTTTTAGCACGCCAACAAGTAACGTAAATGCACCAGCACAGCTCAAGCCTGATACTAAAAATAATACCGGCAAGACTGATGTATTCCAAAGTGCGATCTTGTGAGCTGCACTTAGCAAAAAGCCTGTATATGCACCAACGCCAATGCCTAGGATAAAAAGTAAAATTTCAAGTAGGCTTGAAATTTTGCTAGCAAAATTTGCAACCACGTCAAAAAGAGAAATTTTAAGCATTACGATCTCGTTTTTAAATGCACCAACTGCGTATATAACGCTAAGAGGCGTATAAACTAGAAGCAGTGCAACACCTATTGACATGACTGAGTCGAAGTTGTAAAGCAAGAGTATCCAGTAAAAGCTAAGCGGCTTGCCAAGGTCAAGCACCAAAAGAGCAAGTCCAAGAACGATCGCTAATGGAGCGATAAGAGCGGCTGCTTTAAAGTAATAGTTCTCTTTGCCATATTTTTTTGAAATGAGCACAGCAACGATACTAGCACCCGCACTAAGTCCTGCTAAAAATAGATAAACGGCTATCGGCCAGCCCCAGTAAATTTCAGAGTATTGAGCTAGGCTTCCTGACATGTTATTCATGGTGTGCTCCTTTTGTATTTGCGATCATCGCAAGTGAAGGTTTTGTATTTAGCTCCGCTTTTGGCAAGTAGTATTTGCTCTCTTTTAATTTCTTTGAAATTTTAGAATTTTCATCATTTACATCGCCAAAAGTTAGGGCATTTGTAGGGCAGACGCTAACGCAAGCTGGCTCTTTGCCATCTTCTAGCCTACTCTCATAGCAAAATGTGCATTTGCCTATCTCGCCATCTGGCAAGACGTAGCGAGCATCGTATGGACAGGCCAGGATGCAGTATTTGCAACTAACGCAAATTCTATGATCAAGCAGCGTCACGCCATCAGCTGTTTTAAAGCTAGCACCAGTTGGGCAAACCTCAACACAAGGTGCATCTTCGCACATAACACAGCTTTGACGCAAAAAGTCGGTCTTTAAATTTGGAAATGTCCCACTCATCTTTGCATGCACCTGCAAGCGGTAAAGTCCCCTTGGTACGTTGTTTGTACTTCTGCAAGCTACCGAGCAGCCTTGACAGCCGATGCATAAATTTTCATCATGTATCATCATATATTTTTTCATTTTCTATCCTTACGCTTTACTTATGCTAACGCCAACATTTGTAACCATAGTCGCAGCCACTGGCCCTTCGGCTGGATTAAGAAGCACGCTTGTATTTAGCCCCACGTGATCTATACTCTTAAGAGCTGGGGTGATGTGTCCAAAGCCGTGATATATAAAGAGTGTATCTTCTCTAATGCCCTCGGTCACCATGAGCTTGCCCTTTTGCTCGCCAAATTTATTTTTCACCACAACCATATCGCCATCTCGTAAATTTTTACGTTTAGCTGTTTTTGGATTTATCCAGATAGGGCTATCACTCATAAGATCATGAAGCGACGGCACCGCCTGAGTGTGGCCGTTGGTATGAATAGGCGTTTTGCCACAAGTTAGACAAAGATCATGTCCGTCAAATGTGTCCATATCTTTGTCATTTAGCGCGCCATATCCTGCAAACTGCGCCTCTACATCAGGCAAAAATAGCTCTATCTTGCCACTTTTTGTTTTTAGCTTAGCCATATCGTCCATTAGCCCATTTTCTCCTACAAATTTAGAAGCGACTGGATATTTAGCGACAAATTTATCGATCATGCCTTTTTCTCTAAACAAGATTCCCGGCTCATCCCAAGTGATAAAGCCATCTTTTTCAAGCGCAGCAAGTAAATTTACATCTCCGCCAGCTTGCTGCATCCTAAACTCACGTATGTCGTTCCAAGTATAAAGCTCATCTATCTTCATGCGGCGTGCTAGCTCCCTAAAGATAAATGCCCCATCTTTTGTGTCGCCAACTGGATCAATAACTTTATTTCTTATCATATAAGCTGGCTTTAGACCTGACTTATCCTCTATGCCCTCGTCGCGCTCAAGGTAGCTACTCTCAGGCAAGATAACATCAGCGAATGTCGCCATATCGTTTAGATAAACATCGCTTACCACGATAAAATCAAGTTTCTTCATCGCCTCTATACTCTTCATCGTCTCAGCAACGTTTATTAGGTGATTAAAGCGGATGTTAAACCAGCCTTTTATGGCGTATGGTTTCTCGCTTAAGATAGCGTCATTTATATCCATCAAAACGCCATGTTTTCTGCTTACAAATTTATGCCTACCATTCTCGCCAGCAAAGTCAAGTCTAGTGACTTTTGGCACTTTAAATTTCTCATCTGGATTTTTAAGAACTGGGAATTTATCCTCGCCAACTAGCTTGTTAAAGGTTTTAGCATTTTTGCCACCAAAAAGACCGCCTTTGACCTCCCAGTTGCCCATCATCGCATTTGCCACCATGATGGCTTTTGTCCTCATGTATTCAGCTTTTGTGGTGGTTGTCTTATGTCCAAAATCAAAAATAACTCTTGGGGCAGCTTTATAAATTTCATCAGCGATGCGTCTAACGTCACTTGCTTTTATACCAGTGATCGCTTCTTGCCATTCAGGTGTTTTGCCCTCTACGCTTTTAACGATCTCATCAAAGCCAATTGTAAATTTCTCAATAAATTCTTTATCGTAAGTGCCATTTTGTATCCATGTATTTATGATAGCTAGCACAAAAGCTAGGTCAGTGCCAGGTCTAACTGGCAGCCACTCATCAGCCTTTGAAGCCACCACGCTAAATCTTGGCTCAAGCACAAGTAGCTTTGTATCTTTTTTAGCCGCAAATTTAGCAAGTTTTTTAGCATCGGCTATAACTATGCCCTCAAAGAGATTGTGACCAAAATTTACAACGTATTTTGCATTTGCAAAGTCTCTTTTTAGCTTAGCTATGCCATACATCTGCTCACAGACCATTTGATATGTGATCGGACAGCACGAAAAGTGTGAAAAGCAGTTTGGCGAACCGTAAGCTGAGGCAAAATTTACCATTAGTTTATGTGTTTGCGAGCTTTTACAGGTAAAGACAAAGCTTTCTGGGCCATACTTTTGCTTGATCTCAAGCATTTTTGAAGCAACTAGATCAAGTGCCTCGTCCCAGCTAGCCTCACGCCACTTATTTTCTCCTCTCTCACCAACCCTGATCAAAGGCTTTTTGACTCTATTTTCGTCATAAAGCTGACTAAAACCAGAGCCACCTCTTGCACAAAGCGAAGTTGCCGTACCACCAGCTTTTGGATTGCCGCTTAAGAAGCAAATTTTATTATCAACGACCTTTGCTTCGATAGGGCATCTTGAAGAGCACATCTCGCAAAAGCTGCGGACGTACTTCTCATCTTGCTTTGCAGCATTTTCCAAAGCACCACCCGGTAAGGATGATGCAACCATACTAACTCCAGCACCGAATTTTAAAAATTCTCGTTTCTCGTCTATTTAAGCTCATCTTTCTCCCTTTAAAGATATTTGCCTTTAGTTATTCTAGTATTTAAAGTTGAAAATAAAATTAAATCTTACTTAATATTTATATTTAGATTTTTAGTTTTAAAAAATTAGTATTCTAATATCAAAATAAGTAAAATTCTAAAAATTATAAATTTAATTAATATAATTTTTAACGCGATCTTATAAAAATTTTAAATATAAAATTTTGATTAAGGATTTTGAATAGAAATTAAAAATTTTAAAGGGATTTAAAAAAGCCGAGAGAGATCTCGGCTTAAGTCTGATTTAAAATACTTATAAAAGTATCGGAGCTACTAAAAATCCAAGTGCAACAGAAAAAACAATAGCTAAAACACCTGGAATAAAAAATGAGTGGTTGAATATATATTTACCTATCCTAGTTGTTCCAGTATCATCCATTTGAACGGCTCCAAGTAGTGTCGGATATGTTGGCAATACAAACAATGCTGAAACTGCAGCAAATGATGCAACTAAAATATATGCGTCACCGTTATTTGCAGCAGTTAAACCAAGTGCAGCTATAACTGTAGGAATAAGTGCCTTTGCGGTAGCAGCTTGAGAATAAAGAAGCATACTAGCAAAAAATAGCGCAACAGCTAGCATAAACGGATAGTCTTTAACAAAATCGCCGGCAAAATTTTTGATCGCATCGGTGTGATTTACCACGAAAGTATCTCCAAGCCACGCTACACCTAGCACGCAGACGCACGCGGTCATACCACTTTTAAATGTAGCTGTATTAGATAGCTTATCGACTTTAACGCCACAAGTTAGTGTGATTAAAGTAGCGATAACTAGCATAAAGCTCATAATAGCGTTATCTCTAGTTAATACTAACACCTTTGTAGGCTTATCTGGATCTTCTACATATTTTACATTAGTAGTTGAGTCAGTTTTGATTTTTATATCTTTTGCGACTAGTTCATTAAATTTATCCGGACTTTTGGTCTCATAAATTTTTTCATAGCCTGTTACATAGCTTGGTTTTATCCAGCCTACATTTTTACTAATAGCAGTAGCATATAAAACGACAGAGATAACGCCAACTAAGAATATTAAAACAGAAAGTTTAGCTCCTTTTGGAAGCTCTTTTTTCTCTTCGATTTTAACATCTTTGATTAACCCTTCTTTAAGTCTTCTTTGATACTCTTTGTCACTACTTAGATCAAGATTATAAAATATATTTATAACAAGAGCTGTTAGCATACAACCAATAAAAGTTGTAGGTATCCAGATAGCTAATAGTAATGGATAGCTAATACCAAGTCCACCCAAAGCATGCTCACCAGCCATAAATACAACCGCTGCTGAAACTGGGCTTGCTGTAATAGCTATCTGACTAGCAACAACAGCTATACTAAGAGGCGCGCTAGGCTTAATATTTTGTGTCTTTGCAACTTCGGTAATAACTGGAATCATAGAAAAAGCTGTGTGTCCAGTACCAGCAAATACAGTTAGCAAGTAAGTAACGACTGGGGCTAAGAAATTTATGTATTTTGGATGTTTTCTTAGTATCCCTTCGGCTATTTGCACCAAATAATCAAGGCCACCAGCTACTTGCATCGCTGTAATAGCAGCTATAACGGACATGATGATTAAAATAACATCCCAAGGTATACTACCTGCTTTTAATCCAAGTCCTAAAGTTAAAACTACGACGCCAATACCACCAGCATAACCAATGGCCATACCGCCTAGTCTAACACCCAAGAATATCGCACCAAAGAGCACGATCAACTGCAATATCAATGAAATATCCATTGAAAACTCCTCTATTAAATTTTATAACTAAAATTTTTACTTAAGCGTGTCAGAATTTTGACACGCTTTTAATAATACTTTGCTTAAATTTCTACCTAACCATGCTTGGATTTAGCATATTTTTTGGCTCTAAAATTTTATCGATCTCTTCTTTGCTTAGATAGCCTCTCTCTAGGCAGATATCGCCGACCGCTTTACCAGTTTGCAAAGCTTCTTTAGCGATGCTTGCAGATTTTTCATAGCCAATGTATGGGTTAAATGCTGTTACGATACCAACTGAGCCTAGAACTGATTTTAAGCAAGCGTCTGGATTTGCTGTTAGTTTTCTTACAGCTTTTTCAGCTAGTGTTTTCATCGCGTTTTCAAGGATAAATATAGAGTTAAATAGCGCATAAGCGATGCCTGGCTCAAATGCATTTAGCTCAAATTCACCTCTTTCTGAGCAAAGCATGATAGTTACGTCGTTACCGATTACTTCATAGCACGCTTCGCCCACAACCTCAGCGATAACTGGGTTTACTTTGCCTGGCATGATTGAGCTGCCTGGTTGCATTTGTGGTAAATTTATCTCGCCGAGACCACATCTTGGACCTGAATTCATCAAACGAAGGTCATTTGCAATTTTTGAAAGTCTAACAGCTGCAGTTTTTAACGCACCACTTACGTGTACAAAGTCTGCAGTGTCTTGTGTAGCTGCGATGAAATCATCAGCTTTTTTGAAATCAACACCAGTGATATCTTTTAACTTTTTAACAACTACATTTTTATAATCAGGGTGGCAGTTAATGCCTGTACCAATCGCAGTTGCACCCATATTTAGATATGTCATTGACTCGCGTGCAGCTGTGATCTTTTCGATATCGCTTTTAATGTAGCTTGCAAATGCATTAAATGTATTTCCAAGTGTTGTAGGAACTGCGTCTTCAAGCTCAGTTCTACCCATTTTAATGATATCTTTAAAATCTTTTGCTTTTTTATCAAGTTCATCTTTTAGTAAATTCATAGCAGCAAGCAAATCAGTAAGCTTTGCGTAAGTTGCTACTTTTATTGAGCTTGGGTAAGTGTCGTTTGTGCTTTGTCCAAGGTTTGTATGATCGTTTGGATGGATGTATTGATATTCGCCTTTTTTATGCCCCATGCTCTCAAGTGCGATATTTGTAATAACCTCATTTGCATTCATATTTGTACTTGTTCCAGCACCACCTTGAACCATATCAACCACAAATTGATCTAAAAACTCACCAGCTATTACTCTATCAGCGGCTTTTGCTAGAGTATCAGCGATCTTAGGATCTAAAACGCCAACCTCTTTATTTGCAAGTGCGGCTGCTTTTTTGATTTGCGCAAATGCTTTTACAAAGTATGGATACTCTTTTAAAGTTCTACCACTCATGTGAAAATTTTCGGTAGCTCTAAATGTTTGGATACCATAATAAAAATCGTCAGAGATTTCCAACTCACCTATAAAATCGTGTTCTTTTCTGGTTGCCATAACCATTCTCCTTATAAAAAAATGTATTAATGAAATTATATAGATATTTAATATTTTAAATATTAATTACTACTTTATTTTTTTAAGCTTTGACTTTTAACCTAGATAAAACGACTTTTGGAGAAAAATTTATAGTAG
>NZ_CABPTY010000008.1:0-14496 GCF_902460415.1 Campylobacter concisus
GCCTAAATGTATCGAGTGCATTTAAATTTATTAGTGTAAGTATCAGTATTATTAATTTTTTCATTTATCTATCTCTTTTTTTAAAATTCTTGTTTTTATGTCTGAAATGTAGTATTGAATTTCTTGCTGTGATAGTTTTTCTAATAGTTCGATTAGCTCTTTATATGTAACATTTACGTATAAGTTTTCTTTATCTTCCTTTAAATTTAATCCATTTTCTATAACTTCAAATAATTCTTTTCTATTTTTTCGCCAGTTGTATATTGTTTTTTCGGCTATTTTTAGTTTTTTCGCGATTTCTGCATTTGTCATTTTTTTACCTGTAAAATTTACATATTTAAGCATTATTTAATTTTATATTATGTAATATTTACCTGTTGAAAATATGTAAATCTTACATATGTTTCGATTTTATCGAAATAATGTAAATTTTGCCCTGAATATGGCATTAAACTATTTTAGCCCCGTTTGGACGAAACACCTTTTCGGGGCTATGTTAAATGGTGTTTCAAAAAAATAAATTAAAAAAAGGTGTTAAAAATGCAAATCGTTAAATCTGAATATGATTTAAAGTATGTTCTTAGGGGTGGTCTTGTTAGAAGTTCGGCTTCTGGTAAGTTTGAAGGTAATGATTACTCTTCTTCTGTTCGTATTTCTTCATCAAATATCTATGACGTTGTTAATGAAAAGACTGGCTTTACCGATGAAGTAGAGCAAAAAGTTGTTTTTAAAATAATCTGCCCAGATAATAATACCGCTGGACTTGTAGCGGCTGCAATAAAAGAAAAATTTAAAAAAGGCGAAGAAATACCGGTTGAAGGTGGCTTCCCTAACGATCAAAGAATAATTACGATCGCTAATCCAGTTGAATACTTCCTATTTGATACAAAGCCTGCAAAAAAACCTGAAAATAAATAAATAAAGGGGTCTATCCCCTTTAACTACTTATTTAAGTCCGTGTTTCCTTAGATAAGTAGTTAAAGGCTACTAAATTTAAACAAAAAGGGTTAGAGATGAAAAAATTTCTTTCTTCTACTAAAGCTAAGGTTCTAGGTGGTGTTGCTGCTGTTGGCGCAATGTCAAGTAATGCTCTTGCAGCTGGTATAACAATGGGTGCAGATGGCACAGTAACTGGCGATCTTAATATTACTCCATTTATGGGCGTAGCTGGTGCGGTTATTGTTGTTTTGGCTGCAATTTTTGCTGTTAAAAAAGGTCTTTCTCTTTTAAAATAGCTTGTTCCCCCTTTATTGGGGGCTAATTTTTAAAAAGGTTAAAAGTGTATTTTGATTTTATAGACGTTACGAAATTAGGATTTTTTCTAAATTCTTTCTTTGCTATTGTAATTGTCTTTTTTGCTTGTGTTACTGCCATTACTTCTGCTTTTAGTCTTTTTAAAAATTAGCACATAAATTTTAAAGCTTAAAGCAGAGTGCAAAGCAAAGCTTTAAGCCGACAAACGAAGTGCGTCAGTAATTTTTTGGGGTTTAAATTTATGGATAAAGTCTTTCTTAACTTAACAATAGAGCAATATAACTTCTTGATGTCTATGACTGGGACTTTATGCGGTTTCTTGCTTTGCTTGTTTATTTTCATAATTCTCTCGAGAATTTAAAAAAGGTGTTTAAAATGTTTGATGTTATTGGTGTTCCGTCTTTTGATTACTTCTTTTCTATCTTTATATGGTTTATGGTCTTATCTTTACCGATTTGTGCTGCTTTAACTCTTTTAACAAAAAGATTTTTTTAAGGCTTTGTGATGAAATTTCTAATTAGATTTTTCATTTTCTTATCTATTTTATGCTCTTTTGCTTTTTCTAAAAATTGCGATGGCGATGGCTTATGTTGGGTTATGCGTGATTATAATTTGCCTAGCGCTTTCAAGCCTATCGATGGCAAATTTTTAAAAGGTAATAATTATTATGGTCTTAGATCGCCTGAAACTGGTTATTACTTTATCTATTCTTTTACAATTAGACAAGAAGCTTATTATTTTGCTGGCTCACATAAGCCAGGTTTTTATGTTGGTTTTGGTCATGTTTATATAGGTGGCAATAGTAGAGTTGGTCGCTTTGGCCAGCGTGGTGGTGTTGGTGATTATGAATTTTTTGTTGCTTCTGATTATCCTAAAGACCCAGTGTTTACTTATTATGATTTTATTGTTTTCAATCCCAAAGAAGTTGCAAGATGTAAGCTAAATCAAGAATTTAACACTGATACAATGCAATGCGTCGATTCTTGTCCAGCTGGTCAATTATGGAATGTTCAAACTAATGCTTGTGTAGTTGATTGTACTGATGAAGATAATCATAAATTCTTTACTTCTGATTATACTTGTATAGATTGCTCGAGTGCTTTAACAATAGATGATATTGCAAGGTGTTACTGCGCTGGTATTGGCTCTTCTTATAATCCTGGTTATGCTTGGGATCCTAACAAACCTAATATTGTTCAAGCACATTGCAAAGATGAAAGATTGATTACTTTCAAATTTGATAAAAGTAAAGAAAATTCTAACAAAGACAAGGATAAAGACAAAGAAGACCCAAATAAGGATAAAGACAAGGAAAATCCAAATAAAGACAAAGACAAAGAAGATCCAAACAAAGATAAGAATAAAGACAATTCTACGCCTGGAAATGGCGGCGGTTCTAGCGGTGGCAATAATAACGCAATAATAACGGCTCTGGTGGCAATAGTGGCGGCACTGGTGGCGGTTCATCTGGTGGTACTGGCGGCGGATCAAGTGGCGGCTCAGGTAGCGGCTCAGGTGGTGGACAAGGAAACGGCAATTCTGAAAACGCCACACCTGGCAATATAGATTATGGCGAGCTTGAAGAAAGAACCGCTGATCTCGCAAATACGTATAAGGAAAATATTAATAATCTTTTTGAGCCTATTGATGGTATTAAAAAAAGCTTAAATGATACTATCTCAAAAATCAAAGATGGAAATTTAATGAGCTTAAAAAAAGGCGGTATTCCTAACACTTGCCCTTTAAATTTTGATATAGATATGTTTTTCTTTAGTAAAAAAGTTGTCTTTGATTTTTGTAGTATTCTTTCGCCGATTGCTTCTTCTCTTTATGTCTTTTTCTTTGTAGCTTTCTTTTTGTTGTTTTTATTTTTAATAGCCAAGCTATTTATTTTTACTTTTATGGGGTGGTAAGATATGCAAGCAATTATAGCTACTATTGTTTTATTCTTTCGCTTTTTTAAATGGGAAAATGCTATTAATTTTGTTTTTAAAGCAATTACATTTTCTAAAATGGTTGTTACTAACGTAATTTTAGGTACTCTTGTTTTATCTTATGCCGCTGCTGTTATTTATATTATTAACTTCATCTATTCTAAATTTAACTATATTATTGATTATGTCAATAATCTTTCAGTAGGCAATGAAAAGATCGTAACGACTGCCTTTTCTATTTTAAAATCTCTTGGTGCTTGGAATGCCTTTTGTGATGTGTTTTCTATATTTTCGCCTATTTTTCTTTCTTTCTTTGTAATTTATGCGACAAAAATTGGCATTACTGTTTTTAGATTTGTTCGTGAAACTCTTGTTACATTTATTTTGGCAAAGCTTTAAAAATGATTACTTATTTAGTTGGCAATCCTGGAAGCGGTAAAACATATTACGCAGTATATATGATTTATCAGACCTTTTTATTTGAGCCAAAGAAAACATTTTTATCTAAATTTGTTAAGCCTAAAGAAAAGCCTAGTTATTTATTTTGCTATACAAATATAAATGAGTTTAAGTTTGAGTTATCCGACAAATTTAAAAAGTTTGATTTTGATAAGTTCTATTTAGGCTTAAGAAATTTATATGCTTTATATAAGACTGGTGCAACCGATAACGAAGTTAATGAAAAAGCCAAAGAGTTAAATTTATATGGTTGCGTATTTGTTCTTGATGAGTGTCATAACTTTTTTAAAGACAAGAAAGACGAAATTTTAGTTTGGTGGCTTACATATCATCGCCATTTATACCAGGATATTTATTTAATTACTCAAGATTTAACCTTAGTCAATAACGAATATAAACGTATAGCAGAAAAATTTTATAGGGCTGTCGATAGCGCAAAAAGATTATTTTCAAAGAAATTTCGTTATGAAGTTTTTGCATCTTATAGGCTTTATAAAAAAGATAGATTAGAGATTATTAATATTCCATATCTTGAAGAAGTATTTAATTTATACCACTCTGGACAAAGTTCAAATAAAAAATCATTTGTAAGATTTTATTTTTTGCTAGCTATTGTTGTTTTTATTTTTCTTTTACTTTATTTTTATTTTGTTGTTATGTCTATTTTTAAAAGCGATACTCCAACCGAAAACAATTTATCAAATCAAGATAAAACTTCTTTTTCAAATTCTCAAAAAAATAGTATTTCAGATTTTCCAGATATATTCAAAGACACTTCAAAAAATAACATTAAAAATAGTTCCGATGTGCCAGAAATTTATATATATAACATTACTTGCGTTAATTCATCTTGCCATTTTGACGACGACTATCATTTATACCCATTATCATTACTTAGTTACATATCTTCAATGTATACGCCATTATATTTTTATTACGAGCCAAAATCTCACGAGCTTGTCAAGTACTACTATGTATTTGACAAGCCAGTTTTCCAAAATTTAATTTCAAAAAATAACAAAGGTGTTTCCGATGAAAAGTTTAATCAAGTTCCTAGTTCTTCCGCTGCTGTTTTTAAATAGCTTGTTTGCTGCCGAAATTTATACTGATCTTTTAGATTTCGCACGTCTTACTAGTAGGGCTAATAATATAGCCATTGTAACTGATGAAAGCATACACCAGGGCGAATATTATTTTATCTATGAAGATGAAGTTAAGATCACGATTGCAATGTTTAGAAAAATGCTTGAAGCTAAGAATTTATACCTTTATAAAAAGGATAATTTCTACTACGTAAGCTCTCAAAAATTGCCTGATTATGATCTTAGGCGTATCGAGCTAAAGAATTATGTTTACGATGATGTAAATAAAATTCTTAGCCAGTTTGATTTAAATGCTACTTATTCGACGTCTTCTAATTCGGTTTTCTTTAGGGCTGATGACTATATATTTGATCAGATTAAAGAAGCCATTTCAAAGATTGATAAGAGCCTGGAGCAAGTAACATTTAAACTGACTATCACTGAAACAAATCTAAAAGACATTAAAGATTTAGGCACAAATTTAAAGGGCTTGCTTAAGCCACTTAATCACGGCGATTTAGCTTATTATATTAATCTGATTACTTCCCCTTATATTACTAATTCAAATATTATTAAAAATGATGATCGTGCCTTTTTTGGCATATTAAATTTTCTTGACACAAATGGCATTACAAAAATTATCTCATCGCCAGTATTGACGGCAAAAAATCACACCGAAGTTTATTTTAGTTCCGTTCAAAATATCCCTTATTTAGTTTCAAAAACTGATATATCTAATTTAAATTATCAAAAGACTGATAGTTACGAATATAAAGACATTGGTTTAAAGATAAATTTAAAGCCTATCATTTTATCTGATCACATTGATTTTGACTTACATTTAATACTTGAAGATATTCTCTCTCAAAGTACATCATTAACGCCCATTGTTTCAAAAAAGGAGCTTAAAAGCTCGTATTCTTTAAAGCGTGGCGACGTTCTAGTTCTTAGCGGTATTAATAAAACGACTACTTCTAAGCAACGTAATGGCGTGCCTATCCTCAAAGATATATGGTTTTTAAAGTATCTTTTTTCAGTCGAGCAAGACAGCGAAATAAACTCTGTTCTAACGCTCACAATTCAAATTATTTAATGTTTTAGGGGTGTAGGGGATTTCCCCTACAAAAGGCGAGAAATAAAGCTTATTGGCACATTCTGCTTAATCGAGCCGTGCAGCTAATATGCTTTTTGGGTTTAAAACACCCCTTTCGCCTATATGTGTTTTGGCGTAGCCAAAAAAGGCTGCCATGGGCGGACGAAGTCCGCCACAATGGCTGCCCTTGTCAAATTAATAAAAAACTCTTACGTTTAAGGAAGCGATTATGCGAGCGAGAAATTTATATGGTGTTTCTCCCCTTGACGTTGAGCTTTGCCAAGCAAAGCTTGATAGCCAAAGGGAATATATGCGCTCTTTCTCTTTTGTTAATGTTAATGGCCAGGTTAGAAATTTGCTAGACATTTCAATGTCGGCCAACTTTAGCGATAAATATTACGCCGAAGTGTCTAACCGCGTAAATGTGTTTAGCTCTTTTGCTATTGATTATTTTCAAGTCCCAGTATTTTTAACCATCACTCTTAACGGCTGCTTTAGGGGTGCATTAAATGGCGATTATTCTAAATTTATGCCGATTGATTATAGATATTTGCCTGATGAAGTTAAATATAAGGCTAAAAATTCAGTGCCTTTAAGTATTTCTGATTTAGTAGCCGTTCTTAATCATCAATGGAATTTATTTATTATGCGATATTCAAGAAAATTTAAAAATATTGATAGAAGCTATATAAGGTGCTTTGAGCCACACAAAAAAGACGGCGTGCCACACATTCACGCTTTATTTTACGTCCCAGCTCACACAATAGACTTTATGAAAAGAATTTATACTGATATTTTTTATGCTCCGCAAAACTTAAAAACAAATGCTATCACAAGCGAGCAAAAGAAAAACGGCGAATTAAACGGCTTTCAAACTAGTATTAATAATCCTAGTGGCTATGTTATGAAGTATATCCAAAAGACTTTCATTAACCTAAAAGAAACGCAAGATTTTGACGAGCTTTCAGCCTGGTATGTAAAGCACAAAGTAAGAAGATTTATAAGCTCACGCACTAAAGTGCCATTATGGGTATATAGGAAGATTAATTTTATTAGCACGATGCAAGACTTTTATCACTTAAACGACTTAACAAACGATCATAGAGCAATACTCGAGTGGAATAAAAAAGATGATTACATATATATAAAATTGCCTTTCAACAAAGAAGAGATTATTTATTTAAATGGCAGATTAGAGCATTATATAAGTGGTAGGCTTATGAATTTTTACGATAGATTGAAAATTGATAGCCAAAAAGATGAAAACGCACAAGATGAAATAAAAAGCTTTGGCACTAATTTAAAACAAAGGCAAATTTTAAAGCTTTGCGATGAGCTTTTTAAAAGCGATGAAAAGCCTAAACCAGTAAGCAGAATGAAAGATTACGAGCTAGTCAATTACTATGAGAGCTTGGGCGGTGATGTAAATGCCCAGCATTTAGCTTATGTTGAAAATTTAATGCTTGATAGGGAATTAGATAACTTCACACATTATCATAAAAAGCACGATTTAAATGCTCCTGATATTGATAGCTTTGTAGATAGATTTTTGATTTGTAATGAGTTTTGAAAAGGATAATGTAATGAGAATTTTAAATTTATTTGCTGGCATTGGCGGTAATAGGTTATTATGGAATGATGTATTATCGGATATTGATGTAACTGCTGTTGAGTTTGATCCAGCTATTGCCGATGTTTATAAATTTAG
This sequence comes from Campylobacter concisus, assembly GCF_902460415.1. Lineage (GTDB taxonomy): Bacteria > Campylobacterota > Campylobacteria > Campylobacterales > Campylobacteraceae > Campylobacter_A > Campylobacter_A concisus_Y. The sequence goes on from NZ_CABPTY010000008.1 coordinate 7,531, forward strand.
ATTTCCCACTGATAAAGTTATTATTTGTGATGCTTTTGATTATGCTGCCAATAACTATGATAAATTTGATTTTATATGGGCTTCTCCACCTTGTCAAACTCATTCAAGGGTTAATTTTTCAAATCAAAATACTATTAATAGTCGTTCTTTGCCTGATTTTAGGCTTTATTCCCTTATAAGTTTTTTAAAAACTTTTTGTAAAAATAAGTTTGTTGTTGAAAACGTTATTCCTTATTATGATCCTTTGATTTCTTATAATGCAAAAATTTCTCGTCATTTATTTTGGTCAAATTTCTATATTTCTGAAAAGTCTTTTCAAAAATCTAGTAAGTTAATTAAAAATTTTGTTATTTCTGATTTTCATGATTTTGATTTAAGTTTATTTAAAAATATAAAAAATAAAAGACAGATTATTAGAAATCAAGTTGATAGTAATTTGGGTAAATACGTTTTAGGCTGCGCATTTGATAAAGGTCTTTTTGATGACACTAAATGAGCTTTTTAATAATTACATTAGCTTTTATGAGCTTATTTTAAGTCCAACTACTCTAAGAAGCGATATAGCTACTTATAATAAGCATTTTAAAAACTCGCTTGGCTTAAGAGAAATAGAAGATATAAATTTTATCGATATACAAAAGTTTTGTAATGATCTTATCAAGCAAGATTACAAGATAAAGACTATTAAGAATATCGTTGCAAAGCTAAAGGTTATTTTCAAGCTAGGTATAAAACTGGAGTTAATAAATAAAAATCCTTGCGATTTTATCGAGCTGCCAAAGTTTGATAATAAAAGGTATTTTGATTACTCGATCGCTATTCAAAAACGCTTTATTAAGGCTATTTGTGAAAATACCGATGCAAGCTCTGATATATTCTTTTTTCTACTTCATGGCAGACGAAAGAATGAAGTATTAAGCCTAAAATTTAGCGATATAAATTTTAAGACCAGGACTTATATGATCCCTTTTAAAATTAATAAGGCCAAAAGAAATATGATTTATAAAATGAGCGATGAACTTTTTAATCGTCTTTATAAAAGATTTTTGATAGCTAAGAAAGAAAATAGGCTAAACGATTATGTCTTTATTAATCCTATGACTAACGATAAATTTAAAGATTTGCGTAAAAGCTGGTCTTCACTTCTTAAACGAAATAATCTTCCTAAAATCAGACTTCACGATATAAGGCATTTAATTGGCACATATTCAATTAATTATTTAAAAATTCCGATCGAGCAAGTATCATTTACTTTAGGGCATACAAACATCACTACAACACAAAAATATATTACTGCAAACGTTAAAAAATCTAAAGAAACTATCGAAAATTTACTAAAATCAATTTCAGAATAATTTAAGCATTTTAAAAAGTGTTTCAAACATCGATAAAATAGGCATTTGGTTGCGGAGGACGGATTTGAACCGCCGACCTTCGGGTTATGAGCCCGACGAGCTACCACTGCTCTACTCCGCGATAAGTATTATTTTGGATTTAAAAAGTGGATGGGGTAAGAGGATTCGAACCTCTGAATGACTGGACCAAAACCAGTTGCCTTACCGCTTGGCGATACCCCAATGTTTTTAAGAGTTGTAATTATATAGATTTTAATGTGCTTTGTCAAGACTTTTTAGAATTTTAATAAAAATTAAAATTCTAAAATTAAAGCAATTTATGACTTTAGCTATAAAATTTCTCTTTGTCCTTTTGCATTCACTGGACTTAAAACACCCATTTTTTCCATTTGCTCTATTATGTTTGCAGCTTTGTTGTAACCTATTTTTAAACGCCTTTGCAGATAGCTTATTGACGTTTTTTGCTCACTTAAAATGATCTCTTTAGCCTCTTCATAAAGCTCATCAAGTTCATCTTCTCCTAGAGTACCAGCAGCCACACTTCCGCTTGTGCCTTCTTCTATTAAAAATTTTTCATCATAAACTACATCTTGTTGCTCTTTTAAGAAATTTACAACCGTTTCTATCTCTTTTTCACTAGCAAATGGTGCGTGAAGTCTTATCACACCAGGGCTTCCTGGAGGTGTAAATAACATATCTCCACGTCCGAGTAAGCTCTCAGCTCCCATTTGATCAAGAATGACCTTACTATCGATCCTCTGCCCTACTCTATAGCTTATCCTGCTTGGTAAATTTGCCTTTATAAGGCCAGTCACGACATCAACACTTGGGCGCTGGGTTGCCACTATCAAGTGTATGCCACTAGCCCTTGCCATCTGCGCTAAGCGTCCAATATAAAGCTCCACATCCTTGCCACTAGTCATCATCAGATCAGCTAGCTCATCGATGATCACAACGATATACGGGAACTGCTCACCGCCTTCCTCTTTCATCTTTTCATTGTAGCTCTCTATATTTTTTGTACGAGTTTGGCTCATTATCTTATATCTTCGCTCCATTTCAGCGACCATATTGGCAAGTGCAGTGATTGCCTTTTTAGCCTCTGTGATAACTGGAGTTAGAAGATGTGGGATGTCGTTATATATGCTAAATTCAAGCATTTTTGGATCGATCATCATTAGACGCAAAGTTTGTGGGCTATTTCTATAAAGCAAGCTTAAAAGCATCGCATTTATACCGACACTCTTGCCAGACCCCGTTGTTCCAGCTATTAGCAAATGTGGGAGTTTTTTAAGGTCTGTCACAAAAGGGGCACCGACGATATCTTTGCCAAGTGCCATAGTTAGTGGGCTACTTGCATTTTTAAAGACTTCGCTCTCTAAAATTTCTTTTATATAGATTGTTTCTAAATTTTGATTTGGCACCTCGATGCCTACGACATCTTTGCCGGGAATCGGCGCTTGGATACGGATCGTTTGAGCTTTTAGTGCCATCGCTAGATCATCTTGAAGTGTCAAAATTTTACTTACCTTGATATGTGGAGCTGGACGAAACTCAAATGTCGTGACGATAGGCCCAGTATAAGTTCTAACCACATCTCCGTCTATTTTAAACTTACGGAGTTTATCAAGCAAATTAGAAATTTGCTGATCGATTTCCGTTTCATTTACACTATGTGAGCGTTTTGGCGGATCGTTTAAAAATTTAAGCGGTGGCAAGACAAAATTCTTTGGCTTTTCCACATTTCCTCGCTCTATTTGATCAAGCAACTTCTTGTTTTCAGCCACTTCGTTTAAAATTTCAACTCCGTTTATAGTTGAGGCCCTGCTCTCTTTTTCTGACTCAGGCTCTAGCTCTTCATCTAAATTCTGCTCATCATCATTTAGTACCTGAGCTTCTATAAGTTCTTCTTCTTTTATATCATTATTCTTTTGTTTTTTGCGTTCGATTTTTGGAAGTTGTTTTTGTTTTATCTCTTTTAAATTTCTCTCTTCATGGACTTTTACCTCTTTATCCACAAAAGCCTTTCTTAAAACAATGATAAAATTTTCCCTAAAAGCAAGCCCAAGTGAGATAATAAACATCATAAGTATAGCAACCGCAGTGCCGATAGAGCCGATGACTTCTTTTAGCGCTGAGACTATAAAGCCGCCTATCACGCCGCTATTTGCCCCAGAAGTACTTAGCGCTTGAAACATCAAAAATGCGATAAAAAATAGAAAAATCCCAACTACAAACTGAGCAAAATCAAAATCAAATTTCTTAAAATTTTTATAGACAAAATAGCTCAAAATGATCAATAAAAATGGATAAACATACGCGATAAGTCCAAAATATTTGATATTTAAAATACCAAGGCTTTGTCCGAGCGAGCCAACAAAATCAGCAGTTGGAGCAGCTGTAGCGATACCAAAATATATAAAAATGCAAACAAAAATTGTAAATAAAATATGTCGTAAAATTTTAGATCCTTTATAAAAAAGGCTTATTATAGCACGCTTGAGTTTAATTTTAAAAAATCAGCAAGCTAGGCGACCTGCTGATTTAAATTTTAATTTAAATAATTTAGCAAGCTTAGTTGATTTATCTTTGCACTTGCTTGTAGGGTTGCTTGATAAGATAGTGAAAGCTGCGTAAATTTCAGATATGACTCCGCATAGTCTGCGTCAATTACATCATTTTTAACAGTTTGCACATTCACTTTCATTACTTCGGCTCGCTCTTTTGTGGCTGTTAAAAGTTTTGATTGAGAGCCGATCTTTGTAAGCTCTTTATTTGCATGATCTATTAAATGATCAAGCCTTTGTAATGCGCCTTGCATGCCGGTATTTCGTGGATCATTACTATTTGCATCAGCTCTATAATATCCCTTTCTAACAGCTTCGATCATATTATCAAGGTCTTGAAAAACGCTCGTACTTGGCTCATCAATAGTTAAAGCATTATTTTCATTAAAGCTAAAGACAGAACCATTTCCTTGAGGGTGGCCAGCATTACCAGCTGTATCTCTACCAGTGCTATCGCCATCAAATTTATCGCTATTTTTTGCATCATGCATAGTTACTTCTATGTTTGTTACTGATTTTGTCTTATCAGTTAAAACCATTCTGCCCTTATCATCTAAAGTTGTCTCTACCGCACCCTTTGTTTTTGACAAAGCCTCTTTATAGGCATTATAGTTTTGATCTCTTTTTACCTTTTCAATATCTGTATCAAAATTTGCATTTTCTGCATGTGGAGGATTTGGGATATTATCGCTTGCTGCCATAGCAACGATATCCATGAGCTGCCTATAAGTAAAATCGCTAGCATAAGTTCTGTAACTTCCAAACTCATCTGAGTTATAAACCGTTAAAGTCCTAGGTGTAGAAGGCGTGCCACCTGGTGGTGTAGATGTTATTTCAAATTGCACTGGAGTATTTGTGCCTCCCGCTGTGCCCATTTTTACCTTTATATCATATTTTGTACCGGTGATTGACTTTACTTGTAAATTTATCTCTTGGTTATCGATATTAAAAAGCTCTCTCTTTCTAGCATCGACATCTTTTGGATATAAATTTCTATCGTAGCTCTCTTTTGTACCAGAGACTTCGCTTAGCTTTGTCTGATCTGTTGCATATTCGCCCGTTCTTCTAGCTACTTGAGGTAAATTTGCGATTAGCTCATTATCCTTTCTTTCAAATCTAACCTTATCATAGTCAAATGCATTTGTCGCATTTCCATCTTTATCGGTATATTTGCTCTTTACAAACTCAGTGATATGAACCTTTTTTGGAACGTTATTTGCCATAGTTTCAAGATCTTCAAGAGAATTTACCGTATCAAGCCTGTTGTTTTGAGCGATTGCACCGCGATTTGGTGCTACTGATGTGGCTGCAACCATATGAAAGTCAATAGTTTGATTACCTTTAGTAAGATCTTTTATATTAAATTGTCCATCGTTATTTATGCTCACATCAACAACTTTTGTTGTTTTTGTATTGCCAAATTCCATACCGATTTTTTCCATAAGCCCAGCCATTGTTGTATTTGCACTCATCTTAAATTTGCTAGTAAATGTCGTGCCGTCTGGCTTTTTGCCTTGCATGAAAAAATATGTATCTGGAAAATTTACATTTGAATTATCTAAAAAATCATAATCTGGATTTATTGTGCCATTGTAAGAGCCGTCACTTCTAACCACTGAATCACTAGCGTAATTTAACCCGATCATATTTTTTATCTTGCTGTTATCGTTTAGAAATTTTGGCGCATAGGAGATGTCGGTTCTAGTTTGATCAGCTAAACGAACATTTGTGGTCAAAATTTTACTGTAATCACCATCTTTTCCTAAAAATAGATCATATCCTGGGATATTATAAGGAAGCTCGACTTGTGCTCCAGCCGATGTTTTCATATAATCACGATTGCCTTGATACTTTCCAGCGCCATCTATTGGCTTTGTATCAACAGCACTTCCAGAAAACAAAAACTGCCCATTAACCGAAGTGTTTGCAATATTCACAAGGTGATTTTTTATGCCTTGAAGATCATTTGCCAAAGCTTCTAGCGATGTCTTACTATGCACGCTGCTAGCTGCTTGGACTACTTTTGTCTTAAAATTTTCAAGCTGTTTTTCAAACTCTTGCAACGCATTATCTGTATTTTTTGAGAAATTTACAGATTTACCAGTGGCATCAACTACTTGAGTGAGAGTAGTTACTTCATAATCAAGCCTCATCGCATCATTATAAGTCGCAGCACCATCGTATGGATCTTGAATTTTCAAACCATTTGAGAGCTGCTTATAGCTTTTATTTACACCGGTCATATTTTTTTGGTAGTCATGCAGAGTCTGACTAAAACGTAGTTGGTTTGTTATTCTCATAATTTTTTCCTAAATTTTTATTCACTCTAAGCAAAAATGATTCCGCTTGTTTTTATATCGGTAAAAATTTGATTTTTTTTAGCACAAAAAGTTTATTGTATAATCCAACAAAAATTTATATATAAAATAGGTAAGAAAAATGGCACTAAAAATTCTCTTTTCTCCAAGCGAAAGTAAAATTTCTCTAAATACGAATAATAAATTTAATGGCAAGGATTTGATATTTCCAGAGCTTTTTGACAAAAGAGTTGAAATTTTAAACAGATATGATGAATTTTTAAAAAATGCAAATTTAGACGAGATAAAAAAGCTTTTTGGGCTAAAAGAGCTTGAAGAGAGTAAGCAGCTGCGAGAAAGCCTATCTCAAAAAGGCAGCATAAAAGCTATCTTAAGGTATGATGGCGTGGCTTATAAACATCTAAACTATCGTGGTTTAGACAATAAGGCGCAAAAATATATAGATAATAATGTTTTAATCTTTTCAAATTTATTTGGGCCTATCTTAGCAAAAGATGAGATACCAGAATACAAACTAAAGCAAGGTGAAAAGCTAGGTGGCTTTGAAATTTCAAAATTTTATGAAAAAAATTTTAGTAAAGCGGTTGATGAGTTTTTGCAAAATGATGAGATTTTAGACCTTAGAGCTAAGTTTTATGAAAAATTTTACACTATAAAAAAAGAATACATAACTTTTTGCTTTATAAAAAATAAAAAAATAGTGAGTCATCACGCAAAAGCATATAG
>NZ_CABPTY010000009.1:0-8692 GCF_902460415.1 Campylobacter concisus
AAAATGGTGAAAATATATTAAGCAAAAGATGTAGTAAAGCACTGGTGGAGTTAAGCGGGAAATGATTTTAGCTTTAAAGCTCGTATTTATCGACTTTTAATAAAATTAAAATCAATAATTTTTACACTCATTTATACACTCTAGATTTTTAAGCTTCAAGTGTTTGATTTGTTGGTTATGAAAAGTTTAGTTTTCAATACAAAATAATTGTAAGTGCCTAAAATAGGGGATTGTAAAGTTGTAAAGTTAAATAATTTAAGTTTCGGACGCTTAAAGTAGTCGTTTTGGCTTAAGGATTAGTAATTTTTTATCTCTTTTTTGCTCGAAAACTTAATTAAGGTTATTTTGTGAAACATTACCGTCTTATTACGTTTCACGCTTCACTACGATAGGCTTTATTTTTTACCTTTAGCAATTATTCGTTTTACTTCGTCTTTAAAACTATCATCTTGCTTTAGTTCTTTAAATTTCGTATATTCTAGTTCTGCTTTAGCTTTTGCATTGTCAGCGCTAAATTTACCAAAGCCTTTTAAAATTTCATAGCCATTAAAGATTAAAAAATCATCTACTTTAATATCCCAGTCTTTCATCTGAATTACTATGCCTTGTTCTGCTTGGTTTTCTGCATAGTCAAGTAACATGCCAGTTAATCTATTAAGTCTGCTTAGCTCGTCCTCGTATAAATAATTTTTAGCTACAGCAATATCTGACTTTATCGGCTCTTTGCCTCTATCGCTTCCACTCCAAGTCGTTAAGCCCATATTTGGCTTTGTATGGTCTGCACGCTCTTTGATAATCTCCGCCGATGTCTTTTTGGTTACTGCATATTCTAGTTTATTTTGGATATTAGCAAAGAAATTTTTAGCCGTCTGCGATGTCTTATCATAATCCACGCTTAGCGCGAATAACTCCCTAACTTTTTCATAAAATAACTTCTCACTAGCCCTTATGGCTCGTATGCGTTCTAATAATTCTTTAAAGTAGTCTTTATTAAATACGTTATTACCTTGTTTTAGCCTCTCATCATCGAGCACAAAGCCTTTAATGATGTATTCTTTTAGTGTGCTAGTAGCCCATTGTCTAAACTGTGTCGCTTTTATGCTGTTTATACGATAGCCTACTGCGATTATCATATCAAGGTTGTAGTGTTCGACTTCTCTTGTAACTTCCCTGCTTCCCTCTGCTTGAACTGTCAAAATTTCTTTTACAGTTGCGTATCCTAGCTCCTTTTCGTCTAAAATATTCCTTATGTGATATGATACATTCTGCTTGCTGGTCTCAAAAATATCAGCTATTTGTTTCTGATTTAGCCATATTGTTTCGTTCTCTTTATCGGCTAATATTTGGATATTGACTTTATTGTCGCCAGTTGAATAAATAATAAAATTTTGCTCTTTGGTGTCTATCATTGCACTTCCCACTCATTAGCCTTGTAAATGCCTAGCACGTAAATAACCTCATCATCTATCAAGTAAGGTATCACATAGCCTTTAAAAATCAAGTCGCGAATGCTCTCATCGTTAAAATTAATGGACTTGCGACAAATAAAAGGCGTCTGTGCTGTGCGTTCTATCTTTGCGATAAGTTCGTTTCTAAACTCTCGCGCTCTGTTTAGGCTGTCTTTGGCTATGAAGTCAAACGTAGCTTTTAATTCGTGGTTAAAACGTGCTGTGCGTCTAACTACCATTTTTCCATCTCGGCTTTTAACGTTTCTAGTGGATAGGTTTCAAGCTCTCCGCGTCTGATAGCTTCAATATCCGCTTCATAATCGGCTATCCTTTGCTTCATCGTCTTGCCATCGTCGTAAATCGGATAATCCTCATCGATAATTAGCTTTTGATTAGTCGTATTAGCTAGAGCCTTACTTATTGCTACTATTTGGCTTATTAATGCTTCGTCTGCTCGTATTGTTAATGTTTGCATTCGTAACCCTTTCTTTTGATTATTTTAGCTTGTATTGTTAAAAGGTGGCTTAGTATTCACTTTTGGCATTCACTTTTATTTACTAACTGCTAGGATTATGCGTTTATTTCGTGCTTGCTAGTATTCGCATGGTATTCACTTAGGCGCTCATTTCTATTTCTGATTTTTGAGTTTGTGCCGATAACAGCGTTATTTGAGCTTCAACTAAGTGCTCATTTTTGTTCCTTTTTTTTAGTGGTAACTTTTCGCTTTTAGCCTTGTTTTTATCGTTGTTTGTATGGTAACTTTTCGCCGTTTCTTTGTTGTTTTATGCTTTGGTGTTTAAATAAATAGCCGTTTCTTTACATCACATTTTTACATATCGTTTTACGCTCGCCTTTGCTCTGTCTGGCTTCATTCTATTTGTCATAATCCACTTGTAAGCCTCTAGTGGCAAAGCGTAAATTTTAGCTAGCTCTTTATCGTATTTACTCACTTTCATAACTCGTAAATTGTTAATAATAGTTTCGTCCGTGTAAGGGCTATTAAATACTTTTAGGATTAAAAAGGCTATTTCGGTTAGGTAATAATCATCTGCTCGCTTCTCCCAGTCTGGGTAAAACTTATCGAGGATTTTGAAAAAGGTTTCTAGCGTGTTTAACTCTTTTGGTAGCATTGATTTAGCCTTTTTGATTTTTTTAGTATTTTATGAAAAAGGCTGCTTGTCCTCTCGTGGAGTGATGAGGTTAGGGGCTAGCCTCGCCCCCTTAGATTATGATTAGCTTGCTTGCATATCGTTTTGCAAGCTCGCACCTTTTAAGGGCTTATGCCATTTAAAAATCCCTTTGGCTTCTAAGGGATTATTTTTGTTAAAGTCCTCTTTGCTTTTATCACCAGGGCTTAGGCGGTCAAGCTGTCTTTTCAAGTGCTTTACTTGTGCTTCTGCGTGCCTGAGTTCGTTAATGTAATAATCTACGAATAGCCACGCCTTAGCCCCTGCTTGATAAATGGCTTCATCTCTGCTAACGTCCTGGCTTTGCTCTAGTGTGCTTATTAGCTCATCAAAGCTACGAGCCTTTTCAAGCTCGTATAGTCTTACGTATCTTTTAGCTGTCATTTTCTTGCTCCTTAGTCGCTTTCGTGTCTTTTAGCGAATAATCATGAAGCGTTGAGGCAATATCGAGCAAAATGCCACTTAGTAGATAAGTAGCGTTTAGCCTCTCATTGTCGTCTATGCTCTCGTGTTTATTTGCTAGTGCTAGCATTAGCGTTGATACTTGCCCTAATACGCAAGTTATTTCAACGCCTAGCTCAAAATTCTCATTGATTTCGTTAAAAACTAACTTCATTTTTGCTCCTCCTCTTTTTTCTCGGTTAGCTTTTTTTCTGCATATTGGCTTATAGCCTCTGCAATATCATCGATAACGCCGCTTAAAAAATAGCCTGCATTTATCATTACATCGCTGTTCATATTTGTAGCCTTTTGGAGGTGCGGCAAAGCTAATACTAACGTGCTAATATTGTTTAGCGCGCTTGGTATCTCGTCGGTTAAGTCTAGTTCGTCATTTATTTCAAATGTGAGTTTCATTTTTTTGCTCCTTTAAAAGTATTAGTTTTAATATTTTTTTAGCGAAATTATATTATTAATAATATTAAGTCTAGCTTAATTTAGTATTGTTTTTAATATGAATATTGTATTTTTGTATTAAAAATAATATAATACGTCAAATAATTTAAATAAGGGCTTCAAAAAAATGGATTTGCAAACTTTCAAAGCGCAGTTAAAAAGCATTGGTATTACAAAAAAAGAATTTGCCGAAAAATTAGGGCTTAGTTATACGACCGTTAATGCGTGGGGGTCGGTTCAAGATTTTCCAAAGTATGTTGATGTTATCCTAGAAAAGTGGGTTAAAGCTGATAACTTTGATAAAATCGTTGAGGTAGTCAAGCCCTACACTGAAAACAAAGAGGATTAATATCATCTTGTAACGAGTTCGTCCGTTACATGTAACGTTACACGTGTTACCGATAGGGGTGACACAGACGCCCCCTAGGGTGTCAGCTGTGACATCATTTAAAAATGAATGTGAATTTAAATATGATACTAAAACTACACAGGAAAACTTATATCAGAAACTACTAAAATTGATAAGATTGTTGAGCCTTTAAAAAATCTCAGCTTAAAATTTCACTCAAAGCAGCGTTTAAATCACCAAATTTAAACTCAAAGCCCTGTTTTAGTAAATTTACAGGTCGCACATCTGCACCTTCAAGCAATATCGCCGAGCCTTCGCCAAATTTTAGCTGCAAAACAAAGCTTGGGACATTAAAAATGGCTGGGCGTTTAAGTATGTTTGCAAGGGCCTTTGTGAAGCTTTCATTGGTAGCAAATTCTGGCGAAACAAGGTTAAAAATGCCTGAAATTTCACGATTTAGCACAAGCTCATAAGCTTTTAGCAAATCGTCCAGATGCACCCACGAAAAGCTCTGCTTTCCGCCTGCCAAAACGCCGCCAAGACCTAGCTTAAAAATCGGCAACATCTTGGCCAAAGCACCGCCCGTTTTGCCATCAACCCCTCTGCCAAGCACTACGCCAAGCCTAAAAATCGCCGTTTTCACGCCAAGCTCACTGGCCTTTAACGCTTCATTTTCCCAAGCCACCGCCAATTTTCCCAAAAATCCTTTATTAAAATTCTGCGAACTTTCATCGTGTATTAAACCGCTCTCATAAATGCCAACCGCCGAAGTTGAGATGAAAATTTTGGGCTTTTTTGAAGTCTTTGAAAGTGCCAAAACAAGGTTTTTCGTACTTACAATTCGGCTATTAAAAAGCTCATTTTTATAGCTTTGACTCCATCTTTGCGAGATGTTTGCACCAGCTAAATTTATTAGAGCATCACACTCTTGCAAAATCTCAGTCAAAGCTGAAATATCCGCATAAATCTCACGCTTTATTTTTAAAATTTCATGCCCTTTTGAAGCTAAAAACTCACACAAATTTGAGCCAACAAAACCACTCGTGCCATTTATCGCTATTTTCAAGTTTGTCCTTATCAAATTTTCTTAATTGCAATTTTCACTTTGCTTCAAAGCGTGTATTTTAAGAAGTTCATCCTTTTTTGGTTTTTTAGATTATACCAAGCATGATTTTAAATCTCTCTGACAAGTAATACTTTAAAAGTGAAGTGTCTTTGTAGTCTATAAAATCAATCTTTGCTTCTGTAAATTTGCAATTAACCCATCTCACTTTTTTTGTAAAAAAATTTCTCATTTTTAACCTTAATGTAAATATTTTTAGCCCCCTTGATATTTAATTTTTTCATTTAAGGATAAAGGGAGATTTTTTGTAACAAAAAGGTCATTGTAGGGTAGTTTTACTAGGGCACACTATACGTTGCTTTTCTTAAATTGCGATTTTCGCTCGTGCGTGGCTTGCGTGCAAAGCTATAGCCCCTCGGTGCTGGCTTTGATTTTTGATTTTAAAAGATAGACGAAAAACGCTAAAAATATGGCAAGCGGTGGCATGCTCTGCAGTACCCTTTTTTATGAAAACTTAAGCAAGCTAAAAAAGGGCTGTTTTGGCTTAAGGTTAAAAGCCGTTTTTTTGTGGAGCGATGATGTAGATTAAATCTAGGTCATCTTTTAAAGCTGGCTACGTTTAACGTATAAAGCTTTTACGTTTCACTTTCAAAGCTCGAGCCTTGACAATAGGGCTGTTTAGGTTTCATTGTTAGAGCTAGTTGGACGGATAGCCTATTTTTAGGGGTCGGCTCGCGCCCTTAATTTTAAGGGGACGGACAAAGCTCATATTTAAGGGCTTTGCTACGTAAGCCAAAAACTAGGCTAACGCATAAAACTAGGGCTTCACTCACCCAAAAATTTAGGTCAGTGAATTTATCTTGCGTTGAGGTAACAAGCTATAATCTCGCCTGATTATTATAATAGATTTTGCTTGATTTATTTAAAGATGGCTAGTTCTCTCTTGTTCTCTTTTGACTTGTAGGGTTTGATTGTGCCTTGCTCTTTGGTGGTCTTGTCTAGTATGGATTTAAACTCATCTAGGGCGTATGGGAGTTGCAAATTTAGCCTTTGTTTGAGAGGCAATGGATTATCTTTGCTTTTAGGATTTATGCTTACTACGGCTTCGGCTCGGTAGATAGGCAAGTTTAGATTATTCTTTTTTGCCTTGTCATAAAAATACACTCTAGTTAATACATCGTTGCTTTTTAGATACTTAGTATTTTCAAAGCTAATAACCTCATCGCAAAAGGCTTCAAGGTTAAAGGGGCTATCCTTGTCAAAACAAAGGTCAAGCGATGAAACGTTATTTATCACGCCTAAAAGCTCCACTATTAGCTCTTTAGGTGGTGGCGTCTTGTTATACTGCCTAAGTCCATAAACTTCAAATAACGCCTTTTGTGGTTCGTTGCCTGACGATTTTAAAGTAGCGTAAAAAATAGGCAAGTCACTAAGAGCATAAATATTTACTATCTCATAATCTCGAAACTCGTAACGGCGTTCTATCTTGACGGCTTTTGCTGTTTGCTTATCCAGCTTTTGCCACTTTTTGCCATATTTTCGAGCGATCGATTTTAAAAGGTCGATTTTTTTATGGGTCTTTTGCGTAATAGCCTTTTTGTAAAAAGTCGCCCTTATGGTGTCTATGTAAATTTTGCTTTCGGCTGTATTGATAATGCTTGCAAGTTCTGCTAAAATATCCATTGAAATTAACTTTTAAGGGCGGTTTGTCTGCTCCGCCCTCTTTGACTTAACTATTTGCTTTTTATCGCATTAATCAATCTTTCGGCTAGCTTTACTTGACCTTTTGGTGTTATTAGAGTGATAAGGTCTAAGCATTGCTCGCCGTTTGGCTTTGTAAATGGTCGTGGTTCACGTCTAAAATATCCCATATTTAGATACTTTTGAAAAGGTTCGTTATTAAACATTAAAAACCCTAGTTCTCGCATTAAAGCGAATAACCGCTTTTGTCCTGTAATTACACCTTTATTTTTATCACAAAGCAATTTAGCATATTCGCCTATTTTTAAATCGCCGTGGCTACTCTCTATTGTCTTAGCGTATGCGATATAAGGCTTATTTTCTACCGCTTGGGTTTCTAGGCGTTTATTTTGCTCTAGTGTATCGGCATATCTTAGAGCTAGCTCAGCAAGTGAGCGAGGATTATCTAAAAGCTCTTGAATAGTAGTAGGGCGGTTATTTCTGTTTAAAATAAAATCGCTCGCCCAGTCCCTAAAGGCTATTGTTTGAGGTGTTTCGGTTAGCTTAAAGCCTAGGGTTATCACGCCCTTTTTAGTCCAAAATACCATTTTTTGACTATTAGACACCCCGCCCGATTTGTCAGGGGGTGTATCATATACGCCACCTTTGCCATCGTTATACATATCTTTGTAATAATAATGCACGCCCTCGATGTATTCAGTCGCTCCCTGCGTTCTTTGTTTTCTAATAGCCTCTTGTGTAACTCCAAAGCCCTCGGCTACTTGTCTATCTGATAAGCTCCACGTGTCTTGATACTCCGAAATCTCTAAATTTAGATCATTAAATGCTACTATTGCTTTCATCGTTGTATCCTTGCTCCGTTAGTTCTCTTACTTGCTTTCTTAGGTTTTTGTTGATGTAAAATAGGTCGTAAGCCATATTTATTAGCCCTTGTGGTGCTTCTTTCACACTCGAAACGCCATAAGCTCTTAAATGGCTAGTAAATTCTTTTAATTTTTTAGGCTCAATAGCGATTATCGCTCCGCCTTTGCCTGCTGTTGTAATGCTAATTTTCATTTTTTACCTTTTTCGCTGTTTAAAAAAGCCGTTTATTAGCTTTTTGTTTTCGTCCTTTAGTTTGTTAATATCCCCTGCTAGTTGTAGCGATGTATCGTAAAAGCTAAGGGCTACATCTAACGCCTGCTTTGTTTGTTCGCTTATCTCGTCGTTGCTTATGGCTTTTGATAGGCTAGGGTTACGCTCTTTTACTATTAGCATAAAGCCTAAGTAAAAATCCTCCTCGCTCATATCGTTATATTTTGGTTTTATGGGCTTCATCTTTCGCCCCCTTGCTCTGGTGTCGCTCCGCCTTGCTTTTTATACATAAAAGCTTCGAGGTCATCACGTTTAAAGCGGATAGTTTGATTTGTGTAGATGATAGGTTTAGGGAAGTCGTCCATTTTTTGATAACGATAAAGAGTTGATAAGCCTATGCCTAGAAACTCCGCCGCCTCTTTTTTGTTAAATAAGTGTTGTGTTGGTGTCATTTTTTTATCCTTTATCTTGATTTACAAAAGCCAACGTTAAAAACTTGCAAGTGTTGTTAGTTTGCCTTGATTTGATATGAGAATATTAATAAATAAAAATATTAATAGCTAGTGTAAAAGTAGCGTTAAAATCAATGCTAGAAATAAATTTTTAGCGTGAAAAATGATGTAAAAAATAAAAAAGTTTCACGGAATTTGATGTAGATTTTTAAAAACTTGCATTTGTTGAGATGTAAAAAATAAATTTCTTACATCGAAAGCAATGTAAGAAATTTTTAGAGGTGTTTTTTATGCTTCTCTGTCGGGTTTTGTCCGTATATTTGGCTTATTGTTAAAAATATTTCTTATAGTAACTCTTAATCGTGTTATTGCTTTAGCTAACTCTAAAGGGGTAAGGTTGTTATTTTTTATATTTTTCTCTAAAAGTGAATAAAAACTTTTATCAAAATTTCTATTTGCTATTGCTGGCGTTATTGTTTTTTTTCTAGTTAAGTATATTTCATAATCAAGGGCAGATATTATTG
>NZ_CABPTY010000010.1:0-4129 GCF_902460415.1 Campylobacter concisus
TTTATCGCTGTTTCGCTCATAAGTGTATTGAATTTTAAAATCTTGTAATACTCCCAAGCTACTTAAAAGATTAGCCCTATAACCGCCACCGTTATTAATGTCGGCTAGTTCAAATAGCTCTTTTGTGGGGATTGTAATGCCATCTTTTGTGTTTTCGTGGCGTATTTTGGCTAGGATTGTAAAAAGCACGTTGAGTTGTGTTTCTTTTAGAGAGCTAAAATTTACCTTGTTTAGTTCGTTTGAGTATTTGACAATTTCTTTCATAAGAAAATACCTTTTAAAATCTATTGCCCTATTATATAAAAAATAAGGCAATATGTAAAGATATTTATTGCTGTAAATTTATTGCCCTATCAGCGTAAATTTATTGCCCTATCAGCGTAAATTTATTGCCTTATCTGCCGTAAATTTATTGCCCTATCAGCGTAAATTTATTGCCTTATGGTTTCGCTAGAGCCGTTCCCATCGTGGCTAGCACGACCCCTAAAAGATATAAAAGAGTTTATAAAAAGATGTTAAAACGTGCGCGCGAAAAAAAATCGATCACTTTTTTGAAAAAATCTGACTAAAAATTCGGACGCTTCAGCAGCGCTCAAATTGCTAGCGCAATTTTCGTCCGCGAGCTTTTACGCTTTGCATAGTCGCTACGCTCCGCAAAGCTCTAGCAATTATTGGGGAGATGATAAGGGGCTGTTTTGTTTAGTATAGAAAGAAACCAAAGGGCTGTCAATGCTCTTAAAGCCCCACTAGGGGGCTAGGCTTATGAAGCCTTTGTAACTAGCAAACAAAGTGCTATAATTACAATTAAGAACATTAGGCGGTTCAAATTAACCACCTCCCTTCAGAGGTGAAATTTAAAGCCAGAGGTTGCGACCCTTTGGCTTTAACCTCTACCAAAATTATATCGAATTTGTGCTTACATTCGCATTCGTCTTGTGTTGTGGTGTTCCTCTATCTCGGCTTTAGGCTGCTTATAAACGTTCTGGCTCTGCTGCTGTTGTCTTTTCTCTTGCTCTCGATCGTTATTTGCTTCAATTCTGGCAGCTGTATCCCCAAGCGATTGTATAGCGGTTTGAATTGTGCTTGAAATTGCCCCACAAATTGATTGAGTAAGTTCGCGAAGTCCTGCAAGATGTCTTCTTGTCCGCTCTCTGCTCCACTCTCTAAAGCTCTCGATAGCTCCGCTAAGCCAAATTCTAAACTCTGCATTCTGCTCAATATGGCGTTTCTCTCTTGCTCTTGTGCTTCTAATAGCATCTTCAAATTGTTGTTTAGCTCGCTCAATAGCTTCGCTTGACCTTCTCGCTCTTTCTCTATTTCGCTCAATAGTTGATTTGATAAGTTCTCGTAAAATTCTTTCTCGTTCATCGCTGCCCCTTATGATATTATCTTGCAAAGGATATAGCCCGCCGCCAAAAATACGACTGCGACTACTATTATCAAGGCTTGTTCCTTGTTCATATACTCCAGTGTTTGGCTCAGGGCTTTGTATAGGCGCGCCCTCTGCTCGTCCTTGTAGGTCGTTTTGATTTGTTTCTGCAAGTTCATATCGAACCTGACTTCGGTCATTATTGTTTGTAATAGCTCCTTTTTCGCGTTCCTGATCTCTTTCGTTGCTTCGTTCAATTCGTCCGTTATTTCTTTTGCTGCTTCGCTCAAATCGCTTGTTGTTTTCTCGAGCTTTGGCATCACATAATCGTCCAAGTTTTGCATAAAGTTCTCTAAGCCTTGGGACGCGGTTTGCGATACGCTCTCTTTGATACTCCCTAACTCTTGCTTCCACTCGTCCAAGTTCTGCCGCAAGGCTTTCAAAGTCTGTAAATCGCTCATTAAAAATTGCTCCTTTTAATCTTGTAGTTTTTTTTGCTTCAGGTAGTTTAATGCTGATGTATTCTTTGCTTATCTTTGGCACTTCTACGCCGTTTTCTCTTAGGTAGGCTATAACTTCATCTCGTGAGTTAAGATAGCGGCTTATAACCTGCTCTTTAATGATGTCTTCAAGCTCTTGGGCGTTTTGAAAAAGTGCTTTTTTCTTTCGGCTGCCTATTATGGTGCTTTCCCTAATTGGATCGTTTGGATCGCTTAGATCGTATTCGAGATTTATAATTTCTTTGAATGTATCGACCCTTGAAAGATCGGCTTTGTGATAGTATGGGGTAAGGACTTTTAGGCTCTGAAGCTCTATTCTAGGGATTACGAAATTTAGCTCGAGGTGGTTTTCTTTGTCGGTATGCTCTACCCAAAGAATATTAAAGTTTTTATCCCTTTCAAGCCCTGCCAAAAGTATTTTTTCAAATCTATCCATTATCTCGGTTTTTACTTCATTGGTTAGATTTTTCTCAGTAAAATTTAGGCTGCCAAAGGTTACCTTGTGCTTATACTCGATTGAATTAATTAAGGCTAGGGTTAGCTCTTTATCGCCCCTTAGCAGCTTTGCTGTGCCTTCTTGCACCCTATCATTTAACAAATAATAGACGCTGCCAACTCCGCCGCCCTTGTTATTCTCAAAAAACTTAACAAGCATATTAACCCTTTAAATGCTCTAAAAGGGCTTTAATTTCAACGATCTCTTTTAAAACAATGGTTGATACTACCCCTTGCTTATTTTCGTTTAAACGGCGCGCTATTTGGTTTAAATTGTTCCCTATGCGCCTAACTTGATCTACCAGGTCATATTTTGATCCGCTTATTTGTGCTAGCTCTTTGATTTTCTGCATTTTCTTGACCTGCTTTATTTGGTCTTGTTGGTTCAAAAAGATTTTTGATTTAACAAGTTGGCTAAAAGTTAGATTTGTTTCGCTCAAAATTTGGTTTAATTTTTCTTGCTCGATCTCGTTGAATTTTATCGATCGGACAAAAAATTTTTTCTCATTTTGCTCAGCCAAAATTGCTCCTTTTTAGCAGGGGTTCAAAGGGGGCTGCAAGCCCCTTTTGTGGGTCAAGGGCAAAGCCCCTTGCGAGCTACAAGGAATACCGCTAGGTATTACCTTGTATATGCTCGCCTAGAATAAAAATTAATACATTGGGGGAATTATAGCAGAAAAAAAATGATTGAAACTCTGAAATAAATTTGTCGAAACTCTGACTAAAAACCTAAGAAATTTTGTAGGTGTTTTATACTCTCAAAAGTCATTTCGGTTATGTAGTTATCATCAGAATTTTTTAGCTTGGCTTTGATTTTATCTTGGTTGTAATTTAGCTCAATAATTTTTAGGGTGTCATATTCTTGAGTATTTGGATTTTTAACTCTGACGCTTTGGAAAAGGTAAGGTTTTAGCTCGTCGATTTTGTTTTGTTTCAAAGATCGCAGCCTCTCTTCTCTTTGGATATCTCTTGCAATAGTTGCTAGATTTCTTTCGTTCTCTTTCTCGTCCTTTTCAAGCTCTGAAACGGGCTGCGGTATAAAGCAAAACTCTAAGGCTTCTATAAATTTACCACTTTTTATTTTTCGCACCATAAGTCCTTTAAATGGTATCCTGCGTAAATCAAATAAGTTGCGTTCAGTGGATAACTGCTTGATAACTGGCTTTAGAATTTGTTGGTCTATGTTTGTTGCGCGGTAACTTTCGGGAATACCTAAAAGCTCGATAAAATCTTTATATTTTACGCGCCAAACCCCTGTTTGGCGGTATTGTTTTAAAAAGCGATAGATTGTTTTTGCATAAGTGCCGCTTAGATTTACAAACTCTTCAAGCTCAAAGCGCGTAAATTGTGGCATTGCCTTTAAATACCGCTCCCTAAATGCTTCTGAAACTTTGACGTTTAAAACTTCGCCGTTTTTATCATCGTAAATTTGTAGTCTTGGGAATATAACTTCTTGGGCTGTTGCGTTTTTATCGCTGTTTCGCTCATAAGTGTATTGAATTTTAAAATCTTGTAATACTCCCAAGCTACTTAAAAGATTAGCCCTATAACCGCCACCGTTATTAATGTCGGCTAGTTCAAATAGCTCTTTTGTGGGGATTGTAATGCCATCTTTTGTGTTTTCGTGGCGTATTTTGGCTAGGATTGTAAAAAGCACGTTGAGTTGTGTTTCTTTTAGAGAGCTAAAATTTACCTTGTTTAGTTCGTTTGAGTATTTGACAATTTCTTTCATAAGAAAATACCTTTTAAAATCTATTGCCCTATT
>NZ_CABPTY010000011.1:0-3668 GCF_902460415.1 Campylobacter concisus
AAATTCTTTTATCAATATCGCAAGATTGATAGCTTTCAGGAATACCTAAAAGCTCTTTAAAATCATCGTATCTAATGCACCAGCGTCCAGTTTGGCGATATTGTTTTAAATAGCGGTAGATTGTTTTTGTGTATGTGCCGCTAAGATTTACAAACTCCGCTAGCTCGTATCTAGTCCAGCCTTTAAGAGGGCTTGAAATATAACGGTCTTTAAAGCCTTGTGATACTCTAATTCTCAAGACTTTGTTTTTACTATCGGTTTCTATGCTTGGAAAAATAACGTCTTGTCTTAGGTCGCCTAGCTCGTTAATTTCATATCGAAATTTAAACTCTTGAAGCTTGCCTATCTTGTCTAAAATTTCTTTGCGGTAGCTGCTGCTATTAGCTATCTGCGCTAGCTCAAAAACCTTGTTAAAATCAAGCTCTAGCGTATCGCCACTAGCCTTTCTAAACTGCTGCAAAAGGGTAAAGAATACGTTTTGCTGCGCCTCATTTAGCGAATTAAATTTTAGCTCGTGCAGTTCATTTGAATACTTTATAACTTCGTTCATTTGTAGCCTTTTTATTTTGGGGCATTATAGCACCATAAAAGGACGTATGTCAATAATATGTCCTTTATTCAAGGACACTGCGTAAAATCTGTTACCCTTATCAGAGGAAAATCTATCCTTGAATAAGTGAGAAATCTCTACCCTTATCAGAGGAAAATCTGTCCTTGAATAGCGGAAAATCTGTCCTTGAATAAGAGGAAAATCTGTCCTTGAATAGCGGAAAATCTGTCCTTGAATACCCCTTGCCAAGCTCGACGCCATCGGCTCTAGCGAATACCTAAAAGATAAGAAAAGGTTTTTAAAAAGATGTTAAAAGGCGCGCGCGAAAAAAAATCGACTACTTTTTTGAAAAAATCTGACTATGAATTCGGACGCTTCAGCAGCGCTCAAATTGCTAGCGCAATTTTCGTCCGCGAGCTTTACGCCTTGCATAGTCGCTACGCTCCGCAAGGCTTTAGCAATTAGGCGAGCAGGTGCTCGAGGGGGGCACTTATGGGGTTTGCACCCCATACCCCAAATTTTTGAAGCAAAGAAACCAAAGGGCTTTAACTCTTGAAGCCCCACTAGGGGGCTAGGCTTAAGAAGCCTTTGTAACTAGCAAACAAAGTGCTATAATTACAATCAAGATGTTAAAAGGCATTTAAAACCGCCTCCTTTCAGAGGTGAAATTTAAAGCCAGAGGTTGCGACCCTTTGGCTTTAACCTCTACCAAAATTATATCAAATCACATTTTAAAAGTGCTAAGGCAAACACGCAGTGGCAAACTTAGCACCAGCAAACGAAGTGCGGTAGTCTTTATTGACGTCTAGCTTTAAAAACTCTCTCTTTATTTTCAGGCTGTAAAGGGGTCAAATTTGACCGCTGTTGAGTTTTCTCTATTTGTTCGATAAATTCCTCGTCTTTTTCTTTTTCGTTCAATAGAGGGGCTGTAAGCTCACTAGAAAAGATATTCTTGATAAAACTAAAGACATCTTTTGCGTGATTGCTGACGTAAGCCATTGCTTTTGATATGAAATTCTTTAGCTCGCTATTCTCTTGCTTGAGATTGATAATTTGGATTTCTTGAGCTTTGATAGTTTTATTTTTTTCCTCGAGGTCTTGCTCGAGCTTTTTTGTATAGAGGCTATTTTTTGCCACTTCTTCGGCGAGTTCTTGCTGTTCTAGGCGTAGCCTTTCTATTTCATCTCGCCTTTGTTTGTCAAGCGCCTTAAGCCTCTCAATTTCTGCTAGTAGTTCATCTTTGCTAAATTCCTGGTCGCTCTTTTTTATGCTCGATAAGCTATCAAAAAAGCCTTTTAAAAATCCCTTACCCTTACTCTCTTTACGCTCTTGCTCTAGTAGGGCGTTACGCTCTTTGAGGCTTAAAATTTCTCTCTCCAGCTGCTCTTTTTGCTGCGCTGCCTTTTTGTATTGCTTATGACTTAGGCGTTCAGCCTCTGAGTTTTCTTGTCCTCGCTCCATTTGCAACATTTCGGCAACTGCTGTTTGTAGCTCTCTTAGGTCGGCTGGCTTGATTTTCTCTTTTCTCCAGTTTTGCTGTCCGTCCTTAACCGTTACAAAAGTTATATGAGCGTGAAAGTTGTGCTGTGGCTTGTCGTTTTTATAATGCCCCTCATCTCTATGCACGGCAATAGTGGCGCAAGTGATATTAAATTTTTGCTCGATATACTCTGCTAATTTTTGCACGTCCTCGAGCGTGTGATTTTTATTGAGATTTAAAACGGCTTCCCAGTGTGAATTTTCAAAAGTTGGTCTTTTGCCTTTTTTTGTTCCGTATGATTTTAACTCCTCGTCAAAAATTTCTCTAGCTGATTTCTCATTTTGCCAGTAAAAATTTTCTAGTCGGTCGGCTGGTTTTAGTAAATAATTTGGTTCATCTTTTCTAAAATTATGGTCGTAAGAATGCCCCTTGGATTTTTGAAAATTGATAGATGATTTTGCCATTAGTTAGCCTTTGTAAAATCTCAAGCTTGTGAGAGATTTTACCGCACGATTTATTAAAACTTGTTTTAATAAAGGATAGTGCGCACTATCCTTTATTACTCGCAAGCTCGTAATAAAGTCGTGCGTAATGCAATGCAAACGTTGATATTTTTTGTTGAAACTCTGAAAATTTTTAGCCAGCAATATTGCTAAAATTTTTCAGCATTCTTTTTCCATTTCTCTTTCAAATTCTTCCAGCGACTGAGTTTGCTCGACCTTTTTTGTAAAAGCTCTTAAGGCTTTTAGTATCTCCTCTTTGTCGCTATCCATACGCAAACCAGTTTCCCCAACTGCAAAGTCGTAAGTGTGTTCGAGCATTTTTATTTGCTCTAGTATTAGCTTAACGGTTTCTTTCATTGCTTCATACTTTCAATGATTTTTTTAACATACAATGACTAAAAACCTAAGAAATTTTGTAGGTGTTTTATGCTCTCGAAAGTCATTTCGGTTATGTAGTCATCATCAGAATTTTTTAGCTTGGCTTTGATTTTATCCTGGTAATAATTTAGCTCAATAATTTTTAGGGTGTCATATTCTTGAGTGTGTGGATTTTTAACTCTGACGCTTTGGAAAAGGTAGGGTTTTAGCTCGTCGATTTTGTTTTGTTTCAAAGATCGCAGCCTCTCTTCTC
The DNA here is from genome assembly GCF_902460415.1 of Campylobacter concisus. GTDB lineage: Bacteria > Campylobacterota > Campylobacteria > Campylobacterales > Campylobacteraceae > Campylobacter_A > Campylobacter_A concisus_Y. The sequence continues at coordinate 3,165 of NZ_CABPTY010000011.1, forward strand.
TTTGGATATCTCTTGCAATAGTTGCTAGATTTCTTTCGTTCTCTTTCTCGTCTTTTTCAAGCTCTGAAACAGGCTGCGGCATAAAAGTAAATTCTAGCGTTTCAATCTCTCGTCCTTTTTTAAATTTTCGGACTGATAGTTTTTGAAAAGGTGTGCGGCGCATATCAAAAAGGTTGCGCTCCGCCGATAGTTCTTTGATTGTAGGCTTTAAAATTCTTTTATCAATATCGCAAGATTGATAGCTTTCAGGAATACCTAAAAGCTCTTTAAAATCATCGTATCTAATGCACCAGCGTCCAGTTTGGCGATATTGTTTTAAATAGCGGTAGATTGTTTTTGTGTATGTGCCGCTAAGATTTACAAACTCCGCTAGCTCGTATCTAGTCCAGCCTTTAAGAGGGCTTGAAATATAACGGTCTTTAAAGCCTTGTGATACTCTAATTCTCAAGACTTTGTTTTTACTATCGGTTTCTATGCTTGGAAAAATAACGTCTTGTCTTAGGT
>NZ_CABPTY010000012.1:0-3408 GCF_902460415.1 Campylobacter concisus
GTACCCCAGTACAATAGACATATACTTCTAAAATTTATATAATTCATTCAAAATTTAAAATACTATAAACAATAAGGAGAACATGATGGCTAAAGAAGCCGGAGTAGTTAAAAGCGTAAATGGAGGAATAGCAAGAGCACTTAATGACTTAACAGGAGAGGTAAGACAATTAAGTGTAGGAGATATTGTATACCAAGGTGAAAAGATAGTTACAGAGGGTTCTAACTCTAAAGTAACAATAACTCAAACTGATGGTAAAGATATAACTTTAATAGGTAAAGATACTCTAACTCTAGATCAAGACTCTAACAATAACGAAACAGTAGCTGATATCTCAGCTTTACAACAAGCCATCTTAAAAGGAACAGATCTTAATGCTCTAGAAGAAACTGCTGCAGGTGGTCCACAAGCAGGTGGTAATGGTGGAGATGGCGTAAGCTTATCTTCTACTAGCTTTGCAGAAGGAGGCCACATTAGTAACATAAATGCTAATGTAGGAAGCATAGATGCTTTATCTCTAGCAGCAGGTGGAGATAATAGCTTTGGTGTAAGTGGTGGAAGTGCTGTTGGGGCTGGAGCAACTCCTGTTATACCTCCTATTGCTACAATTACAGCTCTAGGTTCAACAAATGCAACAGAGGGACAAGATTGGAATGGCCCAGAGTATAAATTCTCTCTAGGCGATCTAGATACAAATGGCGTAAATAATCTAGCAACTAGACCAACTACATATACCTTTAGTCTAAGTGGTGTAGAAAAGGGTGTAGATTATGAAGAGATAGAAACTCCAGATGGTAATTTTATCTTTGAATACAAAGATGTTAATGGTGACTGGGTTCCAATGTATGGAAATAAGCTTACCGTAAATGATCCTAGAGATATAGAAAACCTAGAGGTAAGAATAGCACAGCTAGCAAATAACTCTATCCAAAATCAAGGAGAGCGTGTAGGGGATGATTCTCGTTTTAGTAGTATTGACGGAGCAGAACAAGGCGTTTATGAAAGAAAAGCTACTGTAAATGTAACTAGCGATAATCCTCAAATAGCTTCGTCAAGCAATACTGGCACTATTACTGATACGGACGATGAAGTATCATTTGCTAAGGGCTTAGATGGAAAAACAATAGACACCGAGATAGGTAACGACATTATTAATCTACATGGAGAGATTAAAAACGGTTCTAATGTACAAAGTGGAGATGATGATGACGTTATAAACCTTTATGGAAATCTAACTTCTGGTAGTACCATTAATACTGGTTCAGAAAATATATTTGGAACCAATAGTCACGATACTGTAAATGTTAAGTCTGGAGCATCTGTAGATGGAGCTACTTCTAGCATCACAAGGAGTTGCGACCTTTAATATAGAAAAAGGAGCAACGCTAAATAATGCTCATATAAACCACATGTATGGTAGCGATCAAACAGTTAATGTTAATGGCACTCTAAACGAAACAGAGATGAACCTTGGCCGTGGAAACAACAAGATCACCCTTGACGGAGCTACCAGCACAAATAAACTTAGAGTAGAGACTCAAAGTGGTGACGATGATATTGTGATCAAAAACAGCAAAATTTTAGGCGATGCGAATTTAATTGGTAACCACAACATAATGGATATACGCTCAGGCCAAAATACAGTTACAGCAGAGGATTCTGAGTTATCTCGTCTGGACATCCAAGCAAATGGTGGTGCATCAGATAAGACAACTATTATTCTAAATGCGACAAAAGGTGAACGACTAAATATTACTGGTCAAGGCGAAGAGGACGTATTTACTCTAAAAGGTGGTTCTACCCTTAATTCTTCTGGAGTTAATTTAGGCAACGGTAATAATACTATCAATGTAGATGGTGCTAAGATCACAACAGCTAGCCTCATAACTGGTGACGATGTAGATATGATAACTATCAAAGACTCTAATATAAAATATACCAATATTAATACCGGGAACGGCGGTGATATCGTTCAGGTATTTGATGGATCATCTTTAAATTCTACAAAAATAGAAACTGGAGAAGGTGGCGATATAGTTATGTTTGAACATCATAGCGCAGATTATACTTCGGATCCGACTCAGCCTTATTCAAAACCTATAGCGACTAAAACCGAGATAAATACGGGCAACGGCCAAGATACTGTACTACTAAGCGGTCTAGGCAATAGCGGTAACTATGCAGTAAATAGAGTATCAGATTTTGACGATGTGAAGATAAATATGGGCGACGGCGACTGGAAGCACGTGCAGATACACAAAGCTAAAGTCGAAAAGACTACAATAACTACCGGTAGCAAAGACGATAGGATAGAAATACAAGACGATTCTTTAATGGAAGGCAGAAATAGCATATATACTGGTGCTGGTGAAGACAACGTACAAATTAGGGATTCTAAACTTAATGGCACCGCTACCGCAAAAACATCTATAAATACCGGTGCCGATACAGATCGCGTAGTGATTAACAATTCTACTTTAACGCATGCGGTAGTTGATACGGATAAAGGCGACGATTTCGTCGATATCGAAGAAGGAACAACACTTAACTATAGCACTATAAAGACTTCAGATGGTAACGATACTATAACTATTAACCGCGACCCTGGCGATGCTCGCATAACCTTTCAGAGCTCTGCTTTAAATACTGGAGATGGTGTCGATATAGTAAAAGTTACAAATACTACGTTCTCAAAACTTGCCGATGGTAACTACTCTGCTATAGATACTGGCAATGGCGACGATGAAATCACTATAAATGGCGGCACTATATTCCAAGATGCGTCTTATATAGTTGCTGGAACTGGTGCAGATAAAATATATTTAAATAGTGGCTCTACATTTAATTTCTCTAGGGTATACGGTGACTATGCTGATGGTAATATTAATGGAGGAAATGATGAAATATATGTAAATGGAGCCGTATTTAATGCCAATGGACATGGCGGTATCTATGGTGGAGGCGGAAATGATAAAATTTTTGTTAACTCCGGAACATTTAATGATGCTAATATAGAAGGTGAAGCCGGTAACGATACAATTGTCATCGGAAAAGGCAATAACATGTCTAGTACAACAATCAATGGCGGAGCTGGTAAAGATACATTGGTAGTTAATGATGATAGTACTATTAATTTTAGTAAGGTTAGTGGTATTGAAAAGATTCAGCTAGGTGGTCATGCCGATGAAAATGGAAATATAATCAACGATAATGCTACGCTCAACCTAACTGCAAATGATATTCAAAATATACTACGTGGTAGCGATAATAATATACTAAAAATAGACGGCGATGATGGAGATAGACTTAATCTTTCTGGTGGCGGATGGAGTAAAGGAGCTAGTGACGGCACTTATACGACTTTTACTAGCGGTACCGTTACCGTAGAAGTTAAAGACGATATGGTAA
>NZ_CABPTY010000013.1:0-3273 GCF_902460415.1 Campylobacter concisus
GTTTGAGTTATTGTTACTTTAGAGTTAGAACCCTCTGTAACTATCTTTTCACCTTGGTATACAATATCTCCTACACTTAATTGTCTTACCTCTCCTGTTAAGTCATTAAGTGCTCTTGCTATTCCTCCATTTACGCTTTTAACTACTCCGGCTTCTTTAGCCATCATGTTCTCCTTATTGTTTATAGTATTTTAAATTTTGAATGAATTATATAAATTTTAGAAGTATATGTCTATTGTACTGGGGTACAGTGTGAGATTTTTATAATATATAAAAAATAGGCAAAATAGCTTTAAAATAGGTTGTTTAATATAATTTCGTAGATTTATAACAAATAGAAAAGATAAAAAATTTTATAAGATTTTAGTTATATAAAAAGATTAACCCGAAGACTTTTTCCTTGGAAATGAATCAACTTTATATAATTTAAAGTACTCGCGTATCATCTTTAACTTCTAAAATCATGTTATGACTGCGTTCTGTGCATTTTTATTTACTAATCTTATGGCTTTTTCTTTTTAATCTAATAGTAAAAACACATCCTAGTTATACTAACTATTATAAATACTATAAATTTATAATCAAAAATTTAAAAACATCAATAATTTTTTAATTTATATATTTTTAGTGAATGTCTTTTAAAAAAGATTAATTAATATTCTTACTTATTTCTATGGCTCGCCAAAGGGTAAAAATCAAAAACTACAAATAAAATTATTTAAATAAAAAACCCAAGAAATTCTTGGGTTTTAAATAAGATATTATAAATCCAGTGTAACGTTATTTTCTATTTTAATACTTACCGTTTCGCCATTTACGGTCGTAGAATACGTTCCGTCATTATTATTTTGCCATGAGGATGTATCTGTCTTATGAACGGTATCGTCGCTACCGCCTTTTACGGTAAGAGTATCACCGGTAGTTTTATTGGCGTCTAGCACGTCTTGTGCGGTGATGTTTAGTTTTGCACCGTTTACGCCCGTCATATCGATGGATTTTACGTTTTTATCCGTTATAGCAGATAACTGGGATAGATCCACGGTTTTATCGCCTTCCATATCGGTTATATTTACGTCCCCGTTTGTATGAGTTAGAGATACTTTGTTTTCAAAATTTAAGTTATTAAATCCAGCAGAAGCTCCGTTTTTCAAAACTAAAGTATCATTACCCACATCCCCGTTTACGGCTATATTACCGGAATTATTTATACTAGCTCCGTTATCTATACTTATAGTGTCATTACCTTCATTTCCGCGTACAGAAGAGTTGGTTAAAACGGCTCCTGAATTTATATTTATAGTATCGTTGCCTTCGTAACCATAAACGTGACCCCCGTTTAGATGAGCACCGTTATTTATATTGATAATATCGTTACCTTCGCCTGCACTTATATGCGTACCGCTTTCGAAATTAGACCCTGAATTTATATTTATAATATCATTACCGCTTCCAGTTCCTATTCCAGTTCCTTGTGTTGTTTTAAATATAGTATCAGTAGCATTTACAGTATCGTTGCCCTCTTTCGTCCAGATATTAGTATCGTTTACAGTAACGTTATATAAATTTACAGTATCGTTGCCAGTTCCAGTATCGACCTTGACGTTTTTATTGTAGTCATTGTCGACTTTGTTTAGATTTGTATTCCTTATCGTAACGATATCATCGCCGTCTCCACTAATAATTTTACCGCCGATAGAGCCTTTCCTGCCAACTCCTCCGTCGATATCGATCGTATCCTTATCTTTTCCGCCTAAAACATCGCCTCCGATCTTTGAATTTAAAATTGTGATCTTATTATCGCCGCCGTAAGTGCTACCTTCGACGTTACCTTTTACGGTAGCATTTTCTATGGTGATTTTATTTCCATCAGAATCTGCAGCTGCGCCGTATGCGCTAGGGTTTTCTCCTTTGCCTCCACTAACGTATCCGTTTACGGTTGCGCCGTCTAAAATTTTAATAGTATCACTATCTTCTCTACCTTCAACGTTTTTTAGTATCGTAGTGCCTTGACCGCGCACCGTAATCTCGTCATTTCCCCACATACCCCATACATAACCTGCTTTAGCGCCATTTTCTACAAATATCTTATCGTCGCCGCCTCTACCATTTATGTAAGCAGCATAAGCATCTTTACCACTTACAGTTATAGTATCCCCACCTTCGTCGCCTTGGATGTAATTAGTCCTTGCGCCATCTTTTACCGTGATGATATCGTCACCGTCTCCACCGGCTATGAATTTTGCACTCGTTCCTCTACCGCTTACGGTTATAGTATCGGCATCGGCACCTTTATCTTCTATATCCAAGCTTGGATTTACTTTCTTTTCATACTTATCGTTCTTTGCCTTCGTGTCTCCGTATATAATACCATCTACTTTAGCACCGCTATCTACGGTTATAATATCTTTTCCCGCATTACCGTATACGTTTCCGTTTATTCTAGATCCGTTTTGTAAAGATATCCTGTCTACGCCGTCGCCACCGCTAATAGCATCTGTGGTATCATCTCCCATATAATCTTTAGCAGCTCGTCCACTTACCGTAGAATTATTTACAGTTATACCATCATTTCCAGAACCACCAAAAATTTCTACTGCCTCTGCGCCGTTTTTGAGATCAACGTTATCGTTTCCAACTCCTCCATGTACGGACGTTATTTTTGCGCCGTCTACGGTTATATTATCTATATTATCTGATCCAAACACTTTTAAACTTGGATTAGGATTTACTATCTTAGCTACCGATCCGTCATCCGGATAGTTTGAAGCTTTTGCCGCGCTAGTTACCGCTAGGTCTTTAGCATTATCTTGACCGATAGCAAGGTTACCGTCTTTACTTACATACCAGCCTTCTTTATAATCAAATGCACTAGGAGCGGTAGGATCGTTAGGAGTTAGATAATCTCTACCGTCGGTATGTCTATATACGTGATATCCATTAGGTATAGAAGAGGCAAATGAGTCTAAGAGCGCAGAAGATGTGCTTTCTCCCTTATACGCCGACAATGGAATTTTTATACTTCCTGCTGGCAAAGCAGGTCCTGTTGCTCCAGCTCCAGCCCCAACAGCACTTCCACCACTTACACCAAAGCTATTATCTCCACCTGCTGCTAGAGATAAAGCATCTATGCTTCCTACATTAGCATTTATGTTACTAATGTGGCCTCCTTCTGCAAAGCTAGTAGAAGATAAGCTTACGCCATCTCCACCATTACCACCTGCTTGTGGACCACCTGCAGCAGTTTCTTCTAGAGCATTAAGATCTGTTCCTTTT
>NZ_CABPTY010000014.1:0-1189 GCF_902460415.1 Campylobacter concisus
GGTTGTTTAAAAGCAGCGAAACAAGCGCAGTAGCTTGCGTAAGAGAATTTTATACCGCATACGGAACGGACGACGATAGCAAGGTTCAAGAAGCGATCAACGATATTTATAAAACCAATATGAGTCTAAGGGATGTGACCGAAATAAAAGAGCTCACCCTAAGAGAAATGAATATGGACTTAAAAGAGGACTTCGACAACGGCAAAGAATACACCATACGAGACATTAACAAAAAATTTGCCTACGAAGTAACGGGAGCTGCAAATTTAAGCAAAGACGCGCAGCAAGCCGTAGAAATACTAGGCGAAAAAGAGCTGTTAGATACGAGAATCAGGGAAAGACAGGCGGAGCTGGACGAATTTAAAAGCCCGAAAGCAAAAAGAGAATTCGTAAAAGACAGATTGGACGGCGTAGAAAAAAATGAGTCCTTAAAAGAGAGTCTGCAAATTTTAAAAGAGAAAGAAAAAATAGAAGAGCAAATCAAGGCAAAAGAAGAGCAAATCGCCAAAAAGGAAAAAGGGGAAGAAAAAGAGCCAAGCCCCGAGCAAAACGAACCACAGCCGGGCAGAGAAAACGGCGCAGAGCAAGAAGACTGGAATAAGAGAGCCGACGAGCTAGAAATGCAGCACGAAAAGGAGCTCGAAGACCTCAAAGATAAGCAATCGAAGCTTGAAGCGAATTTTCAAAAATCGATCGACAACCTAATGAATAGCGATGGGATAAACGGCATTATAACCGCGCTGCAAGAGATGGACAGAAGCCTTGAGATGATGCTAAAACAGGGTAAAGAAGAAAGCATCGCCAAAGATCGCCAGCGCCAAGAAAAGCTTGATCTAGCCTTTGACAGTCCTAAATTTAAAGAGGCTGTCGGCGATTTGGTAAAAGAGGTCTATACGCAACGCAAAAAAGTCAAAGGCGGTTTTAAAGAGATGGAGAACGAGCGGGCTAATTACGCTAAATTACAAACGACCTATGAAAAAGAAACCAAAAAAGGGCTTGACGTCAAAGGATACGAAAAGCTAAAAAAGATGATGGGTGAAATCGAAAAAGAAACGCCGAATTTTAAAGACAGCTACCCTAAATTTTATCAAAAGGTAAACGATACGCTAGTGCAGACCAAAGACAAAATTTTAAACAAGGCCAAAGGGCAAGAAAATGAAAATGACAGAGGCAGGAGCCTATAATGAGC
>NZ_CABPTY010000015.1:0-1157 GCF_902460415.1 Campylobacter concisus
GTATAAGCCACGTGCATGGTTACGGCGAGATAGATGAGATCGCCGGGCGCGAAAGCCTAAGCGATGACGAAAAATCGCTTTATGAGCTCATTTTTCTAAATTCAGTCCTAAGCCAAGCCAAAAATGCCGTAAACGAGAACAAAACATACGACATAGACGTCAAGGCTCTAAGCTTTAAGGCCAAGACCGGCAAATGCATTTATAAAGGCTTTAAGGGGGCTTTGAAAGAGCAAGCGGACGATGAAGACGAACAAGATAAAGACGTAGCCCAAATAGAGCTAAATTTAAATCAAGGCGACGAAGTCGAGGTGCTAGGCTTCGAGCTACAAGAAGTTAAAAAGCAAGCTCCGCAGCACTACAAGGAAAGCAATTTTATCTCCCTTTTAGAAAAAGAGGGCATCGGTAGGCCAAGCACGTATGCTACGTTTCTGCCTACGCTTTTAAAGCGGGAATTCGTAGTTATCGAAACCAAAGGCAAAAATCAAAACATAGTGGCCACCGGCAAAGGGATAAGTTTCATCGAAAGTGTTAAGGCGAATGACGAGTGGATCACGCAAAGCGAATTTACAAAGCAAATGGAAGGCGTGCTAGACGAGATAAGCGACGGCAAAGTAAATTATCTCGATTTTATAAAGCCGCTGCACGAGAAAATGGGCTTTAAAGAGCTAAATAGCGGTGAGACCAAACCTCCGAGCGAAGCCCAGCTAAATTTTGCGAAAAGTATAGCTTCGGATTTAAAAATAGCATTGCCGAACGGCATAGAAGCAGACTGGAAAATTTGCTCGGATTTTATAAATAAAAATAAAGATAAAGCCATCCGCCCGCCGAGCGACAAACAAATCAAACTAGCGCAAGATCTAGCAAAAGACAAAAAGCTGGAGCTACCCAAAGGTTACGACACCGATCTGAAAATTTGTAAGGCGTTTATAGAAAAGGCATTGAAGAGGAAATAACATGGTTGTGGACAACACCGAAATCTTTTTTCGTGTTTGCCGTAAAGCGACAATCGATAAAGAGCAAGATATAGCCGGGATTTATTTCGGTAAAAAATATAAGGATACGTTAAACCCTGTATTTTTTGATATTTTTAAAAAATACAGGAGAAACTTAGAAAGTCGTTATGAGTGTATTATCGGCAAAGATGAATTTATATGCTT
>NZ_CABPTY010000016.1:0-1153 GCF_902460415.1 Campylobacter concisus
CCTTTATGGCGTCTTTGGGATTATTTGCGTGCAAGGTACTTAAATTTCCGGCATGCCCGGTATTGTTTACCCTTAAAAACGAAAAGGTATTGCGGATGTCTATCTCGCCTAAAAATAGCCTATCGGGTCGTAAGCGCATCGCATTATCGATCGCTACCTGATAGCTGTAAATTTCGGTGGCGATTTTGGGTACGGCCAGCTGCGTTTTATTTACGTTTTCTACCCTAAGCTCTTGGCTGTCCTCTATGGTGACTACTCGCTCGCCCGGGTCTATTTCTCCCATTAACGAGTTTAAAAAGCTGGTCTTCCCGCTTCCCGTTCCGCCGCTTAAAAGTACGTTTTTCTTATCCCGGATCAGCTCTTTGATTTTTTCATAAGTCCAGCCCTCGTTTATCACGTTTTGACTTAAGGTAAAACTTTCTAATTTAAAGGCCTCTTTGCTGGGTATCCTTATACAAATTGCGATATCGCTATTAAACAGACTTGATTTATGCTGCGCTTGGACTCGGTAACGTAAAAACGGATCGGGCAGTTCGCATGAAAGGTGGCAATGCGTTTCATCGAAGCGCTGATTTCTTCTAGTGGCCAGCTCGATCAAAAAATTATTTAGAAATTTTATATCTAGCTTTGGGTCTTGCACTATTTCCCAGTGGTCGCCGTAGTCTATGTTTATTTCGCACGGCCGATTAAATATTAGTTCGTTTGCCCGCAGGGTCAAATACGGCTTTAAAACGCCTAAAATATTATTTAAAATTATGCTTTCACTCATTTTACTCTTCTTGGCTTGCTTCTGTTGTGCTCGTGCTTACCAAATCGTTTTTTTCTTGCACTAGCTTTTCTTGCTTCTGCCTTTCTTTTGCAGCGTTTGCCTCAGCCTTTTCGGTAATTTTTAGCTGATTTGCTATGCGTTTTAGTAGTCTATCGTTTGCTTTTTTATTTTGTAGCTCAGTCTTAACTTGGCTTTTGATTTGCTCGTATTGCATCGGCTTTCCCTTTAATCGTTAAAATATTGCATCATCACTTCGCCGTTTTTTGGTTTTGCAAACCACATATGATTTGTAGGCACTAAAAATATACGGCTTCCGCTTTTGATTTCTATGGTTGGCTTGATTTGGCTTTGCTGCTGGATTATGTCTTGCACTACGCTGCTTAC
>NZ_CABPTY010000017.1:0-732 GCF_902460415.1 Campylobacter concisus
TAATTTTAGTAAGGTTAGTGGTATTGAAAAGATTCAGCTAGGTGGTCATGCCGATGAAAATGGAAATATAATCAACGATAATGCTACGCTCAACCTAACTGCAAATGATATTCAAAATATACTACGTGGTAGCGATAATAATATACTAAAAATAGACGGCGATGATGGAGATAGACTTAATCTTTCTGGTGGCGGATGGAGTAAAGGAGCTAGTGACGGCACTTATACGACTTTTACTAGCGGTACCGTTACCGTAGAAGTTAAAGACGATATGGTAAATAACGTAATATACTAAACAACGTTTTGTTTAGTGAGCTAATTTTTAAATACCCCAAGGTTTATCCATTGGGGTATCTCTTTTCTATCATTAAATTTTTATAATTGTTTATTTTTTTAACTAGCATCAAATCTACAAAATTTTAGTTATTTAATCAGTAAGTCTGGATGATAAACAAATAATTTTAGTAAGGTTAGTGGTATTGAAAAGATTCAGCTAGGTGGTCATGCCGATGAAAATGGAAATATAATCAACGATAATGCTACGCTCAACCTAACTGCAAATGATATTCAAAATATACTACGTGGTAGCGATAATAATATACTAAAAATAGACGGCGATGATGGAGATAGACTTAATCTTTCTGGTGGCGGATGGAGTAAAGGAGCTAGTGACGGCACTTATACGACTTTTACTAGCGGTACCGTTACCGTAGAAGTTAAAGACGATATGGT
>NZ_CABPTY010000018.1:0-661 GCF_902460415.1 Campylobacter concisus
ACGCTGATCGCCCCGTTTTTGGTAGTCTTTACGTGGTGGCTATTGCCGTATTTTAGAGACGGCGAAGATTATGGCTCAGCAAGGTTTGCGACGCCCGAAGACTTCCCTAAAATGAATATAAACTATAAAAACGGCTTGGTGCTAGGATGTCACAATATAGATAGCGATAATCCGCAGTTTTTAAGGGCTACGCAGCCGCTCTCAACGCTAGTGGTAGCGCCTCCTGGAAGCGGTAAAACGGCGGGTATGATCATTCCAAATTTACTAAGCGTACCGGCTTCTTGCGTAACGCTAGATATCAAAGGCGAACTATATAAAAAAACAGCCGGGTATAGGCAAAAATATTTTAACAACGAAATTCAGCTATTCTCCCCTTTTAGCTGGGATAATACGCTATTTTTTAACCCGTTCGATCGTTCAATCGTTAAAGACATGGAGTATATACATATCAAAAAATTGGCCGAGCAGATAGCTTCTACCATTTTCGTAGGCGAAAAAGGCAGTGAAAATGATCACTGGATAAAATCGGCAAGAACGATGTTTGTATTTTTCGCCGAATACTTTATGCAAAAAGACAAACACGCTACGCTAGCCCAACTTGCACAAGCTCCAAAAGCCGATTATTCCGAGTATTTGGACGAAAAATTCGGCGAAGAGGCAA
>NZ_CABPTY010000019.1:0-633 GCF_902460415.1 Campylobacter concisus
AAAAGCTTATATAAACCTTAAACTTTAAAATCCAGCTTAAATCTTGATTGCCCGAATTAATCAATATTCTATAAATCATATAGCCCTAGAATACTCCCTGCCGATTTTTTTTTCGACGAGATTAAGTCGTTTAAAGCATTCTCTCATTCCGGGCAGACGCTGCACCTTTGGGGCTATCTCTTTAAATTTTGAAGGATTAAATCTTAAAAGCTCATTTACGCGCTCATTCTTTGCGCAAGGCTCTAAAAAATCATATTTCTTTGATAAATACTCTACTTTCTTGCCAAGCTCGCTCAAAGGCTTTAAAATGTTTTCTTTACTAATATTGCGCGCTGCTAGCCCCAATGCTTTGCCGACTACCAAATCATCGTTAAAGTCCTTTAATATAGGCATTTGCCTGTCAGCATTCGGCACTATTTGCTCTACGATCTTGCCAAACTCTTTGCCGCGATCGTCATTATCGAACGCTAGCGTAAATTTTGCATCCGGGGCGAGCTTGCGAAGCGCTTTAATCGCATCTTTTTGCGATGTCGATATTTGCCCGTTGGTCGAGCATAGCAGCGTCTCTTGCAAATTTATCCCTTTCATCTCGCAAAACGATAGCGTGTCGATCATGCTCTCGCTGATTATTAT
>NZ_CABPTY010000020.1:0-604 GCF_902460415.1 Campylobacter concisus
ATTTTAAAGCCTACAATCAAAGAACTATCGGCGGAGCGCAACCTTTTTGATATGCGCCGCACACCTTTTCAAAAACTATCAGTCCGAAAATTTAAAAAAGGACGAGAGATTGAAACGCTAGAATTTACTTTTATGCCGCAGCCTGTTTCAGAGCTTGAAAAAGACGAGAAAGAGAACGAAAGAAATCTAGCAACTATTGCAAGAGATATCCAAAGAGAAGAGAGGCTGCGATCTTTGAAACAAAACAAAATCGTCGAGCTAAAACCCTACCTTTTCCAAAGCGTCAGAGTTAAAAATCCACACACTCAAGAATATGACACCCTAAAAATTATTGAGCTAAATGATTACCAGGATAAAATCAAAGCCAAGCTAAAAAATTCTGATGATGACTACATAACCGAAATGACTTTCGAGAGCATAAAACACCTACAAAATTTCTTAGGTTTTTAGTCATTGTATGTTAAAAAAATCATTGAAAGTATGAAGCAATGAAAGAAACCGTTAAGCTAATACTAGAGCAAATAAAAATGCTCGAACACACTTACGACTTTGCAGTTGGGGAAACTGGTTTGCGTATGGATAGCGACAAAGAGGAGATACTAAA